>JAHCAG010000009.1 GCA_019635015.1 Burkholderiales bacterium | reverse complement strand
CACAATACGTGGGCGAGCGACTCGCGCGTCCTCTTGCGCGTCATCTCCACCAGGCCGAGCGCGGTGAAGCCGTTCACCGACATGCGCGTGTGGTCGCGCCCCAGCGCCTTGTTCAGTTCCGCCAGCACGGCGGCCTTGTGCTCCTCGCTCTCCATGTCGATGAAGTCGAGGATGATGATGCCGCCCAGGTTGCGCAGCCGGAGCTGGCGCGCGATGGTCTGCGCCGCCTCGAGGTTGGTCTTGAAGATGGTGTCGTCGAAGTTGCGCAGGCCGACGAAGCCGCCGGTGTTGACGTCGATGGTGGTCATCGCCTCGGTCTGGTCGATGATCAGGTAGCCGCCGGACTTGAGGTCGACGCGGCGCGCCAGCGCCTTCTGGATTTCGTCCTCGACGCCGTGCAGGTCGAACAGCGGCCGCTCGCCGGTGTAGTGCTCCAGCAGTCCGGCCAGCTGCGGCATGTATTCCTGCGCGAAGGCGGAGAGCTTCTGGAAGTTCTCGCGCGAGTCGATGTGGATGCGCGCGGTGTCCGGCGTCACCAGGTCGCGCAGCAGGCGCTGCCCCAGGGTCAGGTCCTGGTAGAGCAGCGCGGGCGGGCGGGCGCTGACCGCGGCGTTTTTCGCCTCGGCCCACATCTTGCGCAGGTAGGCGATGTCGTTGGCCAACTCCTCGTCGCTGGCCTTCTCCGCCATGGTGCGCACGATGAAGCCGCCCGGCTCGCTCTCCGGCACGAGCTGCTGCAGCTTCTCGCGCAACTGCACGCGCTCGGCTTCGCTCTCGATGCGCTGCGAGATGCCGATGTGCTTCTCCTGCGGCAGATAGACGAGCAGCCGGCCGGCGATGCTGATCTGCGTGGACAGGCGGGCGCCCTTGGTGCCGATGGGGTCCTTCAAGACCTGCACGATGAGGTTCTGACCCTCGGAGAGGATCTTCTCGATCGGCCTGGGTCCGTCCCCGTTATGGCCGTTGCTGCCGCCATGGCCGTTCTGGCGCTGCTCCCAGATGTCGGCCACGTGCAGGAAGGCGGTGCGCTCCAGGCCGATGTCGATGAAGGCCGACTGCATGCCCGGCAGCACGCGCACGACGCGGCCGAGATAGACGTTGCCGACCAGGCCGCACGAGGCGGTGCGCTCGATGTGCAGTTCCTGCACGACGCCGCCCTGCATGAGGGCGACGCGCGTTTCCTGCGGCGTGAAGTTGACCAGGAATTCCTCGCTCATGGCGAGTGAAGTGTAGCAGGTCGCGGCGCGACCCTGCGCGCGCCGCTCAGGAAGCGGCGTTCAGTCGCACGTAGAGCTTGGCGAGCAGGCGCTTGACCTGCTCCGAGGCGCGCACGTAGTCGCCATATTGGAGCAGGCGCCTCGCCTCGTCCTTCTTGCCGGCCTGGGCGGTCTCGACAACACGGCCGGCGCATTGGTGGAAGAGGGCGTGCTGGCCCTTCATTTCGCCGAAGGTCTCGATCGTGCCGAAACGCTCGCCGCCCGTGCCGTAAATCCACTTGCCCAGCGGACACTGGTCGTCGCGGCAGATCACCTCCACCTTGAGGTCCTCGTCGCTGGTGCCGTCGATATAGCTTTCCAGGCGGCCCTTCCACTTGATGTGCGCCTCGATGGCCGTCATGAAGTTGAGGCCGGCAAGCTCCGCCGAGGTTTCGACGGGCGGTTGCGCCGCCACTTCGCTTTGCTGTCCCAGGATGCGCTTGAACCAGTTCAGTGCGCTCACGACTGCCCCCTGTTTATATTGGATAACAGAAGCGTCGCAGAAGAAGGGCGGTTTCGTAAAGGGGCAATCCCATTATGCCGGTATAGGAACCCTTGATCTCCTCGACGAAGATGGCGGCGCGTCCCTGGATGCCGTAGGCGCCGGCCTTGTCGAGCGGCTCGCCGCTGGCGACATAGCGGCGGATCTCCTCTTGCTCCAGCGCCCTGAAGCGCACCTCGCTGATGCTGAGGAGGGATTCCACCCGCTCGAAATCGGCGATCGCCACCGCCGTCAGGACACGATGGGTGCGGCCGGACAGGCGCTGCAGGATCGCCACGGCGTCGGCCTCGTGTTCCGGCTTGCCGATGACGTGGCCGTCGGTTTCCACCGTGGTGTCGGCGGCGAGGACGGGATGCGGGATCAGGTGCCGCTCGCGGATGCGCCGCATGCCGGCCTGCGCCTTGGCCAGCGTCACGCGCACGACGTAATCTTCCGGGCTTTCCTGCGGCAGCACCGTTTCATCGACATCCGGGTCTTCGCGCGGAATGCCGCGGAACATCAGCAGCTCGAAGCGCACGCCGATCTGCGTCAGCAGTTCGCGACGGCGCGGGCTGCGGGAAGCGAGATAGATGCGGGGCTCCAGATTGATCATGCTATTCCCGGTGATACGGATGGCCCTTCAGCAGGCTGGCGGCACGGTACAGCGCCTCGGCCAGCAGCACGCGCGCCAGCGCATGCGGCAGCGTCAGGCTCGACAGGCGCAGCGTCTCGTGCGCGGCGGCCTTGAGGTCCGGCGCCAGGCCATCGGGTCCGCCGATGACGAAGGCGACATCGTCGCCCGCTTCCATCCACTGGCGCAGCCGTCCCGCCAATTGCTGCGTGGTCAGGTCGGCGCCGCGCTCGTCGAGCGCCACCAGCCGGCTGCGGGCCGGCAACGCCGCGCCGATGCGGCTGGCTTCTGCGGCCAGCAGGGCCTCGACGGGCTTGCCGCCGCTGCGCGGTTCGGCCTTGATCTCCTTGAGTTCGAGCGCCAGTTCGCGTGGCATGCGCCTTGCGAATTCGGCAAAGGCCTCGTCGGCCCAGCCCGGCATGCGCGTGCCGACGGCGACGATGGCGAGCTTCATCCGCCCTCGGAGGCGGTTTTCTTGCGCGCGGCCGGCCTGGCCGACCAGAGCTCTTCGAGATTGTAGTAGGTGCGCACCGCCGGCTGCATGATATGCACGACGATGTCGCCGAGATCGACGACGATCCAGTCGCCGGTCTCCTCCCCTTCCATGCCGATCACGCGTCCGCCGGCTGCGAGCACCTTGTCCTGCACGCTGCGCGCGAGCGACTTGGTCTGCCGCGCCGAGTCGGCGCTGGCGATGATGATGCGATCGAAGAGGGAGGATATCTTGGTGGTGTTGATGACTTCGATATCGCGCGCCTTGATGTCCTCCAGCGCGCTGACGGCGACCTTCTGCAGTTTTCTAACGTCCATCAGGCATTCTGTACAAGTGATGTTGGTCAATATACTCCCGCACGGGATCGGGAAGCAAATAGCGCACGCTCAGGCCCGCCGCCAGCCGTGCGCGCACGATCGAGGCGGAAATGTCCAGCGGCGTCATGTCGAATGCGACAACCTGGCCGGCGGGCCCTTCTCTCAGCGCGCAAGGGTTGCGGCCCAGCCGGTCCGCGCAGTCTTCGGCGAGCTCCGCCGGAAATTCCTGCGGGGAGAATTCGAAGCCCGGGCGCGTCGCCACCCCGATATGCGCCAGCGCGAAAAGCTCGCGCCAGCGGTGCCATGAGGCAAGCCCGAGAAAGGCGTCGGCGCCCATCAGCAGCACCAGCGGTCGCGCGCCCGCCGCAGCGCGCAGGCGCTCGAGCGAGGTCACGGTGTAGCTGGGCGCCGCCGATCGCGTTTCGGCATCATCTACTGCGAAGGCGGGGTTGCCGGCCACGGCGCGCCTCACCATTTCCAGGCGATGCATCGCATCGACGCGCGGCGCCGCGCGGTGCGGCGGCTGGCCGGCGGGGATCCAGCGCACCTCGGCCAGATCGAGCGCCTCGCACGCCTCCTCTGCAAGGCGCAGATGGCCGAAATGGATCGGGTCGAAGGTGCCGCCGAGGATGCCGATGGGAGACATCAGAGGCAGCGCGGAGCGATGAGTGCTGAGTGATGAGCGGCCGAAGCAATCATCACGCGCTTTGCCGGCACGCCGCGTTCATCAATCATCATTCATCACTCATCGCTAGAGAACGAGTCTCCTGATGTCGGACAACACCGTTGACAGGTAGGTGCAGAAACGCGCGCCGAGCGCGCCGTCGATCACCCGGTGGTCATAGGACAGCGACAGCGGCAGCATCAGCCGCGGCGCGAATTCCCTGCCGTTCCACACCGGCTTCATCGCCGCCTTGCCGACGCCGAGAATGGCGACTTCCGGGGCGTTGATGATCGGCGTGAAGAATGTGCCGCCAATGCCGCCCAGGCTGGAAATCGAGAAGCAGCCGCCCTGCAGGTCCGCCGGGGCGATCTTGCCGGCGCGCATGCGGCCGCTGACTTCATCGAGTTCCTTCGCGATCTCGAGCAGGCCTTTCTTGTCCACGTCCCGGATCACCGGCACCACCAGCCCGTTCGGCGTATCGACGGCGACGCCGACGTGGAAGTAGTTCTTCAACACCAGTTTTTCGCCGTCGGCCGACAGCGAGGCGTTGAATTCCGGGAACTGTTTCAGCGCGACCACCGAGGCCTTCATCAGGAAGCCGAGCATGGTGAACTTGATGCCCTGCTTCTTCGCCTCCTCGGCCTGTGACTTGCGGAAGGCCTCCAGCTCGGTGATGTCGGCCTCGTCCTGCTGGGTGACATGCGGAATGCTGATCCAGTTGCGGTGGAGGAAGCCCCCGGACAGTTTCTTGATGCGCGACAGCGGCTGCTCGGTGACCGGCCCGAATTTCGCAAAATCCACCGGCTGCAGCGGCGGCAGGTTGAAGCCCAGGCTGCCGCCGCCCGCGGCGGCTTCGCGCGGCTTCGACAGTTCGCCCTTGACATAGGCCTGCACATCCTCGACCAGCACGCGGCCTTTGGGACCGCTGCCGCTGACGCGGCCGAGATCGACACCCAGCTCGCGCGCGAAACGACGCACCGAGGGACTGGCATGGGCCTTGCCGAATCCCGCTTCGTCGATGGCGGTCGCGGGTACCGGAACAGGCGCGGCAGGCGCAGGTTTCGGCGCCGGCGCAGGCTTTGTCACCGCGGCCGGCGCGGATGCCGGTGCGGGAGCCGGTGTCGCAGCGGGCACGGGGGTTTTTGACGGCGCTTCGCCTGCAGGCTCCAGCGTCAGCACCAGCATGCCTTCCGACACCTTGTCGCCGACCTTGAGCCGGATGTCCCTGACAACGCCGGCAGCGGGGGACGGCACCTCCATCGTCGCCTTGTCCGACTCCAGCGTAACCAGCGGATCCTCCGCCTTGACGCTGTCGCCCGGCTTCACCAGCACCTCGATCACCGGGATGTCCTTGAAATCGCCGATATCCGGCACCTTGACTTCGATTGCGTTTGCCATGGCTGTGTTTTGCTCAGACGGTTGCCGGGTTCGGCTTGTCGGGGTTGATGCCGTATTTTTTCACCGCCTCGGCCACGGTCTTGCGCGGCAGCATTTCCTGGTCGGCCAGCGCCTTCATCGCGGCGACGGCAACATAATGGCGGTCGACCTCGAAGAACTGGCGCAGCTTGCGGCGGGTGTCGGAACGTCCGAAACCGTCGGTGCCGAGGGTGATGAAATTGTGCGTCGGCAGGAAGGCGCGCACCTGGTCGGCAAACAGCTTCATGTAATCCGTTGCCGCCACCACCGGACCGGCGCGGTCCTTCAGGCATTGCTCGATATGGCTCTGCCGCGGCTCCTGGTCCGGATGCAGCATGTTCCAGCGTTGCACGTCGAGGCCGTCGCGGCGCAGTTCGTTGAAGCTGGTGACGCTCCAGATGTCGGCGGCAATGCCGAAATCCTTCTCCAGCAGTTCGGCGCCGGCGATCACCTCGCGCAGAATGGTGCCGCTGCCCAGCAGCTGCACCTTGGGCTGGTTCTTCTTCGCCTTGCCTTCCGACAGCAGGTACATGCCCTTGAGGATGTTCTTCTCCACGCCCTCCGGCATTGCCGGGTGGGTGTAGTTCTCGTTCATCACGGTGATGTAATAGAAGACGTCCTCCTGCTCCCGGTACATCCGGCGCAGGCCGTCCTGGATGATCACCGCCAGTTCGTAGGCGAAGGTCGGGTCGTAGGTCACGCAGTTCGGGATCGTCGAGGCCAGGATGTGGCTGTGGCCATCCTCGTGCTGCAGGCCCTCGCCATTCAAGGTGGTGCGGCCGGCGGTGCCGCCAAGCAGGAACCCGCGCGCGCGCAGGTCGCCGGCGGCCCAGGCCAGGTCGCCGATGCGCTGGAAACCGAACATCGAGTAGAAGATGTAGAACGGTATCATCATCTGCCGGTTGTTGGCGTAGGAGGTCGCCGCGGCAATCCATGATGACATCGCGCCCGCCTCGTTGATGCCTTCCTGCAGGATCTGCCCGCCCTTGTCTTCCTTGTAGAACATCAGCTGGTCGGCATCCTGCGGCGTGTAAAGCTGGCCGACGTGGGAATAGATGCCGAGCTGGCGGAACATGCCCTCCATGCCGAAGGTGCGCGATTCGTCCGGCACGATGGGCACCACGAGCTTGCCGATCTTCTTGTCGCGGATGATCGTGTTGAGAATGCGCACAAAGGCCATCGTCGTCGAAAACTCGCGGTCCTCGCTGCTCTTCAGCTGGGCCTCGAAGGCCGACAGCGCGGGCACCTCCAGCGGCTCGACCTTGCGCTGGCGCAGCGGCAGCGAGCCTCCCATCGCCTCGATGCGGCTGCGCAGATACTGCATTTCCGGCGAGTCCTCGGGCGGCTTGTAGAACGGCACTTCCTCGAGCTTGTCGTCCGGGATCGGCAGATTGAAGCGGTCGCGGAAGGCGCGGATCGACGCGGTGCCCATTTTCTTCTGCTGGTGGGAGATGTTCTGGCCTTCGCCGGATTCACCCATGCCGTAACCCTTGACGGTCTTCGCCAGAATCACCGTCGGCTGCCCGGTGTGTTTCATCGCCGCGGCATAGGCTGCATACATCTTGTGCGGATCGTGGCCGCCGCGGTTCAGGCGCCAGATGTCGTCGTCGGACATGTTCGACACCATCGCCGCGAGTTCCGGATACTTGCCGAAAAAATGCTTGCGCACGTAGGCGCCGTCATGCGACTTGAAGGTCTGGTATTCGCCGTCGACGCATTCCTCCATGCGCTTGAGCAGGATGCCGGTCTTGTCGTTCTGCAGCAGCGGGTCCCAGTAGGAGCCCCAGACCACCTTGATCACGTTCCAGCCGGAGCCGCGGAAATCGGACTCGAGTTCCTGGATGATCTTGCCGTTGCCGCGCACCGGCCCGTCGAGGCGCTGCAGGTTGCAGTTGATGACGAAAATCAGGTTGTCGAGTTTTTCGCGGCCGGCGAGGGAAATGGCGCCCAGCGACTCCGGTTCGTCCATCTCGCCATCGCCCATGAACGCCCAGACCTTGCGGCCCTGGGGCTCAATCATGCCGCGGTCCTTCAGGTAACGCATGAAACGCGCCTGGTAGATCGCCATCAGCGGTCCGAGGCCCATCGACACTGTCGGGAACTGCCAGAAATCCGGCATCAGCCAGGGATGCGGATAGGACGACAGGCCCTTGCCGTCAACTTCACGGCGGAAATTGTTGAGCTGCTCTTCGCTGATGCGGCCCTCCAGGTAGGCGCGGGCATAGACGCCGGGGGCCGAGTGGCCCTGGATGTAGACCAGGTCGCCGAGGAATTTGTCGTTCGCGGCCCGGAAAAAATGATTGAAGCCGACGTCGTACAGCGTCGCTGCCGACGCAAAGCTGGAGATGTGCCCGCCGAGTTCCGAGGACTCCTTGTTGGCGCGCACCACGGTCGCCATCGCGTTCCAGCGCACCAGCGAGCGGATCTTGTGCTCCAGTTCGGAATCACCGGGCGAACGCTCCTCGCGATCCGGCGGAATCGTGTTCAGGTACGCGGTGTTCGCGTTGTACGGAATGTAGGCGCCGGCGCGGCGGGCTTCGTACACCAGTCGCTCGAGCAGGTAGTTCGCGCGGTCCGGACCTTCACGCTCCAGCACCGACTTCAGCGCATCCAGCCACTCGCGGGTTTCCTCGGGATCCAGATCTCGCTGGAGCTCATTCATGTCCATGACAATACCTTTTTGGGGCTGTTTTTTTCGCGACAATTCCGGCACTTATGGTGCCTGAATCGCTGCCTCGATGGGATGAATAATTATAACTTCTGTGCTGAGTCTGCGGCACAACTGCTGATGCAGCGCAGCATGATGGCAGCGCAGGCAGGGGCTACTGCCCGCTGAATTTCGCGCTGCGTTTTTCCAGAAAGGCGCGCATGCCTTCACGCTGATCGGCGGTCGAAAAGGCCAGCGCAAATGCCGCGGTCTCCTGTGCACAGGCATTGCCCAGATCAACATCAAGGCCGCGATGCACGGCCTGTTTCGCCAGGCGTACTGCAACCGGCGCCTTGCCCGCGATCGTGCGCGCGAGTTCGAGCCCGCTTGCACGCAAGGCATCCGCGGGCACCACCCGGGTGACGAGCCCGATGGCCAGCGCCTCGTCGGCACGGACCTGGCGCGCGGTGGTCACCAGTTCCAGTGCCCGCGCCGGTCCGACCCGCCGCGCCAGGCGCTGCGTGCCGCCGAAACCCGGCGGAATGCCGAGATTCACTTCCGGCTGGCCGAACACCGCGGAATCGGCGGCGACGATCCAGTCGCAGGCCAGCGCCAGTTCGCAGCCGCCTCCCAGCGCATAACCCTGCACCAGCGCGATCGCCGGCACCGGCAGCGCCTCCAGCGCGTGCATCAC
This sequence comes from Burkholderiales bacterium, assembly GCA_019635015.1. GTDB lineage: Bacteria > Pseudomonadota > Gammaproteobacteria > Burkholderiales > SG8-41. Next base: position 121,794 of record JAHCAG010000009.1, on the reverse strand, counting down.
GCGCATGCCGGCTTCCGAAAACGCCCGGGCCTGGACCGCCGTCAGGGACTGCATTTCGCTGATGTCGGCGCCGGCGACAAAGGCTTTTTCACCGGCTCCGGTCACCAGCAGCACACGCGCCGCAGGATCCGCGGCCACGGCGGCAACGGCCTGCGCAAGTTCCGTCAACGTGGCCGCGTTCAGCGCATTGAGCGCCCGCGGCCGGTTGACGGTCAGCAGGTAGATGCCGGATTCGGGTTGTTCGAGCAGCAGGTTCTGGAAATTCATGACGGCTTCCACTGAAAGTGCGGGGTCACCCGATGCGTTGCCGGACATAGGATCCGGGTGCATCCTCAAGGGCGGGATATTTGCGTGTGCCCGGCTGGCGTGCCGGCACAGGATCGCCGGCATGCTCCGCGACCCAGCGCGCCCAGTCCGTCCACCACGAACCCGCCTGCTGCGTGGCCGCCGCCAGCCAGTCGTCGGCGCGGCGCGGCAGATCCTCGTTGGTCCAGTAACCGTACTTGTTGGCCGCCGGCGGGTTGATGATGCCGGCGATATGGCCGGAGCCGCCGAGCACGAAACGGACCGGACCACCGAGCAGCCGGGTCGCGGCATAGGTCGATTGCCAGGGCGCGATGTGATCCTCCGCGGTCGAGATGAAATAGGCCGGTGTCTTCACCCTTGTCACGTCGATGGGCTCCCCGGCCAGCGTGATGCCACCGGGTTCGCGCAGCAGGTTTTTCAGGTACATGTTGCGCAGGTAGAAGCTGTGCATGGCCGCCGGCATCCGCGTCGAGTCGCCGTTCCAGTAGAGCAGGTCGAAGGGGAAAGGATCCTTGCCCAGCAGGTAGTTGCTGACAACAAAGGACCAGATCAGGTCGTTGGCGCGCAGCATGTTGAAGGTGGCAGCCATCTCGGAGCCCTCAAGGTAGCCTCGTTCCTCCATCTTCTTCTCGAGCGCGCCGACCTGCTGCTCGTCGATGAACACCTCGAGTTCGCCCGGCCGCGCGAAGTCGATCATGGTCACGAAGAAGGTCGCGCTGGCGACGCGGTCCTCGTTTTTCGCGGCCAGCCAGGCCAGCGCCGCCGCGAGCAGCGTGCCGCCGAGGCAGTAGCCGATGACATTGGCCTTCGGCTCGCCGGTGATGTCGCGCACGACGTCGAGCGCGGCCAGCGTGCCGTCGGTGAGGTAGTCATCGAAACGCTTGTGGGCGAGTTTCCCGTCAGGGTTGACCCAGGAAATCACGAACACCGTGTGGCCCTGCCCCACCGCCCAGCGCACGAAGGAATTGTTCTCGCGCAGGTCAAGGATGTAAAACTTGTTGATCCACGGCGGGATGATCAGCAGCGGCACCGCATGCACCTTTTCCGTCTGCGGGGCGTACTGGATCAGCTGCATGATCTCGTTCTGGAACACCACCTTGCCGGGGGTGGTGGCGATGTTCTCTCCCAGGCGGAATGCGCTGGCATCGGTCATGCGCACGCGCAGTTGCCCGTCTTCACCGCGCGCGAGATCCTCGAGCAGGTTGTTGAGCCCCTTCAGCAGGTTCTGCCCGCCGGAATTGAGGGTCTCCCGCAGCGCTTCGGGATTGGTCAGCAGGAAATTCGTCGGCGACACCGCATCGATGTACTGGCGGGTGTAGAAATCGACTTTTTTCGCGGTCTTGTCATCGAGTCCCGCAACACCGCCCAGCGACTGGTGCAGGTGTTTCGCAGCGATCAGGTACGACTGCTTGAAATAGTCGAACAGGAAATTGTTCTCCCAGTCTTCGTGGCGGAAGCGGCGATCCGCCTTGTGCGGCTGGACCACCGGCGCGGCGTCCTGGCCGAACATGCGCAGCATCGAGTTCTGCCACAGGGCCATGTAGTCCTGCCACAGTTTCATCTGCATCTCGGCGATGCGCAGCGGGTCCGCCAGCAGCCTCTGCCAGGCCTCGAAAAAAGCCTTGGCTATCCCCAGTTCGTCACTCAGTGCAGGCATGCCGTTGGCGCCACGCGCCAGGTAGCGGGCAAGCAGGTCGCTGCTCTTGCGGGCGATATCCGTGTACAGGCGGGCCATTTCCGCGGCGTCCATGGCCGGCGCCTGTTGTGCCGGTTTTTCTTTTGCAGTCATCGGTTTCCTGTTTCCTGGCATTCCGAAAGGGAAGCCGTCGTAAGTTGATGGTATTTGACGTTTACGTAAAAGCAATGATACCGTGATGCTGATTCTGAATCATGTTATCCGCCGTTATTGCAGGGCACAATGAGCAAAACCTACACCATCAGCGACCTGGCACAGGAATTCGGCGTCACCACCCGTACGCTGCGGCACTACGAGGATCAGGGCCTGGTGACCCCGGCGCGCGAAGGCCTCAACCGCATCTACAGTCACCGCGACCGCGTACGCCTCAAACTCGCGCTGCGCGGCAAGCGGCTGGGCTTCTCCCTCAGCGAAATCCGCGAACTGTTCCAATTGTACGACCTTGCCAACGATGAACGCCGCCAGCTTGAAGAATTTGCGGTCAAGCTGGAGCGCCGCCGGGCCCAACTCGAACAGCAGCGCGAGGACGTCGAAATCATGCTCAACGAGATCAATTTTTTCGCCACCCAATGCCAGCGCCTGCTGACGGAATCCGATACCGGCAAGGCACATGCAGCATGATTTACGCTTACGTAAACGAAATTCATTATTCCCTTCAAAAACAAGCCATTAACGTCCTTTCGACTGCACCCACCCAGCTGCCCGGCAGAAGCCGCGGAGCACCCCTGCCCGGATTCTGAGAGCTGCCAATGTCCCAGCCTGTGGATTTCTATTTCGACTTTTCGTCGCCCTACGGTTATTTCGCCGCCAGCCGGATTGACGCCCTGGCCGCCAGGCACGGCCGCAGCACCGTGTGGCACCCGATCCTGCTCGGCGCCATTTTCAAGCTCACCGGCCAGCAACCGCTGACCACCATCCCGCTGAAAGGCAGCTACGCGTTGCATGACCTGATGCGCTCGGCGCGCTGGTTTGGCCTGCCGTTCAGGATGCCGGGAAAGTTTCCGGTGTCCTCGATCGCCCCCTGCCGCGCCTATTACTGGCTGCAGGACCGCGACCCCGCCGCGGCAAAGGCACTGGCGCAGGCGCTCTATCGCGCCTATTTCGTCGAAGACCGTGACATCTCCAGCCCCGAGATCACCGCCAATGTGGCGGCGAAACTCGGCCACGACAAATCCGCCGTGCTGCAGGCGGTCAACGATGCCGCCGTCAAGGAGAGGCTCCGCTCCGAAGTCGACGCGGCGATCGAACGCGGCGTCTTCGGTTCCCCCTACATCGTCGTCGACGGCGAACCGTTCTGGGGATCGGACCGGCTGGACCAGATCGAGCAATGGCTGGCCAAAGGCAAGTGGTAGGGGCTCCCGCCGTGCCGCCATATCCGTACCATGGACGCCTGCGCCGGGTGCGCAGCCTGCGCTTATACTTCGATGCAACAAGCGCGGTGACGGCAATCCCGCACGATGCATGCATGTCAGTCATCGCCGCGGCCGTCCCCTGCAGCCGCACTGAAATCGTTCACCGCCCTGCCTGAAGGAATCCATCATCATGAGCAAAACCACCGGCACCCGCGTGCTGCGATCCAGCGACGGGTTCGGCAACGTGACGCTGACCCTCAATCGCCCGGAGGTCCACAATGCCTTTGACCCGGAGATGGTCCGCGAACTGACCGCGGCACTGGAGTCCATCCACGATGATGAGGACATCCGCGCGGTGGTCATCGCCGGCGCCGGAAAGAGTTTCTGTGCCGGCGCGGACATCGGCCATATGCGCGCCAGCGCAAAATTCACCCCGGCGCAGAACCGGAAGAACGCCGCCGAATCGGCACGCATGTTCCACCTGCTCTACACGCTGAACAAACCGACTGTCGCGGCAGTCCATGGCGCCGTGCGCGGCGGCGGCTGCGGCATCGTTTCCGCCTGCGACATAACGATTGCCGCGCGCACGGCCACCTTTCGCCTGTCCGAGGTGAAAATCGGCATCATCCCGTCGATGATCAGCCCCTATGTGATCGCCGCGATCGGGCAGCGCCATGCGCGCCGCTACATGCTGTCCGGCGAGGAGTTCGACTGCGCCGAAGCCTGGCGCATCGGCCTGGTGCACGACCTTGTCGAGGAGGAGCATCTGGTGACACGTGTCGGGGAAATGCTTGGCCAGCTCTACAGCAGCGGTCCGAAGGCGATGCAGGCGGTCAAGCGCATGATTCCGCTGAGCGCACACAGCCTTATCGGCCCGGACATCGTCAGGAAAACCGCCGAGGGCATCGCCGAGATCCGCGCGACGCCCGAGGCGCAGGAGGGCCTCGGCGCCTTCCTCGAAAAACGCAAACCGAAATGGACCGAAGCGCCGAAGGCAGGGACCGCGGCGAAGAAGTCCGCGAAAAAACGCTAGCCCGGATCCGCTGCCGGAGATCACTGCCATGGCCTTGCCGAAAAAAGTCCGCCTGTTCGAGGTCGGTCCGCGCGACGGGTTGCAGAACGAAGCCGCGCCGGTGCCGACCGCATCCAAGATCGAACTGATCCACCGGCTGCAGGACGCCGGCCTGACGCTGATCGAGGCCACCGCCTTCGTGTCGCCGAAATGGGTGCCGCAGATGGCGGACAACGCCGAGGTGATGGCCGGCATCCACCGCAAGCCCGGCGTGATCTACCCGGTGCTGGTGCCGAACATGAAAGGGCTGGACGCCGCGATCGCCGCCGGCGCGGAGGAAGTCGTGGTGTTCGGCGCCGCCACCGAAAGTTTCTCGAAGCGCAACACCAATTGCACGATCGACGAGGGCCTGGCGCGCTTCGAAGAGGTCGCGCAGGCGGCCATCGCGAAAGGCATCCGCGTGCGCGGCGACATTTCGGTCTGCCTCGGCTGCCCCTACGAGGGCGAAGTCGATCCCGCCGCGGTGGTGCACGTGGCGAAAGGGCTCGATGCGATGGGTTGCTACGAGATCACCGTCTGCGACACCATCGGCACCGGCACCGCCGGCAAGACCCGCACGGTCATCGAAGCGGTGGCGAAACACATTCCGGTCGAGCGCATCGCCGGGCACTTCCACGACACCTATGGCCAGGCGCTGACCAACATCTACGCCGCGCTCGAATGCGGCGTGGCCACCTTCGACAGCTCGGTGTCCGGGCTCGGCGGCTGTCCCTACGCCAGGGGCGCCACCGGCAATGTCGCGACCGAAGACGTGCTCTACCTGCTCGACGGCCTCGGCATCGAAACCGGGGTCGACATGACGAAGCTGATCGCCGCCGGCGACTACATCTGCGGCGTGCTCGGCCGCCCGACGCTGTCCCGCGTCGCGCGCGCGATCCGCGCCAGGGCGGCATGACCGCGCCAGGCGACGGGACGCAGGACGTGGAATCGCCCTGCGTGCGCATCTGCATGATCGAACCGGATCACGATTTCTGCGTCGGCTGCTGGCGCACGCTGCGGGAAATCAGCGACTGGCATCGCTACACCCGGGAACAGAAACTCAAGCTGCTGGCGCGCCTCGAAGACCGCCGTGCAAGCCGTTCCATCATCAACTGAACCATCGGAGTCCGCTTTATGCCGTTGCCCGCCCCCGCCCCGCGCACCCTCAAACACACGCGCACCGTCGAATGCAAAGGTTATGAACGCGAAGACGGCCTGTGGGACATCGAGGGCCACCTCGTCGACACCAAGACCTATGTCCATTCACGCCGCGATGGCGGCCGCGAGCGCCAGCCCGGTGATCCGGTGCACAACATGTGGCTGCGGCTGACCATCGATCTCGACCTGAAAATCCATGATGTCGAAGCCGTCACTGATACGGGTCCGTACGAAAACTGCGGCAACATCACGGTGAATTTCAGGAAACTGGTCGGCCTCACCATCGGCCCCGGCTGGCGCAAGGCGATTGCCGAACGCGTCGGCGGCGTGCTCGGCTGCACACACCTGGTCGAACTGCTGGGCCCGCTCGGCACCACCGCCTACCAGGCCACGGGGCGCGCGCGTGAAGCACATAACGCCAGCAAACCCGCCACCGGCAAAAAGCCCTACCAGATCAACTCCTGCCACATCTACAAGGACGACGCGCCGGCGGTGCTGGAGCGCTGGCCGGAGTTCTATACCGGACAGCGATAAGGAAGCGGCGCACTCCGCATTGTCCCGGACTCAATCCGGGAATTATTTAAGTATTTGTTTTTATTGGTATTTTTATGCTCTACGCAAATACCACCAGCGCGCCAGCGGCGACAGCAGACCGAAGATGCCGATGCTGGCAAAGGCCAGCCCCCAGGCCGTGACACTCTGGTTCCCGCCGGCCAGATCCAGCGTCAGGCCGAACACCAGCGGCGCGAGGAAGGCGGTGCTGAAACCCAGGAAGGAATAAACCGCCATCATCGCGCCGCGCATTTCCGGCGGCGTGCTGGCGACTGCGCCTGAAGTCAGCGCGCCGGAATCACCAAGCATCGCACCGTAGTGCACCATCATCAGCATGACCACGATGTACCAGGGCCAGGCTGCGCTGAACCCGATCAGGCAGGCAATCGCCCCGGACAGGGTCATGAACAGGAAAATGATGCGCTGGCGGCCGAAGCGGATCGCCATCTCGTTGCCGGTGACGCTGAACACCGGCCCCAGCACGTTGATCATCGCCGCCAGTGTCGCCGCGCTCAGCGCCATCGGCGCATGCTCGGGCTGCAGTGCCGCGCAGAACACGAGGAAGGCAACCATCCACGAGCGCTGGCCGAAGAGTTCGTAGTTGTGCGCGGCATAACCGATGATGTACGGCAGGGTTTTCCGGTTCTTCAGCACCGGACGGAAATCAAGCAGCGCGGTGGCATGCTGTTCCGCCGCGCGCATGCGGCCCGGCGGCATTGCAAACATGACCAGCAGTCCCGCCAGCACCGGACCGATCGCGCCGAACCAGAACGCCCAGTGCCAGTCGATGGTGGCGCCGATCTTGCCGGCGACGAGGATCGAGATCGTCGAGCCGACGCCGAAACTTGCGGTGTAAAACGCAGTGGCGCGTGACTGCGCCGCGCCCTCGAGGTGGTCGGTCAGCGCCTTCAGCCCCGGCATGTAGGTTCCGCCGAGCGCAGCGCCGATCAGGAACTGGGCGAAGGCCGCGCTCCAGAATCCTGCGCCGAAAAACGCAAAGAATGCCGCACCGAGGCTGCCGATGAGGCAGGCGGCGAGATAGATGCGCCGCGAATCCATGCGGTCGGTGAGGCTGGTCAGCACAGGCACCGACAGCATGTAGCCCGCGAACAGGAAACCGCTGATCGCGCCGGCCTCGGAGTTCGACAATCCCCATTCGCGCTGCAGCTGGGGCAGCAGCGTGGTGTAGGCGGCGAAGCCGGTCATCGACAGCACTTCGGCGCCGCACATTGTGGCGGTGAGCCGGCGCGCCGAATGTTTTCCTGCAGTCATGCTTCAGCCGCGCTCAGAGGGCCCCGGCGTCGCGCAACAGTCCGGCGATCGCCTCGGCCATCTTGCGATAACCCGCGGCATTGGGATGGATGGGGTCGGATTTCAGGTCGGACTTGTAGAGCACGCGGGTGACGATGTCGCCCTCGTAGGGGATGCCGAACTCCTTCGCCAGCCTCGAATAGAAATCCGGCGGCCGGGTGATCACCGCCGGCGCCGGCACGCCGATCAGCAGAGCGTCGAGGCCGCGCGACTTGATGGTCTTCAGGATTTCACGCAGGTTGGCCTCGATGTTGGCCGGCGTGCCCTTGCGCAGCATGTCATTGCCGCCGAGGCAGACGATCACCAGTTTCGGCCGGTGTTCATCGAGCACTTCCGGCAGGCGCGCCAGGCCGCCCGCGGTCTGTTCGCCGGGCACGCCGGCGCGGATCACGGTGCGGCCGATCAGCTGGCCGAGCACCGCCGGATAACTCTCTTCCGCCTTCGCGCCAGTACCGTGGGTCAGGCTGTCGCCGAAAGCGAGGATGACATCCCCCGCGCCGATTTTGCCGATGCGCGGCACATCACTGCCGCATCCCGCCAGCAATACTGCCGCCATCACTGCCAGCCACAGGCTACGCATCATGCTTTGTTCTCCTTGAACAGGCCGCGCCTGAAGTCGCGGACGATTTCGCGCGCGGCGTTGCGGCCCGGCAGGCCGGTGACGCCACCGCCGGGATGGGCGCCGGCACCGCAGAGATAGAGCCGGCGCACCGGTGAGCGGTAGTCGGCATGGCCGAGCACCGGCCGTGCGGTCCACAACTGGTCCAGCGTCAGCGCACCGTGGAATATGTCGCCGCCGGTCAAGCCGAACTCGCGCTCGAGGTCGAGCGGCGAGAATATTTTTCGAGCGATCACCGCCGCCTTGAAGTTGGGTGCGTAACGGGTCACGGTGTCGATGATGTGGTCGGCAGCATCCTCACGGATGTCGTCCCAGGACAGGCCGTTCGGCAACTCGGGGCTGAAATGCTGGCAGAACAGGCTGGCGACATGCCGGCCCGCCGGCGCCAGCGAGCCATCGACCGTCGACGGGATAAGCATCTCGACCACCGGGGCACGCGAACAGCCGTAGGTCCGCGCATCGAAATAGGCCTGCTCCATGTACTGCAGCGATGGTGCCATGATGATGCCCGACTGGTGATGCAGCGCCGGAACCGTGCCGGGCAGACATGTGAAATCCGGCAGTTCGCTGAGGGCGACATTCATGCGGAAAGTGCCCGAGCCGCATTTCCAGCCGCGGATGCGCTGCAGGAACTCCGCATCCAGTGCCGGGGCATCGACCAGTTTCAGGTAGAGCAGTTTCGGATTGACGTTGGCGACGACACAGCGTGCCTCGATCACCCGGCCGTCCTTCAGCTGCACACCCTGGGCGCCGCGCGAATCGACGCAGACACTGGCCACCTCGGCCCGGGTGTCGATCTGCACGCCGCGTTCGCGCGCCTCCGCCGCCATCGCCTGGGTGATGGCCCCCATGCCGCCGACGGCATGCCCCCAGATGCCGCGTTTGCCATTGACCTCGCCGAAGACGTGATGCAGCAGAACGTAGGCCGTCCCCGGGGCGTAGGGACTGGCAAAGTTGCCGACAATGGCATCGAAGCCGAAGGCTGCCTTGATCGGCGCCGACTCGAACCAGGCATCGAGCAGGTCGCCTGCGCTTTTCGTGAACAGGTCCAGCACGTCGCGCCGCGCCGCCATGTCGAGTTTCTTGAATCGCCGAGCGGTTTTCAGCGCCGCCAGGAAATCACCGATGCCGCCACCGACGTTGGGCGGCGTCTCCAGCGCAAGCTCGCGCAGCACATCGGCAACGCGCTCGAGCATCGCGTAATACTGCGGCAGGCGCACCGCGTCCTGCTTCGAAAACCGTGCGACTTCGGCCTGGGTGGCCTCCAGCGTGCCGCCGACTTTCAGGTAATCCGCATCGGACAGCGGCAGGAAATTCGAGATCGGCCGTTCGACTATGCGCAGGCCGTGTTCGGCCAGCCGCAGGTCGCGGATCACCTGCGGATTGAGCAGGCTGACGGTATAACTCGCGGTGGAATTGCGGAATCCGGGATGGAATTCCTCGGTGACTGCGGCACCGCCGACCACGTTGCGGCGTTCGAGCACGCGCACCTTGAGCCCGGCCGCGGCCAGGTAACAGGCGCAGGTCAGGCCATTATGGCCGCCACCGACGATCAGGACATCGCAGGCGGCGGGCAGGGGCATGTCGGCATGGACTGGCGTGCGGGATACGGAATTTGGCGCGCCCGAGACGATTCGAACGTCCGACCCCTGCCTTCGGAGGGCAGTACTCTATCCAGCTGAGCTACGGGCGCGTTGCGGTCGGCATTCTAGCATGCCCCTTTGGCGGGTTTTACCGGGTATGGCAATGCCGATATAATCCGCGCTTTCTTGCATCCCCCGGAAATCAGGAACTCGCCATGAGCGACAACCACATCCCCGAACACAGTTCCCCGATCAAGACGCCCAGGCAGCTGGCCATTGTCGTCGTGCTGGCTTTCATCCTTCCCGTCGTGATCATCGTCATGCTGGCGCAGATTGCAACCAGCGGAAAAAGCAGGCCTGCCGATTCCGCCGCCGCCGAAGAGGCGGTGGCGAAGCGCCTGAAACCCGCCGGTGAAGTTGTCGTCGATCCCAATGCGCCCCCGCCGGCACCCGCAGAGCCCGTTGCTGTTGCGGTGGCGCCAGGGGCTGCGCCAGCGGCGGCAGCGCCGGCCGGCGATGCCGGCAAAGGCAAGAGCGTCTACGACACCAGCTGCGCGGCCTGCCACACCGCCGGCGTCGCAGGGGCGCCGAAGACCGGCGACAAGGCCGCATGGGCCGCGCGCCTGAAAACCGGCAACAGCGCGCTGGTGGCCGCTGCGATCAAGGGCAAGGGTGCAATGCCGCCGAAAGGGGGCAACATGTCCCTGTCGGATGACGACGTCAAGGCCGCGGTCGAGTACATGGTAAGCACTGCAAAGTAAATAAAAACTCCGATCATGCATAATCAAGGGGCGCAGCGAGCTGCGCCCTTTTTTGTTTTCTGCTGTTTCGCGCATTACCCATGAGCACCTACGCCATCGGCGACATCCAGGGCTGTTACGACGAGTTGCGGCGGCTGCTCGACACCGTGGCTTTCGACCCGGCAGGCGACCGCCTGTGGCTGGTCGGCGACCTCGTCAACCGCGGCCCGCAGTCGGCGGAAGTGCTGCGTTTCCTGCGCGACCTGGGCGATCGCACGATCAGCGTGCTCGGCAACCACGACCTCCATCTTCTGGTTGTCGCCGCCGGCGTGCGCAAGCCGCATCGCAGCGACACCCTGGACGGGATACTCGCCGCACCCGACCGCGAAGAACTGCTCGACTGGCTGCGCCGGCAGCGCCTGATGCATGCGGACAAGGGTTATGCGATGGTGCATGCCGGCCTGCTGCCGCAGTGGAGCATTGCCCGGGCGCTGGCGCTGGCGCGTGAAGTCGAGGCGGCACTGCAGGGGCCGGATCACCGCGAATTCCTGGAACAGATGTACGGCAACACGCCGGCACAGTGGCGCGACGACCTCACGGGCTTCGACCGCCTGCGGGTGATCGTCAATGCGATGACGCGGCTGCGGGTATGCACCCCGGAAGGCGTCATGGAGTTCAGCCACAAGACCGCGCCGGAAGGCGCGCCGGCCGGCTATCTGTCGTGGTTCGACATTCCGCAGCGCGCGAGCCGTGACACCCCGGTGCTGTTCGGCCACTGGGCCGCGCTGGGACTGACGCTGCGCCAAGACCTGCTGGGCCTTGATTCGGGTTGTGTCTGGGGCAGGCGCCTGACCGCCGTGCGGCTGGAGGATCGCCGCGTCTTCCAGTGCGGCTGCGAGGGCGTCAGTGCTTCAGGCGATCCGCAATGAGCTGCTGTGCCGCCGCGGCCAGTTCGCGGCGATGGCCGGCCCCGGATGTCAGCGGCGTCAGGAACCACAGCCGGGCGTGCACTGCAGGCTGCGCGACAATCGCGAGCAGCGTCTGCCACAGCGACTTGTCGCCGTCGTAGGCTGCTGCCACGCAAAGGTCGCCGCCGCCATCTTCGAAACGCAGCGCCACGGGATGCACCCGGGCGCCTGCAATCAGGGCCGGCTGCAGCAAAGCGCCGTGGAAACGCAGCACCCGCGAACCGTCAGTGGTCGTGCCTTCCGGAAACACCGCGACAACGTCACCTGCGATCATCGCATCGGCGATCTCGCCATTGATGCGTGCGGCATCGCGGCGCCGTGCCCTTTCGATGAACAGGGTGCCGGTGCGCGCGCTGAGCCAGCCAATCGCAGGCCACGAACGGATTTCCGATTTCGCGACAAAACGCACCGGCAGGGCTGAATTGATCACGAAAATGTCCAGCCAGGACACATGGTTGGCCACCAGCATTGCCGGACCGGTGTCGCCGGACGGCAATACACCCTCGACATGCAGCCGCACGCCGAGAATGCGCAGCAGCTTGCGCGACCAGCGACGGACCGCGGTGCGCCGACGCGAAATGGAATAAAACGGGAAGTGCACGGCCGCAGTCCACAGGCCATGCAGCAGATGCAGCGTGACGCGCGCAAGGCGCATGCCGCGTTTCGGCAGCGATGTGGTGGTACCCCGGCCGCTCATGGCGGCAATTATAGGGGCGCGCAGCGTACCGGCCATCAGCCGTGCATGAAATGCCGCGCGTAGCGCGCGTTCATCCGCGACAGCGGCAGCAGCATCAGCAGGTCGGCGGTGTTGAAATCGGGATCCCAGGCGGGAGCCCCGCAGATCCAGGCGCCGATCCGGGCATAGGCCTTGACCAGCGGCGGCGGCGATACCGCTCCGGCATCACGGCCGAGGGCGTCCAGCGGCAGCTCGCAACGCGGGAACACGCGGTACTCGACCGGCGAGAGATGTTCGCAGGCGAGGCTGCGATAGATCGCGGCTGCAGCATGCCCGCCGTCAGCCATGCCCAGCGATGCACAACCCATCAGGTAGCGATAACCGCGCTGCGCCGCATAACCGATCAGACCGGACCACAGCCGCGCAATGGTCGCGCCGTTGCGGTAATCCGGATGCACGCAGGAACGCCCGATTTCCACGGTGGCTTCGCGCAGGTGCCGCAGCCGCGTCAGATCAAATTCGCCGTCGGCATAGAAGCTGCCCAGCCGCTGCGCCCGCGGCCCGGGCAGCAGCCGGTAGGTGCCCACCACTTCGCCGCTGCCGGTGTCGCGGACCAGCAGGTGTTCGCAGTGCGCGTCGTAGAAATCGCTGTCGATGCCGGCCGCCGCCGTGGGCATTTTTGCGCCGAGTTCCCCGGCGAACACCCTGTAACGCAGACGCTGCGCCTCCATCACCTCGGCCGGCGTGCGCGCGAACGAGAGCGCGAGTTCGGGGGTGGCCCGCTCCTGCGGTTCGGATTGTCCAAGGGTGTGTTCCAGCATGGGCCCGCCTCCGTCATCGGTTGACGGAATGCAGGCTAAGGCGGGGCCGTTACAGCGCGGTTAAGCTGGCGTTAAAAATCGGTTACGGGCCGCCGCGCCGCGGCCCCTGAAATCAATGCGTGACGCGCGAAGTGCGCCCGTCGGAAAGGATGCGCACGCGTTCGCCGGGTTTGAAGGTCTCGTCGGCCTCCTGCACGATCGCCACCAGCGCACCGCTGTCGAGCTTGACCGTGATTTCGACGCCGGTGCGCCGGGTGGCGCCCTGCTCGATCGCCTGTCCGGCGACGCCGCCGGCGACACCGCCCAGCACCGCGGCAGCCGTCGAACCGCGTCCGCCGCCGACGGTGCTGCCGGCAATGCCGCCGACAATGGCACCCGCCGCGGGGCCGACGCCGCTCCGTGTGCCTTCAATCTGCACCGGGCGCACGCTCTCGACCATGCCCATGCGCACATTCTGTTCGCGCCGCGCTTCGTCGCGGGTATAGGCCCCGCCGCCGAGTCCCTGGGCACAACCGCCCAGCATCGCCAGCGCGAGGAGTGCCGCTGCCACCTGCATCCGTCTGTCCATGATGATGTCTCCCGTTACCACAGCTTCATGCCGAAGGCCTCGCGAAAACGCTCCGCCACTTCGTCACGTTCGAAACGGTGGTTCTGTCCGCCGCGCCGGGCAATCTTCAGCGAGCCCATCAACGACGCCAGCCGGCCGGTCAGCTCCCAGTCGGCGCCGCTGGCCAGGCCATAGAGCAGGCCCGCCCGGAAGGCGTCGCCGCAGCCGGTCGGATCAAGCACCGCTTCCGGTTTAACGCTCGGAATCGCGATCTGTTTACCGCCGGCGTGCACCACCGCGCCTTTTGCTCCCAGTGTGACCACGACGGCACTGACAAGTTTCGCCAGTTCCCCGAGCTTTTTGCCGGTGCGCTCCTGCAGCATCTGCGCCTCGTAGTCGTTGACCGTGACATATTGCGCAAGCCGCAGGAACTCCTCGAGCTCGGCGCCATTGAACATCGGCAGGCCCTGGCCGGGATCGAAAATGAACGGTATGCCGGCTTCGTGGAATTCCCGCGCATGCTGGATCATGCCGTCGCGGCCGTCCGGCGCCACGATGCCGAGTTTTACGCCGGCCGCGTCGCCGACATGGTTCTCGTGCGAATGGTTCATCGCCCCCGGGTGGAAAGCCGTGATCTGGTTGTCGTCGAGATCGGTGGTGATGAAGGCCTGGGCGGTGAAACTGCCGGGGACCGTGCGGATGTGGTCCTGCGACAGGCCGAGCCGCTGCAGGCGGTCATCGTAGGGCGCGAAATCATCGCCGACGGTGGCCATGATGTGCGCATCGCCGCCGAGCATCTGCAGGGTATAGGCAATGTTGCCGGCGCAGCCGCCGAACTCGCGGCGCATGTCGGGCACCAGGAAGGCGACGTTGAGGATATGCAGCTGGTCGGGCAGTATGTGGTTCTTGAAACGGTCGCGGAACACCATGATGGTGTCGTACGCCATCGAACCGCAGATCAGTGTGGACATCGGGGGCCGCCTGGAAAAATGGACGGCGGATTATACCAACGCCCCCTGCCGTCTCCCGCGAACGACACCTTGGTGCGCCAGCATGCCTGCTGCATAATCGGTAAAGGGTTGCGGAGGCTTGGCTGTTGCCGCCGCCGACCCACAACTCAAGGGAGGGAACACCATCATGCTCAAGGAATTCCGGGAATTCGCGATGCGCGGCAACGTTGTCGACATGGCCGTCGGCATCATCATCGGCGCGGCATTCGGCAAGATCGTCGAGTCGCTGGTGAAGGACGTGATCATGCCGCCGATCGGCCTGCTGCTCGGCAAGGTCGATTTCTCGAACCTGTTCCTGGTGATGCGGGAAGGCGCGATGCCCGGCCCGTACCTGTCGGTCGACGCGGCGCAGAAGGCCGGCGCGGTGACCTTCAACTACGGCATGTTCATCAACACCTGCATCAGCTTCATCATCGTCGCCTTCGCAGTGTTTCTGCTGATCCGCGCGATCAATCGCATGAAGCGCAAGGAAGAGGCTGCGCCCGCAGCGCCGGCGGCAACGCCGGAAGATGTTCTGTTGCTGCGTGAAATCCGCGACGCCCTGAAGAAATAGGCTGGCGACCGACGGTATCGACGGATGCGCCGGCTGAGGACGTGTCCGTCTTTCAGGCAGGATCTATCGCAAGTATTTGTTTTTAAATTATTTTATGGCGCGATCTGGAGTGACAGCAGCGCCAGCGCAGCCCCCAGCACAGCACCGACCAGCACGTCGCTGGGATAGTGCAGGCCCAGCACCACCCGCGACAGCGCCACCAGCAGCGTGAACGGCCACAGCAGCCAGGCCAGCGCGGGATAGTAGGCCAGCGCCACCAGCGTGAAGGCCACCGCATGCAGTGTATGACCCGAGGGAAAACTGAAGCGGTCGAGCGGCACCGCGAAACGTTCGATGTCCGCATGCACCTGGTACGGCCGCGGCCGCAGGGTGCGTGCCTTCAGCCACTTGTAGCCGAAGCTGCAGGCCAGGCCAACCGCCATCATGTGCAACACCGGGGTCACCGCGGCATCGCGTCCGGCGACCAGCAGGGCCGCCATCAGCGCGTACCAGAACAGGCCGTCGCCGAGAACGCTGACACAGCGGAACAGCATGCGCCAGCTGACCCGCCGGCAGACGCGGTTGACACGCAGGCAGAGCTGCAGATCCCAGTGTGCAAACCGCTCAAGCACGGGCATGCACAGCCTCCCCTTCGCCGGCGTCGCCGGTCAGCGCCAGCAGGGCATCCTCGAATTCGGCAACGATGCACGACCAGTCGAGCTTTTCGGTGGTCCTCCTTGCCTGTCCGCCGAGCCGGCGCGCGCGCGGCAGATCGATGGCTAGGGCGGCTGCGGCCTGCGCGTAGTCATCAGCGGCTCCAGGCGCCGCAAGCAGCCCGTTCTCGCCGCTGCGGATGTGCTGCTGCGCGGCGGCATAGTCGTAGGCGATGACCGCCAGTCCGCTCGCCATCGCCTCGACGGTGACGTTGCCGTAGGTTTCGGTGAGGCTGGGAAACAGGAAAATGTCGGCTGAGGCGTAATGCGCGGCCAGATCTTCGCCGGTGCGCATGCCGGCGAACAGCACGCCGGGGTTCTCGCGCTCGATGCGCCCGCGCTCGGGGCCGTCACCCACCATCACCAGCTTCAGCCGCGGCTGCAGCTCGCGCATCAGCGCGTAAGCGCGCAGCACCAGCGGCAGGTTTTTTTCCGGGGCCAGCCGGCCGACGTACAGCGCAACAGGATCCTCCGCGGCGGCGCCCCACTCCCCGCGCAGCGCGGCGCTGCGCCGCGAGGGATTGAACAGCGCGGTATCGACACCGCGCGCAACCACCTGCAGGTTGCGGAACCCGAGCGCTTGAAGTTCCTGCCGCAGGCTTTCGGTCGGCACCAGCGTGCGCAAGGCCCTGTTGTGGAACTTGCGCAGATAGGCGGTGATCGGCGTCTTCAGCCAGCCGACGCCGTAATGCGCGCTGTAGCTGTGGAAATTGGTATGGAAATCGGTCGCCACCGGCAGCTTCAGTTTCGAGGCTGCGGCCAGCGCCGACCAGCCGAGCGGGCCTTCGGTGACCACGTGCACGATGTCGGGCCGGCGCGTCGCCCACAACCGCATCAGCGCCTGTTTCGCCGGCAGGCCGAGCTTCAGTGCATCGTAACGCGGGATCGGCATGCCCCGCTGCAGCACTTCCTGGAACAGCGGCTGGTCGGCGGGCTGGTCGCCGGCATGCTGGCGCGGGCGGATCAGCTGCACCGCGTGGCCGCGCGCCTGCAATCCGCTGACGATGCGGCCCATGGTCATCGCCACGCCGTTGATTTCCGGCGGATAGGTCTCGGTGACCATCGCCACGCGCATCCTGCGCACGGCCGCCGGATAATGCTGCAACACGATGTCTGCGCCGTCCATGACGCGCATCCTGCCGCGGCGATGCGACGCGGCGGTGACAGCGGAATGACAGTTGCGCGACAGCCGGGCGGCGGCGCGCGGAAATCAGCCGAACAGCACCAAGACCCACACCAGCGGCACGTTGACCAGCGCGAGAAACACCGCGGCGCTGCCGATGTCTTTCGCGCGCTTGGCCAGCGCGTGGTTCTCCAGCGAAATGCGGTCAACTGCGGCTTCCACCGCCGAGTTCAGCAGTTCGACGATCAGCACCAGCAGCACCGCCGCAATCATCATGGCCTTGCCGGTGCCGGAGGCGGGCGTGAACAGCGCGGCCGGGATCAGCAGTGCCGCGAGCAGGACTTCCTGGCGAAAGGCATCCTCGTGGCGGAATGCGGCGCGCAGACCGTCCATCGAGTAGAAAAACGCGTTGTACACGCGCTTCAGTCCGGTCTTGCCTTTGTGCGGGCTTTCGCCACCCTGTGCGGAATCCATCGTCGGCCATCTCCCCATCTGCTTCTGCAGTTGTCCACCGCGGGCCGGACATCCGGCCGCATGGCGGCGCGATCCTGACAGGCGCATGTTGCGTTCGTGTTGCTGCGGCGCCGGGCACCGCGAGGCTGCGGCTGTTCAGCCGTCCCCCGATCCGACCGCCTTGAGGTAACCCGCAGCATCGAGCAAGGCGTCGATCTGCGCCGGATCGGAGGGCCGGATGCGGAACATCCACGCCGCGTACGGATCCTCGTTGATTTTCTCGGGCACGTCTGCCAGTTCGGCATTGGCGGCGACGATTTCGCCGGATACCGGCGCATGGATGTCGCCCGCCGCCTTTACGGATTCGATGACACCGCATTCCTCGCCCTGCTCCACACGCCGTCCCGGTTGCGGGTTGTCGATGAACACTACATCGCCCAGTTGTTCCTGCGCATGCTGGGTAATGCCGATGCTGACGCTGCCGTCGGCCTCACGGCGCACCCATTCATGACTGGAGGTGTATTTCAGGTGTTCAGGGGCGCTCATTCACAATACTCCAAAAAATATCAATAAAATCAATTATTTATAGCATAAAACGGTCCGGGGCGCGGGTCGGACTCAACGCGGTGCCGCGAGCACCGCGAGGCGGAATCCCGCTGCGCCGAGATTGCCGGTATCCAGCGCGAGCCGCACCGTCAGCTCGGCATTGGCGGCGAGCCCCCCCTGCGGATCACGGCCGCCGCCCAGATACTCCGCCGGCAGAAAAATGCGCCGCGCCAGCGTATGGTCATTGGCATTGGTCAGCACGAGGTCGAGCGCCGGATAGGCGACCGCGTGCCCGGCATGATTGCGCAGCGTCGCCGTGAGCTGGATGCGCTCGGGGCGCGCCGGGTCCGCCAGCTGCAGATCAGAGGCTTCGATCAGCACCGATTTCGGCAACTGCGGCAGCGGCACCGTGCAGGCCATCTGCGCGCAGGCCGCATTGAGCCATTGCCGCGCCTGCGGATGACGCGCGGCAATGTCGCCACGATAAAAATAAATGGCCTGTGCACCGAGCACGAGTGCCAGCAGCACACTCGCCGCAAGCAGCCACGGCCGCCGCGGCGACTCCGTCGCCGGCATCACGTCCTCCTGCATGAACGGATTGCCGGCGGGTTCTTCCGCCGGCGCAGCAGCGGCCTCCACCTGCACTTGCATCTCCGCTTCCGCTTTTGCCTCCCCCGCCTCTCCGGGAGTCCGCACGGCGAGAGGAGCCTCCGGAATCATCTCGGACGGCTCCGGCAGGATATCCGTCAGCCCGGCCGATGGCCCGGCGGGTGCCGTTTCAGCAGGCGCTGCGGCAGCGGCGTCCTCGATGACACTCTCCACCACGATTCCGGTGACAGCGGTTCCGTCCGCGGGGACCGGCGTGTCCGGTGCAAGGTCCGCCGGCACCGGATCAACCGCCATCGCGGTGGCGGCCGGCGGCTGCACATCCGGCACCAGTGTCTCCAGCCCGTTGAAAACCTGGAGACAGCGCCCGCAGCGTACCCGCCCGCCATGCACACGCAGCTGCTCCGGCGTAATGCGGAACACCGTCTGGCAATGGGAGCAGCGGGTCATCAGCGGCATGGCGTCACTCTACCTGCGTACGCCGGTCAGCAAAACCCAGCCGTCGTCGGTGGCCTCGGGCCGCATGTCGAAATCGGCCGCATAGACTGCGTGCACCTTCTGCCACTGGTCGGCGAGTATGCCCGCCAGCGCGATGTGTCCGCCCGGGCATGTCAGCCGCGCCAGCAGGGGTGCAAGCACGGTCAGCGGGTTGGCGAGGATGTTGGCGACCACGATCCGCGCCGGGGCGACGACTGCCGATTCGGCCGTGGCGAAAGTGATGTCAACTTCGTTGCGTCGCGCATTGTCACGCGCCGCGTCCAGCGCCTGGGGATCAATGTCGATGCCGCGGGCGCTGCCGGCCCCGAGTTTCATCGCGGCGATGGCGAGGATGCCGGAACCGCAGCCGTAATCGAGCACGTCGACGCCGGGCGTCACGGTTCCGGCGAGCCAGCGCAGGCACAGCCGCGTCGTCGGATGGGCGCCGGTGCCGAAGGCCACGCCCGGATCAAGCACGATATTGATCGCGTCCGCATCGGGGGGCTGGTGCCAGCTCGGCACCACCCACAGGCGGTCCGTGATCTGCAGCGGCTGGAACTGGCTCTGGGTCAGGCGCACCCAGTCTTCATCCTCGACGCGCTCGACCCGGAAGGTCGTGCCGGCCGCGACGCCGGCCGCGGCCAGAGCCTGCGGCACCGCCAACTGCAGTTCGGCCTCCAGCGGAAACAGTGCGCTGATGCGGTTGGCGAGCCAGGCCGAGGCGGGCGCCTCACCCGGTTCGGCAAAAATCGGGCGTTCGGCCCCGGTGCCTGCCGCCGCGTCCTGCACATCGACCGCCAGCGCGCCCGCATCGAGCAGGGCATCCGACAGCGCCTCGACCGAGGCTTCCTCCACATGCATGATCGCGCACAGCCAGGCCATGGTGCCGTCCGGGGTTGTTGCGCCGGCGCGTCGCCGCGCCCTATTCGGCGCGGGTCAGTTTCGCCAGCCGCTCTTCGAGATAGTGGATGCTGGTGCCGCCGCGGCGGAAGGCGGCATCGCCCATCAGTTCGCGATGCAGCGGCAGATTGGTGCTGATGCCCTCGATGACCGTCTCCGACAGCGCGATGTGCATGCGCGCGATCGCCTGCTCGCGGGTATCGCCGTAGGTGATGATCTTGCCGATCAGCGAGTCGTAGTTGGGCGGCACAAAATAGCCGTTGTAGGCATGCGAATCGACGCGCACCCCCGGGCCGCCGGGCATGTGCAGCGAGGTGATGCGCCCGGGCGACGGCGTGAACTTGTACGGATCCTCGGCATTGATGCGGCACTCGACCGCGTGGCCCCTGAGCACGATGTCCTTCTGCCGCAGCGTGAGCTTCTCGCCGGCCGCCACGCGGATCTGCAACTGCACGAGATCGTGGCCGGTGACGAACTCGGTGACCGGGTGTTCGACCTGCAGCCGCGTGTTCATTTCTATGAAATAGAATTCGCCGCCCTCATAGAGGAATTCGAAGGTGCCGGCCCCTTCGTAGCCGATCTTGCGGCAGGCTTCGGCACAGCGCTCGCCGATGCGGACGCGCGCGCGTTCGGTCAGCAGCGGCGCGGGGGCTTCCTCGATGATCTTCTGGTGGCGGCGCTGCATCGAACAGTCGCGGTCGCCGAAATAGTAGGCATTGCGATGCTTGTCGGCGAGCACCTGGATTTCGATGTGCCGCGGCTTTTCCAGGTACTTCTCCATGTACACCGAGGGATTGCTGAAAGCGGCCTGCGCCTCCGCCCGCGTGGTGGCCACGGCATTTTTCAGCGCAGCCTCGGTGTGCACCACGCGCATGCCGCGGCCGCCGCCGCCGCCCGCCGCCTTGATGATCACCGGGTAGCCGATCTGGCGCGCTATTTTGACGATTTCCTTGGGGTCCTCGGGCAAGGCCCCGTCCATGCCCGGCACCACCGGCACGCCGGCTTTCTTCATTGCGTTCTTGGCGCTGACCTTGTCTCCCATCAGGCGGATGGTCTCGGCGCGCGGGCCGATGAAGGTGAAGCCGCTCTGCTCGACGCGTTCGGCGAAATCCGCGTTTTCGGACAGGAATCCGTAGCCGGGGTGGATGGCTTCGGCATCGGTCACCTCCGCCGCGGCAATGATCGCCGGCACGTTGAGGTAACTCGCCGCGGAAGGCGCCGGGCCGATACACACCGACTCGTCGGCAAGCCGGACGTACTTGGCTTCGGCGTCGGCCTCGGAATGCACGACCACGGTCTTGATGCCCATTTCACGGCAGGCGCGCTGGATGCGCAGGGCGATTTCGCCGCGGTTGGCGATGAGGATTTTTTCAAACATGGGCGGTTTTATTCAGGGGCGCGTCGCAGGGGCCGGATGGAAACAGGCGCAGGTATCCGTCCGGCAATGCGGGTTTGCTCAGTCGATCAGGAACAGCGGCTGGCCGTACTCGACCGGCTGGCCGTTTTCCACCAGGATGGCCTTGATCACGCCGTCGCGATCCGCCTCTATTTCATTGAGCAGCTTCATGGCCTCGATGATGCAGACGGTCTCGCCGGCCTTTACAGCCTGTCCGACTTCGACAAAGGACTTGGCGCCCGGCGCCGACGAACGATAGAAAGTGCCGACCATCGGGGATTTCAGGGCATGCGCTTCCGGTTCCGATGCGGACTCCGCCTCTGCAGCAGGCGCCGCGGGCTCGGCTGCCGCGGCTGCGACGGGCAGCGGAACCACCACGCTCTGCGGCGCCACGGTCTGCGCACCGGCCGCGCCGAAACGGCTGATGCGCACCTTTTCCTCGCCTTCGGTGATCTCCAGCTCGGCAATGCCGGACTGCTGTACAAGGTCGATCAGCGTTTTCAACTTGCGCAAATCCATGAATCAGCCCTTTGTGGTGTGGCGCAGTGCGTAATCGAGTGCCAGTTCGTAACCGGCCGGCCCGAGGCCGCTGATGACGCCGACAGCAATATCGGAAAAAAAGGATTCCCGGCGGAACGACTCCCGGGCAAATACATTGGAGAGATGGATCTCGACAAACGGAATGGCGACCGCGGCCAGCGCATCACGCAGGGCGACACTGGTATGGGTATAGGCGGCAGGATTGATCAGGATGAAATCCACCCCTTCACGGCCGGCCTGTTGCACCCGCTCGACCAGTTCGGCCTCGGAATTGCTCTGAAAACAGGCCAGCGTGGCTTGTGCCGACTGTGCTCTCGCCTGCAGCCCGGATTCGATCTCGGCCAGTGTGGTCGCGCCATAGATCCCGGGCTCGCGCGTGCCGAGCAGATTCAGATTGGGGCCATTCAGCAGCAACAGATGTTTCGGCTTGGACATGATGTTCGCAATTATAACGATGGCCACATCGGCCCATGGCATCCGGGCCGCAGCTCCTCAACGCCCATCTGACGAAAGTTGGCGGATTTTGCCTTAAGTTAACGGGAAAAGTCCACAATAGAATAGGATTTAACGGACGTTAACCTTCTGCCCGCTGGACCGCATGGGCGACTGCGCATCGACGCCATTTCAGGCTGGGCACGGCCTCTCCCCGGCCCTCTTTCGCCCGGATGATCTGATGATAATTAACAGAAATTGGTGTATTAAAGCCTTGATATCAGCGCATGACGGCCGGAATTGACCGCTGATTCGCAACGCAAGGGGCCTTCGCCCCCGCTCAGCTTGCGACTGATAACAGCGGTTGCAGCTCCCCCCGCAGGCGCGCCTCCGTCAATTCCCCCACTAGGCTCGCGCGAATGGCGCCAAAGCGGTCCAGCACCAGCGTGTAGGGAAGCACGCCGGCGCGGTTGCCCGCCTTGCGCGACAGATCCACGGCATCAATGCCGCCGATAAACAGTGGATAGTTGATTCCGAACTCCCGCGAGAAATCGAAAACCTTGTCTGCCTGATCGACGGCAATGCCTATGAATTGAACGCCGTTGCCGGAGAGTTCCTGCTGCAGGCGGACGAACATCGGAATTTCCTCGCGGCAGGGTGCGCACCAGGTTGCCCAGTAATTGATGATCAGGATCCGGCCGCGGAAATCCTCCAGCGTACGGGCCACGCCATCGAGTGTGGTCAGCCGGCTTTCAAGGATTGCGCGCGCTGCGTCATCCGCCGGTTTCGCGCCGATGCTGCCGATGCGCCAGAGGTGGGCGCCATAACCGGCCGCCGCAGCCACACCGCCGACAGCGGCCGCCAACAGGGCCCGGCGCAGCGGCCTCACCGGACGCCCAGCGCCTGGTCAAGTACCGCGGCAAAACGGTCGGCGGCCTGGAATCCGATCACGCGCAAGCCCTGGATTTCACGGCCGGCTGGGTCGAAAAACACGATGCCCGGCGGACCGAACAGGCGGAAACGCTGCAGCAGCGCACGGTGCTCCGGCGTGCCCGCGGTCACGTCGGCCTGTATCTTGACCATGCCGGAAAGCCGGGCCTGCACCGCGGAATCGGTGAAGGTGTAGCGCTCCATCTCCTTGCAGGTGACGCACCAGTCGGCATAAAAATCGAGCATCACGGTCTTGCCCGCAGAAGCGCTGATCGCGGCATCGAGCTCGGCATTGCTGGACACCCGCTGGAATGGCACCGGACCCGACTGTGCAGCACCGGCCGCCGCGGTGCTGCGAAGGCCGGACAGCGGCTGCAGCACGTCGCGCGCCCCGGACAGCGCACCCACCAGGAAGGCAATTCCCGCGACCAGCGCGATGACGCCTATTCCCTTGCTGAAGCGGGCAAATCCGCGCGCATTCGGCGGCAGCGGGTCCAGCGCCTGCAGGTGGACCGCAGCCAGTATCAGCAAGGCAGCCCATGCCAGCATCTGCACCGTCACCGGGATCACCGGAGACACCAGGTATATGGCGACCGCGATCAGCATCACGCCGAAGAAGCGCTTGACGGTCTCCATCCACGGCCCGGCCCTGGGCAGCAGCGCGCCGGCGGAGGCGCCGACCACCAGCAGCGGAACCCCCATGCCCAGCGCCATGGCAAACAGGGCGACACCACCGAGCACGGCATCACCGCTTTGCGAGATGTAGAGCAGCGCCCCGGCCAGCGGCGCGGCAACGCAGGGGCCGACGATCAGCGCCGACAGCACGCCCATCGCAAAGACTCCCGCATAGTGGCCGCCGTGCAGTCTGCCGCTGGCGCCGGCCAGCTTTGACTGCAGCGCCGAAGGCAGCTGCAGCTCGTAGAACCCGAACATCGACAACGCCAGCGCGACAAACACCGCGGCAAAAGCGCCGAGGACCCAGGGATTCTGCAGCGCCGCGGCCAGCATCGCGCCCGACAGTCCGGCAGCGACGCCGGCCAGCGCATAGGTAAGCGCCATACCCAGCACATAACTGCCGGAGAGCAGCAGGCCGTGGACGCGGGTGACCTTGTGGCCCTGCCCGACGATGATGCCGGACAATATCGGCACCATCGGCAGCACGCAGGGCGTGAACGACAGCAGCAGGCCAAAGCCGAAGAAACTGAGAATCAGCAGCCAGGCCTCGCCGTGGAACAGCGCCGCCACCGCGCCGTCCTCACCCTGCGCAGCCGGCGCCGCGGACGATGACGCGCCGAACAGGCGCGATGCCGCGGCATCACCACCGGCCGGCGCCGCGGCGAGGCGCAGCTCGGCCTTCTGTTCGACCGGCACATAACAGACGCCGGCATCAGCGCAGCCCTGGGAAACGGCGGTGAGCACCGCACGCTGCGCACTGCCGGCATGGATCGGCAGCCGGATACGCACTTCGTCACGGTAAATCCGGGTTTCGCCGAAGAATTCGTCCTTGTGCACCAGGCCGGGCGGCCGTTCGTCCGCGCCGGCGCTGACCGCGGCAGGTTCCAGCGAGAAGCGGAACTTGTCGCGGTACATGTAATAGCCCTTGGCGATCACATAACGCACTTCGACAGCATCGGGTGCAACGACACGCGCGCTGAACACGAAGGCCTTTTCCGGATCCAGCAGATCCGGTTCCGCCGCCCGCGCAATGCCGGTGGCGAAGACAAGCAGCAGTATCAGCCAGCGCAGGGTCATGTGCGGGGGGAAGGGGAGGATGGAGGCGGGGCTGCGGTTTCGGCAGCCACCCAGTCGAGGTACCCGGGCAGGCCGCGCTGGACTGGGACCGCGACAATTTCCGGAAGTTCGTAGGGGTGCTCCGCGCGGATTGCCGCCTCGAGATCGGGGTAGCGCGCGGCCGTGGTCTTGATCATCAGCGGCACTTCCGCGGCTTCTTCGATCGCGCCCCGCCAGCGGTACACCGAGGTGCAGGGCGCGAGGACGCTGACACAGGCCGCCAGCCTGCGCTCCAGCAGCAGCCGTGCCAGCCGCCGTGCCGCGGCGGCATCGGGCAAAGTCGAAAATACCAGCAACGCGGATCCGGCGTCAGCCGCCATGGGCCGGCCCCCGCCTGCCGGCCAGCGACCCGGCAATGCCCTCCCGCACGGTCGGATAACGCAGACGGACCCGCAGTTCCTGCTTGATGCGCGCGTTGGCAAGACGCCGGGATTCGTTCATGAACGAATAGAGGTTGTCCGGAATCACCGACCGGGCTTCGGCGCGGGTCACCCGCGGCGGCCGCGGCAGGAGAAAACGGTCGGCCACGAGATCGAAATAGTCGCCCATCTTCTGCGGCGCATCGTCGCTGGCGTTGTAGCTGCGGTTGGCCTGGCCGCGATGCAACGCGGCCACGATCATCCCGGCCAGATCATCGGCGTGGACATGATTCACATACGAGTCGTCCTGCGGCTGCAGTGCGGGCGTGCCGCGTTCGATGCGTGCCAGCGGCAGGCGGTCGGCGGCATAGATGCCGGGCACACGCAGGATACTGACGCGCACACCGCTGCGCGCGCCCCACTCGCGCAGCCGCCTTTCGGCGTCCGCGCGACGGCGGGCACGATCGGTCTGCGGGCGCAGCGGGCTTGTTTCATCGACCAGCGCGCCGCCGCAATCGCCGTAGACACCGCTGGTGCTGATGTAGACAAAGTGCTGTGGTAGACTGCCGCCCCTCGCGATGGCTGCGATCAGGTGCGCGGTGCGCGTGTCGCTGCGGCCGCGCGGCGGCGGCGGCGCAAGGTGGATGACGTCATGGGCAAGGCCCGGAAGGCCGTCCAGCGTGTGCGGCCGGTCAAGGTCACCGTACATCGGCATCAGGCCATGGCTGCGCAGCACGGCAATCCGCTCCAGGCTGTGCGTCAGCGCATGGATGCGGTAGCGCTTGCGCAGCAGCAAGGCCGTGCGCAAGCCGACGTCGCCGCAACCGATGATCAGCAGCCGTTTCATAGTGCCCTATTCTAGCCCAGCCACCCCTCCCCGAACCTCCGACCCATGTCCCGGCAAATCATCACCATCCGCCCCAGCGGCCATGTATTTCACGCGAACAGCGGCGAGACCGTGCTCGAGGCCGCATTGCGCGAGGGCTACATGCTGCCCTATGGCTGCCGCAACGGCGCCTGCGGCTCCTGCAAGGGCAAGGTCGTCGCGGGCGCGGTGGACCACGGCCTGTCGCAGGAAACGGCATTGCCGGCTGCGGAACGCGAGCGCGGCATGGCGCTGTTCTGCCAGGCGCTGCCGGTATCGGACCTGGTGATCGAATGCCGCGAGATCGGCGCGGTCAAGGACATTCCGGTGAAGATCCTTCCCTGCCGCGTGCAGTCGCTGGAAAAACTGGCGCCCGACGTGATGCGCATCCGGCTGCGGCTGCCGGCGTCGGAGCGCCTGCAGTTCCTCGCCGGGCAGTACATCGACATCCTGCTCAAGGACGGCACGCGCCGCAGCCTCTCGCTGGCCAATCCCCCGCACGATGACGGACTGCTCGAACTGCATCTGCGCAATTACGGCGGGCCGTTCAGCAGCCATGTCTTCACGCAGATGAAAGAGAAGGACATCCTGCGTTTCGAAGGCCCCCTGGGCAGTTTCCATCTGCACGAAGACAGCGAAAAGCCGGCCGTGATGATCGCGGGCGGCACGGGTTTCGCCCCGATCAAGGCCATGATCGAGCACGCGCTGCACCACAGGATCAAACGCCCGCTGCTGCTCTACCGCGGCGCGCGTCAGGCTCCGGATCTCTACCTCAACGAGCTCCCGGAAACCTGGCAGCGCGAGCATGGCATTCGTTATGTGCCGGTACTTTCGGAAACCGTTGCCGGCGACGGCTGGCAGGGGCGCCGCGGCCTGGTCCATGAAGCGGTGATGGCCGACCTGCCGGACCTGTCGGGCCACGAGGTTTATGCCTGCGGGGCGCCGGCGATGATCGAGGCGGCGAAACGCGATTTCAGCACGCGCTGCGGTCTGCCCGAATCGGCATTCCACGCCGACGCCTTTACCCCGGCGGTGGCGCCGGGCGGCTGAGCGGCGCGCCGCCTACAGCGGTTTGCGCCGGCGGCCGCCGGACAGGCGGTTGAGCTGCGCTACTGCGAGGTCGAGGCTGGCGCGGTATTGTGCGCGGGCGGCGTCCGGACGTTCGAGCTGCTCATGCAGCCGCGCCAGTTCCAGGTGCGCCGAATAGGTCGGTTCGACGGCGATGCTCGCCTCCAGATAACTCTGCGCCTTGCCCCAGAGCTGCTGCCGCGCGCAGAGGCGCCCCAGCGCCAGCAGCAGCGCGCCGTCCTCGCGATGATCCTTCAGCCAGCGCTCGGCGCGCTCGATCTGGCGCAGGGTGTCCTGCCCGCTGCATTCCCCGTAGAGAGCGACCAGTCCGCCATCCCAGTCCGCCTCGAGGCTGCGTTCGATCACCTCCTGCGCTTCGGAGCAGCGCCCCAGCGCGTGAAAAGCAGTTGCCGCCGCGGCGGCAACTGTCGTATCGCGGCGGTACGCATCGGGAACACGTTTCCAGGCTGCGGCCAGTGCTGCAGCATCCCCGGCCTCGCGCTCAAGCAACTGGCGCCAGGCATGGGAGCGCTCGGCATCCGCGCGATCCTTGCCGAACACGGCGCGCTTTTCCAGCTGATCGACCAGGGCCGGCACCAGATCCCACTGCCCGAGGCGCTGCCGCGCCCGCAGCTCGAGACGCAGTGCAGCAGTGTGTTTTGCCGGCAGCACGGCAAGCGCGGCCAGTGCATCCTCGGGCCGCCGCTCGTCGAGCAGCATCCGGGCCTCGCTGACCGTCCGCGCGGCATCGGGTTTTGCCGGATCGGCCGCCCCTTGCGCAAGATAACGGTCGCGGCGGTCCGGAGCGCGCAGTTCGTGCGCGGCGGATGCGGCGATGACGGCGCCAATGTCGGCGGGCTCCCCCAGTCCGACGGCGCGGTTCACGTTTTTTTCCGCGCGCGCATAGCTGCCGGCAAAAAAATCGCGCAAGGCCTCGATCAGCGCGTCGTGGGCCGCGGCCCTGCGCCGCTCCGCGCGGAAACGCGCGACACGCGCCGGCAACTCGACGGTGGTGACCAGCAGGCGGACCAGCAGATAAGCGGCGACAAAACCGGCCACCGCAAGAATCAGCGCAAAATTGAGCGACAGCTCGACGCGGTGGCCGGGCAGCGCCACCAGCACATAACCGGTATTGAGGCCGGCGAGCAGCGTCAGTCCCGTTGCCAGCGCACCCAGCACGAAAATCCGGATCACCCAGCGCATCTGTACTCCGCCACCGCGCCCGCGCTCAGGCCGGCGCCCTGCCGCGTGAAGGACGCAGCCGGCGCAAGGCGTCCAGCGTTTCGGCAAGGTCCGGAACCGCGATCTCGATCTGCGCCGCCTGCAGCCGGCGCAGGGCGGCAGCACTCGCGGCCACTGCGGCATCATTCATGTCGAAGTGCCGCTCCAGCGCCGCCGAGGCGGCACGCAGGTCGGCCTGGTAGCTGCGAACGTCCCGCGACAGCAATGCGAGTCGCGCGCCGAGCATCCGCAGTTTGAGATTCTCCCGCAGGAAAAAAACCTGCTCCGGCGGCAGCAGCGCGGCATCTTCGACGCCGGTGCGTTGCACGCGCACCAGCTGGCGCAACTCCTGCCAGGCCTCGCGCAGCAGGCGTTCCCAGGCCGGAAGGCCGGCCGCGGGTTCCGCCGGCGGAGTGTCCGGCCGGGAGCGTGCATCCATCGCCAGCGGCAGGCGGTCGATCGCCGAAATGGCGTCGTCGATGCGCGCTGCAGTGCCATAAACATCGGCCAGCGGCAGCGCCTTCAGCCTTTCGATGTCGCGCACGATCGCCCGTCGCAGCATGTTGTAGCGCGGCTGTTCCATGCGCTGCAGCCTTGCCTCGGCATTTTCGAGCCCGATCAGCGCGGCGCGGACATTCGCCGCAACCTGCAGCTGCTGGCTGGCCAGCAGCACTGACTGTTCGATCTCGGCAAATGCCCATTCATCGCGGTTGCGCGACAACTCCTGGTACAGCGCCTCCAGCGCGATCTGCTGGCTCTGCGATTCGGCCAGCTTCGCCTCGAGGACGCCCACCTTGATCTCGGCTTCACGCAGGGCCGCTGCGGCCTGGTCGGCGCGCGCCGCGGCAGCCTGGTCGCGCGCAGCCATTTCCGCCAGCCGCTGTGCCAGTTCATGGCGCAGGGTATCGTCCGCGCCGCGTCCCTGGTACCAATGGAAAACGCTGAAGCCGCCGGCGCAGAGGGCGACGATCAGCGCCAGCACCGGCAGCACGGCCGTGCCGGCAGCGGTGCCCGCCGGAGCCGCGGCGCCAGCAGCCGCAGGGGCTGCATTTCCGGAATCGGCGATGGGCTCATTCATGCGTGGAGAATAACATGGCGACTGCGCGCTCAAGAGCGGGGAAACAGCCGCAACAGTGCATCCATCAATCCTTCATCGCCCGGCGCCGTCTCGATGACATTGCCGCAGCCGAGTTCGCGCGCAGCGGCGGTTATGCGCGGATGCGGCGCCAGCAGCGGCGTGCGTTTCAGCCACGATTGTCCGAGCCTGCCGACCATTTCGAACAGGTTGCGCAGGCCTTCGCTGCTGGTGACAGTCACCGCATCGACTTCGTTGCGTGCCCAGGCCCTGAGCAGCGGCGCGGCATCGGCGCGAGGTCGGGCGCGCCGGTAACACTCGACATACTCGACGCTCGCGCCGCGCGCGGCGAGGGTGTCACCCAGCAGTTCGCGGCCGCCGTCGCCGCGGAAGATCACCACCCGCCACCCGGCGACCCGCTGCATTTCCGGCAGGGCCAGCAGCCCCTCGCTGTCGAAGGCGCGCGCGGGCGCGATGACATCGGTTATGCCGAAACGTTTCAGCTCCCTGACGCTGCCTTTGCCGATGGCTGCGGCGCGCAGTCCTGCGGGCCAGGGGCGGCGTGCGGCGACCTGGTTCATTGCGCGCAGCACTGCATTCGGACTGATGAATATCGCCAGGTCAAAATGATCGAGGCGATCCACGACTTCGAGCAGCGGCGCAAGATCACCGGTATCGAGGATCTCGAGCACCGGAAACAGTATCGGAAGGCCGCCCGCGGCACGGATCATTCCGGCCAGCGGCCCGGCCTGCGCTGCCGGCCGCGTGACCACGATGCCGCGCCCGGCAAGGGGGCCCGCCGGGGTCATGCGTCCCGCGCAAGCGCGGCGAGGATGTCCGCAGCGCCGCGGCGCTTCAGGTCTTCGGCAAGCGCAATGCCGATGGTTTCCGCATCGCCGGCCGCACCGCCAGTCTCGCCGCGTACGACCCGTGAACCATCGGGCGCGCCGACGAGACCGCGCAGGAACAGGCGCCCGCCGGAAATTTCCGCGAATCCACCCAAGGGCACGTTGCAACTGCCGGCCAGTGTCCTTGAAAATGCACGCTCGGCGAGCACGCATTGCCGGGTCGGCGGATGCACCAGCGGGGCCAGCAAGCCGATCAGGTCGCCGCGATCTTCCCGGCATTCGATGCCCAGCGCCCCCTGGCCAACCGCCGGCAAACTGGCCTCCGGCGGCAGCAGCGCGGTGATGCGTTCGGCCAGACCCAGCCGCTTGAGCCCGGCGGCGGCAAGGATGATCGCGTCGTACTGCCCCTCGTCGAGCTTGCGCAGCCGGGTCTGCACATTGCCGCGCAGCGCTTCGATGACGAGTTGCGGATGCTGCGCGCGCAGCTGGCATTCGCGGCGCAGGCTCGATGTGCCGACACGGGCGCCGGGCGGCAGCTGCCCAAGTCCGCGGTGCTTCACGGATACGAAAGCATCGCGCGGATCGGCGCGCTCGAGGATCGCCGCCAGCGCAAATCCCGCGGGCAGATGCATAGGCACGTCCTTCATCGAATGCACCGCGATGTCGGCGCGGCCGTCGGCCAGGGCATCTTCGAGTTCCTTGACGAACAGGCCCTTGCCGCCGATCCTGGCGAGCGAACTGCCGAGATTGCGATCACCCTCGGTGGTCATGCCGAGCAATGAGACCCGCAGCCCCGGATATAATCGCTGCAACTCCGACTGCACATGCCGCGCCTGCCACAGGGCCAGAGCGGACTCGCGGGTGGCGATCACCAGGGTTTCCGGGCGCTGCTCGACATTTCTTTCTATCATATTGATTTTATTGAATATTTTTGATCGACTCGCGGCCCTGATTGTAGCATGCATGCTGCTCGCAACGGCCCCGGTCCACGCCCAGTTACAGCCGGCGGATGACCTCCTGCGCGCGGCAACCGAGGCCCGGTCCCGCGGTGCACCGCTGCTGATCGCCTTCATGCAGCAATCCTGTCCGTACTGCGCGGTGGCGCGTCGCGATCACCTGCTTCCGCTGCAGAGTGACCCGCAGTGGCGCAACCGTGTGCGGATTCTCGAGATTGAAACCGACCGCAGCACGCCGCTGCGCGACTTTGCCGGCAACCGGACAACCCACCGCGCGTTTGCCCGCAGCCTCGGTGTGCGCCGCGTGCCGACGCTGATCGTGTTTGATGCCGACGGCAGGCAGGCCGCACCGCCGATCACCGGCCTGCTGGCGGAGGACTTCTACCAGCTGTATATCGAACAGGCCATCGAGGCGGGTCTCGCCCGCATGCGCGCACCCGGGCGCTAAGCTAAGCGCTCCGCCGCTTCAGCGGACGAGGTCGCGCACCACGTGCTGCTGGCGGCGGCTCACCGGTATGCGTTCCTCCAGCCCGGCCAGCACGACCTGCCAAGGGCCCTCCCCGCTGTCCGCGGCGGAGCGCTCAAAGCCGCGGATCGCGGCGCGCGCCACCAGGCAGTTGCGGTGCACCCTCACGAAACGGTCCGGAAACTCCTGTTCGAGCTGGGTCAGCGATTCCTCGATCAGGTATTCGCGGCCGGCGGTGCGCACCGTCACGTATTTCAGCTCCGCGCGCAGGAACAGCACCTCCTCCACCGGGATCAGGTGCACCCTGCCACGTTCGGCGGCACTGAGGCAGCTGCGCGGCGCAGGCTGCATCGCACGCAGCATTTCCGCGGCCGGCGCGGATTTCCCGGCGCCGACGCGCGACAAGGCCTCCTGCAGCCGCGACGCCTTGATCGGTTTCAGCAGGTAATCGACGACGTGCAGGTCGAAGGCCTGGATGGCATAGGCATCGTAGGCCGTGGTGAAAATCACCGCCGGCGGCGGCTCCAGCTTCTGCAGATGCCGCGCCACCTCGATCCCGTCCATGCCGGGCATGCGCACGTCGAGCAGCACGACATCCACCCCGCCCTCCGCCAGCCGCAGCGCATCGCGTCCGTTGGCGGCCTCGCCGGCAATGGCCACGGGCAGTACCGCGTCGACGTCGGCCAGCAGGTCGCGCATGCGGCTGCGCGCCGGCGCCTCGTCATCAACCACCAGCACACGCAGCGGCTGCGCGCTCAAGCTCCAGCCTTCCGGTAAGGCATCACGATGCGCACCTCGTAGGCGTTTTCGCCGACACGTGTCTCAAGTTCCGCGGCAACGTCGAAATGCAGCTGCAGGCGTTCGCGGATGTTGGCCAGCGCCATCCTGTTGCCGACATGATGGTCGCCGCTGGCGCGGTAAGGGTTGCGCAGCACGACATGCAGCCGGTCGCGTGCGGCATGAATGTCGATGCTGACCACGCCCGGCGTTTCCGACGGCTCGATGCCGTGGTAGACGGCGTTCTCAAGCAGGGGCTGCAGTGCAAGCGGCGGCACCAGCGCGTCGGCGGGCATGTTCTCCACATGCCATTCGACCTGCAGCCGGTCGCCGAGCCGCAACTGCTCGAGCTCGAGGTACTGCCGGCACAGTTCGACCTCGTTCGCAATCGGCACCAGCTCGCGGTTGTCGGCCATCAGCGCGCGAAACAGCGCGGCCAGATCCTCCAGCGCGGTTTCCGCGCGCCGCGGCTCCTGGCGCACCAGCGACAACACGGCATTCAGGCTGTTGAACAGGAAATGCGGGCGGATGCGCGCCTGCAGCGCCTGCAGTCGCGCCTCGGCCAAGGCCGGCGAAAGTGCGCGTCCGCGCAGGTCGAAGTAAACCAGCAGCATGCCCGTGGTCAGGGCGACGATCAGCAGCCGGCGCGCCAGCATCGAAGCGTCGGCGAGGTGCAGGCTTTCCGCCAGGGCATGCAGCGCAACCGTCAATGCGAGCTCGATGGCGATGACCACAATTGCCGCGGCGAGGAACGGCAGGCGGCGCAGCACATTGTTCAGCGCCGCGAGCACCAGCAGGCTGAGGATCAGCAGAGGCTCGACAGCCGCGGCATTCTCCGTGATCCGTGACGGCAGGGCGCGGAAACCATCGACCTGCAGCAGCGATGCGAGCAGGGCCACGCCGTTCACGATCAGCAGCACACGCAGCAGGATTCCGGGATTGCGGAAGTCCGGCAGGGCGCCGGTGTTGGCATTATGATTTATACTCCGCGCCATGGCAGTTTCATTCTAGCAAAACCCACGCAAGTTCATGACGGCAAAAGACAAAACAACGAAAAGCGGCGCAAAGCCGGGCGCCACCAAAGCGTGGTCGGGACGTTTCAGCGAACCGGTCGACGAGCTCGTCAAACGCTTCACGGCTTCGGTCGGTTTCGACCAGCGGCTTGCCGAATTCGACATCCAGGGATCGGTGGCGCATGCACGCATGCTGCAGGCGACCGGCATCATCTCCGCCGCAGATCTCGAGGCCATCGAGCGCGGACTGGCGGCCATCGGCGGGGAAATCCGCAACGGCACTTTCCCCTGGTCGGTCGATCTCGAGGACGTGCATCTAAACATCGAGCGCCGGCTCACCGACATGGTCGGCGACGCCGGCAAGCGCCTGCACACCGGCCGCTCGCGCAACGACCAGGTCGCCACCGACGTGCGCCTCTACCTGCGCGCGGCGATCGACCATGTGCAGACCCTGATCAAGGGGCTGCAGCGCGCGCTGCTCGATCTGGCCGAGCGGCACGCCGATACCGTGATGCCGGGATTCACCCACCTGCAGGTGGCGCAGCCGGTGTCCTTTGCCCACCACCTGCTCGCCTATGTCGAGATGCTGTCGCGGGACGCCCAGCGTTTCGCCGACTGCCGCAGGCGCGTCAACCGGCTGCCGCTGGGTGCGGCGGCGCTGGCCGGCACATCATTCCCGATCGACCGCCAGATGGTCGCCAAGGAACTCGGTTTCGACGGTGTCTGCGAAAACTCGCTGGACGCGGTATCCGACCGCGACTTCGCGATCGAATTCGTCGCCGCCGGCGCGCTGACGATGACCCACCTCTCGCGCTTCAGCGAGGAACTGATCCTGTGGATGAGCCCGCGCTTCGGCTTCATCGACATCGCCGACCGTTACTGCACCGGCTCCTCGATCATGCCGCAGAAGAAAAATCCGGACGTGGCCGAACTGGTGCGCGGCAAGACCGGCCGCGTCAACGGCCACCTGGTGGCGCTGCTGACGCTGATGAAGGGCCAGCCGCTGGCCTACAACAAGGACAACCAGGAAGACAAGGAACCGCTGCTCGACACCGTCGATACGCTGATGATGAGCCTCGCGGTGTTTGCCGGCATGGTCGGCGGCATCACCGTCAACGCCGAGCGCATGCGCGCCGCGGCGCGCGAGGGTTATGCCACGGCAACCGATCTCGCCGACTACCTGGTGAAGAAAGGGCTGCCCTTCCGCGAAGCGCACGAGGCGGTGGCGCTGGCCGTGCGTTTTGCCGAAACCCGGGGCTGCGACCTGTCCGAACTGTCGCTGGAAGACCTGCGGCAGTTTTCGCCGCTGGTCGCCGCCGATGCCTTTGACGCGCTGACCCTTGAGGGTTCCATGAAAAGCCGCAGCCACATCGGCGGCACGGCGCCGGCCCGCGTCAAGGCCGCCATCGCCAAGGCCCGCAAAACCCTGCTCTGATCCGGCTCGCCCGGACGGCGGCGTCAGTCGATGCGCGGCACCGCCGCGCTTTCGCGCACCACCAGTTCCGTCGGCAGCTTGCAGCGCAGGTCAACCGCCTTGCCCTCGAGCCGCAGCAGCAGGTGGTTCGCGGCATAGGCGCCGAGATCGGCGGTCGGAAACCTCACCGTGGTCAGTGCGGGCCGCATCATCGCCGCGACTTCCATGTCGTCGAAACCGGTGATCGACACGTCACCCGGCACCGCCAGCCCCTGCACATGGCATTCGGCGATGGCGCCGATGGCCAGCACATCGTTGCCGCAGATCACCGCCGTCGGCTTCTCGCGCGCAGCCATCACCTCGCGCAGGCCGTCACGGCCGCCGGTGTGGGTGTAAGGCTTTTCAACAACCTGTCCGGCGGGAAGCGTGATGCCGCGCGCGGCCAGCGCCTGGCGCACGCCGGCGACGCGCTCCTGGGCGCGCTCGTTGTGCACGGTGATCCCGGAAACCATCGCAAACCGGCGGTGGCCGAGATCGAGCAGGTAATTGGTGATGCGCACCGCCGCGGCAC
Source organism: Burkholderiales bacterium (assembly GCA_019635015.1). Lineage (GTDB taxonomy): Bacteria > Pseudomonadota > Gammaproteobacteria > Burkholderiales > SG8-41. The sequence continues at coordinate 86,332 of JAHCAG010000009.1, read as the reverse complement.
GGTTGTCAAAGCCGACGCAGGGGTGGTTGCCACTCTCGTCGAAGGCCCAGGTCAGCACATAGGGCACACCGTGCCCCTCGATCATGCGGTAGATGTCGGGATGGTGGGTCGTGCCCAGCAGCACCAGGCCGTCGACGCCGCGCTCGATCAGCGTGCGGGTGACGCGCGCCTCGATGTCGGCGTCGAAATCGTGGCTCGCCAGCAGCAGCACGTAACCGGCGGAATCGAGCGTCCTCTGCAGTGCGTGGATGGTATTGGCGAAAATCGCATTTTCCAGCGTCGGCACCACGGCGCCGATGGTGTGGGTGCGCCGCGAAGCCAGCGCCCTGGCTGCGCCATGCGCGACATAACCGAGTGACCGCGCCGCCTGCTGCACCCGCTCGAGCGTGCGCGCCTTGACCTTGTGCGGCAGCGTCAGCGCCCGCGACACCGTGGCCGTCGACACCTTGGCCAGCCGCGCGACATCGGCGAGCCGCGCGGCCTTGCTGGCGCGGGTTCTCATCGGAGAAAAAAAGCCGGCTGACGCCGGCTTTCAGGGTGCGCGCGCACCACGTTCAACGGTACTGCTTCGCGCTGTACTTGCGGTATTTCGGCAGCAGGCGCTGCGGCTGGCGGAAGGCATCGCGGCGGAAGGGATCGCCGAGTTCCTGCGTCAGCATCATGTTGATGACCGTGGGTTTGTTGGAGCGCACCGCAGCCCGCAGCGCGTCGCCCACTTCATCCGCGTGCTCCACCGTCAGCCCCTGTGCGCCCATCGACTCCGCGACATCGGCGAAGTTGGGGTTCTGCAGGTTGGTGCCGAGGAAGCGGTTGTCGAAATAGTCGACCTGGTTCTTTTTCTCCGCGCCCCACTGGCCGTTGTTGAACACCACGGCGACCACCGGAATCTTCTCGCGCACGCAGGTCATCACCTCGTTGAGGCTCATGCCCCAGGCGCCATCGCCGACGTAGGCGATCGACGGGCGGTCCGGACGCCCGACCTTGGCACCCATCGCCGCCGGGAAGGCATAACCGCAGTTGCCGAAACTCATCGCCGCGAGGAAGGACGGTGCCTGCTCGAAATGCAGGTAGCTGTTCGACACCGAGCAGACGTTGCCGATGTCGGTGGCGACCATCGCGTTTTTCGGCATCGCACGCGCCAGCGCCGCCAGCGCCTGGCGCGGACCGATGCGGGTCTTGGTGTTCGGCGAGGGCCATTTGTCGAGTTCATCGGCCCAGGCCTTTTTCGCCTTCTGCACTTCGACGATGCGCGCCTTGTTGGGTGTCAGCTTGACCATGGCTTTCACACGCTCAAGCAATGCAACCGCGGCCAGTTTCGCGTCGCCGCAAATGCCGACCGTGGTTTTCTTCACCAGCCCGAGCATGCGCGAGTCGGCATCGACCTGGATGATCTTGGCGTTTTTCGGCCAGTAATCGAGACCGTGCTGCGGCAGCGTGCCGAAGGGGCCCAGCCGCGAACCCAGCGCCAGCACCACGTCGGCCTTGGCGATGATGTTCATCGCCGCCTTCGATCCCTGGTAACCCAGCGGACCGCAGGACAGGACGTGGCTGGCGGGGAAGGAATCATTGTGCAGATAGGAGTTGACCACGGGCGCGGTCAGGTACTCGGCCAGCGCCGCGCATTCCTTGATGCCGTTGCTCATGATCACGCCGCCGCCGGACAGGATCACCGGGAACTTGGCCTTGGCGAGCATTTTGGCTGCGGCATCCAGTGACTCCGGTCCGCCAGCCGCGCGCTCCAGCTTGTGCGGCTGCGGAATGTCGTATTCGCCCTCGCCGTAGAAATAGTCGCGCGGGATGTTGACCTGCACCGGACCGCGTTCCGCCATCGCGATGTCGAAGGCGCGCCCGGTCAGTTCTGCGATGCGCAGCGGCGAATTGACATGCACCTGCCACTTGGTGATTTTCGAGAAGATCGGCATCTGCTCGGTCTCCTGGAAACCGCCCAGGCCCATGCTCAGACTGCCCGATTCCGGGGTCACGCAGACCACCGGTGAATGCGCCCAGTACGCGGCCGCGATGCCGGTAACGAAGTTGGTGATGCCGGGGCCGTTCTGCGCGATGCACACGCCGTGTTTGCCGGTGACCCGCGAATAACCGTCGGCCATGTGCGCGGCGTTCTGCTCATGCGCCACCGACAGGAAACGGATGCCGGCGAGCGGAAACAGGTCATGGGCATCCATGTAGGCTGAACCGACAATGCCGAAGGTGTCCTTCACGCCCTGGGCGACCAGCGTTTCGACAAAGGCTTCGGACGGCGTCATCCGCTGCTTGCCGCCGGCGGATGCCTTGGCCATGTTTTTGGTGTCTGCCATGGTATTCATGGATACTTCCTCCGGAGTAAAAGCGCACGGCGCCACACCGGCGCCAGCCGCAACAATGCAGTTGGGATTCCTGTCCTGCCGGCGGATATTCCTGCCCGGCGGCCTTGCATGATACGCCGCCAGCCAGCGTAGTGCAAGCGCTTGCACAAAGGTCAGCAAATCATTGTTTTTATTGTACTTTATGCCCGATCAAGAAGGGGAAAGCCAGGTCTAGCCCTTGTTTGGGCGATGCTTTCGGACAGTGGCTCCGGGGCAGGCTACAATCCCGCCGATGCTGCGCGCACGTCCCGTCCATACCCGCCCTCCACTGAATTGAACGCTCCCACCGACCCCCGGCAACTGGCGGCCGGCGATTTCGCCGCCCTGGCCGAACAACTGGAGCGCCGCATCGCCGGCGAAGTCCGTTTCGACACCGCCGCACGGGCAAGCTACTCCGCCGACGCATCGAACTACCGCCAGGTCCCCATCGGCGTCGTCTTGCCGCGCAGCATCGGGGACATCGTCGAAACGATCGATGTCTGCCGCGAGTTCGGTGTGCCGATCCTGCCCCGCGGCGGCGGCACTTCGCAGAACGGCCAGTGCGTCAACGTCGCCGTGGTCATCGACACTTCGAAATACCTGAACCGTGTGCTCGAAGTCGATCCGCAGGGGAAAACCGCGCGCGTCGAGCCGGGTGCGGTCTGCGACACGCTGCGCGATGCCGCCGAACGGCACGCGCTGACCTTCGGCCCGGATCCGGCCACCCACAGCCGCTGCACGCTGGGCGGCATGATCGGCAACAATTCCTGCGGTGCGCACTCGGTGATGGCGGGCAAGACCGTCGACAACATCGAAACGCTGGACATCCTGACCTATGACGGACTGCGCCTGACCGTCGGACCGACATCCGAAGACGAACTGGTGCGCATCATCCGCGGTGGCGGCCGCCGCGGAGAGATCTACCGCCGGCTGCGCGACCTGCGCGACAAATATGCCGACCTGATCCGCGCGCGTTTCCCGAAAATCAAGCGTCGCGTCTCCGGCTACAACCTCGACCAGCTGCTGCCGGAGAACGGCTTCAACGTCGCGCGCGCGCTGGTCGGCAGCGAAGGCACCTGCGTCATCACGCTGGAGGCAAAAACCCGGCTGGTGCCCAGCCCGCAGTCGCGGGTCATTCTGGTGCTCGGTTTCCCCGACATCTACCAGGCTGGCGACGCAGTGCCGGACATCCTGCCCTTCAGGCCGATTGCCACCGAAGGCCTCGATGAACGCATCATCGGCGGCCTGCGCGAACGCGGACTGCGCAGCGCCGACATCGCGCTGCTGCCACCGGGCAATGCCTGGATCATGATCGAGTTCGGTGCGGCAACGGTCGAGGCTGCGAGCGCGCAGGCCGGTGCGCTGGTCGCGCACTATGCCGGCAGGACGCCCGCGCCGTCCTCCTGGCTGATCACCGACCCGGCGATGTGCGAGCGCATCTGGACCCTCCGCGAAACCGCGGCCTCCGCCACCGCATTGACCATTCATCCCGGCGAACCCGATCCGGTCGTCGGCTGGGAAGATGCCGCGGTCGATCCGCTGCGTCTCGGCGATTACCTGCGCGAATTCCAGGCACTGGTCGACCGTCACGGCTACAAAACTTCGCTCTACGGCCATTTCGGTGACGGCTGCATCCACGCCCGCATCACCTTCGATACGCGTTCTGTCGAAGGCATCCAGGTCTGGCGCAGCTTCCTGCGCCAGGCGGCTGAACTGGTCGTCAAGTACGGCGGCTCGCTGTCGGGCGAACACGGCGACGGCCAGGCCAAGGCCGAGTTCCTGCCGATCATGTACGGTGAGGAGCTGATACAGGCCTTCCGCGAGTTCAAGGCGATCTGGGATCCGGACAACCGCATGAATCCGGGCAAGGTCATTGATCCCTATCGCGCCGACGAAAACCTGAAATACGGACCGGATTACCGGCCGTGGCGGCCGGCGACGCAATTCGCTTTCGCCAGCCCCGAAGGCCAGGGTTTCAACCGCGCGGTCGAACGCTGCGTTGGCATGGGCAAATGCCGGGCACAGGCCGGCGGCGTGATGTGCCCGAGCTACCGCGCAACCGGCGAAGAACGTTATTCGACCCGGGGCCGCGCGCGGCTGCTGGCCGAGATGCTGCGCGGCGAAGTCATCCGCGACGGCTGGCAAAGCGAGGAAGTCCGCGAAGCGCTGGATCTCTGCCTCGCCTGCAAGGGCTGCCGCAGCGACTGCCCGACGCATACCGACATGGCCGCCTACAAGGCCGAGTTCCTGCACCATCACTACCGCGGCCGGCTGCGCCCGGTGCAGGCCTACACGATGGGCTGGATCAGCCGCTGGGCGCGGGTCGCCGCCATTGCGCCGCGCCTGGTCAACCTGCTGACCCATGCACCGGGATTGTCGGCCCTGCTCAAATTCGCGACCGGCATCGCCCGCCAGCGCAGCATCCCGAAATTCGCCCGCCGCAGCTTCCGCCGCTGGTTCCTGCGGCGCAGGGCCGTGGCGCCAGGCCATGCGCCGCGCGGCCGGGTCATCCTCTGGGCCGACACCTTCAACAACCATTTCCAGCCAGGATCGGCTGCCGCCGCCGTGGAAGTGCTGGAAGCCCTCGGTTTTGCGGTGACGCTGCCCAGGCGGCAGCTCTGCTGCGGCCGGCCGCTGTATGACTTCGGCATGCTCGACACCGCGCGCGGCCACCTGCGCGACATTCTCGACATGCTCGGTGACGACATCCGCGCCGGCGTGCCGGTGGTGGGCCTCGAACCGGCCTGCCTGTCGGTCTTCCGCGACGAGTTGCCGAATCTTTTCCCGGACGATCCGCTGGCGCGGAAGCTGAGCGCCCAGGTCCACCTGTTCAGCGATTTCCTGATGGCCATTCCGGACTGGGACGCGCCGCAACTGGGCGGCGAGGCGCTGGTGCACGGCCACTGCCACCAGAAATCGGTGTTCGGCATGGCTGCCGAAATGGCCCTGCTCAAACGCCTCGGCATCCGCGCGCACACGGTCGAGACCGGCTGCTGCGGCATGGCGGGGGCCTTCGGTTTCAACGCCCGGCACTACGAGGTCTCGGTCAAGGCGGCGGAAGCCGCGCTGCTGCCCGCGGTGCGTGCCGCCTCCGAGGATACGATGATCGTCGCCAGCGGTTACAGCTGCCGCGAACAGATCGCGCAGCTCTCCGACCGTGACGCCCTGCATATCGCCGAAGTCGTCGCACTTGCCCTGAACCGCGCGCGCAGCGCCGCCTGACTCCCGATTCCGTGGCCGGCCTCGAATCACTGTCGCCCTGGCTGATCGCGTACGTCGCCCTCGTCATCGCCGTCGCCGGCTGGATACAAGGCGCGCTGGGCCTCGGTTTCCCGATGATCGCCACGCCGCTGATTGCCGCCGCGACAAACATGCAGTTCGCCGTGGTGATGGTGCTGCTTCCCTGCATCGCCACGGTCATCGTCAGCATCCTGCGCAGCCCCGGCTTCGCCGGCATCCTGCAGCGTTTCTGGTGGATTTCCATCGTCGCGCTGCTCGGCGCCGCCGCGGGCGCAAAACTGTTCGTGCTGTTTCCCGGTTTTCCCTACGCGCTGCTGCTCGCCGGCGTGATCCTGTTCTACCTGAACCTCGAACGGCTGGGCCTCTCGCAGTGGCCGCTGATGCAGCGCAACGAGAAGTCCTTCGGACTGCTGTTCGGTTTTCTCGGCGGTTTGAGCGAGTCGACGGCGAACATCGCGGCCCCGCCGCTGATCATCTATTACCTCGGCATCGGCCTGCAGCCGCTGCTGCTGGTGCCGGCGATGAACATTTCGTTTTTTGTCGGCAAGGCCACGCAGTTCGCGACTCTCGCGCCGAGCGGCATCGCGACCCTGGAACAGTGGCTGCTGACACTGCCGCTGGCCGTGGTGGCCACCCTCGCCAGCTGGCAGGGCTCGAAAGTGCGCAGCCGCATCGACGGACCCACCTACCGCATCTGGATGCGCCGCATGCTGCTGACCATGGCGCTGATCCTGCTGACGCAGGTGGTCCTGGGCTGGCTGCAGGCATGAAAAAGCCGGCTTGCGCCGGCTTTTGATTCAGCGAACCCCGTTCAGGGCTGCAGCATTTTCTGCAGCTCGCCGCTCTGGTAAAGCTCGGTCACGATATCCGAGCCCCCGACAAACTCGCCATCGATGTACAGCTGCGGAATCGTCGGCCAGTTGGCGTACTGCTTGATGCCCTGGCGGATTTCCGGATTCTCAAGCACGTTGACGGTGAACATTTCGTTGACACCGCAGGCGCGCAGGATATTGACCGCATTTGCCGAAAAACCGCACTGCGGGAAATCAGGCGAACCTTTCATGTACAACACGACCTTGTTGCCGGTCACCTGTTTTTTGATTTCATCTTGAACGGACATGAGCTGCTCCAAAAATTGACTGCTTCAAAAATTACCTGACAAAAACCATCGGGTTTAAGTTTACCGATGCCGGCAGACAGGGTCAACGCCGCGGGCACTCATTTCTGCTGCAAGGCCGGCAACAGGAGACGGGGAAGCAGGGCCATGCCGAACACTTCGAGCGCTGCCACTTCCATCATTTCCGCTTCCCAGCTGAACCAGCGGTCGATCTCGTCCGTGCGGCCCTGTTGCACATCACAACAGGCGGGATCGCTCATGACCAGCAGCTTGCGGCAGGTATTGGGCCGCGCAGCATACACGCTGCATGCCCCTTCGTGATCCAGAAACACGCAGGCCTGGTCCGCGACAGCCTGTTCGCGCCAGGTTTCGACGGTGTAATGGCTCTGGCGTTCCAGCCGTGCAAGGTCCGGCCTGAGGCCGGCATCGCGCACAAACTGCGCCAGCAGCGCGGCCTCCTGCGGCCAGATTTCCACCGGCCCGTGGCAGCAATGGCTGCAGCCCCTGCCGCAGCGGATCGGTTTCCCCTCGGGGACAGACACGCTGTCGCGCTGCAGTTGCGCATCCATCGCCGTATGCGCCTTGCGCGCCAGTGCCGGCGCATCCGCGGTATCCGCGGCGCGACACTGCGCCAGATTGCGCTCGTACACCGCGCGCAGCCAGGCCGCCTTTTTGCGCCGCTGTCCGGCGCTGGAGTCAGCTTCCAAATCGTCGTCCATGTCAGCCCTGCAGGCATCCGCCGCTGACGCGCGGCATCCCCGCCAGATCCGGCGCAGAAAAAATATCCTTCAACCCTGACGCTGCCAGCAACTCTGCACAGGCCGTCGCCTGATCGTAACCGTGTTCCAGCAACAGCCAGCCGTCTGCCCGCAGATGCTGCGGCGCTTCAACAATGATGCGGCGCAGATCATTCAGGCCATCGGCGCCAGCCGCCAGGGCGCTGCGCGGTTCAAACCGCAGATCCCCCTGCTGCAGATGCGCATCGGCCTCCGCGACATAGGGCGGATTGGCCACGATCAGATCGTAGCGTTCCGAAACCACTGCCGAATACCAGTCACCGTGCAACAGCGTGGTGTTGCCGGCAGCCCATTGCGCAGCATTGGCGCGGGCAATGTCCAGCGCGGCCACTGAGGCATCAACCAGCGTCACCTGCACCTGCGGTCGTTCCGCAGCAATCGTGACGCCGATGCAGCCGCTGCCGGTGCCGAGGTCAAGCACATGAGCCGGCGCGCCGGCGGGCAAACGCTGCAGCGCCAGTTCCACCAGCAGTTCGGTTTCGGGGCGCGGGATCAATACGGATGGGTTTACGACAAACATGCGGCCAAAAAACTCGCGGCGACCGGTGATATAGGCGACGGGTTCACCGGCGACGCGGCGCACGACCAGTGCGACGTACTGCTGCGCCTGTTCAGCCGTCAGCAGTGCATCATCATGCGCCAGCAACCAGGCATCGGATTGATTCAATACCTCGCGCAACAACACCCGCGCTTCGATGCGGCCGGTGGCCTGCTGGGCAGCATCCAGTGCCTCACGGATGGTTGGTGCGCCGGACATCAGGGGAAGTTATAAAAATATAAATAAAATCAAATGGTTATCAAACACCCTGCTCTTCGGCCAGTTGCGCCAGCAGCTCCGCCTGGTGTTCCGATGCCAGCGCATCGACCAGATCGTCGAGATCGCCGTCGATGATCTGCGCAATCTTGTACAGCGTCAGGTTGATGCGGTGGTCGGTGACGCGGCCCTGCGGGAAGTTGTAGGTGCGGATGCGTTCGGAGCGGTCGCCGCTGCCGATCAGCGATTTGCGCGTCGCCGCTTCCTTCGACTGCTGTTCGCGGGTCTGCTTGTCCTTCAGCCGCGCCGCCAGCACCGCCAGCGCGCGCGCCTTGTTCTTGTGCTGCGAGCGGTCGTCCTGGCATTCGACCACCAGCCCCGTCGGCAGGTGGGTGATGCGGATCGCCGAATCGGTCTTGTTGACATGCTGGCCGCCGGCACCCGAGGCGCGGAAGGTGTCGATGCGCAGCTCCGCCGGATTGAGCACGACCTCGGCCACCTCGTCCGCCTCCGGCATCACCGCCACCGTGCAGGCCGAGGTGTGGATGCGGCCCTGGGTTTCGGTCACCGGCACGCGCTGCACGCGGTGGCCGCCGGATTCGAATTTCAGTTTCGAATAGGCGCCGTGGCCGATGATGCGGGCAATGATCTCGCGGTAACCGCCGAGGTCCGACGGACTTTCAGAAATGATTTCGACCTGCCAGCGCTTGCGCTCGGCGTAACGCGCGTACATGCGGAACAGTTCCGCGGCAAACAATGCCGACTCGTCGCCGCCGGTGCCGGCGCGCACCTCGAGGAAGATATTGCGCTCGTCGTTGGGATCCTTCGGCAGCAGCAGTTTCTGCAGTTCCGCCTCGTAACCCTCCAGCCGCGCGCGGGTTTCCGCGACTTCAACTTCGGCGAATTCACGCATCGCCGGATCGTTGACCATCTCCTGCGCGGTTTTGAGGTCGGCATGGCTGCTCTGGTAGGCGCGATAGAGCTCGACCACCGGACCCAGCTCGGCATGTTCCCGCGTGAGTTTGCGGTAATTGTCCATGCTGGCCGTCGCGGACTCGCTGCCCAGCAGGCGATTGATCTCCTCCAGGCGATTGGACAGTTGATCGAGTTTGGCGGCGATGCTGGGTTTCATGGCGGGAAATGGTGCAGGCCGCGCCGGCGGGGCGCGGGCCGCGGCCCCTACTCCGGACGCTGGATCTGGTAGAGCCGCGCGATCAGCGCAGCCAGCTCGTCACGCTCGTCCTGCGCCGCGTGGTTGAGCGCATGCGACGGCGGATGCATGAACTTGTTGGTCAGCGCCCGCGACAGTTCGTCCAGCACCTGCTGCGGATCGGCGCCGCGTGCAATGCGCCGCTGCGCGCGCTCCAGTTCGTGCCGGCGCGCACGTTCCGCGGTGTCGCGCAGCGCGCGGATGGTCGGCACCAGCTCGCGGTTGTCGAGCCAGTGCATGAAATCCGAAACCTGGTTCTCGATGATCACCTCGGCCTGCGCCACCGCGTTGCCGCGCTGGTCCATGCCCTCGCGCGCGATCTGCCCGAGATCATCGACGGTGTAGAGGAAGGCGTCGTCCAGTTCGCCGACCTCGGCCTCGATGTCGCGCGGCACGGCCAGGTCGAACATCAGCATCGGCCGGTGCTTGCGCGCCTTCAGCGCGCTTTCCATCAGGCCCTTGCCGATGATCGGCAGCGGGCTTGCCGTGCAGGAGATCACGATGTCGTACAGCGCCAGTTGCGCCGCGATATCGTTGAGCGGGATCACGTGGCCGAAAAAGCGGTCGGCCAGCTGCTGCGCGCGCGCGGTCGTGCGGTTGGCGAAAGTCATCCGCTTCGGATGGTGGGCCGCAAAATGCGTGGCCGCCAGTTCGATCATCTCGCCGGCGCCGACAAACAGTACGCTCTGTCCGGCAATGCTCGGATAGATGCACTCGGCCAGGCGTACCGCGGCGGCGGCCATCGACACCGTGCTGGCGCCGATCTCGGTTTCGCTGCGCACGGTCTTCGCGACCGAGAAGGTGCGCTGGAACAGCTTGTTGAGCAGCCAGCCCAGGGTGCCGGCGGCCTCCGCGGAACGCACCGCGCTCTTGAACTGGCCGAGGATCTGCGGCTCGCCCAGCACCATCGAATCAAGTCCGCTGGCGACACGGAAAGCGTGTTTCACCGCGCGGTCCTGCGGCAATTCGTAGAGATAGGGCTGGATCTGCGCCGGTTTCAGCCGGTGGTAATCCGCCAGCCAGTCGATGGCGAAACGCGGATCGGCGGTCGAGCAGTAGACCTCGGTGCGGTTGCAGGTGGAAATGATCGCCGCTTCACTGACCGGACGGCGGTCGACCAGGTCGCGCAGGGCCTGCGTCAGCTGCTCGGCCTGGAATACCACCTGCTCGCGCACGTCCAGCGGCGCGGTCTGGTGGTTGAGTCCGAAGGCAAACAGCGGCATGGCAGCGATGTCGCACGGGGCGACTGGCACCGTAAAAAGGCCTTGCATTTTAACCGCTTAGCCCACCTGTCGCCACCCGGAGCAGGCCGCCGCGCGGCCCGCGGCGGCGGCGGCACAGGCGCAAGCCTTAGAATCCGGGGTTTCCCGAAACCATCACCGGAAACCGAGGCCCCGCATGTCCAGCAGAAGCAGTGATGTCCTGACCGTCAGCATCGACCACGGCGTTGCCGTCGTCACCCTCAATCGCCCGCAGGTCATGAATGCGCTGAACCTGCAACTGCGCGAGGAAATCATGGCGCTGTGCACCGGGCTCGACGCCGACCCGGATGTCGGCGTCATCGTGTTCACCGGAGCAGGCGACCGCGCCTTCTGTGCCGGCGCCGACCTCAAGGAGCGCGGCCAGCGCACGACGGAAGCGATGTACGACGAGCGGCGCTTTTTCCGCGGCCGGTGGATCAGCGTGATTGCCAACATCGCCAAGCCGACCATCGCCGCGATCAATGGCTACTGCCTCGGCGGCGGACTCGAAGTGGCGCTGCAGTGCGACCTGCGCATCGCCTCCGACAACGCCCGCTTCGGCCTGCCCGAGGTGACGCTGGGCTTCCTGCCGGGCGGCGGCGGCACCCAGCGCCTGCCGCGCCTGATCGGGCTGCAGAAAGCCAAGGAAATGATCCTGACCGGGCGCCACATCGATGCCGCGGAAGCCGAACGCCTGGGCATCGTGCTGCGCGTGGTCACGCGCGAACAGCTGATGCCGGCAGCGATGGAACTGGCGCAGGCCATCGCGAAAAATCCGCGCATTGCGGTAATCCAGGCAAAGGTCGCGCTCAACGCCTCGCAGGAAACCATGCTCTCAGGCGGACTGCAGGCCGAAAACGAGGCCTGGCTGCCCTGCATGCTGTCGGACACCTGGAAAGCGAAGCTGGAACGCTTCCGCGACTGAGCGACAGACGCTCAACCCGAAATCGCGATCATGTCGAAGTCCGCCTTGGTCGCCCCGCAGTAGGGGCAGGTCCAGTCGGCGGGCACGTCTTCCCAGCGCGTGCCCGGCGGGATGCCCTCGTCAGGCAGACCGGCGGCTTCGTCATAGATGAAGTTGCAGAGGATGCACTGCCACTTCTTCACGTCCGTTCAGCCCTGTTCGTTGACCATCGGCTTGCCGGCCGCGTAGAGCTTGAGATTTTCCGTGAATATCGCGGCGGCGCGGTTGTCGTTGCCGGCGGAGGCCGAGGCATTGTGCGGCGACACGATGACATTCGGAATGTCCCACAGCGGCGAATCGGCCGGCAGCGGCTCCTTCTCGAACACATCGAGGTAGGCGCCGGCGATCTGCTTCGACTGCAGCGCGGCGATCAGCGCCTTTTCCTCGCACACGGCGCCGCGGGCGACGTTGATGAGGTGGGCGTGTTTCGGCATCAGCGCCAGTGTCTTCGCATTGACCAGCTGATGGGTTTCCTTCGTGTACGGGCAGGCCAGCACCAGCCAGTCGCAGGACGGCAGCAGGGCCGGCAGCTTGTCCAGCGTGTGCATCTCGTCCACCGGGTCGTCGTCGCGTTTCGGGCTGCGGCGCAGGCCGATGACCTTCATTTCCAGCGCCTGGCACATTTTTGCCACCGTCGCGCCGATGGTGCCGAGGCCGACAACGATCACCGTCTGGCCGCGCAGGTCGCGCGGCACGGCGGCACCGCGCACAGGATCCCATTTGCGCTCGCGCTGGGCGGCAATCCAGCGCGGGAATCCGCGCGCCAGCATCAGCAGGCCGCATACCGCCGTCTGCCCGACCGGTTCGCCGTTGGTTCCGGCGGAGGTCGTCAGCCGCACCTTGCGCTCGTGCAGCGCCGGCAGGAAGGGATGCTGGTCAATGCCGGTGCTGGTGAAATGCACCCACTTCAGCTTCGGGGCCGCCTTCATCGCGTCGCCGAAACTGAGGTAATGATCTGAAAAACGGATGTCGCGCGTCAGGTAAGCGGCCTCGATCTTCGCCAGCGTCTCCGCCGGCAGGCGCTGTGCCGCGTCATCGGGCAGATGAACGATCTGCGGCGTGACGCCGGCGGCCTTTGCCGCAGCCTGCAACTGTTCGCCGAACTGCGCCACGAACCCCCTGGACAGCAAGATACCGGTCATTGCCTGATGCTCCCCGCAAAAAAGGTGTTGATGAAGCCCGTAATTACTTGTCGCGCTTGAACAGCGCGTCGAGTTTCTGCTCGTACGAGTGGTAGTCGAGATAGTCGTAGAGGTCGTCGCGCGACTGCATCAGGTCAACCACGTTTTTCTGGTGCCCTTCCTTGCGGATGCTCTGGTAGACCTTCAGCGCCGCGGCATTGGCCGCGCGCCAGGCCGACAGCGGATACAGCGCCATCGCGACGTTGGCGCCGGCGAGTTCCTGGGTCGTGAACAGCGGCGTCTTGCCGAACTCGGTGATGTTGGCGAGGATCGGCACCTTCACCGCATCGGCGAATTTTTTGTACTCCGACAGCTCGGTGATCGCCTCCGGAAAAATCATGTCGGCGCCGGCCTCGACGCAGGCCACCGCGCGTTCGACCGCAGCGTCCAACCCCTCCACTGCCAGCGAATCTGTGCGCGCGATGATGACAAAGTTGGCGTCGGTCTTGGCATCGGCCGATGCCTTGATGCGATCGACCATTTCCTCCTTGCTGACGATTTCCTTGTTCGGACGGTGGCCGCAGCGCTTCTGCATCACCTGGTCTTCGATGTGCATCGCCGCGGCGCCGAACTTGATCAGCGACTTCACGGTGCGCGCAATGTTGAAGGCGCCGCCGAAGCCGGTATCGACGTCGACCAGCAGCGGCAGGTCGCAGACATCGGTGATGCGGCGCACGTCGGTCAGCACGTCATCGAGCGTGCTGATCGCGAGATCGGGCACGCCCAGCGAACCGGCGGCCACACCACCGCCCGACAGGTAGATCGCCTTGAAACCGCTGCGCTGGGCAAGCCGGGCATGGTAGGCATTGATGGCACCGACGATCTGCAGCGGCTTTTCGGCGGCAACCGCGGCGCGGAATTTCGCGCCCGGGGTCAGGGAAACGGTCATGGCAGAACTCCTGTCGGAAAGGCGGCGGCAGCGCGGGCGTTGCCGGCATGCGAACGCCCGAAAGCCCGGATGGCCGCCCGGGCGGCCGTCCGGAATCTGGACGAATCGGATTTTTTATTCAAAAACAGCTGCAAAAAAGATACCACAGGGACAGCTATTCCGCCAGAGCGGACACGGTGGCATAATCCCGGCTCCCCAGTCTCACGATTCGGACTAAGCTTATGGCACCCGCGAAAAACCCCGACGACGACAATCAGGGCCGCCTGACCGGCACCCAAAGCATCGAACGCGCGCTGCTCCTGCTCCGGGAAATCGCCGCGCACAACCGTTCCGGCTCCCGCCTGCTCGACCTCGCCACGCGCACCAGCCTGCAGCGCCCGACGGTGCACCGCATGCTGAAGTGCCTCGCCCACGAGGGCATGGTCCAGCAGGACTCCGAAACCCACCGTTATTTCCTCGGCCCGATGGCATTCGAACTCGGCCTGACCGCGGCGCCGCGCTTCAACCTGCGCGAAATCTGCCATCCGGCGATGTCGCGCATCGCCGAAGCCACCGGCGACACGGTGTTCCTGACCCAGAGGAGCGGCCTCGATGCCGTCTGCATTGATCGCCGCGAAGGCACCTTTCCGATCAAGACCTTCACCCTGGAAGTCGGCATACGCCGGCCGCTGGGTGTCGGTACCGGCAGCCTGGCCATCCTCTCGGCGCTGCCCGAGGAGGAATTCCGCAGCATCATCGCCAGCAACGAACCGCGGCTGCCCGAGCACGGCCTCAACGGGCCGTCGCTGCTGTCGCAGGCACGCAAGGCGCAGAAGCTTGGCTACGCGGTGCGCGAGACGCCGACGCTCGCGGGCGTGCGTTCCATCGGCCACGTGCTGCGCAACCAGAGTGGCGTCCCCTTTGCCTCGCTGTCGATTTCGGCGATTTCCAGCCGCATGGCCGACCGCCGGGTGCAGGAGCTGGCGACGCTGCTGCGCAATGAAGCGCGGCTGATCGAACGGCAGATCGCCAACGGCATGGAAATCCGCTGACGCAGACACTGTCCTGCGGCACAATCGCGGTAATGCCGGGATAAAAGCGGCAACAACGAGGAGAACACCGTGAACCACGCATTCCGCCTGATCGCCGCACTGCTGCTTGCCGCCACAGCCGGCACCGCCCTTGCCCAGGCCTGGCCGGCCAAACCGATCCGCCTGGTGGTGCCTTTCCCCCCCGGCGCCAGCAACGACGTGCTGTCGCGCATCACCGCGCAGACCATGAGCCCCGGGCTCGGTCAGCAGATCGTTGTCGAAAACCGTGCCGGCGGCGGCGGCATCGTCGGCGCCGAGAACGTCGCCAAGTCGCCGGGCGACGGTTACAGCATGCTCAACATCCAGGCATCCTTTGTCGCCAATGCCGCGCTGCGGGCCAAGCTGCCCTACGAACCGGTCGCCGACTTCGCCTATGTCGGGATGATGGCGCGTGGCCCGCTGCTGATGGTGGTGCATCCGTCGCTGCCGGTGAAAACCGTGGGCGAGTTCATCGCGCTGGCCAAATCAAGGCCGGGCCAGGTCAACTACGGCTCCACCGGCACCGGCAGCCACAACCACATGGCCACCGAACTGTTCAAGCGCATGGCCGGCATCAACATCGTGCACGTGCCGTACAAGGGCGCAGCGCCGGCGCTGACCGACCTGATGGGTGGCCACATCCAGCTGGTGATGACCAGCCTGCCTTCGGCGATGACCCAGGTGCAGGCCGGCCGCATGAAAGCGCTGGGCGTGGCCAGCGAAAAACGCACCAGCTTCATGCCGCAGGTGCCGACCATCGCCGAAGCCGGCGTGCCGGGCTACATGGCCGAGTTCTGGTGGGGCCTGGTGGTTCCGGCGAAAACACCGCCGGAGATCACTGCGCGGCTGGGCAGCGAACTGGCGAAAGCCTTGCAATCCGCCGATCTCCGGCAGCGCTTCGCCGGCGAGGGTGCGGAGCCGGCGACGATGAGCGGCGAGGCTTTCCTGCGATTTGTCTCCAACGAAATCTCGCGCTGGCGCAAGGTCGCGCAGGAGACCGGCATCAAGCCCGAGTAATGGCTGAACTGCCCCGGAGAAGTTACGAACCGGACGCACGCGGCACACTTGACCGCCTGCGTGTGCTCGACCTGTCGCGGCTGGTCGCCGGCAACACCCTGACCCAGTTTCTCGCCGACTTCGGCGCCGAGGTGATCAAGGTTGAGCCGCCAGCCGGCGACACGCTGCGTGCCTGGAAAACCAAAGACGTCCAGACCAACTGGAAACTCTACGCGCGCAGCAAGAAAAGCCTGGGACTCGAGCTGCGCAAACCGGAAGCGCGCGAGCTGCTGAAAAAACTCGTCCCTTCGGCACAGATGTTCATCGAAAGCTTCCGCCCCGGCACGCTGGAGAAGATGGGCCTCGGGCCCGACGAACTGCTGAAGCTCAATCCGAAGCTGGTGATCGTGCGCATTTCTGGCTGGGGCCAAGACGGCCCCTACAGCCGGCGTCCCGGCTTCGGCACGCTGGTCGAGGGCATGTCGGGTTTCGCTTCCTTCAACGGTTTCGCCGACCGCGAACCGGTGCTGCCGCCGATGTACCTCGCCGACACCGTTGCCGGACTCTATGGCGCGGCGGCCGCAATGGCCGCGCTGCGTGAAGTCGAAACCAACGGCGGCAAAGGCCAGGTCATCGACCTGCCGCTGCTCGATCCGCTGTTCGCGGTGCTGGGGCCCCAGGCCGCAAATTACCGCCTGACCGGCAAGGTCAAGCCGCGCACCGGCAGCCGCTCGACCAATGCCGGGCCGCGCAACGCCTACCGGTGCAAGGACGGACTCTATGTCTGCCTGTCTTCGTCGACCCAGAAAATGGCCGAGCGCCTGTTCCGCTCGATCGGCCACCCCGAGTTCATCACTGATCCGCGTTACGCCACCAACGAGGAACGGGTGAAACATGCCGAGGAACTCGATACGGTGATCGGCGACTTCGTCGCGCAGCGCACCCAGGCCGAAAATGTCGCCTTTTTCGAAGAAGCCGAGGTCACCATCGGCCCGATCTACGACATCCGGCAGATTTTCGAGGATCCGCATTTCGCAGCCCGAGAAATCCTCGCCGACTATCCGGACGAGGACATGGGCGACTTTCCGATGCACCATGTGGTGCCGCGGCTGTCGGGCACGCCGGCGGCAATCCGCAGCCCGGCGCCGAAACTCGGCGAACACAACGAGTCCCTGCTGGCTGAAGCCGGCATCGACGCCGCGGCCTACCGCAGGCTCCTCGAAGCCGGCATTGCCTGCGCGGGTGATGCCGCGCCCGCCGGCGAAGAATGAACCCGCGGCGCCGCCGCATCCGCAACCACCGCAAAGGATCCAGCCATGTATCGTGAACTTCCCGTCTGGCGCTCGCTGATGTACGTCCCGGTCAACGTCGAGAAATACGTCGACAAGGCCCACACCCGCGGCGCCGACGTGATCCAGCTCGACCTCGAGGACAGCGTGCCGCCCGCCGAGAAGGCCAATGCGCGCAAGCTGGTCGAGAAAAACGCCGCGCGAGTACGCCGCGGCGGCGCCGATGTGGTGGTGCGCATCAACCAGCCGCTGTCGCTGGCGGTGCGTGACATCGAGCATTCGGTGTGCCCCGACGTCGACGGCATTGCAGTGACCAAGGCCACCGGCGTGTCGCACCTGCAGCTGCTCGACGAACTGGTCAGCGAGCTGGAACAGAAACGCGGCATGACGGTCGGCCACACCAAGTTCATCACGATGATCGAAACGCCGGAGGCGTTTTTCAAAATCCGTGAAATCACCACCGCGACCAGCCGCATCATCGCCTGCAACATCGGCGGTGAAGACTACGCACTGAACTGCGGCATGCAGCCGACGGGAGAGGCGCTGTTTTATCCGAAACAGCACATGATTTTCGCCGCCAGCGCCGCCGGCATCATGCCGCTGGGCTTCGTCGACAGCGTCGCCACCTTCGGCGACTGGGACAACTTCCGCAAGATGGTGCGCCGCTCGCGCGACTTCGGTTTCATGGGCGCCGGCTGCATCCATCCCGGCCAGGTCACCATCGTCAACGAGGAATACAAGCCGAGTGCCGCCGAGGTCGAATACGCGCGCAAGGTCATCGCGCTGGACAAGGAAGCCGCTGCGGCAGGCCGCGCGTCCTTCGCGCTCGACGGCAAGATGATCGACATCCCGATCATCGTGCGCGCGCAGCGCCTGCTCAAACGCTACGACGCCATCACCGCCCGCGAGTCCCGGACACTCGCCGCAATGAAGGGCTGAGACCGCAGGCGCCGGCTCATGCCGGCGCCCTTCATGACGATTCTCTTTCCGGCCGCGGTCAGCTAGGATGGCGCGACGCGGCGGCGGCCCGTTGTCGCGCATTGGGAGGAGTCATGAAAAATATCAATAAAATCAAATACTTAATAGCATCCGTACTGTTTGCTGCAGCAATGCCTGCCGCCGCGCAGGGCACTGCAAAATTTCCGACCAAGCCGGTGCGCGTGATCGTTGCCTTCCCGCCCGGCAGTTCGACCGACATCGTCGCGCGGGTCGTCGGCGAACGCCTGACCGAGATCTGGGGACAGAACGTGGTGATCGAAAACCGCCCCGGCGCCTCCGGCAACATCGGCACCCAGATTGCGCTGCGTGCCAATCCCGACGGACACACGCTGTTCATGAACAGCTCGGCGATCGCGGTGAACGTCACGCTGTATTCCAAACCCGGCTATTCAATGAAGGAAATCACGCCGATCCTGCAGGGGCCGACCACGCCGAACATGATCACCGTGCATCCCTCACTGCCGGTCAAGACGCTGCAGGAACTGCTCGCGCTGGCCAGATCAAAACCGCTGTCCTACGGTTCCTCGGGCATCGGCACCACACCGCACCTCGACATGGAACTGCTGTTCAAGACCCTGGCCAAGGTGGACATCACGCATGTGCCGTACAGCCCGGCAGCGGCAGCCACCGCGGTGGTCGCCAACCAGGTGCCGGTGGGCTCGACCTCGATGCCGCCGGCGGTGCCTCACGTCAAGAGTGGACGCCTGCGCGCGATCGCGGTGACCACCGCAAAACGCTCCGCAGTGCTGCCCGAGGTGCCCACAGTCGCCGAATCCGGATTCCCGGGCTTTGACGACTACACCTGGTTCTCAGTGTTTGCGCCGGCGGGCATTCCTGCCGCGGTGGTCAGCCAGGTCAACCGCGACTTCACCGCAGCGCTGCAATCGCCGGCGGCGAAGGAGCGCCTTGCCGCGCTGTCGCTGGAATTCGAGCCCAATACGCCGGCCGAGTTCGCCAAGCGGCTGCGCAGCGAGGTCGAGAAATACGCCCAGATCGTCAAACAGTCCGGCGCCCGCGTCGACTGAGCAGGCGATGAGATCCGTCAACGCCGACAGCATCACGCAGGCCGTCGTCCGCTCCTTCGACGGCGCCGCCGACCCGCGGCTGCGCGAAATCATCGCAAAACTGGTCCAGCACTTGCATGCCTTCGCGCGCGAGACCCGGCTCACGCCCGAGGAGTGGCAGCGCGGCATCGCCTTCCTCCACGCCGCCGGCAAAATTTCCACCGACGCGCGCAACGAATTCGTGCTGTTGTCGGACGTCATGGGCCTGTCGTCGCTGGTCGATCTGCTCGCCAGCGGTGCCGGCGCCACCGAACGCAGCGCGCTGGGCCCCTTCCACGCCGAAGGGTCGCCGATGCTGGAGGTCGGCGGCGACCTGAAGCGCGACAACGCCGGCGAGCCGATGCTGGTGCGGGGACGCGTCGTCGACTCCGCAGGCAGGCCGGTTCCCCGGGCACAGCTCGATTTCTGGCAGGCCGCGGTCAACGGCAAGTACTGGCAGCAGGACCCGGAACAGAGTCCCGACAACCTGCGCTTCCGCATGGTCACCGGTGATGACGGCACCTACTCCTTCACCACCGTGCGCCCCGCGCCGTACACCGTGCCCTACGACGGTCCGGTCGGTGATCTGCTGCGTGCCGGCGGCCGCCATGCCTGGCGGCCCGCGCATTTCCATTTCATCGTCAGTGCCGAAGGATTCCGCGCGCTGACCACCGAGGTGTTTTTCGCCGACGACCGCTATATCGACGAGGACGCGGTGTTCGGCGTGCGCGAATCGCTGCTGGTCAATCCGCAAACGGGCAGCGATCCCGCGCTGGCGCAGCGTTACCGGCTGCCGCTGCCCTATCACAGTGTGGAGTTCGACTTCCGCCTCGGCCGCTGAATTCCCGCCAGGCACAATCCCTGACTTAAAATTGCGGTTCTTCATCCGCAACAATCAAGGCAACCGCATGACCGCAGATATCGAATCCCTGAAGCAGTGGATCGGCCGCACCGAAACCGCTGTTGATTACGTCACCGTGCCGATGGTCGACCGGCTGTCGGCGACACTCGACCGCGACGATGCCTTCCCGAAGATCGGCGATCCGCTGCCCGTCGGCTGGCACTCCACGCTGTTCCCGCGCATCGTGCGCCACTCGCAGATCGGCCCCGACGGCCATCCGCAGCGCGGCGACTTCCTGCCGCCGGTGCCGCTGCCGCGGCGCATGTTCGCCGGCAAACGCACGACTTTCATCGCGCCGCTGCGGGTCGGTGACGAAGTCAAGCGCCTGTCGACGATCCAGAACGTGACGGTCAAGGACGGCCGCAGCGGCCGCATGGTGTTCGTCACCGTGAAGACCGACATCTCGAGCCCGCGCGGACTGGCGATCAGCGAAGAGCAGGACATCGTCTACCGCGGCGAACCCGACAAGAACGCGCCGCCACCCCCGGCCCAGCCGGCACCGGGCAAGGCGGTGTGGCAGCATGAAGTCACGCCGGACCCGGTGATGCTGTTCCGCTATTCAGCGCTGACCTTCAACGGCCACCGCATCCACTACGACCATCCCTATGTCACGGGCGTCGAGGGTTATCCCAACCTGGTGATGAACGGCGGCCTGACGACGCTGCTGGTCTACGAACTGGCGCGCAGCCACGGCTCGACACCGGTGAAATTCATGTCCTCGCGCAACGTGCGCGCGCTGTTCGTGAACCGCAGCATCACGCTCTGCGGCGAACCCTCGGCCGACAACAGGACCGCAAAACTGTGGGCCCAGGACGATACCGGCGCGCTGGCGCTGACCGCCGAAGCGGAGTTCGCGTAATGGCCGGCGGACCGCTGGAAGGCGTGCGCATCATTGACCTGACCTCGGTCGTGGTCGGTCCGCTGGCGACACAGATCCTCGCCGACCATGGCGCGGAAGTGATCAAGGTCGAAACCAAATCCGGCGACCTGATCCGCAACATGAACGGCAAGTCGGTGACGCCGGGCATGGGCGCGAAATTCCTGCACCTGAACCGCAACAAGCGCTCGCTGGTGCTCGACTTGAAGCATCCCGGCGGCCATGCCGCGCTGCTGAAGCTGATCGAGAAAGCTGATGTTCTGGTGTGGAACGTGCGCCCGCCGGCGATGGCGCGGCTGAAACTTTCTTACGAGGATGTGCGCAAGATCAATCCCGGCCTGATCTACTGCGGCATGTTCGGTTTCGGCCAGGACGGCCGTTACCGCGACAAACCGGCCTATGACACCATCATCCAGGGATCCTCCGGCATGGCTGCCCTGCACCACCGCGCCACCGGCGAGCCGCGTTTCGTGCCGATGGTGGTCGCCGACAAGACCGTGGGCCTGATCGCGGTGCAGATGATCACCATGGCGCTCTACCGCAAGGCGAAGACCGGCGAAGGCTGTTCGATCGAAATCCCGATGTTCGAAAACTTCGTCAAGTTCGTGCTAGAAGAACACATGTACCTGAAGACCTTCGATCCCCCGCTGGGTGAAACCGGCGACCCGCGGCTGCTCGACCCGCTGGGCAAGCCGATCCCGACCAAGGACAGCTGGATCTGCATCTCGGCCAACACCAACGACCAGGCCTTCGCCTTCTTCAAGGCCATCGGCCAGCCGGAACTGAAAGACGATCCGCGCTTCTGCAGCGTGCAGGCGCGCTTCGCCAACGTGGCGGCCTACTTCGAAGTGCGCATGGCCGCACTGAAAAGCAAGACCACCGCTGAATGGCTGGAAATCTTCGACCAGGCTGATGTGCCGGCCATGCCCTATCACACGCTCGACAGCGTGCTCGAGGACCCGCATCTGCAGGACATCGGCTTCTTCGAAATGAAGGACCACCCGACCGAAGGCCGCACACGCAGCATGCGGCTGCCGAACCAGTGGTCCTGCGGCCTGCGCGAAGGCTGGAGTCCGGCGCCGAAACTGGGCCAGCAAAGCGTGGAGATCCTGCGCGAAGCCGGCCTGTCCGACAGCGAAATCCAGGCCCTGATTGATGCCGGGGCCACGCACGATGGGCGCCTGAAAACTTGAAGTTCTTCCGGAGGAGAAAAATAAGTGATTAAAATCAAATACTTGGTGGCAATTTCTCTGATTGCCTGCAGCGCCACGGGTAACACCTACGCCCAGAGCGCCGCCAACTATCCGAGCAAGCCGGTGCGCTTCATCGCACCCTTTCCGCCCGGCGGCAGCACGGACCTGCTGGCGCGGCTGGTGGCGCAGAAGCTGACCGAAGCCTGGGGCCAGCAGGTCATTGTCGAAAACCGCGGCGGCGCCGCCGGCACCATCGGCGTCGAACTCGCGGCGCGCGCGGCCCCCGACGGCTACACCATCGTCATGGGTCATGTCGGCACCTTCGGTGTCAATCCGACCCTGTATCCGAAGCTGTCCTATGACGCGATCCGCGATTTCGCGCCGGTCACCGTGCTCGCCACCGTGCCCAACGGCATGGCGGTGCACCCCTCGCTGCCGGTGAAAACCGCGCGCGATTTCATTGCGCTGGCCAGGGCAAGGCCTGGCGAACTGCTCTATGCCTCAGGCGGCAGCGGCAGCGCCTCGCATCTGGCGGGCGAGTATTTCAAGCTGCTGACCAAGATCAACATGGTGCACGTGCCGTACAAAGGCACCGCCCCGGCGATGATCAGCATGATTTCGGGCGAAACCACGATGACCATCACCGGCATGGTCGCGCTGGGCCCGCATGTCAAATCGAACCGGCTCAAGCTGCTCGGTGTGGCCACGATGAAACGCCTGTCGATCGCACCCGATGTGCCGACCATCCACGAGAGCGGCGTGCCCGGCTACGACGCCAACCAGTGGTACGGCGTGCTGACCCAGGCCGCGGTGCCGCGCGACATCGTCAACAAGCTGCACGCCGACATCGTCAAGGTCATGGCCCGCGCCGACGTCAGGGAACGCCTCGCTGCCGACGGCGCTGAAGCCGTAGCCAACACGCCGGAACAGTTTGCCGCGCACATCAAGGCCGAGATCGCGCGCTGGGCGCCGGTGGTCAAAGCCTCGGGTGCGAGGCCGGACTGAACCGGTTTCCGGAAATACAGTCTGATTGAGGCATAATTTCCCGCTCACTTCCACGGAGACCACCATGCAGTCGATTGTCCGTCACACCGTTTTGACCACGCTGCTCATCGCAGCGGCAACACTGGCTGTTCCCGCACAGGCACAGACCAGCGGCACCGAATTCAAGCCGCAGGTCGGCCAGGCCGGCAAGGACGTGATCTGGGTGCCGACCCCGAAAAGCCTGGTCGAAAAAATGCTCAAGATGGCCGATGTCAAACCCACGGATGTGGTGTTCGATCTCGGCTCCGGCGACGGCATCACCGTGATCACGGCAGCCAAGCAGTTCGGCGTGCGCGCCACCGGCATCGAGTACAACCCGGACATGGTCGAGCTGTCGAAACGCAATGCGCAGAAGGAAGGCGTGGCCGACAAGACGCAGTTCATCCGCGGCGACATCTTTGCCACCGATTTCAGCCATGCCACCGTGCTGACCATGTACCTGCTGCCTTACCTCAATCTCAAGCTGCGGCCGACGATCCTCAACATGAAGCCCGGCACCCGCGTGGTGTCGCATGCCTTCACGATGGACGACTGGGCGCCGGACCAGACCGATTCCACCGAGGGCCGCACCGCCTACCTGTGGATCGTGCCGGCAAAAGTCGAAGGCACCTGGAAAATGGACAATGGCTCGCTGGAGCTGAAACAGAAATTCCAGGATTTCGACGGCAGTTTCCGCAACACTGACGGCATGAGCTGGCGCGTCACCAGCAGCAACCTGCGCGGCGACCAGATCAGCTTCAGCATCGGCAACGCAAGCTACACCGGCCGTGTCAGCGGCTCTTCGATGCAGGGCACGATGCGGGCACGTCCGGATGCACCGGCCACTCCGTGGAGTGCATCGCTGGTCAAGTAAGTCCTGCGCGGCTTCCCCGCCGCCTGCTGTCACAGACACTCCCTTCAGGCACTGCCGGCGCCCGAAGGGGGCTGATTGTCTTCGGCGATATAATCGTCCGAACCCGAACGCCCGCAACACTCCACAAGGAATTTTCATGTCCGGAAACAGCAAACATGCGGTGGTCATCGGTGGCGGCATCATGGGCGGCGACATCGCCACCGTGTTTGCGGCCCATGGCTGGACCGTCCATGTCATGAGCCCCTCGCCGAAAACACGCGAAGCCTTGCCGGGACGCATTGCCGCAGGCCTCGCCAAACTCGGCGCACCGGCAGGCCATGCCGCCGCGGTGCACGCTTACTCCGAACTGAAGGCCATTCCCTGGTCCGGCGTCGGCATCGTGGTCGAGGCCGCCACCGAGGACCTGCCGCTGAAGCAGAAACTGTTCGCGGAAATCGAAGCGCTGGCAAAGCCGGACATTCCGCTGGCCAGCAACACCTCGAACTTCCCCATCGGGGAAATCGCAAAAGGACTGAAACATCCGCAGCGCGTTGCCGGCCTGCATTTCTTCATGCCGGCGCACCTGGTGCCGCTGGTGGAAGTCGTCAGTTCGGCGCTGACGGATGCGAAGGTCGCCGAAGGCCTGGTGCAACTGCTGAAGGATCTCAACAAGGCGCCGATCTGGGTGAAGAAGGACGTGCCCGGTTTTGTCGGCAATCGCCTGCAGCACGCGATGATGCGCGAGGCGCTGTACCTGATCGCCGATGGTGTCACCGATGCCGAAGGCATCGACACCGCCGTGCGCCAGGGCTTCGGCTTCCGTTTCATCGCCTGCGGACCGATGATGCAGAAGGAAATGTCGGGCTGGGACACCAATTACCTGGTCGGCGAGGCGCTGTATCCGCACCTGCACACCGAGCAGGTGCCGCCGCAATTCCTGAAGGACATGGTGGCCAGGGGTCGCACCGGCATGAAGGCCAAGGCCGGCATGTGGGACTGGGACGACGACAAGATCAAAAAAGAAAAATCCCGCATCGAGCGGGCGCTGCAGGCCGGCTTCGGCATCCTGCACGCCGACAAGGATTGAGGCGGCGGCGCAGCGATGAGCGAGACTGCTCCCCGCTACGCCCGCCTGCGCACACTGCTGCTGTCGAAACCGGCACTGGTCGCCGGTGCCCTGCTGCTGCTCTACACCCTGCTCGGTTTTTTCGCCGCGCCCTGGCTGGTCCGCCACCAGCTGCCCGGACTGGTCGAACAGCAGTTCGGCGCCCAGGGCTCCGTCGGCACGGTGCGAATCAATCCCTTCCTGCTGACTGTCGAAGCAAATGATCTGACGATCGCCGAAAAAACGGGCGATCCGGTATTCAGCATCCGCCGGCTGTTCGTCGATTTCGAAACCAGCAGCCTGCTGCGCTGGGCCTGGACCTTCCGCGAAATCCGGCTGGAACAGCCGGTGGTCAATGCCGAGCTTGATGTCCGGGAAAGCCTGAACATCGCACGCCTGTTCGCACCCCGCAGCGGACAGGCCACAGAAAAACCGGCCGAACCCAGCAAAACACCGCGCCTGCTGCTGCAGCATGTCGTCATCAGCGGCGGCGTTTTCCGCTTCACCGACCAGACGCTGCAGCCGGCCGCCGTGGCACGCTTCGATCCGGTCGATTTCGAAATCCAGGACCTGGCGACACTGCCGGATCATGACGGTGAACACCGGCTCAGTGCCCGACTGCCCGGCGGCGGCAGCCTGCAATGGCAGGGCAAGCTGTCACTGGCTCCCTTTGACTCCTCGGGTTCACTCGAACTGAAGGAGGGCAAGCTGGCGACGCTGTGGCGCTTCGCGCAGGACCGGCTGGCACTGGCCGAACCGGCTGGCGCCTTCACGATCGGGTTGAGTTACCAACTGGGTTACCGCGAGGGCGCCCTCGACCTGCGGGCCGAAGACCTGAGCTTCCGCCTCAAGGATCTTGCCCTCGCAAAACCCGGCGGTGAGCAGCTCGCCGGGCTTGCCGCGCTGGCGCTGGAGAACGGCAGTTTCGATCTGCAGAAACGCAGCGTCGCCTTCGGGCAGGTCCGGATCGGCGAAGGGAAGATCAATCTCGCGCTCGACCGGGACGGCAGCCCCGATTGGGGCCGCCTTGTGCGCGAACCCGCAAACACCGGAAAGCCGACGGAACCGGACACGGCGGAATCCGCAACGGCACCCCGCCCCGCCTGGCAGCTGTCACTGCCCAAAGTCGCGATCGGTCCGCTGGCCCTGTCGATCACAGACCACAGCCGCGTTGCACCGCTACGGCTGCAGGTCGCGCAGGCCGAGGCCGGTTTCGGACTCGAAGCCCGCACCGGCGGACAACTCCAGGTGAGCGTGACCGAAGGCAGCATCGCCCTGCGTGAACTGCAGGCGATTCCCGGCGACGCGAAGGAAGCGCCGCTGACGCTGGCCTCCGCCGAGCTGGCGGGAGGCAGCTTCGACCTGCAGAAACAGGCCATCCGCGTGGAGAACATCCGCCTTAGCGGCGGCCGCAGCGAGGTCATGCGTGATGCAGAAGGCGCCTTTCCCCTGCTGCGCATGTTTGCACCGCTGAAAGATTCACCGACTGAAAAGACCGGTTTCTCCACCGTGATCGACCGGATCGAACTGTCGGATTACACGGTCGCACTGAGCGACCAGGGTTTCCAGCCGCCGCTCGCCTACGAGCTCGAAAAAATCAGCGTCAGTGCCGGGTCGCTGTCGATGCCGCCGGAGAAACCCCTTGCGCTGGAACTGTCGCTGCAGGTGAAACAGGGTGGCACGCTGCGCGCAAAAGGCAGCGTCGACCTGAAACAGCAGGCGGGCGACCTGAAACTCGAACTGGCCGGACTTGCGCTGGCACCGCTGGAAACCGTGCTGCGGCAGCAGACCACGCTGACCCTGGTATCGGGCCAGGCCGGCAGCAGCGGGCAGCTGCGCTGGAGCAGCGCGAAACAGCCGGCCGTGCATTATGCCGGCGACGCGACCATCAATGACCTCGAACTCAAAACCGCGGCCAGCAACGAAAAACTGTTCAGCTGGCAGCGTTTCGCCGCCAGCGGCATCGACTACAACAGCGGCGACAACCGCCTTTCCGTTTCCCAGCTGAGTCTGTCACGCCCCTACGCCCGGCTGGTCATCAACAAGGACCGCAGCACCAACCTCGCCGCCATCCGCCGTCCTGCACCGACAAAGGCTGCCGCAGCAGACCCTGCCGCGGGATCCGGGCTCGCCGTGAACATCGACCGCGTCAGCGTCGAGCGCGGCAACATGGATTTCACCGACCTTAGCCTGGTGCTGCCGTTCTCGACCTACATCCAGTCACTGGGCGGGTCGATCAGCGGGCTGTCCTCCGCCCCGGAGTCGCGCGCCAGCCTCAAGTTTGAAGGCCGCATCGAGGATTACGGCCTGGCCCGGGCCGAAGGCGCGATCCAGCCCTTTGCGCCGAAAAAATTCACCGATATCGCGGTTGTTTTCCGCAACGTCGAGTTGACACCGATGAGCCCGTACACCGCCACCTTCGCCGGCCGCAAGATCGCCTCCGGCAAGCTGTCACTCGACCTGCAATACAAGCTCGACAACAGCAAGCTGGCCGGCGACAACAAGGTGTTGCTGGAACAGTTCACGCTCGGCGAACGTGTCGAAAGCCCGACTGCTGTCAACCTGCCGCTGGACCTCGCCATCGCGCTGCTGACCGACAGCAGCGGCAGGATCGATCTCGCGATTCCGGTCAGCGGCGATGTCGACAATCCCGAATTCAGCTACGGACATGTCGTCTGGCAGGCGATCCGCACGGTGATCACGCGCATCGTCACCGCGCCCTTCCGCGCGCTCGGCGCCCTGTTCGGCGGCAATGCCGAGGATCTCGGCGACATCGTGTTCGATCCGGGCAGCGCGCGCATCCTGCCCACCGAGTACGAGAAGCTGCGCCGCGTCGCGGAAGGCCTGCAGAAGCGGCCGCAACTCAAGCTGGTCATTCAGGGCCTGTATCACAAGGACAGCGACAGCCGTGCATTGCGCGCGCTGGCCGTGCGCGCCGACCTCGCCACGCGCGAGGGGCTCAAGCTTGCCCCCGGCGAAGACCCGGGGCCGGTCGGCTTCGACAATGCCAAGACCCAACGCGCGCTGGAAATGATGCTGGAAGCGCGCGCCGGCGGCAACGCGGTTGCGCAGTTCACCGAGACCTACCGCAAGACCGCCGGGCGCGAGGCCCCGCGCGTCAATCCGGTGCTGGCGGTGATGAGCCGCGGGGCCGGTGATCGCGAACTCTACGTTGCGATGCACCAGCGGCTGATCGAACTGCAGCCGCTGGCGGACAGCACATTGCCGGAGCTGGCGCAATCGCGCGCGGACAGCATCGTGCGTGCATTCACCACCCGCCTCAAGTTCGATGCGGCGCGACTGGGCGGGAAGCCGGCGGCAGCCGCCGAAGAAACCATCAAGAACGGCGTGCCGCTGAAACTGTCCTTCGAGCCGATGCCCTCAGTTGCCGCCGTGGCACCTCAGCCTGCGGCAACCGAAAACCGGTAACTGCCGCCACCGTCCTTCTTCACCTCGTACATCGCAAGATCGGCATTCTCGATCAGCCTGTCGACGGCTCTGCCGTTATCCGGATAGATCGCGATGCCGATGCTGGAAGAAATGCTGAATTGCCCGCAGGGAAGTTCAAAAGTCCGGTCCAGTGCCGCGCCGATTTTTTCCGCAACGCCCACGGCGTCCGCGGGCTGCGCGATATCCGGCAGCAGAACCAGGAATTCGTCACCCCCGAAGCGCCCGACGATATCCGATTCGCGCAGAGCCCCGCGCAGCCTTGCCGCCACGGCCTTCAGCAGCTCATCGCCCGCCGCGTGCCCGCAGCTGTCGTTTACCGGCTTGAAACGGTCGAGGTCGACAAAAAACAGCGCAAAGCGGCTGCGGTTGCGGCGCGCCCGCAACAGGTTGTTCTCGACAAGGTCGATGAAGTTCTGGCGATTGGGCAATCCCGTCAGCCCGTCGAAACGCGCGAGATCGCGGATCTTCTGCTCCAGCAGCTTCTTTTCCGAAACGTCGTTGGCGTAACCGCTCCAGAGAATCGTGCCGTCAGGCTCCTTCACCGGCAGGTCCTGCGCCTCGATCCAGATCAGCCGGCCATCCCGCGCGCGCATGCGGAACTCACTGCGCCAGGGCCGCAGTTCGGCCGCGGTCTGCATGCTTTCCTCGATCACCCGGTCGATATCATCCGGATGGATCATCGCCAGCACACCGTCGGCATCGGCCAGTGCCTCGGCAGGCGACACGCCGAGGATGCGCTGCATGCCTGAACTGACGTAACGGTAGCGGAATACGCCCGCCGGGCTGCGCTCAAGCTGGTAGAGAAAGCCCGGCAACAGATCAGCGAACTGGTCGAGGGAATCGGTGATTTTTCCGGATTTGGCCACTGGCGAATAAGGCGGATTTTCGAATGCCTATTATCGCCTGTCCGGCGCCATCCTGAGCCCGCCGCGCTCCGTTCAGCCAGCCTCGACGAAGGCGCTGCCAGTGCGCAGGAAACCCTCGATCTCTGCAGGCCCGTATCCGAATTTCCGCCAGCAAATCGCGGGTATGCTGGCCTTTTGCCGGCAAGGAATAGTTGAAGGCAGGAAACTCGCCGTCGCAACAGATCTGCCCACCGATGGCGCGCAGGATGTCCGGCAAGCCGGTGTGTCGAGCCGGGCCCTTTGCGGACAGCATCATCCGCACCATTACGATCCGCCTAGAGCCTGTTATAAACTTGCAAAAATCTTCCCTCATCCCAACCCTTCTGCTCCGCTTCCAGTGTTCCCTGGTCCCGGAGGGAGAAGGGCTTTACCCCCTCTCCCTTCGGGAGAGGGGCAGGAGGTGAGGGAAAGCATCTCTCTGATTTACCTGATTAATTTTCAGGTTCATAACAGGTTCTAGAGTTCGACGCAGCACGGCCGGGTAGAAAACCGGCGGTAGCCGCCGAAGAATCCCTCAAGAACGACTGCCGCTTAAGGTGTTGTTTGAGCTGCTTAAGCAGACTGCATCGCCGTAATTTTCGACGCCGATGATCAAGCCGGCGGGTGTGCAGGCAATTCCAGCACGACACGCAGGCCGCCCGATGCGGCACGATCAAGCGAAAGACTGCCGCCGTACATCGATGCAATGTCGACCGCTATAGCCAGACCAAGTCCGCTGCCGGGCGCGGATTCGTCCAGACGGCCATAGCGCTCCAGCGCCTGCTCCCGCTGTTCACTGGTCATGCCGGGACCATCATCGTCGATAGTGATGCGCAACCTCCCGCCAAATTCATGAAGGGAAACGGCGATTCGTCTTTTCGCCCAGCGGCAGGCGTTTTCCATCAGATTGCCCAGCATCTCGGCAAAATCCTGGCGGTCTCCGGCAAAATGTCCGGTCCCTACGATCTCGAAATCCAGCGGCTTTTCCCCATGTATCCGGGTCAGAGTCCGGGCCAGTTCCCTGATCGTGCCTGTTGCATCGACCACCCCGGCATTCTTCGCGGTCAGCCCCGCAGTGCGGGCCCGCGCCAGATGGCGTTCGATCTGTTTGCGCATCGCATCCACCTGGCGGCCGACTTCCTCGTGCAAGGCACCATCTCCGCAGCCGGCCTCGTTGGCCAGTACCGCCAGCGGTGTTTTCAGTCCATGGGCCAGATCGGCCGCCTGGCGCCGCGTGCGTTCCAGCAGGGCCTCGTCCCGCTCCAGCAATTCGTTGATTTCATCGACAAGGGGACGCACCTCGACAGGCCATGAGCCGCTCAACCGCTGCTGGCGTCGGTTGCGCAGCATCGCAAGGGAGCGCTGCAGACGTTTGAGAGGCCACAACCCGAACATGATCTGCACGGCCACCGCCAGTATCAGTCCAAGACCGAGAATCAGCAGGGACGCGCTCAGCAGGCGGTTGAATTCCGCATTGGCCGTGGCGAGTTCGGCGCGATCAACGGCAACCGCAAGCCGGACAGGGACGTCCCGGCCGACCAGTGCCACGCTGCGTTCGGCCAGCAGCAGCGACTGGTCCGCGGGTCCGGGCACCACATGACG
Source organism: Burkholderiales bacterium (assembly GCA_019635015.1). GTDB lineage: Bacteria > Pseudomonadota > Gammaproteobacteria > Burkholderiales > SG8-41. Next base: position 55,333 of record JAHCAG010000009.1, on the reverse strand, counting down.
CCCCACTTCTCCCAGGGGGCCGGAGGGCTCGGGCAAAACCAACGACTGATCCCACAGGGAATCGGAACGCATGACGATCTCGCCCTCTCCGGAGACCTGCCAATAGCGGCCTGAATAAGGCCGCCGGTACGCGGGATCAGAGGGCGGAGCCACCAGTGACAGCGTGCCCCCGGGTGTCCATTGAAGACCGGCCGCCAGCCGGTCCACCTGCTGTGTCAGTTGACGTTGATAAGTCGCAGTCACCTGACGTTCGAAGACTTCGGAAAGCCCGAATCCAGATAGTGCGAGCGCGACGGCCAGCCAGATGGATGCCCCGCCGATCAGGCGCAGCGCCAGGGAATTACGCATCGGCTCCGCGCCCGGAAGACAGGCGATAGCCCAGACCCCGGACTGTTTCTATCCGCTGAGCACCAAGCTTACGGCGCAGCCTGCCGATGAATACCTCGATCGTGTTGCTGTCGCGGTCGAAATCCTGAGAATAAATGTGCTCGATAAGCTCGGTGCGGCTGACCACCGCACCGGGATGATGCATCAGATAAGAAAGTATCTTGAACTCGTGCGCGGTCAGTGGGACCGCTTCTCCGTTGAGCGTAACCCGCGCGAACCGCGTATCCAGCCGCAGATCGCCGCAGACGAGTTCGGCCGCCGAAAAGCCGTGCGCGCGCCGGATCAAAGCGCGTACGCGGGCCAGCAACTCCTCCATGCGAAATGGTTTAGGTAGGTAATCATCGGCGCCGGCATCAATACCCTCGACCCGCTCCGTCCAACCCGCCCGGGCCGTCAGCACAATCACCGGAAAAGCCACCGCTTCGGAGCGCCACCGCCGAAGCAGGGACAACCCGTCCATGCCGGGCAATCCCAGATCCAGTATCACGACATCATAAGGTTCATTGCGCCCGCAGTGCCATGCTTCGAGTCCGTCGGCCACCGCATCGACAGCGAAGCCCGCCGTCTCCAGCGCAGAACGGATCTGCGCCGACAGGCGCGGTTCATCCTCGACCAGCAAGACACGCATTACCGGTTGCTCCGGCGCGCTGCGCCTACACCCGAACCCTTGGTCCTCAGCAGACGGGCATCCCGTGCGTCGTAATCCAGTTCGATGACCGCACCCTTGGTCGACAGCAGCTTGATCTCGTAGATCCAGCGGCCATCCGAGCGTTCCAGCTCGACCTCGATCACGTCTCCGGCGAAATCGCGGTGCACTACTTCGAGGATGCGCGTAAGCGGCAATATTTCCCCCGCCTTGAGGGCGCGCCAGGCGCGTTCAGAACCGCCGTCGGCAATCACCGCAGCGGGCGCCAGCGCCAGCGCCAGCGCCAGCATGATCCCGATCCTGGATTTCATCTTCACACTATAAGCAAAATCAGCTGAATGCCAGATGAACAGGGCGCTCAGCACCAGTTCAGCCACGGACTTTCATGATGCGTCCGTCGATATCGAATCCGGCATCGCCTCATACTAGGAAACCGCATCATGAAAAGCACCACATCCCGCCTTGTAACCCTCACCGCGCTCTGTATGGCGAGTTCCACCGCCAGCGCCGATCCTTGGCAATGCGCAATCCCGTCCGCCGGCCAGCCGCTCCCACTGTCCGCCATTTTGCAAAAAATCGAAGCCAGGGGCATACGTGACATCCGGGAACTGGAGCGCAAGGGCCGTTGCTACGAAATCAAGGCCCGCGGCGAGCTCGGCAGAATCAAACTGTACGTCAAATCCAGCAATGGCGAAATCATCCTCGAACAGGAGCGTTTCTGATGTGCGCCGCCTGCGACAGGATGAACTACGAAGATGACGATCCCGTAGATGTCAACATCCACGACTTTATTTCGGTGCTGATGGTCTTTGTCTTTGCAGCCACGCTGATCATCCTGTTCACGATTTGATCGGAGACCCGGCACGAACATCCACCCCTTGCGGGACTTCGGCAAAGGCACTGCCGGCAGCCAGTAAATTCTCGATCTGTTTCGGGTCGTATCCGATCTCCGCCAGCACATCGCGGGTATGCTGGCCTTTCGCCGGTGAGGGCCGCTCTGCATCAAAGAATTCGCCGTTGTAACGGATCGGTGCACCCATTGCGCGAGTGATGTCTGGCAAGCCGGTGTCGAGCAGCGGCAGGATGGCTGTCAGCGCAGGGTCCGCCAGCACATCGGCCACCGTATTGATCGGGCCGCAGAGGATGTCGGCGGCCCGCAGGCGCTCCAGCCAGTATTCCGCGGGCTTCGATTTCAGCAGCGGCACGATGATGGTGTCCAGTTCCGCGCGGCTTTTGACGCGGCCGGCATTGCTGCTGAATCTGCCGTCAGCCGCAAGGTCGTGCAGCTCCAGAGCTGCGCAAAACTTCTGCCAATGCGAGTCGCGCAGCACCGCGATGGTGATGAAACGGCCACCAGCGACTTCGAAAGCGCCGGCCGGCGCAAGCAGGCTGTTCTGGTTGCCCTGGCGCGGCGGCAGGCGGCCGGAAGCCATGTATTCGGTGAAACCGCCGCACATCAAGGAAGCGGCTGCCGCCATCAGGCTCACGTCGATGTGGGCGCCGCCCTGCCCGGTCAGACGGCCATAAAGCGCCAGCAGTACTGACTGCACCGCGGAATTTGCCGCCGTCATGTCGATCAGCGGAAATCCGACGCGCAGCGGCGCGCCGTCCGGCTCGCCCACCACGCTCATCACGCCACTGACCGCCTGCAGTATGGTGTCGCTGGCGGGCAGTTGCGCATAGGCGCCTTCCTGCCCGAAACCGGAGATCGTGCAATAGATGATTTCGGGCCTGAGCGCCCTGCAGCGCTCATAACCGAAGCCCAGCTTCGCCATCACGCCGGCCCGGTAGTTCGAAATCACCACATCGGCTTTTGACACCAGGCGCTCGACGATGCGGCGGCCCTCGTCGTTGTTGAGGTCGATGCCGATGTCGCGCTTGTTGCGGTTGAGCGCGACGAACTGCGGATTGCCGTGGCGTCCCGGCTCGCCGCGCCCGGCACTGCGCTGCCAGTCGCCTTCACGGCGTTCGACCTTGATCACGTCCGCGCCCATGTCGCCCAGCAGCGTGGCGGCGTAGGGGCCGGCAACGCCTTCGGTCATGTCGACGACCCGGATTTTCGACAGTATATTTTTATTCATGCCCCTCACACTGATTCAAGTAACATCGCTTCAAAAGCTGATCGCATGAGCCATCCTCTTTTCCTTCATCCCTGATTTTATAGGCATTACGTGGCCAACCCTTCTGTAAGCATCGGCCAGCTCGAATCCCATCTATGGGAAGCGGCCAACATCCTGCGCGGCCCGGTGGATGCCGCCGATTTCAAGACCTACGTATTCCCCTTGCTGTTTTTCAAGCGCATTTCCGACGTGCACTACGAGGAATACCAGGCCGCGCTTGCCGAAGCCGATGGCGACGAGGAATACGCCCTCTTTCCGCAAAACTATCGTTTCCAGATTCCAAAAAATTGTCGCTGGGCTGACGTACGTGCAGTCACGACCAATGTCGGGCAGGCCCTGCAGACAGCCATGCGCGGCATCGAAAAAGCCAACCCCGAAACGCTCTACGGTATTTTCGGTGATGCGCAGTGGTCCAACAAAGATCGTCTGCCAGACGCCCTGCTGCGCGACCTGATCGAACATTTCTCACGCATCAATCTCGGCAATGCCGACGCCAAGGCCGACATCCTCGGCCAGTCCTATGAATACCTGATCAAGAAATTCGCCGATGCCACCAACAAAAAAGCCGGTGAGTTCTACACCCCGCGCACCGTGGTGCGGCTGATGGTCAACATTCTCGACCCTCGCGAAGGCGAGTCGATCTACGATCCGGCCTGCGGCACCGGCGGCATGTTGCTCGAAGCCATCCATCACGTTCACGAACATCATGGTGATGACCGGACGTTGTGGGGCAAGCTGTTCGGCCAGGAAAAGAACCTGACCACCTCAGCCATCGCGCGCATGAACCTGTTTCTGCATGGCGCGGCGGATTTCAAAATCGTGCGCGGCGACACCTTGCGCAATCCGGCCTTTTTCACCGGCGACAGCCTTGCCACCTACGATTGCGTCATCGCCAACCCGCCCTTCTCGCTGGAAAAATGGGGCGAAGAAGTCTGGAGCAGCGATCCCTACGGCCGCAACTTCGCCGGCATGCCGCCGGGCAAAAGCGGTGACTATGCCTGGGTGCAGCACATGATCAAATCCATGGCGCCGAAATCCGGGCGCATGGCCGTGGTCCTGCCGCATGGCGCCTTGTTCCGCATGGGTGCGGAAGGCGCGATCCGCAAAAAAATCCTCGGCATGGACCTGCTCGAAGCCGTGATCGGCCTCGGCCCCAACCTGTTCTATGGCACCGGTCTGGCCGCCTGCATCCTGGTGTTCCGCCAGCGCAAGGCCAAGGATCGCAAGAACAAGGTGCTGATCCTCGATGCCTCGAAGGAATTCAAGACCGGCCGCGCCCAGAATGAATTGCTGCCGGAACACATCGAGCGCATTCACGGCTGGTATCGCGACTACCAGGATGTCGAAGGCATCGCCCGCGTGGTCACGCTGGACGAAATCGCCGCCAACGACCACAACCTCAACATTCCGCGCTACGTTGAACCGAAAGCGGCCACCGAGACCCTCAGCGTTGAAGAAGCCATGGCGCGGCTGAAGGAAAGTGCAGATTCCGCATTTGCCGCCGAAGAAAAACTGATCGCCATCCTGAAAAAAGAAGGTCTTCTGCTTGAACGGTGAGCGCATGGAGCTGGCGCGGAAGCCGATATGCTGCCCGAAGTGCGGCAGTCGGCCGGTGGCTCGCATCGTGTACGGCCTGCCCCATTTCAGCGAAAAGGAAGCGCGCGAAGTGGATACCGGGAAAATCGTTCTCGGTGGCTGCATCATCACCGACGATGACCCCCAATGGGCATGTGTGTCTTGCGGCCAGCAAATCTTCAAAACAAAAAAATGATCATCACCCAGCAACAACTCGAATCCTACCTGTGGGGCGCCGCCGTGCTGCTCCGCGGCACCATCGACGCCGGCGACTACAAGCAGTTCATTTTCCCGCTGCTGTTCTACAAGCGGCTGTGCGACGTGCACGACGAGGAAACCCGCAGCGCGTTGGAAGAATCCGGCGGCGACCAGAAGTTCGCTGCTTACCCGGAGAACCACCGCTTCCAGGTGCCGCCCGAAGCGCACTGGCGCGAAGTGCGCAAGGCCGCCAAAAACGTCGGCCGCGCGCTGCAGAACGCGATGCGCGCCATCGAAACCGCTAACCCCGACAAGCTCTACGGCATCTTTGGTGATGCGCAATGGACCAACAAGGACCGCCTGTCGGATACCATGCTGCGCGATCTGGTCGAGCATTTCTCCGCGCTGGAACTGACCATCGCCAACCTGCCCGAAGACGAGCTGGGCCAGGGTTATGAATACCTGATCAAGAAATTCGCCGACGACTCCGGCCACACTGCTGCCGAGTTCTACACCAACCGCACCGTCGTCCACCTGATGACCGAAATGCTGCAGCCGCAGCCGAACGAAAGCATCTACGACCCGACTTGCGGCTCGGGCGGCATGCTGCTGTCGAGCATCGCCCATCTGCGCAAGCAGAAACAGGAATGGCGCAACGTCCGGCTCTACGGCCAGGAACGCAACCTGATGACCTCGTCGATTGCACGCATGAACTGCTTCCTGCACGGCATCGAGGATTTCCGCATCGAGCGCGGCGACACGCTGTCCGAACCCAAGCTGGTCGAAGCCGATCGCCTGATGCGTTTCGACGTGGTACTCGCCAACCCGCCCTATTCAATCAAGCAATGGGATCGCGACGCTTTCGCTTCCGACCCCTGGGGCCGCAATCTCTATGGCACGCCGCCGCAGGGCCGCGCCGATTACGCCTTCTGGCAACACATCATCCAGAGCATGGCACCCAAAACCGGGCGCTGCGCGATCCTGTTTCCGCACGGCGTGCTGTTCCGTCAGGAAGAAGCCGAGATGCGGCGCAAGCTGATCGAGGCGGATCTGATCGAATGCGTGCTGGGGCTGGGGCCCAACCTGTTCTACAACTCGCCGATGGAAGCCTGCGTGGTGATCTGCCGCAGCGCCAAACCCAAAGCCCGCCGCAACAAGATCCTGTTCATCAACGCGGTCAACGAAGTCACGCGCGAGCGGGCGCAAAGTTTTCTGACTGACGATCACCTGCAACGCATCGTCAAAACCTATCAGGCCTTCAAGGACGACCCGGGCTTTGCCCGCGTCGCCACGCTGGAAGACCTGCGCGCCAAGGACGGCAACCTGAGCATTCCGCTGTATGTCGCAGCGCCCGCAATGGAAGTGCGCCAGGACGGCGCCGGCTATGCCGTCGGCGGCAACGGCGGGCTGCCTGAGGCCATCACGGCCTGGCTGGACAGTTCGCAGCGAGTGCGATCTGCGCTGGATGATCTTCTCAAGGTCCACGGACGTTGATTCCAGGCCCTGAACAAGCACTGACCTCAGGCTTTTTTCAAACAGAATCAGCCCCTTTTTTGTTTCAACGCTGGCAGGCGAAAAATTTAAATATTGTTTAAAATCAATAAGTTATAAAATATACTCCGGGGAAACAGCCTAATTGCCCATTTAATTAGGCACTAAACCATTTAACGCCTATTAAATTAGGCAAATTGCTTGACCGTCTTATAAAAAATGCCTAATATTTTAGGCATTAAATCAGATAAGGCCTAAAATAATGGGTGATTTCCCCATTCTTCCGGAAAGTGTTACGCAGTACGTCAAAGAGCTGGGCCGCCGCATCCGGCTCGCCCGCACGCGCCGCAAACTGTCCATCGTCGAACTGGCCGCCAAAGCAGGTATCGATCGCAACACGCTGGGCGCGCTGGAACTGGGGAAGCCAGGGGTATCCATCAGCGCCTATGTCATGACTCTGTGGGCTTTGGGTCTGGAGCACACCCTGGATGCCGTAGCAGATCCAAATACCGACAGCCATGGCAAAACGCTGGAAGCCTCGCGCCGATCCAAACGCGTGCGCAAACCACGCGTCGCGAAAAAAGAATATGACTTCTAAACACGAAGCCTACGTCTACATCCAGTTGCCGGGCACGCTGAACACCGTACCCGCCGCACTGCTCAAAGTCGAGCAACTGCGCGACGGCACCCACGTCGGCCGCTTCCGTTATGGCGACCGCTACCTCGCGCGCGCGGATGCCATCGAACTAGACCCCTTCGAGCTTCCGTTGGGCGACACCGTTTACGAATTCACCAAGCTGAAGGGTATTCCCGGCGCGGTGCGCGACGCCGGCCCCGACGCCTGGGGCCGCCGCGTCATCGAACACAAACTCGACCGCGCGCCCGCCGATCTGACTGAAATCGACTATCTGCTGAACGGCCCGCAGGACGGCGCCGGCAACCTGAGCTTCGGCCTGAAAGCGGCTCCGCCTGCGCCGGTGCGTCGCTATAACCGCACCCACCAGCTCGCCGAACTGATTGCCGCCGCCGCCACCATCGAAGAAGGCAAACGTGTCCCCCAGCATCTGCTCGAACAACTCGACCCCGGCACCTCGATGGGCGGCGCGCGGCCCAAGGCCACCATTGAAGACAACAACACCCTGTGGCTCACCAAGTTCCCCGCCAAAGGTGATCGCTACAACCAGCAGCGCGTCGAATACGCCACGCTGGAACTCGCGCGCCAATGCGGCCTGCAGGTCTGCGTCGCGCGGGTGGAAACCATAGTCAACACCGACGTGCTGATGCTGCAGCGCTTCGATCGCCAGCACACGGAGGAAGGCAAAGGCGGCTATCTGCGCCACGGCCTGGTCAGCGGACTGACCCTGCTCGGTGCAGACGACGATGTGACCGATCGCTCGAAGTGGTCCTACCCGCTGCTCGCCGACCAGTTGCGCCGCTGGTCCGACAAGCCGGACCGCGACTGCGCCGAACTGTTCCGGCGCATGGTGTTCAACGCCGCAGTGACCAACGACGACGATCACCCACGCAATCACGCCGCGCTGCGCAGCGGCCGCGGCTGGCGCCTGTCGCCCGCCTACGACCTGGTGCCCCGGCCCATGACCGCCATCGACAAACGCTCACTCGCACTGGCCGTCGGTCAGTACGGCCGCACCGCCAGCATTTACAACCTGCTGTCGCAATGCGAGCGCTTCGGCCTCAACAAGGCCACCGCGAAAAAAGAAATCGACACCATCGTCGAAGGCGTGCGCGGCTGGCGCGAACATTTTCATCGCTGCGGCGTATCGGCAGAAGACCTCGAACACATGGCCAGCGCTTTCCTGCCACCCTGCTTTTTTTACGAGCAACCGGTGGCGGAGGTATGAAACACACGGCAAGCAGACCAACAGAACAGTCTGATCCCGGGCTTGTTTTTGTCATAAAAACAGGGCACTATTTGTGACAAGATGGTAATGAAAAAACAATCACAATCCATTGATTCTAAAGTATTAAACAGGATTTATGGGCATAGGGGGGGTTGGGTGTTCACCCCCACGCACTTTCTCGACCTCGGCAGCCGCACTGCCGTAGCCGCCGCCCTCAAGCGCCACAAGCAAAGCGGCCTGATCCGCCAACTCGCCCGCGGGCTGTACGACCATCCGATTGATCACCCGAAGTTCGGCCGCATCCCGCCTTCCGCGGATGCCGTTGCCAACGCGTTGGCCAAACGCGACGCAAGCCGCCTCCAGCCCACCGGCGCCTATGCTGCCAACATCTTGGGCCTGTCCGAGCAGGTGCCGACACGCATCGTGTTCCTGACCGACGGCCCCTCGCGCCGGATCAAATACGGCAATCAGGAAATCGTGCTCAAGCGCACCACACCGCGCAACATGGCCACTGCCGGTCGCAAAAGCGGCGACATCATCCAGGCGCTGCGCCATATCGGCCAGGACAACATCACCAACAAAACGCTGGCTATCATCCGGCGCCAACTGACGCCCGAAGACCGCGCACAATTGCAAAAAGATCTGCGCCACGCGCCCGGCTGGGTCGCCGACCTTCTGCGGCAACTCGCCCACTGAGCCATGGACGACTTCGCCCGCCTGCCTGCAAGCGAACGCCGACTCGCCTGTCTTGCGACCGCGGACGCCAAGCGCCTGCAGGCCGCCAGCGTGGACAAGGATTTCTGGGTGTGCTGGACATTGCGCGCATTATTCAGTCTGCCGGACATCGACAAACGCATCACCTTCAAGGGCGGCACATCGCTGTCCAAAACCTGGGGGCTGATCGACCGTTTCTCTGAAGACATCGACCTCGTGGTGGACAAGGATGATCATCGCCACCACCACCATGATGATGTGCGTCACACATCATCCGGTATCAGCGGCCAGGGCTGCAGACGGAAATGAATAAAAATATCAATAAAATCAATAACTTAAATAATACCGCCATCAACCCCGATTGGGCGAAGCTGCCGCTGTTCGATCGCTCAAAATGGCAGCGGGTGAAGTTCGGCGATGTCGTCGCCAATATCAATGACACCGAACGCGATCCGCAGGGCGCGGGCATCGAGCGCTTCATCGGGCTGGAGCATCTGGAGCCCGGCTCGTTGCACATCCGCGAATGGGGCAACGTGGCCGACGGTACGACGTTCACCCGCCGCTGCAGTCCGGGACAGGTGCTGTTCGGCAAGCGCCGCGCCTACCAGCGTAAGGTGGCCGTAGCGGAATTCGATGCCGTGGTGTCGGGCGACATTTACGTCTTCGCGCCGAAAAACGACCGGCTACTGCCGGAACTGCTGCCTTTCCTGTGCATGTCAGAGCGTTTCTTTGATTACGCGGTTGAAACATCTGCCGGCTCCTTGTCACCGCGCACGAGCTGGACCCATCTAGCTGAATTCGAGTTCGACCTGCCGCCGCTCGACCAGCAGCGTCATATCACTGAAATATTGGTGGCTATAGATCAATGCTCGGAAACCGAATGGAGAACTCGCGAATCCCTACTATCGCTCCGCAAAATTGCTCACAGCGAAGTGTTCAGCAAAGGATTAGCCCCAAGACCTCAGACAATCAATCAAACAGATCTGCCTTCGGAATGGCAGCTGAGCACCGTCGGAGAGTCATGCTTAATTGAAAATCGTCTAAGAAAACCGATCAACGCAGCAGAAAGAGCAAAAATTCAAGGCGAGTATCCGTATTTCGGTCCAACAGGAATATTAGACAGTATTAACGAATATCGTATCGATGGAGAGTATGTTCTTATCGGCGAAGATGGCGACCATTTTTTGAAATTCGACAGCTGGAATATGACGCAATTTGTCCGCGGACGGTTCAATGTGAATAACCACGCTCATTTATTAAGAGGCTCAGAAACATGTCGAACCGAATGGATTTTCCAATATTTTAAACATCGCGACATTACTCCGTTTCTGTCGCGCCAAGGTTCTGGGCGTTTAAAGTTGCAAAAATCCGTGCTTGAGAAAATGCCGATTCCGATCCCTCCACTAAAATTACAAGATGAAATCTTGGCATTCATGCGTGGAATCGACATGGCCCATAATGAAATTGAGAAAAAAATTAAAAGCACAAAGAATATGCTCTCCTCGATGACTAGCGAATTTTTAAGTTAACTCAGATTATTTTATGTCGTTCACCGAATCCAACACCGTAGAGCAGATGATCCTCGATGCCGCCGCCGGCATCGCCGGCGCGCCGCGCCGCAGGGCGCAGCAGGATCTGCCGCTCTACCGCAAGGATTCGGAAGGCGCGCCCGCGCGCTGGACCTATGCGCCCCATGACCAGGTGCCGCGCGCGCCCAATGAAGTGATGGTCGAATCGTGGCTGCGCGAGGCGCTGATCGCTCTCAACCCCGAGATCGCCGCGCGGCCCGACCGCGCCGACGAGGTGATCTACGCGCTGCGCGCGATCCTGCTCTCGGTGCAGGCCGACGGGCTGGTGCGCGCCAATGAAAACTTCATGGCCTGGCTGCGCGGCGAAAAGACCATGCCCTTCGGCCCCAACGGCGAGCATGTGGCGGTGCGACTGATCGATGCCGCCAACCTGGCTGCCAACCGCCTTGTCGTCACCAACCAGTGGACCTTTCAGGCGGGCAGCATCGAGAAACGCTTTGACGTGGTGTTCGTGGTCAACGGCCTGCCGCTGGTCATCGCCGAGGCCAAGACGCCGACCCGGAGTGCGGTGACCTGGTTCGACGGCGCGTTCCAGATCAACCAGATTTACGAGCGTGAAGTGCCCGCGATGTTCGTGCCCAATGTGTTTTCCTTCGCCACCGAAGGCCGCTGCCTGCGTTATGGCTCGATCCGCATGCCGATCGACATGTGGGGGCCGTGGCGGGATGAGGACAATCAGGACGAAGGCCAGCTCCAGCATGTGCGCGCCACGGTGGCGAGCCTGCTGCGCGCGGAAGTGGTGCTCGACATTCTGCAGCATTTCACGCTGTTCGCCACCGACAAGAAACACCGCCGCATCAAGGTGATCTGCCGCTACCAGCAGTACGAGACCACCAACAAGATGGTGGCGCGGGTGGTGGCGGGTTATCCGAAAAAGGGCCTGATCTGGCATTTCCAGGGCAGCGGCAAATCGCTGCTGATGGTATTCGCGGCGCAGAAGCTGCGCCTGCACCCGCGGCTGGGCAACCCGACGGTGATGATTGTCGTCGACCGCATCGACCTCGACACCCAGATCACTTCCACCTTCAACGCCGCCGACGTGCCGAACATGGTGGGTGTGGCCACCCGCCGCGAATTGCAGGATCTGCTCGGCCAGGACGTGCGCAAGGTGCTGATCACCACCATCCACAAGTTCGGCGAGGCCGACGGCAAATTGAACGAGCGCAGCAACATCATCGTGATGGTCGATGAAGCCCACCGCACCCAGGAAGGCGACCTGGGCCGCAAGATGCGCGAGGCGCTGCCCAATGCCTTCCTCTTCGGCCTGACCGGCACGCCGATCAACCGCGCCGACCGCAACACTTTCTGGGCCTTCGGTGCGGACGAGGACGAAAAAGGCTATATGAGCCGCTATTCGTTCCAGGATTCGATTCGCGACAAGGCCACGCTGCCACTGCACTTTGAAGCGCCGGCGGTGCGCCTGCGCATCGATCGCGCGGCGATTGACGAAGCCTTTGCGCAGATTACCGGCGAACTCTCGGAGCAGGACCGCGACGACCTCGCCAAGCGCGCCGCGAAGATGGCGGTGCTGGTGAAAAACCCCGAGCGCATCCGCGCCGTGGTGCAGCACATGGTCACGCACTACCAGAGCAAGGTCGAGCCCAACGGCTTCAAGGCGCAGGTGGTGGTGTTCGACCGCGAGTGCTGCGTGCTCTACAAGCAGGTGATGGACGAGCTGATCGGACCCGAGGCCAGCGCCATCGTGATGTCCGCGGCACCGGGCGATCCGGCGGCATGGAAGCAGCATGTGCGCGACAAGGATGCCGAGGAGAAACTGCTCGACCGCTTCCGCGACCCGGCTGATCCGCTGAAATTCGTGATCGTGACCTCCAAGCTGCTGACCGGCTTTGATGCGCCGATCCTGCAGGCGATGTACCTCGACAAGCCGATGAAGGATCACAACCTGCTGCAGGCGATCTGCCGTACCAACCGCACGCTGGGCCAGGAGAAAACCCACGGCCTGATCGTCGATTACATCGGCATTTTCGATGACGTGGCGCGGGCGCTGGATTTTGATGAGAAGGTGATGCAGCAGGTGGTGTCGAACATCGACGAACTGCGCAAGGCCTTGCCGCTGCAGGTGCAGAAATGCACGGCCTTTTTCCCGAACGTGGACCGCTCGGTGGGTGGTTACGAAGGTCTGATGGCCGCGCAGCAGTGCCTGCCCAACAACGAAACCCGCGACAAGTTCGCCGCGGAATATTCGGTGCTGGGCACGATCTGGGAAGCGCTGTCACCCGACCCCTGCCTCGGTCCCTACGAGAAGGACTACCGCTGGCTGACGCAGGTCTATGAATCGGTGAAGCCGCCCAGCGGCAACGGCAAGCTGCTGTGGCACGCGCTGGGCGCGAAAACTGTCGAATTAATCAATGAAAACATACACTTGGAATCGGTGCGCGACGACATCGAAACTCTGGTGCTCGACGCCCAGGTGCTGGAAGAAATCCTCGGCGACATCGAACCCGGCAAGCGCGCGAAGGAAGTCGAGATCAAGCTGGTCGCGCGGCTGCGCAAACATCTGGGCAATCCCAAGTTCAAGGAACTGGGCGAGCGGCTGGAAAAGGTCAAGGAACGCCACGAACAGGGTCTGCTCACCAGCCTGGAGTTCCTGAAGCAGATTCTCGAAATCGCCAGAGACGTGGTCGAGGCCGAGCGCGATACCGATCCCGAGGAAGAACGCGACCGCGCCAAGGAAGCGCTAACGGAACTCTTCACCGAAGCCCGCAATGGCAACACCCACCTGATCGTCGAGCGCATCGTCTCCGACATCGACGACATCGTGAAGAAGGTGCGATTCGATGGCTGGCAGGCAACCATGCAGGGTGAACGGCTGGTGCAGAAGGAACTGCGCAGGGCCTTGCTCAAGTACAAGCTGCACACCGATCAGGATCTGTTTGATCGGGCTTATGCGTATATCCGGCAGTATTACTGAAAGTATCCTTCCAAGTCTCCCGATGGCAGACCTTCTGGCAAGCCTCAGCTCACGATAAACCCCGATCTCAGTCCAGACGCGCGCTTTTGACCACTTCCCCCCAATACTTGATTTCGCTTAAGAAGAAGGATTGAGCCCGCTCAGTATCAAAACCCAACCGGGTCGCGCCCGCAGAATCAAAACGTTCGGTCAGTTCCGGCGAATTCAAGGCGTCCAGGATTATGGGCTGCAATCTGCGAACAACCTCCATCGGCGTTTTCGCCGATACGAAGAATCCGTGCCATTGAACCGCCTGAAAGCCTGGCGCACCAACTTCCTGCAATGACGGCACGTTCGGCAACACATTCAAGCGTGTGGCAGATGAAATTCCAAGCGCTCGAAGTTTGCCGTTGTTCAGTTGAGGGATGACCAACGGGGGCACAAGAAATGACACTTGGGTCTCGCCTGAGATCAACGCCGTAAGCGCCGGAGCGGCACCACGATACGGGATATGCCTGAGGTCAACCTTTGTCTTCAGCTTGAAGGCCTCCATGGCAAAATGATTCGCCGAGCCGACGCCCCCTGAGCTGAATGTCAGTTCACCCGCATGCCTCTTTGCAAGGGCAATGAGCGCCTTTGCGCTGGTGGCCGGCAGGGAAGGATGAACCGCCAGCACGAAAGGAATTGACAGGGTGATGGTAATCGCCCGAAGGTCCTGCCCGGCGTCAAATCCGATGTTCTTGTTTACCCATCCGTTGATGGCAAGCGTAGACGCGGCGTAAAGCAGGGTATTTCCGTCTGCAGGGGCCCGCACCACGCTTGCTGTTCCTATGTTTCCGCTTGCCCCCGTCCTGTTCTCGACAACGATCCGCCCGCCGGAATCCGTGCGCATTTTCGCCGCAATCAATCGGGCGAACATGTCGTTTCCACCACCCGCCGGGTAAGGGACTACGATGGTGACGTTACTTCGAATCGATTCCTGCGCATTGGCGTGCTGAGAAAACCACAAGGCTCCGCACACGACCATCGCCATTGACTTCTTTGCAAGCGGCATTTTTGAACTATTCATGACCGACGCTCCAGAAAAGATTCGTGTTGCCCGAGAGGATGCAATTTCTCCCGCTATGATGCAGCGCCGAATGCGCCAATCGCTTTTCCATCCAAGCCGGGAGGGGGAGAAAACGAAATATTTGGGGCTTTTGCCAGCTGATCCTTGCCTCCAAACTTCTCACCCAGCCGTCTTTGGTCGGCTTTGGCCCGCTCATCAATGGCCTCGGGATCGCAGATTTGCCGGAGAAGATTTTCCATTCTTGCCACAGTGTGGCCGCCATCGGGTGTCGACGAAAGGTCGTTCAACTCATGGGGATCGTTCGCCAGGTTGAACAGTTGCGGGGGCATTCCAACGTGATAGTGCAGCTTCATTGGGCCTTCCCTCAGCATGAAACTGCCGCTCCGGGAAAAGTTTGCGTGGTATTCAGCAAAGCCCATTCGCTCGATCTTCTGCCCGCGTAATGCCGGCCATAGCGAAACCCCTTTTACATCCTTATCGGCCTCTGAAATGGGAACGGAAAACGAATCCAGCACCGTAGGATATAAATCGACATGAGACACAATCTGGTCAACATGTTTTCCTCCGGGAAGCGACGGATCTGAAATGATCAGAGGGACGGCAAGGGCATCTTCGTATAGCAACCCTTTTCCAAGCAGACCATGGGCCCCGCGCATTTCACCATGATCGCTGGAGTAAATAATCCGTGTGTTGTCCCCCAGACCACAGGCCGAGAGACAATCCAGCAGGATGCCGACCTGTTCATCCATATGGGTGATCAATCCATAGTATCCGGCGATCATCCTCTTCAATTGCGACAATTCGGTCGCGTCCGGTGCGCCGAACTTTTCCCTCTGATACTCAGCCGCCGGATGTAGTGATTTCCGGTTGATCGAAATGTGGGATGGAAGCGAAATCCGGTCTTCAGGATAAAGATCAAGAAAGCGCTTGGGCACCTTGAAGGGAGGATGGGGGCTCACATATGAAACAAACAATGCCCAGCCATTGTTGGAGCGCCCTCTTTTCCGCAACCATTGTGCAGCCCGTGCAGTGATATCCCTGTCGTACTCCTGGTAATGCGTCTCGCCCTCCCCCGAGTCATGCAGGTACATCTGCCACCGCCCAGCCTGTTTTCCATCCAATTCCGCGTCGTACCCGCGGAGTAAATTCCTGACGGCGCCACGACCTTCGACGATATGCATGGGTATTATTTCTTCAGAGAACCCATTGTCGTCATCCGCACTGCGGAAATGCAGCTTGCCGACCGCAACGGTCTCGATTCCCGCGTCCCGGATTCGGTGCATCCAGCTGGGAACGCGGCCGTCGTAAACAATCGCGTTATCCCAGTAGCCGGTTTGATGCGGATACTGTCCAGTGGCAAGCGCCGCACGCGCAGGACAGCACAGCGGACTGGCCGAGTAGGCATTCGAGAACCGGGTGCCTGTAGCCGCAATGCGGTCAATATTAGGCGTCTGTATAAACGATTCGCCGTAGCACCCGAGCAAATCCCGATTGTGATTGTCGGACAAGATGAAAAGCAGGTTCGGGGATTGAGCCATGGCGTTAATGTCCCAGATCAGATCGACAGTTGATCAGTTTATTGGAGTCTTAATCTCGCACTTATGTCTATTTTCTTGTTTGGTATTCCCAAAGTGCATAACCGTGAAGAAAAAGCCATGTTCAACTGGCATTGCGCAAGTCCAAATATGCATCAAGTGGCGACGCCTGAAGAATTACATTTCCCCAAGCAAGCACAATGTGTGCCCGTAAGTTTCCTTATGAAAGTGAGCCCATGAAGCCTGCTTCCATTAACCGAGTTCCGTTGGTGAATACCCCGACCGCCTTGGAGCCTCTGCCAAATCTGACACGGCACCTTGGAGGCCCAGAGCTGTATATCAAACGCGATGACTGCACGGGACTGGCTTTGGGCGGCAACAAAACGCGCAAGCTTGAGTATCTTCTTGCGGATGCACTAAAAAAAGGCGCGGACCACCTTATTACGCACGGAGCGGTGCAATCTAATCATGTGCGACAAACCGCTGCAGCTGCGGCCAAGGTCGGGATGCGGTTTACCGGCGTACTGGAGCATCGAATAGCCGACCCGGGCCTGGATTATCTGGAAAGCGGCAATGCATTTCTGAGTCGTCTTCTCGGATCCCACCTGGTTTATCGACCCGCGGGCGATGACATGGGGCGCGCCATGCAGGAGGTTGCTGCGTCGCTGCTAAGTTCCGGTGAACACCCGTACATCATCCCCGGGGGCGGATCGACTCCTTTGGGTAGCCTGGGGTATGCCCAATGCGCCGAAGAACTCGTTCAACAGGCGGCCACTGCACAGTTGCGGTTGGACTACATCATTCACCCAACCGGCAGCGGGGGCACTCAAGCCGGGCTTATCGCGGGTCTGGAGTGCGTCCAGTCAGGCACCAAAGTGCTGGGCATCAGCGTCAAGGCACCGCGTGAACAGCAGGAAAGCCATGTGCATGCGCTGGCACAAGCCACTGCCAAATTGATGGAATGTGTCCGGGATATCGATAGAAAAGCAGTGGAAGTGAACTCGGACTACGTGGGACCGGGATATGGGCGGGCCGATGCCGCCACGGTGGAAGCAATAGAGTTAGTCGCTCGCCTGGAAGGTGTCATCCTTGATCCTGTGTATACCGGAAAGGCGATGGCAGGGCTCATGGATTTGATCCGGCTCAAACGGTTCTCCGGTAAAGACACTGTCGTTTTCTTGCATACGGGTGGAGCGCCTGCACTGTTCAGTTATCGTGAACTGTTCATGCGTCAAGACTCAACATCCGATACGCCCCGGGAGACGCGGAATCAACCCTTAAAGAATGTTGTCTAGTCCGTTGGCTCTGCGTTGGGGCCAAGTTTTCTGGAAATAAAATCCCAGATTCGCTTGGGCAGTGCGCGTTGATTGTCAACCGAGTAGTAAATGCGAATATCGATTGGCTCGGACCATTGCTCGGATCCGGCAAGAGCAAGTTTCCCTTCGGCAAGCTCTTTCGACACGATAGCCTTGGGTAACCACGCAATGCCTCGCCCGGCCATGACCATTGCCTTGGCCGCCTCAAGCAGATCAGTCTCAAAACACCGGAGTAAATGAGCGGGCTTAGGGGCCCGGGGCAGGATGAGTTCAACTATTTGCCCCATAAACAGACTTTGCGGGTAAGCCACAAAAGGAATAGGGCACACCTTGCTGCCCGGCAGTTTCATCCCCGCACTGCCTTGACTGTGCGCTGAAATGACAGGCACCACCGTGTCACGTCGCAACGTCAAAAACGGATATCGATTCTCGGGCAACACAATAGGAACTTGTGGATGGTGATAGACAACAGCGAAATCACAGGTGTGCCCTTCCACCAGAGAACGCAGACCCTCATAGGTATTGGTGGCGGTTAGCCTTGGCACTAACGGACCATATTCCGCTGCAACCCCGAAAATCCAATCAGAAAGGAAATTCAGAATCAGCGCATGGGGTGCCGAGATGTGAATGAGTCCGTCGGATGCGGTTTCTCCCCGCATAAGTGTGCGAGTGGAATACGTCTTGGCAACCAGATCCTTGGCAAAGTCACGGAACATTGTGCCTGCAGGTGTGAGGGAGATTGGATAGGAGCTGCGATTGATCAGATCGACGCCCAGCCACTCCTCAAGGGAACGGATACGTCGGCTCAATGCAGGTTGTGTAACGCTACGCGCCTCAGCTGTGCGCGAAAAATTGAGGGTATCAGCCAGACTCAGAAAATCCTCAAGCCACTTGAGTTCCATTGGAACATCCCCGCTGGCGATTGATCGCCCGTAGCATGTTGCCTACGGCTATCCGGAAGATAATAAATCAGCGCTCAAACTTAGGGGGAAGTTCATATTAAGTTAAGAAATTATAAAAATGCCTACTGAGAACCACCGACATAGGGATTTTTATTTCCCTGGGATCATGGCAAATCCTTTAGCACAAATCGGATAGTCGTTCTGGCTGACGCTTCCTGATTACCCGGCTTGATAAGCATAAGCTCGTGATGGGTACCGCAGCCCCTGGCATCTCACTGGGGGCCAACAACGCAATCAGGCACGCAGCTGCTATTCGACCTTCAGGCCTGCCGCCTTGACCACAGGACCAAACTTCCTGATTTCTTCCTGTACGAAGCGGAGAAACTCCTCGGGAGTATTGGTCACGACCTCGGCACCCTGCCTGTTCATGATCTCCCGGGTGTCCTGCTGATTCATCGCCTTCATCAGGCCCTCACGCAGCTTGTCCAGGATCGGTTTCGGTGTCCCCCGCGGCGCCAGCAATCCCTGCCAGCCACCATAGTCGTACCCCGGCACGGTTTCCGCGATGGCCGGCAGATCGCCCAGCAGCGCCGTGCGCTTCGGCAGTGTGTGCCCGATCGCCCGCAGCCGCCCTGCCTTCACCAGACCTTGTACTGATGGTGCCGGATTGATCGACCAGTGCGATTCTCCCGCAGCGACTGCCGCGGTCGAAGCGCCGCCCTTGTAGGGCACATGAAGCGCAGCAAAGCCGCCCATGCTCTGCAGCAGCACTCCCGCAAGATGGCTTTGCGAACCCGCACCCGCCGAAGCCATGTTGAGCTGCCCCGACTTCGATTTCGCCAGATCGATAAGATCCTTCATCGATTTCACCGGCAGCGTGGGATTGACCACCAGCACGTTGGGGGTCACCGCAAACAACGAGAGGTAGGCATAGTCTTTCAGCGGATCGTAGGGCAGCTTCTTGTGGATATGCGGCGCGATCGACATCGCCGCCGTGGATCCGGAAATCAACGTATAGCCGTCCGGGCTGGCCATCTTGGCAATCTCCATGCCAATGAGTCCTCCCGCACCGCCACGGTTATCCACCACGATCTGCTGTCCGAATATGTCGCCCAGCCTGGTGGCAACAACCCGGCCCAGGGCATCGGTGGAACTGCCCGGTGCATTCGGCATCAACATGCGGATCGGCCGGTTGGGATAACCCTTGGCAGCGTCGGCGGCCGCTGCGTGCTGGACAGACATGAATGACAACCCTGCAAATGCAAGCACGCAGGTTCTGCTGAAAACACTGGCTGCTATCTTCATTGGACGAAATCCATTCCTGGCGATGAATCGATTCAAGATCCGCCACAGGCGCAATGGCTGACATCCGGCCGGCAAGTCAGATTCCCAGCCAGCCAGTGCCAAACCTGAACACCGCGGCACCGAACCCTCCTCCCGGGACAGGCCTGAGCCCGCCCGTTGCGCTGATTCGGGATATGACCCTGCAGCGTCTGCTCATTACAGCTTTGGCCAATGACACATAAATGTCAATCACCGGCCAGAGATCCTGCGACAACGCTGAAAGAAAGGATGGTGGCCGGGGACGGAATTGAACCGCCGACACAAGGATTTTCAATCCTCTGCTCTACCAACTGAGCTACCCGGCCCCGTGCTGCGAGGAACTGCAGAAACTGCTGCGGAAGGGGTTTCGCCCGCCAGAGAGGCTGGACGAAAGGGCGCTATTTAAACCTCAAAAGCGTTTTGCGTCAAGGCAATAGCGCTTCAGCCGCAGACCAACTGCTGAGCCAGGCAGATCGCGCGCCGGCCCTGGATCAGCAACAGGCCGGCGAGCACCAGCAGCGCCAGGGTTGCAAACGGCACGTGGCGGTCGACGACGAACTTTGGCGTGATGACGCGTGTCGCTTTCACCAGCGGTTCGGTACCCTTCTTGAACAGCTGGTAGATGAAGTTCTGTTCCCTCCCTGCGCCGGCAAGGATGTACATCGCGCCGCGGCCGAAAAACAGGTAAATCGCGACCTGCACCAGCGCCAGCAGGATGGAAATCAGGGTGTATTCGATGGGCATGTCGATGTTGTCCGGACGGTCTGCCGCATTGTAAGCGCAGCCCGCCCCAAAAAAGAAACCCCGCCGAAGCGGGGTTTCTCAAACAACCAACTACCCAAAGGAGGGAGGGCACGGGAGGGAACCATCGGTTCCCTCCTGCTCGTTCACTTCCCCGGGGGAATGTAATCCGCGAAGCGGATTACATTCCCATGTCACCCATGCCACCCATGCCACCGTGGCCATGGCCGGCGTGGCTGTCATCCTTCGGCAGCTCGGCAACCATCGCGTCGGTGGTCAGGATCAGGCCGGCGATCGAAGCCGCGTTCTGCAGCGCGCAGCGCGTGACTTTGGTCGGATCCAGCACGCCCATTTCCACCAGGTCGCCGTATTCGCCGGTCGCGGCGTTGTAGCCGACGTTGCCTTTGGATTCGACAACCTTGTTCACCACCACCGAGGGCTCGTCACCCGCGTTGGCGGCGATCTGGCGCAGCGGCTCCTCGATCGCACGCAGCACGATCTTGATGCCGGCGTCCTGGTCGTGGTTGTCGCCTTTCAGCTTGCCGATGCCGTTGCGGGCGCGGATCAGGGCCACGCCGCCGCCGGCGACGATGCCTTCTTCCACTGCGGCGCGGGTCGCGTGCAGCGCGTCTTCAACGCGGGCCTTCTTTTCCTTCATTTCCAGCTCGGTCGCGGCGCCGACCTTGATCAGTGCAACACCGCCCGCCAGCTTGGCCACGCGCTCCTGCAGCTTCTCCTTGTCGTAGTCGCTGGTGGCTTCCTCGATCTGGGCGCGGATCTGCTTGACGCGTGCCTCGATCGATTTCTGGTCGCCGTTGCCGTCGATGATGGTGGTCTCTTCCTTGCCCACTTCGATGCGCTTGGCTTGGCCGAGGTCGTTCAGCGTGACCTTCTCCAGCGACAGGCCGACTTCCTCGGCGATCACCGTGCCGCCGGTGAGGATGGCGATGTCTTCCAGCATGGCCTTGCGGCGGTCGCCGAAGCCCGGGGCCTTGACGGCGCAGGTCTTCAGGATGCCGCGGATGTTGTTGACGACCAGGGTCGCCAGCGCCTCGCCTTCGACTTCCTCGGCGATGATCAGCAGCGGCTTGCCGGCCTTGGCAACCTGCTCCAGCACCGGCAGGAGGTCGCGGATGTTCGAGATCTTCTTGTCGTGCAGCAGCACGTACGGGTTCTCGAGAATGGCCTGCTGCTTCTCGGCGTTGTTGATGAAGTAGGGCGACAGGTAGCCGCGGTCGAACTGCATGCCTTCAACCACTTCCAGCTCGCTTTCCAGGCCCGAACCGTCTTCAACGGTGATCACGCCTTCCTTGCCGACCTTGTCCATCGCATCGGCGATGATCTTGCCGATTTCGGCGTCGGAATTGGCGGAGATCGAACCGACCTGGGCGATCTCCTTGCTGGTGGTGCAGGGCTTCGACAGTTTCTTCAGCTCGCCGACGACGGCGGTGACCGCCTTGTCGATGCCGCGCTTCAGATCCATCGGGTTCATGCCGGCGGCGACGAACTTCATGCCTTCCTGCACGATCGACTGCGCCAGCACGGTGGCGGTGGTGGTGCCGTCACCGGCGGTGTCGGAGGTCTTGGACGCGACTTCCTTGACCATCTGCGCGCCCATGTTCTCGAATTTGTCCTTCAGCTCGATTTCCTTCGCGACCGACACGCCGTCCTTGGTGACGGTGGGGGCGCCGAAGCTGCGCTCGAGCACGACATTGCGGCCCTTCGGGCCGAGGGTGACCTTGACCGCATCGGCCAGCACGTTCACGCCGACAACGATTTTCTGCCGTGCGGACTCGTGGAATTTGACGTCTTTCGCTGCCATTTTGAGTGTCTCCTGAATGTTCTGTGTGGGTTACTCGATGACGCCCATGATGTCTTCTTCACGCATCACGAGCAGTTCCTCGCCCTCGACCTTGACGGTCTGGCCGGAGTACTTGCCGAAGAGAACCTTGTCGCCAACCTTGACGTCGATCGGGATGATCTTGCCGTCGTCAGCCTTCTTGCCTTTGCCGACAGCCTTCACTTCACCCTGGTCGGGTTTTTCGGCGGCGGTGTCGGGGATCACGATTCCGGAAGCGGTTTTGCGTTCCTCTTCCAGCCGCTTCACGATGATGCGGTCGTGCAACGGACGAATCTTCATGGGTAACTCTCCTCAGATCGGGTTGAATGAATCAAATAAACCGGGGTCTACCGCGAGCGATGCTGTTAGCACTCAGCTCTAGCGAGTGCTAATAATAGGGATGTACCGGCCCCAAAGCAAGAGGGGCGGCATGGCCGCCCCTCCCGGTGTGAGTACTGACTAACTGCGCATCTGCAGAAAGTCAGCACAAAATATGTTTAAAAACAACTAGTTACATTGATTTCTCGTCTGCGGTACCGGAAGAGCCCGATGAACGGAGAGGCCAAAGCGGTAAACCGTCCTGCGTTTGCCACTGCAGGCCGGCGGCACCGGCAGATGGGGACAGGGCGAAGGCCGGCGGCCCTCCCGGGTCAGCGTCGCATCGTCCGCCAGGTCCTTCCAGATGCCACCGCAGACAGGCCGGAAAGACCACAGCAGATAGCCGCGGTTGGCGGCAAGTTCGACCAGATCGTCGGTGTCCGGGGCATCGGATACCGCCACCTGCGCGCCATTGACGCTGTGCGGATAGGCGCCGAAAGCCTGCAGGCATTCCAGCGCCTCGGTGGAATCCGCGCCAGGCCTCAGGCAACCCGGGCGTTCGGCGCGCGCCACATCCCAGGCCCCCAGTTCCCAGCCGGCGTCCATTGCCGCGCGATCCACGGCCACCAGATCATGCCAGCGTTCATTCAGTTGCAGCGTCGAGCTCGGGATCGGTGTGTAGGCCACGGCCTCGGCCTCCTCCAGGTCGACGAGCTTCTGCTTGATGAAGCCATGCCAGTGCAGGGTCAGGATCACCGGCGTGTCGGGACAGGGCACGGCAGCAAGCGTGATGCCGACCAGGGGCAGGCCGGTGGCGGCCATCTGATTTTCAATGCGTTCGAGAATCTGCATGCGCAAACATCTCCTGTAGTGTGCTGTTAAACTCAACAACAACCGCCGAAAACATTCAGAGCAAATTCGGTGCCACTGCGGGACGCCGGTACAACCGGCACAGCACAACGGCTACAGACTGCATAACGGCCGGGATGCACGCAGGTTGAACGCCGCAAAGTATTCGATAGGGCCGCCCCGAAATGCAAACCAGCACTCGCAACACTGTGCTGCTAACACGCAGCCGCACCGCGGTGTGGCACCCCTGCACACAGATGAAGCAGCACGAAACGCTGCCGATCATTCCCGTCGCGCGCGCGCAGGGCTGCTGGCTCTACGATTGCGATGGCAGGCGCTACCTTGATGCCGTCAGCTCCTGGTGGGTCAACCTGTTCGGGCATGCCGAACCGCGCATCAACGCCGCGCTGATTGACCAGTTGCAGACCCTCGAGCACGCGATGCTCGCCGGCTTCACCCACGAGCCGGTGGTTCAACTCTCCGAACGGCTGTCGGCACTGACCGGCGGCGCGCTGGGCCACTGCTTCTACGGCAGCGACGGTGCCTCGGCCACCGAGATCGCGCTGAAAATGAGCTTCCATTACTGGCGCAACCGCGGCCGGCCGGCGAAAACGGAATTCGTGAGTCTGGCCGGCAGTTACCACGGCGAAACCCTAGGCGCGCTGTCGGTGACCGATGTCGCGCTGTTCAAGGACACCTATGCCCCGCTGCTGCGCGCAAGCAGCCAGGTGCCGAGCCCCGACTGGAGGACAGCGGCTCCGGGCGTGTCACCACGCGAACACGCGATCGCCTGCGCGCAGGCGCTGGAACGCCACCTCGAACAGCATCATGCGAGCACCGCCGCGCTGATCGTCGAGCCGCTGGTGCAGGGGGCCACCGGCATGGCGATGTACGACGCCGAGTACCTGCGCCAGGCGCGGCTGCTCTGCGATCGTTACGGGGTACACCTGATCGCCGACGAGATCATGACCGGCTTCGGCCGCACCGGCAGCTTCTTCGCCCATGAACAGGCCGGCATCGTTCCGGATTTTCTCTGCCTGTCCAAAGGCATCACCGGCGGCTACCTGCCGCTATCGGCGGTGCTGACCACGGACCGGGTATACGAGGCCTTCTACGACGACGAGATCACCCGCGGTTTCCTGCATTCGCATTCGTACACCGGCAATGCCCTGGCCTGCCGCGCCGCGCTGGCAACGCTGGACATCTTCGAGCAGGATCGCGTCATCGAGACCAA
Organism: Burkholderiales bacterium; assembly: GCA_019635015.1. GTDB lineage: Bacteria > Pseudomonadota > Gammaproteobacteria > Burkholderiales > SG8-41. Next base: position 30,713 of record JAHCAG010000009.1, on the reverse strand, counting down.
CCGCAAGAAGTCTGCGCAGATGACGGCGCTGACCCGTGAGCTCGCTGCCCATCCCCGGGTCCGCGATTTCCGCAACACCGGCATGATCTGGGCCTTCGAAGTCGACGCTGCCGGCCCCGACTTCGGCCGCCGGCTGTTCGAGGCCGCACTCAAGCACGAACTGCTGCTGCGGCCGATCGGCAATACGGTCTACTTCATGCCGCCTTACTCGATCAATGAGGAAGAAATGGCGCTACTCGCGACACGCACACTCGAACTGCTCGACGCCGCATGAACAGTCTCACCCTCATCTCCGGCGGACAGACCGGTGTTGACCGCGCGGCGCTGGATGCCGCGCTTGCCGCAGGCATACCCTGCGGCGGCTGGTGTCCGGGCGGACGCATGGCCGAGGACGGGCCGATTGACGCGCGTTATCCACTCACCGAAATTCCCGGCAGCGGCTACATCGAGCGCACCCGCGCCAATGTCGCCGACAGCGATGGCACCGTTATCCTGCACGGCGATGCGCTCGAAGGCGGCACGCTGCAAACCCGCAGGTTCTGCGAGGAACTGGGCAAACCCTGCCTGGTGATCGCCCGTGAAAACACGGACGAGGCGGACGCCGCCGGGGCGATTGCCGGCTTCGTCGCGCGGCACGGCATCCGCAGGCTCAACGTCGCCGGCCCGCGCGCCAGCAAGCAGCCGCGGGTTTATGACTGGGCGCATGCGGTCATCACCCGCTTCCTCGCCGGGATCAGGACCGCCGCATGAAACTGACCTTCCTCGGCGCCGCCGGCGAAGTCACCGGCTCCAGTTTCCTGGTCGAGACCGACGAGGTCTCATTCCTCGTCGACTGCGGCATGTTCCAGGGCGGCCGCGACGCCGACAGCAAAAATTACGCCCGGTTTGCCTTCGCCCCGGAAACGCTGGATTTCGTGCTGCTGACCCACGCTCATATCGACCATTCGGGCCTGCTGCCGCGGCTGGTCGCGCAGGGCTTCCGCGGACCAATACACACCACGGCGGCCACCGCCGACCTGCTGGAAGTGATGCTCGCCGACTCGGCGCACATCCAGCAGAAGGAACAGGAGTGGAAAAAGAAGGCCGGCCTGCGCAACGCCGACCGGCCGCCGCTGTACACCATCGCCCAGGTCAACCGCACACTGCAGCAACTGCGGCGCACCGATTACGACGTCGAACTGCACCCGCATCCGGCAGTGCGCTGCGTGTTCCGCGACGCGGGCCACATCATCGGCTCGGCGATCATTGAGCTGTGGGTGCGCGACGGCAACCACACCCGCAAGCTGGTGTTCTCCGGCGACCTCGGACAACCCTGCCGGCCGCTGGTGCGCGATCCGGCGAGCATCGCCGAAGCCGACGTCCTGGTCGTCGAGTCGACCTACGGCAACCGGCTGCACCGGAGCATGGATGACACGCTGACGGAGTTCGAACACGCGGTCACCGACACCATCCGGCGCAAGAAGGGCAATGTCATCATTCCCGCCTTCGCGGTCGGCCGCACCCAGGAAATCCTCTACCTGCTGGTCGATCTCCACCGCCAGGGCCGGATGCCGGAGATGGACATCTACATCGACTCGCCGATGGCGCTGAAAGCCACCGAGATCACCGCCAGGCACTGGGCCCTGCTCGACCAGGAAGCCGCAGCCATGCTGCAGTGGGTTAAAAGCCGGCGCGGCAAACCCAGGATCCATTTCGTACAGGACGTGCTGGAATCCACTGCACTGCAGCGCATCAGGCAGGGCGCGGTGATCATCTCGGCAAGCGGCATGTGCAACGCCGGCCGCATCAAGCACCACCTGCGCCACAACCTCGGCCGCCGCGACTGCAGCGTGATCATTGCCGGCTTCCAGGCTGCCGGCACGCTCGGCCGGCGCATCGTCGACGGCGCAAAAACCGTCCGCCTGTTCGGCATTCCGGTGCCGGTCAAGGCCGACATCTACACCATCGGCGGACTGTCGGCCCACGCCGACCAGGCCGCGCTGCTTGACTGGCTGAAGCATTTCAAGCGCCCGCCGCAGCGCACCTTCGTCGTCCATGGCGAACAGGACACCGCGGAAATTTTCGCCACCACGATCCGCGACCGGCTCGGCTGGGGCGGCATCGACATCCCCGCCATCCACAGCGCGGTCATCCTCTGAACCTCATCCCTCATTCCAACATGCTCCTCCCTCACTTCTTTGTCACACTGATACTCGCGCTGACACTCGCCCCCGCCGGCGCGCAACCCGCTGCGACACTGCCCGAACCGGTCGCCCAGGCGCTGGCGCGGGCCGGCATTCCCGAAGCGGCGGTCGGCGTCTATGTGCACGAGATCGGCGGCGATGCGGTGCTTTCCGTCGGCGCCGAGCGATCGCTCAATCCCGCGTCAAGCATGAAAATAGTCACCACCTATGCCGGGCTGGAGCTGCTCGGGCCGGCGTACACCTGGAACACCGAGGCGCTCACCGACGGCCCGCTCGCGCAGGATGTGCTCAGCGGCAACCTCCATCTCCGCGGCGCAGGCGATCCCAAGCTCACGCTGGAAAATTTCTGGCTGCTGCTGCGCAACCTGCGCGCGCGCGGCCTGCGCGAGATCCGCGGCGACCTCGTGCTCGACCGCCGGCTGTTTGCCGACGAGGCTCCGGATCCCGGCCAGTTCGACGACCAGCCGACCCGCCCCTACAACACGGCGCCGAATGCGCTGCTGGTCAATTTCAAGGCGGTCACGCTGCAGTTCATCCCGGACGCCGCCACGCGCACCGTGCGCATCATCGCGGAGCCGCCGCTGCCCGCGGTGCAGGTCGTCAACAACCTGAAAGTGGTCGACGGTACCTGCGGCGACTGGCTGGGCCGGATGAAAATCGATTCCCAGGGCAATGCGGACTCGGCGCGGCTCGCCTTCTCCGGCAGCTACACCCTCGACTGCGGCGAGCGCCAGCGCAGCTTCAGCGTGCTCGGCCATCGTCAGTACGTCGGCGCGCTGTTCACGCTGCTGTGGCGCGAACTGGGCGGCAGCTTCAGCGGGCAGATTCGCGACGGGGCAACGCCGGCGACAGCGCGCGTACTCGCCACCGTCAAATCACAGTCGCTGTCGGAAATCGTTCGCGACGTCAACAAGTACTCCAACAACGTGATGTCGCGCCAGCTCTTCCTGTCGCTGGGCTTCACCGAAACGGGGGCCAGCACCGCCACCGCAAGCACAGCGGTCAGGCAATGGCTGGCACTTAAAGGCCTCGCAATTCCGGAACTGGTGCTGGAAAACGGCTCCGGCCTCTCGCGCATCGAACGCATCAGCGCGCGCAACCTTGGTGCGGTGCTGCTCAATGCCTGGGCCAGTCCGGTTATGCCGGAGCTGATGGCCTCGCTGCCGGTGGCCGCGGTCGACGGCACGATGCGGCGGCGCCTGAAGAGCGCGGAAATCGCCGGCCAGGCGCATATCAAGACCGGTTCGCTGTCGGGCGTGCGTTCGATCGCGGGTTATGTGCTTGATGCGCAGGGCAACCGTTCGGTGGTGGTGTTCATGGTCAACCACACCAACGCCTTCAACGCGCAGCCGGCGATGGATGCGCTGCTGCAATGGGTGCATAACCGCGACAGCTGCTGCGGGCGCCAGGAACGGCGGCGATCAGGACGTCTGCAGTAGATCAATCCGCGAGCCAACACGACCACTGTTGCTGATTTAAAACGTCCAAGAAAAATTTGCCAAGCCAAGGTGGGAATTACCGTGGCTGAAGAACCGATGAAACAGGCCGCCTAAACAAAACACCCGCCAAAGGCGGGTGTTAGGTGAATGCTGTCACTGTACATCACTATACACACCGCGCTTTCACTAGACGGCGACTTTTGTTTTACTCATAAAGCTAACCAAATCTCCTGGATTCAGTCTCATTTCAACTCCAGAAGTCCTCTGTGTTGTTTTTAATACGATATTTAAATGGTTTGGAAAATGCGTTTCATCAAACCCGGCTATAGTTCCAACGATTTCATTACCTATGACAACCGTATCTCCTTCAATAAGGAGGCCACTGTCTGAAAACTCAATGAATCCAAGGGTGGCGGATCTTTCAAACGGTCTGCCCGGACAAACGCTATTTTCATCTGTCATCATTAATTCATGAACTTCATGTCTTTTGAAACATCTAGTTTTCGGAGAAATTAACAGCGATCCACGATTTTCTCTTTTGCTTCCTGAAATGCCAACAAATTTAGCTATTAATTTGTTTTTTTTAATGTTAGGAGAACCGGGAATCATGCCAGCCGCGTAGGGTTCTGTACTTTTAAGTTTGGTTTTTGATTCCGTTTGTATTTTTTCATGCGAAAAATCGCTTCCTTCATCTTGCTGTCTTTGTTGAAAATAAACTTCTACTTGACGAGACGTAACTTTAGCCGAATCAGCAACTGCATCGACAATTACGCGCATTAATGTCTTTGTTTCTTCTAGGGTTTCCGTATTAACCCCTTTAATTTGAATCAACATATTCATTACAAAGACCTCCGAGTTGATCTTTCTTTTGAGCGCGTCCTCGCCGCTTGTATTGATTATTGCTGTTTGGCCCCGATCTGGTGTATTACCTTGGCCCACCGAGTCGTTTCAGCTTGCAGAAAGGCAACAAACTCACTTGGTGAACTGGGTGTTGCTTCTACACCAACCTTCGAAAAGGTTTCTACAGTTTTAGGGTCTCGGAGCGATTGCACGATAACGCGGTTGAGACCCGCAACCAAATCGCCTGATGTACCACCAGGTGCGCAAACCCCCTGCCACGAGTTTACCTCATAACCCGGAACGCCAGATTCCGCTATTGTAGGAATCTGCGGCAATAATGAAGAGCGGTTGAGCGTAGTAACACCTAATGCGATCAACCGACGACTAGCTATGCTCGACAAACTAGACCCAATCGATTCGAAGACCATATGCACTTCTCCACTGAGAAGAGCGATATTGGCAGGCCCCGACCCCTTGTAAGCAACGTGAGTAGCCTGAATGTCCGCCATTGAGCGAAACATCTCGGCAGAAAGGTGGCCACCTGTTCCTAGCCCCGCCGACGCATAGTTAATTGAACCTGGCTTCGCTTTTGCTGCGTCAATTAGTTCCTTGACCGTCCTTGCTGGGAAAGACGGGTTTGTCAACAGAACGAAAGGCGATGAGGTCGCCATGGATAAGGGCGTCAAATCCTTCAAAGGATCGAATAACACACTGGGGGATAGTAGGGGATTCAAAACCACCGTACTGAAGGTGCAGAGGCCAATCGTAAGTCCGTCTGGCTTCGAGTTTATGAGGAGTCTGGTGGATAAACTACCACCTGCGCCCGGTCTATTATCGGCAATTACGTTCGTGCTCATTAATTCGCTCATCTTAATAGCAATTGTTCTCACCGCGAGGTCACTCGGACCGCCGGGGGGAAACGGAACCACGAAACGAATAGGACGGTTTGAGAAAGACTGCGCCCAACTTAGAGGACTGCTAATGATTGCGCTCATCCAAATCAGAGCCACAGAAGCAATAACTTGTAGGATCTTCATAGGTATTTACCCCCTCTCCTTCTTTTGATATTAGCGCACCATTTGTATAAAGTAGCCGAACTGATGCCATTGGTGGATTGGCTGTCGATAAATCGCGATGGTTTTATTCAAGAAACCGCCGATCACCGTAAAAGTCAAGCCTTGGGGAGTCCTCGGCAAAGCTGAGGGCTTCTACTTCTATGAGTTAGGCAGGAAGATAACCAGGCGAGCTTGCTGGCTCGGGGAGTGCTCCGCGGCGACCGAAAAGCCGTTCAGCATTATCAAAAAATAACTTCGGCAAAATCTCTTTTCGAAACGGAAGAGCCGAAAATTTTTCCGCGCATTCTTTAAGCCCATTAAAAGGGTAAGCGGTCGCAAACAAGAATTGGTCCTCCAGATACAAATTTACCGCTTCTACGTAATCCATCGAGCCCGGCGTATTAAGCATGAAAATGTCTGGAGACAGATACACATTCGGCCGACGGTATGCGACAGCCAGCATCTGTGTAACATAGGGCCAGCCACCATGAGCCGCTACCAGACTGAGTTTGGGAAAGCGGCTGGCCACCCGATCAAGAGGGAGCGGATCAGCAAAGCCTATATCTGGGCCGGAAATAGGTCCAAACATTCCTATGACCGGTAACCCTAGGCTTTGGCATTCTTCGAATAATGGGTTGATGCGCGGATCGTCGATATATGCAGGCGTTGAGAGTAACCCCGGCTCCAACGCAACAGCCACGACCATCTTGTTTTGTGCAAGCTCCCGAAGCTCTGTAATTGACGATTCGCCACCTAGCGGATCAACTGCGATCGCGGCGCGAAAGAGTTGTGGATGAAGGCGCGTTAGTTCAAGGACGTCGTCGTTTAGTGCCCCCTCAAACATGGGGTTGGGCACACGGGCAGAAACGAGGGCATGAGTGACGTTTGCTTCACGACATTCCTTAATAGAATCTTCCAACTTCTGGCTTTCTAGGGCGGGGAACGGGGTCATCCGACGAGCTCGCAAAATCCCCTCCGTGCGTGCGCGGTTCTTATACATCACGCACTTCAAAAATCCTCCAAATGGAGGCCGAAATCGTACGTCATAGATCCGATTGCTAGGATTCATTTGTTTCCTCCTATTCTACTTTCATTTTGATGCGAACTTTAAAAGAGCCCGGAACTTCAACTTATGCCCATGGAACAAACTTAATCAGACTACCGGGGTCAAGATTTAACTCAGCGCCAGTGAAACCCACGGGGCCTTTGATAACAATGTTGTAGTGATTCGGAAAATGACTCTCGTCAAATCCAGCCACTGTACCTATTGATTTTCCATCAACTATCACGGGGTCCCCCTGAATTAAGACACCGGATCCTTGAAATTCGACAAAACCAAGGTAGTGACACCGGTCCACATTTCCGCCGGGCGCGGCTTCCATCTCATCCGTAAGTATCAGCTCATGAACCTCGTAACGCCGTATGCAACGAGTACGCGGATGAATCAAACTCAACCCACGTCCCTCTCTGCGTATTGATGAAATCGCCACAAATGACGCCTCAAGAGGTAAACGACGATGGGCTGGTGCAGTTGTAACGAGGCCGGATTCGTACGGATCCCGTGACTTATTTCTAATTTCTGACATAGAAAAATATCTTTCTTGATGAAAACCGAGGACTATTGAATTTTATTCAGGATCGGCTGCCATTTTTCGATTTCGCTGACTATGTACTTCGATAGCTCGATAGGAGTGCTACCCTCCGGCAGCATGCCTACAGCCGCAAATCGCTGAACTATTTCAGGTGACTTTAGCGTGTAGAGCATTGCTTTATGAAGCGTTTCTATTATCGGTTTTGGAGTTCCTGCCGGAGCTAAAAAGGCATACCATAATTCGGCCTCAAATCCACTCAAACCTGATTCATCCATTGTCGGTATTTGCGGAAGTACTGAGACCCTCTTTTTGGCAGTGACCGCAAGCCCTCGTATCCGATTTGCTTGAATATGAGCCATTGCGCCCGCAATATTCGACATTCCGAAATCTACCTCCTTGGTCATCACTCCCAGCAAAGCAGGACCGGCACCCTTGTAGGGAACACTAACCATTTCAATTCCGGCGGCAAACCTGAACATTTCACCAGCAACGTGATTGAAACTACCAGAACCTGAATGACTATACGTCAATTTTCCAGGATTGGACTTCGCGTAATCAATGACCTCTTTGATTTTTTGGTAAGGAGAAGACGAGGCAGTGTATAGAATCGATTCACTCTTCGTAATTTTGGTTATGGGTGCAAAATCCTTAACCGAATCATAGGGCCGCTTCTGAACTATAGCTAAGGGGGAAGCGATGCCAAGCAGGAGGGTATATCCATCCGGTGTCGCTTTTGCCGCCAAGTTGGTCGCGATCGTTCCAGCGGCTCCGGCTCTATAGTCCGTTATGACTTGCGTACCGAGAATCTCAGACAATGGTGGCGCGAGTGCTCCCGCAATAACAGAGTTCGTTCCACCTGGCGCATTAGGAATGATCCAGCGGATTGGTTTGGATGGGTATTTTTGCGCATGCAAGGTGGTCGCAAAAATGATGCCGAATATCGCCAAAAATATGCCATAAAATTTGTGCATGGGAATTACTCCAAATTTTCCAAAAAACATTACTTATCCCGCGAGAAAAGTTTCTCAGCATTGTTATACAAGAGCTTCTCCATTATTCCTTTGCGGAACGGGAGCTTTGTGAACTTTGTTATGTATTCTATTAATCCGTTAAACGGATAAGCCGTTGCGAACAGGAATCGATCCTCCAGGTAAAGATTGATCGCTTTTAGATAATCCTGTGATCCGGGCATATCTATCATGAAAATATCAGGTGACAAATAAACATTTGGGCGACGAAATGCAATTGCAAGCATTTCGGTCACATATGGCCAACCGCCATGTGCTGCGACCAAATTAAGCTTAGGGAAACGACCAGCCACACGATCCAGCGGCAACGGATTTGCATATCCGACATCTGGTCCAGAAATGGGGCCAAACATGCCAATTACAGGGATGTTCAAGCTTTGGCATTCCTCAAAAATCGGGTTGATTCGAACGTCATCAAAATATGCGGGCGTTTCGAGCAACCCCGGTTCGAGAACTACCGCGACTACCATCTTGTTGGCCGCGTATTTCCGAATTTCGTCAATTGCTACTTTCCCATTTAAGGGATCAACCGCGATAGCGGCACGAAAAAGTTCTGGGTGCAGCCTCGTAAGCTCAATCACGTCTTCGTTGGGCGCGCCATCGAACATCGGATTAGGACCCCTCCCCCCAACAAGAGCGCGTACAACATTGGCTTCCTTGCATTCTTTGACGGAATCTTCAAGCCTCTGGCTCTCCAAGGCCGGGAAAGGTGACATGCCGCGAGCCCGCATGTGGGCAATGGTTCGCGCCTTGTTTTTGAACATCACACAATCCAGGAATCCTTTAAAAGGGGGGCGGAATCGAACGTCATATACAGCATAGTTCTGCGACATCCTTCTCTCCTCTTTATGGAAATACCGTGAAATCGATTTCCTGCCTGTATGCAGGCAGGAAAATACCGAGACAATTACGTCATCCTGATAAGTCTTGCCGATCTGCGTAATTCGTTTTTGCGCTTACCTTCCAGCGTTTCAATTGTTTCAGCAAAATCGCAGATGAGATGTGCAACGATCCGCGACAAATGGTCGAAATCATCGCCCGCCAGATTCCTAAATAACTGGTCGTTGACATAAAGTCTTTCGTGCGCCACACCCAATACCTTCGTTTGTCCTGCGCGCGTCAGTTGAAGCAAGTTGCTGCGCCCGTCATTGGGATTGGGCGTTTTTCTGACCAGATCAAGCGCTTCCAGCTTTTTCACTTCGCTGGTAACAAACGCGACAGCGGCATGAAGATGTTGGGCAATTTCGGTAACACTGACTCCCTTTTCTCCCTGATACTGCGCGATAAGCATCACTATGTTGTATTGGGAGGGGAGCAAATCGATGTGGGATGACAAATGTGCCCTGGCAGCTTCCAGCAGCTTGCCGAACACAGACAAGTCATAAAGTAATTGTCGGAACTTGCGATCTGTTCTATAGCCGCCATCAAGCAAGCAGTCTTTGGAAATGCTCAATGGTGACTCGAAAGAAACCTTTAAACCTCCTTGCACAATCTGCAGGCCAGGCGATCCCTTAGAACCCTTTCCTTCTTTCTTTTTGCTCCTGATTCCCTGCTTACTATCTTTGCTCATATGCACTTTTCCAAGGGACGATTGATCGACGCGGGCGGTTGCCGTAAGAGTAACAAGTCAATATAGTATTGTAACTTAACTAATTTACGCAATAATAATTTTACTATTTACTATACCATTAATTAGTAAAGTAACTTAATATAGTCGCTATGTTATATTTGCTTCATATACGCCACGTCGAATTGTGGGAACTGACAACAGTTCGCATACTTAATCTAGGCAAGCAAAAAATTGCCGTATGTCATTCATCTTGGAACGCGCAAGAAAGTGAATAAACCCGCCACAAGATTTCCTCGCACTCTCAGTTCCCCTCCCGCTGAAGAAAGAACCGAAGACACGAGGAAAACGGCATTTTGTTTCGCAAACCCATGGGCAATCTGATTTTTACAAAAAGGCATGCTGATGATTAAAAATGGAAACAACCATATCGATAGCCTGCGTGATGGCCGCCGCATCTACATCAATGGCAAGTTAACCACCAATCACGTGGAACATCCGGCATTTACCCGCACAATCCGGTCCGCAGCCTGCCTCTACGACTACCAAGCCGCACCGGAAAACATTGAGCGCATGACCTTCATATCCCCCAAGACCGGAGATCGAGTCAATCGAATGTGGCAATTGCCAAAGACATACAACGAATTGGTCGAACGTCGTCGGGCACTTGAATCCTGGGCCGAGCAATCGTGCGGATTTCTTGGCAGATCACCGGATCATGTCGCATCGGCCTTGAGCGGAATGTATATGGGACTCGATCTTTTCGAAAAGCATGGCGCACGTCATGGCGCCGCACTGTCCGAGTACTACGAGTATGCACGTGACAATGATTTGTATCTAACCTACGTAATCATCAATCCTCAGGCGGATCGAAGCAAGAGCTCTGGCGAGCAAGCAGACGAACACCTTGCCGCTTGTGTCGTAGATGAAAATCATGAAGGAATTACGATACGGGGATCAAAAATGCTAGGGACCGGATGTCCCTTAGCCAACGAAGTAATGGTTGCCTGTATCCAGCCACTGAAGCCTGGGGAAGAAAAGTACAGCTTTACCGCAATGATTCCGCTCAACGCCAAAGGCGTAACACTGCTTTCGCGGAAATCCTTTGAATATGCCGCCGTTTCTAAATTTGACAATCCCTTGTCGATTGATTTTGACGAAAATGACTGCGTTCTCTGTTTTGATGACGTAAAAGTACCGTGGGAGCGGGTGTTTGTGCATAACGACATCCATATGGCTTCCGCGCAATGGCATGCCATACCAACCCATGTGTATCAGAACTACCAGTGCCAGATTCGATTCGCCGTCAAAATGAAATTTCTTCTCGGGCTGACGCGAAAAATAGCGGAAACCAATGGAATTATTGCGTTCCCCCCGGTCAAGGAAACCCTTGGCCAACTGGCTGCCGAGGTGTCAATTGTGGATGGCCTCATCGAAGCCATGGAAGTGAGCGGATCCATGCATGGGGAATATTTTGTTCCCAGCAAGCAGCGACTTTATGCGGCTAGCGTATTTTCTCAACAACTCTACCCGAAATTTATAAATTCAATCCGCGAACTCTCTGGTGGAGGATTGATAATGCTTCCTTCCGAGGAATCCGACTTTGCGAATCCGGATCTCGCCAGATACATAACAAGAACCCAAAAATCACCCGTCACGGATGCTTATGGCCGCGTAAAGATGTTCAAGCTGGCATGGGATGCCATCGGATCCGAGTTTGGATCGAGGCACCTGCAATACGAAATGTTTTACGCCGGAGCCAATATGGTTACCCGGGGACACGCTTTTAGAACATATGATTGGGAATCAGCGGCAAGTCTGGTCGATAAATTCATGTCGAGCTATGACTCAAAAACAAAGGCGAAAAACAGTTAAGCAGGCACCAAAACAACGGTCTTGAACACCCTAATTAACTGATTGATGGTACCCGCGCATGACTTCTGATGGCCGTTTCTTTCGCAATATCTTAGGCTGCTACTCAACAGGCATTGCCATTATTTCGACGACGGGTTCCGATGGAAATAAAGTTGCGGTTACTGTCAATTCTTTTTCTTCGGTGTCGCTCTCTCCACCGCTCATACTCTTTTCGTTGTCCAATAAAGCTAATGTACTGAGCCATTTCCGCGCAGCTCGTAACTTTTCGGTAAGTATTCTCGGCAGTCATCAGCGATCCATCGCAAATATCTTTGCACGGCCATCCACTGCGCGATGGGATCAAGTCAAGTTCAGGGAGGGGGCGAATGGCTCACCGCTCATGGAAAATGCGCTTGCTTACATTGAATGCGTCCCCTTCAGCACGGTGGATGTCGGTGACCACATGATATTCATCGGCGAAGTCACGAATTGCGAGCTCGGAAAATTGGGAGAACCTTTGATTTTTTACAAAGGTGAATACGGGGTTTTTCTTAAAGACGACCAGGGCCCCTCTGCAAGCATCGCTGATTTTTCTTTTGAATGCGATGTGGCGGGATGGGGATAAAGCGCACTTCAAGAATAGGGAAATTTCAAAAAATGAACTTGCTAAATTTTGTTGTCGACGGAAAAGCGACTTCCGTACACATAGGCAACCTGGTCATTGCCGGCTGGACGGGCCGAAATGCCGATGCAATCGAAAAACATATCGCCGAACTGGAAGCAATTGGCGTAAAAAGGCCTCGCAACGTGCCATGCTTTTACCTTTTGGGGGCAAATTTACTGTCGACGGACATCCATCTTGATGCAGTCGGCGAAAATTCGAGCGGCGAAGCCGAGTTTGTCCTGATTTCGACCAATACTGGTCTGCTTGTTGGGCTTGGTTCTGATCATACAGATCGTGAGGTTGAAAAATACAAAGTGACTGTTTCAAAGCAAATGTGCCCCAAACCTATCGGTAATACATTATGGACCTTTGAGGAAGTCCGCCCGCACTGGGACAGACTCATACTCCGTTCTTGGGTGACACGAGGTGGCGTAAAGAAACGCTATCAAGAAGGAACCGTTGCCGGGATGCTGACACCGGAAGAACTTATTAAACAACATTACGGAAAAAGCAAGTCGCTACCGATAGGTACGTGCATATTTTGTGGGACATTGCCAGTACATGGAAAAATTGAAGGCGGTGAGCGGTTCGATATGGAGTTGGAAGATCCGGTCTTGAAACGGGCCATCAGGCACGGGTATGAAGTACGTACCCTAGCTTATGCAGATTAAGGAGAGCCGAAATGGCGGTCAAGAAAGAGCATAAGGAGTTTTACACGGTGGATCTTACCAAGGGCTGGGAGACGCCCCTAGGGTATCCGACAGGAATCAAACAGCAGATATTGGCAGGATATCTTGACGAAATCGCAAAGCACGGTTGCCGTACGCGTCATTTGCGCTTTGATCCAGGTGTATTTACTACAGCACCATTCCGGCACGATTACTGGGAGGAGGTTTACCTGCTGTCGGGAGATCTCACCGTAGGTAACGATGATAAAGGCAATGGCGGAACCAGATTTGGCCCCAATACTTACGCCTGCCGCCCACCGCAGACTGATCATGGTCCATTCAAATCTGAAGGTGGATGCTTGCTTCTTGAAATACACTACTACGACCAGTTTTAAACAGAAAGCCGGTAATGTCCATTCTTGGATCGATCAAGCATCTTTCTGCATTAATTACCTCAAAACAATTAACAAGTATTGAAATTACCGAGAACGCTCTTCAGCGGGCTACAAGCCATTCTGGCGAAGGTGGCAGAACATTCACGAAGATATATAAGGATTCTTCGCTAGCTGCAGCCGAGATAGCCGATCAGATACCCAAAAGCGGGCTTGACGTCAATCCACTACGCGGGCTGCCAGTATCGGTCAAGGATCTATTTGACATCAGAAATGAAACGACTTTAGCCGGTTCCCGGGTACTGTCGAACACCAAAGTAGCTTCAGAGGACGCGACCGTGGTCAAACGGTTACGTGCCTCGGGAGCAGTACTTATCGGGAAAACAAACATGACGGAGTTTGCATACTCCGGACTTGGGTTGAATCCACACTTCGGCACCCCGTTAAATCCTTATGACCGTTCAAACCGTCGTATCCCCGGTGGATCTTCTTCCGGGGCTGCTATTTCCGTCACTGATGGTATGGCTGTAGCCGCAATTGGGACTGATACGGGAGGATCAGTACGCATACCGGCCGCGTTATGCGGGCTAACTGGATTCAAGCCGACAGCTTGCCGCATACCGACAGATGGTGTGATCCCGTTATCTACAAGCTTAGATTCGGTGGGGTCAATCGCACCGACGGTAGATTGTTGCGCACAGATAGACGCTGTGCTCACAGGAAGCTCCGCTCCCGTACTAGGAGGTAGATCCGTGGCGAATCTACGTTTTGGATACCTCGATGGTTATGTGCTGGAAGGTCTGGATCGATGGGTTGCATATTATTTTGACGCAGCCTTATCGGCATTATCTCAGGCTGGAGCGAGCATCGAAAAAGTGAACTTTTTAGCCCTGTCGCAAATCGCTGACTGTAACTCGAATGGAGGATTTGCTGCGGCGGAGTCCTATGCATGGCACCGCAGGTATATTGACGCTAGCATCGATCAATACGACCCCCGCGTTTCCTCCCGCATTTTGCGTGGAAAACAAATCTCAGCTGCAGACTACATCGATCTCCTTAAGGAACGTTCGAGGATTAAAGCCCTCGCCAACCTTGCATTCGGCGAATTTGATGTCTGGCTGTTGCCAACTGTCCCAAGAATTGCACCTTTACTGGAACCGCTGGAGTCATCCGACGAGCTATATACGGAAATCAATTTCGCGATGTTGAGAAATCCTAGCGTTTTCAACTTTCTTGACTGGTGCGCACTCTCCATCCCCTGTCATCAGCCCGGCGAAGCCCCCGTCGGACTGATGATTGCTGCTCGCCATGGAATGGATCAAGAGCTACTCAGCGTAGGTAGCGCAATCGAGCGGGTAATGGCAGAGGCAGGTTGTGCCGTCGTCGGTATGAACAGTAGCTGTTGAGAACAACGACTTATGTCCCACCCTAAATTGATGAATACTTTTTTACCAATAATGGCCTCGATGAAGACAGAGAGCCCTAGATGCCCAGCGTCTCCCACATCTTATCTACCCGCTTTTTGATTACATCGTCCATCATAATCGGCGTGCCCCACTCGCGATTGGTTTCCGCCGGCCACTTGTTGGTGGCGTCTATGCCCATCTTGGAACCGAGGCCGGCAACGGGACTGGCGAAATCGAGATAGTCGATCGGTGTCGCGTCGGCGATCAGCGTGTCGCGTTTCGGATCGACGCGGGTGGTCATCGCCCAGATCACTTCCTTCCAGTCGCGCACGTTGACGTCGTCGTCAGTGACGATGATGAACTTGGTATACATGAACTGGCGCAGGAAGCTCCAGATGCCGAACATCACGCGCTTGGCATGGCCCGGATACTGTTTCTTGATGCTGACGCAGGCGACGCGGTAGGAGCAGCCCTCGGGCGGCAGGTGAAAATCAACGATCTCCGGAAACTGTTTCACCAGCAGCGGCACGAACACTTCGTTGAGCGCCTCGCCCAGCACCGCCGGCTCGTCCGGCGGCTTGCCGGTGTAGGTCGAGTGATAGATCGCGTCGCGGCGCAGCGTGATGCGTTCGACGGTGAACACCGGGAAGCGGTCCTGCTCGTTGTAATAGCCGGTGTGGTCGCCGAAAGGCCCCTCGAGCGCCGTCTCGCCGGGATGGATATAACCTTCGAGCACGATCTCGGCGCGCGCGGGCACCATCAAATCGTGGGTCAGGCATTGCGCGATTTCGGTTTTCTCGCCGCGCAGCAGGCCGGCGAACTGGTATTCGGACAGGGCATCGGGCACCGGCGTCACCGCGCCGAGCATCGTCGCCGGGTCCGCACCCAGTGCCACCGCCACCGGGAAAGGTTCGCGCGGATTGGCCAGACAATGGTCACGGTAATCGAGCGCACCGCCACGATGCGCGAGCCAGCGCATGATCAGCTTGTTGCGGCCGATCACCTGCTGGCGGTAGATGCCGAGGTTCTGCCGCGTCTTGGTCGGGCCGCGCGTCACTGTCAGTCCCCAGGTGAGCAGCGGGCCCGCGTCACCGGGCCAGCAGGTCTGCACCGGCAGGCGCGCAAGATCAACGTCATTGCCCTCCCACAGCTGCTCCTGGCAGACGGGATCACGCACCCGCTTCGGCGCCATCGACAGCACCTGCCGCAGCAAGGGCAGCTTGTCCCAGGCGTCCTTCAGTCCCTTCGGCGGCTCGGGCTCCTTCAGCTGCGCCAGCAGCTGTCCCAGTTCGCGCAGCGCGGCCACCGAATCGCGGCCCATGCCGCGCGCCACACGCTGCGGCGTGCCGAACAGGTTGCCGAGCACCGCCATCGTGTGGCCCTTCGGCTTTTCGAACAGCAGCGCCGGACCACCGACTTTCAGCACGCGGTCGCAGATCTCGGTCATTTCCAGTTTCGGATCGACCTCGACACTGATGCGCTTGAGTTCGCCGTTGCGCTCAAGACCGGCGATAAAGTCGCGCAGGTCGCGATAACTCAACGCAGCACCCGCAGCTTCAGCGCAAGGTCGGCGGCAAGCCCGATGAAAATCGCGCAGCCCACCCAGTTGTTGTGGAGAAAGGCCCGGAAGCAGTCTTCACGTGTCCGGGTGCGGATGAGGCGGTACTGGTAAATCACCAATGCCGCGGCAATGCCCAGCCCGCAGAAATAAAGGATGTCGCGCATCTGCCACCAGCCGATCCAGGCCATCAGGCCGAGGAAGGCCGCATGGCAGATCATCACCGCGGCAACGTCGTAATGGCCGAACAGGATCGCCGAGGACTTGACGCCGATCCTGCGGTCGTCATCGCGGTCGACCATCGCATAGGCGGTGTCGTAGGCGATCGCCCAGAACATCGTCGCCAGCACCAGCCACCAGGCCACCTTCGGCAGCGCATTCCACTCCGCGGCGTAGGCCATCGGGATGCCGAAGCCGAAGGCGAGGCCGAGCCAGGCCTGTGGCAGCGGGAACACGCGCTTGACGAAGGGATAGATCACGGCGAGCACCGCTGCGGCGAAGGCGAGCCTGATGGTCAGCGGGTTGAGCAGCAGCACCAGCCCGAACGCCAGCAGCAGCAGCACGACGGCGAGCGCCAGCGCTTCGTTCGGCGAAATCACGCCTGCGGCCAGCGGCCGGTTGCGGGTGCGCTCGACATGGGGGTCGAAGTGGCGGTCGGCATAGTCGTTGACCACGCAGCCCGCGGAGCGCATCAGCACCGTGCCGGTGAAAAAGATCAGCAGGATGTCGGGCTGCGGCAGGCCGCCGGCGGCGAACCACAGTCCCCACAGCGTCGGCCACAGCAGCAGCAGGATGCCGATGGGCTTGTCGAGCCGCATCAGCTGCTCGTAGGCGTTCAGTCGCTGCTTGAGCGTCAGGGTCACAGGTCGGCTACCGCGGGCAGGAATACTTCGCTGACCAGTATAGGCGATTTGCCCGCGGTGAAAATCGAGCGCCGCGCCCACAGCGCGGCCGGCGGGTGCTTCAGCCCTGCCGCGGCGCGGCGGTACAGCGGATGGCCGCCGCCGAGCTTTTTCTGGCGCAACGGGAAGCGCGCGATGCGCGGATCGGCAAACAGCGCCGCCCCCAGCGGCCGGTTGCCGAGCACCGACACCCCGCGCCAGGCACCGCGCAGCGACGCCGCGTCGAACACCGTATGTGCGAACACCAGCGGCGTCGCACCGTGCAGCAGCAGCACCTCGCGCACGATGACCTTCGAATTCCGCCCTGCAAACAGGAAAACCTCGTCGGCATTGGGCCACCGCCGTCCCTGGAACAGCAGCTTCACGGTGATCCCGCCGGCATGCCGTTGCAGCCGCGCCGTCAGCGAACCGCGATCGGTCAGCCAGCGGCGCAGCGGGCCGGCGGCGACGGGCGCGGCGCACCACAGAAAATCTCGGGGAATGGATTTCACGGCGGAAGTTTTTGAATGGCCGATTATCGCATCTTCATTCTGATGCGCAGGGCTTCCGCCTCACACCTTCAGGTATTCGTTGCGCCCGCCGAGCCAGCGCGCGAGATGCGCTTTCGCCGCATCCGGCTGTTCCCGCAGCAGCTGCTCCGCGGCATCGCGCGCCGCATCGAGCAGGTCGAGGTCGATCGCAAGGTCGGCAAAGCGCAGCATCGGCACGCCGCTCTGCCGCGCGCCGAGCAGTTCGCCGGGGCCGCGCAGATTCAGGTCCTGGCGTGCAATCTCGAAGCCGTCGGTCTGTTCGTAAATCACCTTCAGCCGCTCTTTCGCCAGCGGCGACAGCGGCCCCTGGTAGAGCAGCACGCAGGTGCTCTCGGCGGCACCGCGGCCGACACGGCCTCGCAGCTGGTGCAATTGCGACAAACCCATGCGTTCGGCGTGTTCAATGACCATCAGCGAGGCATTGGGCACATCGACACCAACCTCAATCACCGTGGTCGCCACCAGCAGCTGCACATCACCGGCCTTGAAGGCGGCCATCACCGCCTGTTTTTCTGCCGCCTTCATGCGCCCGTGGACGAGGCCGACGCGCAGTTCGGGAAAGGTCTGCTGCAGATGGGCATGTGTATCGAGAGCCGTCTGCAGTTGCAGCTTTTCCGACTCCTCGATGAGCGGACAGACCCAATAGGCCTGGCGGCCGTCGATGCAGGCATCGCGCACCCGCTGGATCACTTCGTCGCGGCGCTCCTCCGACACCAGCCGCGTCGCCATCGGCGTGCGCCCCGGCGGCAGCTCGTCGATCACCGACACATCAAGATCGGCGTAATAACTCATCGCCAGCGTGCGCGGGATCGGCGTCGCGCTCATCATCAGCTGGTGCGGCTGCAGGCCCTTCGTTGACTGCGTGCCCTTCTGCCGCAGCGCGAGCCGCTGGTGGACACCGAAGCGGTGCTGCTCGTCGATGATCGCCAGCCCCAGCTTCTTGAACACCACGGCTTCTTCGAACAAGGCATGGGTGCCAACGACAACCTGGGCTTCTCCTCCGGATACATTTATAAGTTCTTGTTTTTTAAAACTGTTTTTTAATCCGCCGGACAACCATGCGACACGGATGCCGAGCGGCCCCAGCCAGTCGGCGAACTTGCGGTAATGCTGCTCGGCGAGGATTTCGGTGGGCGCCATCACCGCCGCCTGAAAACCATTCTCGACACATTGCAGCGCGGCAAGTGCTGCCACCACCGTCTTGCCGCTGCCAACGTCGCCCTGCAGCAGGCGCTGCATCGGATGCGCCTGTCCGAGATCGCCGCGAATCTGCGCCAGCACCGCATTCTGCGCATGCGTCAGCCGGAACGGCAGCCGCTTCAGCAGCGCATCGACCAGTTGTCCGCGCACGGCAAGCACCGGCGCGCCGGCCGCGCGCCGGCGACGGTAATGCACGCGCATCGACAGTTGCTGCGCCAGCAGCTCGTCGAACTTCATGCGCCGCCACGCCGGATGGGTACGCCCCTGCAATGTAGCCTGGGCGACGTCGGGCGGCGGGTTGTGCAGCAAGCGCACCGCGGACTCAAAAGACGGCAGGCCCAGCGCGTCGAGCAGTGGCTTCGGCAGCGTTTCCGCCAGCGGCTCGTCAGCCAGTGCGCGCGCGATCATCCGCCGCAGGCCGTCCTGGCCGAGCCCCGCGGTCGTCGGATACACCGGCGTCAGCTCTGCCGCCACCGGCGCATCGGCGTCGAGCACGCGATAACGCGGATGCACCATCTCCGGCCCGAAATGGCCCAGCCGCACCGCGCCGTAGACCCGCACAGGGTTGCCCACCGCCAGCGTTTTCACCTGGCTGCCGTAGAAATTGAGGAAACGCAGTGTCAGTTCGCCGCTGCCGTCGCTGATGCGGCAGACCAGCTGGCGCTTCGGCCGGTACTTGATGTCGCAGTCGATGACCTCCCCCTGCACCAGCAGTTCGGCGCCGGGCAGCGCTTCACCCAGGGGATAGAGCCGCGTTTCGTCGTCATAACGCAGCGGCAGGTGCAGCACCAGGTCAAAGCGGCGGCGGATGCCGAGCTTCGCCAGCTTGTCGGCGGCGCCACCGCCGATGCCGGGCAGCGCCGGCTTCGCGCTGGGGGTCGGGCGGCGCGGACGTGCCGCGGGTTTGCGTCCCTCAGCCGCCACGCCGGCGCATCCTCAGCCGAGGTGCATCACGGCATCGACTTCGACCAGCGCATTGCGCGGCAGGCTGGCGACACCGATCGCGGCGCGCGCCGGGTAGGGTTCACGGAAGTACGTCGCCAT
The DNA here is from genome assembly GCA_019635015.1 of Burkholderiales bacterium. Taxonomy (GTDB): domain Bacteria; phylum Pseudomonadota; class Gammaproteobacteria; order Burkholderiales; family SG8-41. Next base: position 10,791 of record JAHCAG010000009.1, on the reverse strand, counting down.
GATTTCGTTGACCTTCGCAAAATGACCGAGGTCGGTGAGATAGACATTCACCTTGACGCAGTCGTCGAGGCTGCCGCCGGCCGCGGCCGCGACGGCCGCCAGGTTGTCGAACACGCGGCGGATCTGCGCATCAATGCCCTCGACCATCTGCATCGTCGCCGGATCAAGACCGATCTGTCCGGAGAGATAGACGGTGTCGCCGCAGCGCACGGCCTGGGAATAGGTGCCGATGGCCTTGGGGGCGGCATCGGTCTGCAGGGTTGTTTTTTTCATGTCGGTTCCGCCGGACGGGTTGCGGCAATGCGTTATCTTGAAGCGCATCACGCCAGATTTCAATGCGGCGCCTGCCGCTCAGGACGGCAGGTTCAGCACATACTTGGCGAGGATGTTGCGCTGGATTTCGTTGGAACCGCCGTAGATCGTGCCGGGGCGGGAGTTGTAGAACGGCGAGAGCACATCGACCTGCTCGCCGCCGATCGCCAGCTCGCCCTCGACTGCGCCATATTCGCCGGCGGCCTCGATCAGCAGTTCGGACAGGCGCTGGTAGGTATCCATCGACCACACCTTGAGCATCGACACGTCGGGCCCCAGCGCTTCGCCGCGGCGCACCTTGTCGACGTAACGGCGGTAGAGCGAACCGAGGTCGGCGAGATCGAGCTGCAGCCGGGTCAGCCGCTCTACGAAAGCCGGATCGGCCATCAGGCCGCGCGCCTGCGCCAGCGTTTCGAGCTGCTCCATCGCCTGCAGCGGCCGCCGCGGGCTGCCGATGTTCAGGCGCTCGAAGCCGAGCAGGCCCTTGGCAATGGTCCAGCCCTTGTGCAGTTCGCCGACCAGGTTGTGTTTCGGCGTGCGCACGTTGTCAAAAAACACCTGGCAGAACTCCTCGTGCCCGGCAATGTTGCGGATGGTACGCAGCGTGATGCCCGGCGTCTTCATGTCGACCAGGAAAAAGCTGATCCCTTCCTGCTTCTTCTTTGCCTGCTTGTCGGTGCGTGCCAGCACGTAGATGTGTGTCGCGTCATGCGCCATCGAGGTCCAGATCTTGCTGCCGTTGATGACATAGTCATCGCCGTCGGGCACCGCCTCGGTGCGCAGGCTGGCAAGGTCGGAGCCGGCATTGGGCTCGGAATAGCCCTGGCACCAGATCGCCTCGCCGGCGATGATTTTCGGCAGGAAAAACGCACGTTGCGCGTCGTTGCCGAAACGGATCAGCGTCGGCCCGACCATGGTCAGGCCCTGGTCGGGCATGCGGCCTACGCCGGCGCGTTCGGTTTCCTCGTAATAGATCAGCAGCTTCGTCGGCGTGAGGCCCATGCCGCCGTGTTCGCGCGGCCAGTTCGGCGCGATCCAGCCTTTTTTCGACAGCTTCAGGTACCAGTCGCGGCATTCATGCCAGCGCATGCGCCGCGGCAGGAATTTGTATTCCGCGGGAAACTCGTTCTCGAAAAAAGTGCGGACTTCGGCGCGAAAAGCCTCGTCGCCGAGTGCATTCCAGTCGTTCATGCCGCCTCCCGGGCGCCGGGCGCCGAAAGCCGCGCGTAACGCGCGCGATGGGCCCGGCCATTGCCGAGCCAGGCTGACAGTGTCATGGCGCGTTTGGCATAAAGCCCCACGTCGCAGTCCTCGGTGAAGCCGATCGCGCCGTGGAACTGGATCGCGGCGCGGGTGATCGCCAGCGCGGCCTCGGCGCAGCGCGACTTGGCCCGGCTTGCAGCCTGCGCGCGCGCGGCCGGATCGGGATCGGCATCCAGTTCGGCAACCACCTCGCGCAGCACGGCGTCGGCCAGCTCCTGCTGGATGTGCAGGTCGACCGCGCGGTGCTGCAGCGCCTGGAAACTGCCGATGGCTTTGCCGAACTGCACCCGCGTCCTCATGTAATCGAGGCTCATTTCGTGCGCCCGCTTCATCACGCCGGCGAGTTCGGCGGAAGTCACCGTCGCGGCATGATCCAGCGCGCGGTCGAGCGCGGCGCGTGCTGCGGCACCCGAAGCCAGCACCTGTTCGCGGGGCACGGTGACATCGCGCAGGGTCAGGCAGCCATAGCTGCGGCCGTCGGCGAGCGGCTGCGCGGCACTGCCGCAACCGGCGGCATCGCGCGGAATCCACAGCAGCTGCAGTTCGCCGGCGGCCAGCGCACTGACGACAAAACCGTCGGCCGCTGCGGCACCGATGACAAAATTTTTCCCGCCGCTGACGCGGAAACCGCCTTCGAAGGGCGTCGCTGTCGTGGCCAGTTGCCGGCCGGCAAAATCATCCGGCTGTTCCTGCCAGGCCAGCACCGGCAGGCGGGAACCGGCGGCAAGGCCGGCGAGCAGTTCATCGCGCAGCGGCGACGCGGCAGCACCTTCGAGCGTCCGCGCCGCGAGCACGGCGACTGCGGTGTACGGTTCCGGCGTCAGCGCACGGCCCAGGCCTTCGGCGACAATCGCCGCTTCGGCGAGACCCAGCCCGAGTCCGCCGCAGGATTCCGGCACCAGCACGCCGAGCCAGCCCAGTTCGGCGAGCTGCCGCCACTGTGCGGCATCGAATTCGGCGCGACCCTGCGCCAGCGCCCGCACCCGCGGCAGATCCGCGCCGTGCTGGACAAAATCGCCGACACTCTGTGCCAGCAGAGCGGCATGTTCGCCAAGTGTTTCGCTCATCGAGACTCCCCGTTCCGAAGTGGTTTACATAACCAATTGTTTTTATTGTATTTTTATGGTTTCATAAGTCAGCGGCCTAGCTTACCGAATCGCCGCTGCGGCGGCTATGGTTTGCGACACAATGCGAAATCAGGATGCATGCCGCTGAAGTACCGCACAATCCCGCCTTTCTTTTCACAACGCCCGAAAAACATGACCCTTCCAGCAAGCTCATCGGACTGGCGCGCCCGGCTCGGCACCATCGTCGAAGCGCCACGCGCGCAGACCCTGATCATCACACTGATCATCATCAACGCCGCGATTCTCGGCCTCGAAACCAGCCCGGCGGTGATGGCAAGCTGGGGCGGACTGCTGCTGCCGCTCGACCAGGCCATCCTCGCCGTGTTCGTCATCGAGCTGGCGCTGCGCATCGCGGCGCACGGCTGGCGCTTTTTCCGTGATCCCTGGAGCGTGTTCGATTTCATTGTCGTTGTGATCGCCCTGCTGCCGGCGAGCGGGCCCTTCGCGGTGCTGCGTGCGCTGCGCGTGCTGCGCGTGCTGCGCCTGCTGACCATGGTGCCCAACATGCGCCGCGTGGTCGGCGGACTGCTCGCGGCGATTCCGGGGCTGGCTTCCGTGTTCGGCATCATATCCATCATCTTCTACGTGGCGGCGGTAATCGCCACCAAGCTGTTCGGCGGCCATTTCCCCGACTGGTTCGGAACGCTCGGCAGCAGCGCCTACACGCTGTTCCAGGTGATGACGCTGGAGAGCTGGTCGATGGGCATCGTGCGGCCGGTGATGGAGGTGTTTCCGCAGGCCTGGATATTCTTCGTGCTGTTCATCCTGATCTCGACTTTCACCATGCTCAACCTCTTCATCGCCGTGATCGTCAACGCGATCCAGGCCGAGCACGACATCGAGATCCGCGACAAGGAGGCCGGCGATGCGCCGCCACCGGAAGTGCAGCTGCGCGAAGAGGTGCGCGCGATGCGCAACGAGTTGCAGGAACTGCGGCGCCTGCTGGAGCAGCAGGCCGCCCGTTAGCCGCATCCGATCCGCCGATGCCCCGCAACAAGCGCCTGCACAGGCTGCTGCCCACGCGCGAGAAACTCGAAGCCAGCCGCTGGCTGCGCTGGCTCGCGCCGTGGCTGGGACACCCGCGCCTGTGGCAATGGTCGCGCCGCGGCGTTGCCCTCGGCGTCGCGCTGGGCGTCTTTTTCGGCCTGTTGATCCCGCTCGCGCAGATTCCGCTGACGGCGGTGGCCGCGATCGTCCTCCGTGCCAACCTGCCGGCAGCCGCGGCGAGCACCCTGGTCACCAACCCCGTGACCTTCGGCCCGGTCTACTTCGCCGCCTACAAGCTCGGCAGCTGGATCACCGGCGACACGACGCTGCCGCCGCCCGGAGATTCGCCGCTTGCGGAGAAAGGCGGCGCGGACAAAAGCCTGCTCGACCGCATCGCCGCGCTGGGCAGGCCTCTGCTCACCGGGCTGGCAGTGATGGCGTTCTCGATCGGCGTGCTGACCTACTTCGTCATTGACTGGCTGTGGCGCTGGCGGACGGCGCGGCGCTGGCGCCGGCGCGGCATCCGGCAAGTGCCGCACCCGCGGCAGGAACGGCCATAAAAAAGCCGGCGCATGCACCGGCTTTTTTATGATGCTGGTGGAGTGGAGGAGGTTGTGCAGGTATCGCTTTGAGGCGATACCTGCATCCCGTGGCGGCATGCGCCACGGGACCGCCGGCACGCTTATGCGCACCGGCGTCCTGCGCGCAGTCCCCCGGACTGCGCTGGTCGAACTCCGGGGGATTTCTCACCAGCCCCCGCTCTCTTCAAAACAAAATAGCCACCTTCAGGTGGCTATTTTGTTTTGGTGGAGTGGAGGAGGATCGAACTCCCGACCTTCGCATTGCGAACGCGACGCTCTCCCAGCTGAGCTACCACCCCGAAAAGAGGGGCGGATTTTACCCGCTTGCCCGGCGGGCGGCAAATCAGCCTGCCGCTGTGGAGCGGGCGGATATAATCGGCCGGATTCCGGAACAACAACGCCTGCCATGGACATCAAGCCGCCCTACGGTTACCAGGAAATCGTCCCGCTCAGCAAAACCCACCGGGTGCTGCTGCCCGGAGAGCGGCGGTTGCCGGTGCTGTTCCGCAATCTCACCGCGCTGCCGCTGTCCTTTTCGGAACTGGGGGTGGCCGTGCGCGACTACCCGATCGCCTTCATTTCCGGGGACGGCGGCGCCAGCTTTGTCGCGATGGCGATCCTCGGCGTCGAGCCGCAGCAGAACCTGTTCGTCACCGCGGATGACACCTGGGATGCGCAGGCCTATCTGCCGGCCTATGTGCGCCGTTACCCGTTCTGCATGACGCGCGTCAGCGTCGACGGGCAGGAACAGCCGGAGCGCGTCGCCTGCGTCGAAAAACGTGCGCTGAAAGCCAAAGGCGACGCCCTGTACGATGAAAAAGGCGAAGCCCTGCCGGTGTGGCAACGCCTGAGCAAGCTGTTGTTCGAATTCGAGGCGGATCTCGCACGCACCGAGGAGATGTGCCGCACACTGAAGGATCTTCAACTGCTGGAGCCCTTTTCGGCACAGGCAGCGCCGACCGGCGAATCGCCGATCACACTGACCGGCATGCACCGTGTGGCGGAAGCCAGACTGCAGGCCCTGCCGGGAGACCGGCTGCAGCAGCTGGCGCAGAACGGCATGTTGTCACGCATCTATGCCCATCTGCTGTCGCTGGACAATTTCCAGCGCCTGCTCGACCGCCGCGCCGCACGGCGGTCCACGGACGTACAAGGCCGGAAAGTCGATCCGAAAAAACTGAACTAGGCCGGCGGGCGCTTCCACGCCCAGGCCAGCAGCCCGGCCCCTGCAAGCACCATCGGCAACGACAGCCACTGGCCCATGGTCAGCCCCAGCGCGAGGAAACCGAGGAAGCTGTCGGGTTCGCGGGTGTACTCGACGCCGAAACGGAACACGCCGTAACCGATCAGGAACAGCGCCGAGGCCGCGCCGCGCGGGCGCGGCTTCAGCGTGAACCACCACAGGATCACGAACAGCACCACGCCTTCCAGCGCGAATTCATAGAGCTGGGACGGGTGGCGCGCCACGCCATCGACATTCGGAAACACCATCGCCCAGGGCACATCGGCCGGACGCCCCCACAGCTCGGCGTTGATGAAATTGCCCATGCGCCCGGCCGCAAGCCCCAGCGGCACCAGCGGTGCGATGAAATCGGTGATCTGCAGCCAGTCGCGGCGGCGGCTGCGCGCGAACAGGATCATCGCGATCACCACGCCGAGGAAGCCGCCGTGGAAGGACATGCCGCCCTCCCACACGTAGAACACCTTCCATGGCGCCGCGAGATAGTCGCCGAACTTGTAGAACAGCACATAACCCAGCCGGCCGCCGAGGATGGTGCCGACGATGCCGTAGAACAGCACGTCGTCGAGGTCATTGCGAACCCAGCCGCCGCCCGGGTTGCGGTCGATGCGGTAACGGCCGAACAGCCAGATCAGCGCGAAGCCGAGCAGGTACATCAGGCCGTACCAGCGCAGGGCCACGGGCCCGAGCTGCAGGGCAATCGGGTCGAACTGGGGATGAACGAACATGGGAAAGGCGGGAGGATGCGATAAAATGTTGTGCTCATTATACGTGGCCCACCCGGCCCGACGGAGAACAACCATGCCGCTCAACAAACGCAGCCAGCTGATCACCGCCGGCGTCGCCCGCTCACCCAACCGCGCGATGCTGCGCGCCGTCGGTTTCGGTGACGGCGACTTCGACAAGCCGATCGTCGGCGTCGCCAACGGCCATTCGACGATGAACCCCTGCAATGCCGGCATCCAGCCGCTGGTCGACCGCGCAATCGCCGAACTGAAGTCCGCCGGCGCGATGCCGCAGGTCTTCGGCGTGCCGACCATCACCGACGGCATCGGCATGGGCACCGAGGCGATGAAGTACTCGCTGGTGTCGCGCGAGGTCATCGCCGACTGCATCGAGACCGCGGTCAACGGCCAGGCCATGGACGGCGTGCTGGTCTGCGGCGGCTGCGACAAGAACATGCCCGGCGGCATGATCGCGATGCTGCGCATGAACGTGCCCGGCGTCTACGTCTATGCCGGCACCATCAAGCCCGGCCGGTGGAAAGGCCAGGACCTGACCATCGTCAGCGCCTTCGAAGCGGTCGGCTCCTACGCCGCGGGCAAGATGAGCGACGAGGACTTCATCGGCATCGAAAAGAATGCCTGCCCCTCGGTCGGCGCCTGCGGCGGCATGTACACCGCCAACACGATGTCGTCCTCCTTCGAGGCGCTGGGCATGAGCGTGCTCGGTTCCTCGCAGATGGCCTCGCCCGACCCGGAGAAGGCGGACTCCGCGGCCGAATCGGCGCGGGTGCTGGTCAATGCGATCAAACAGGACATCAAGCCGCGCGACATCGTCACCCGCAAGTCGATCGAAAACGCGGTGGCGCTGATCATGGCCACCGGCGGCTCCACCAACGCCGTGCTGCACTACCTCGCGATCGCCCATGCGGCGCAGGTCAAATGGACCATCGACGACTTCGAGCGGGTGCGCAAGAAAGTGCCGGTGTTGTGCGACCTGAAACCTTCGGGACGTTACGTCGCGGTCGATTTCCACCGCGCCGGCGGCGTGCCGCAGGTGCTGAAGATGCTGCTGAAGCAGGGATTGATCCACGGCGACTGCCTGACCATCACCGGCAAAACGCTGGCGCAGGAACTGAAGAGCGTGCCGGATGCGCCGCGCGCAGACCAGGACGTGATCCGTCCCTGGTCGAACCCGATGTACAAACAGGGCCACCTCGCAATCCTCAAGGGCAATCTCGCGCCGGAAGGTTGCGTGGCCAAGATCACCGGCCTGAAATCGCCGAAGATCACCGGGCCTGCGCGCGTTTTTGATTCCGAGGTCGCCTGCATGAAGGCGATCATGGCGAAGAAGATCAAGGCCGGCGATGTCGTGGTGATCCGCTACGAAGGCCCCAAGGGCGGGCCCGGCATGCAGGAAATGCTCGCGCCCACCGGTGCGCTGATCGGCCAGGGACTGGGTGAATCGGTGGGCCTGATCACCGACGGCCGTTTCTCGGGCGGCACCTGGGGCATGGTGGTCGGCCACGTCGCACCGGAAGCCTTCGAGGGCGGACCTATCGCGCTGGTGAAGGAAGGCGACTCGATCACCATCGACGCCATCAAGCGGCTGATCCAGCTGAACGTTCCCGCGAAGGAACTCGCGGCACGCAAAAAGAAATGGAAACAGCCGAAGCCGCGCTACACCCGCGGCGCGCTGGCCAAGTTCGCGCGGCTGGTGTCCACCGCCAGCAAGGGCGCGGTCACCGACTGAGCACGGCGGGCCATGGCAGTCATGCTGACCTACGCCCATCACGCGATCCGCTGTGCCCCGCGCACCTGGGCACAGGTGGCCGGGAACCTGGCCCGCCTGGACTGGGCCGGCCAGGGCGGCGCGCTGTTCGGGCTCTGGCGTTCGCAGATCGGACGCCCCCGCGACGAGTTGAATGCCATCACCGTGTGGCCCGCGGCGGCCGATGCAGGCAGCGCCGGATCACTGCTGCGCGGCACCGCGGACGTGCAGGAGATCCACAGCCGGCCGATGCAGGCTACGCTGCGTCCCGACACGCCGCAGCCGCCGCAACGGCAGGGAAACTATGCCTTTCGCTGGTTCGAACTGCCGGACGCGAACTGGACGGAATTCCTGGCGCTCTGCGCCGAAGCCTGGCCTGGATTCGAATCCGCCTACGACTCACAGGTCATCGGCCTGTGGCGCTGCACGGACGATCCGGCCGGACGCGCCAGCGCACTGATGATGACACGGCGGCCCGACCTCGCGATGTGGGAACGCTCGAAGATGCCCGCGAACGATGCCGAGCGCGAAGTCCGCCGCCGGCTCAGCCGGCGATATGACCTCTGCGATGCCACCTGGGTGTACACCACGACGCTGCTGGGCGCTGAAGACCGCGCCGATGACGTACGCTGGACCTGAACCGAAGCAAGATCCAGCGCTGCAGCAGCGAGCCCCGGCACGGGCACGGTGACTTGACCGGTGACAAAGGGCGGCCGCGCCGCGTGATCAAAACAGGTAAAATGGCGGCCATGCCGGAGAGCATGGTCCTGCAATGATCCTGTTTCTTTCCGGCCGAGTGGCGACCTCAAAAAAAATCACATGAGTTGCACCGTCGCCCGGGGGTAATGCTTGTTTTGTGCCAACTTCACAAGGAGCTGCCCTATGAACCGTTTTAACCGTGCCATCGCCCGCCTGCTTGTCGTCTGCACTTTTGCGCTCGGATTGCCGCTGCCTGCCTCGGCGGATATCGTCACCACCGACCAGATCTACGCCAGTTCCGAACGCGAACGTGTCCGCAGTTTTCTGGAGCGGGAAGACGTGCGTTCACAGCTGCAGTCTTTCGGCGTTGATGCGAATGCGGCAAAAGCACGCGTTGACGCATTGTCGGATCAGGAAATCGGGGAACTCGCCGGACGCATCGACGAACTGCCTGCCGGTGCCGGTATTGTCGGTGTGCTTTTTGCGGTCTTCATCATCCTGCTGGTCACCGACATCCTCGGCCTGACCAAGGTCTTCCCGTTCACGCGGTCCGTCCGCTAGACGGTGTTGCGCAGCCTCGGGGCGCCCGCGACCGCGGGCGTCCTGCTCCTGTCGATTCTGCTTGCGGGCTGTGCCAGCCCCCAGGTCCGGACCCTGCTCGAACACCCGCCGGCGGAGCTGCCTTCGCGGGCAGAACTCGCCGCCGTGCCGTTTTTCCCGCAGCAGGACTATCAATGCGGACCGGCCGCGCTGGCCATGGCATTGACGCATGCGGGTGTCCCGGCATCACCCGAAGCCCTGGTGCCGCAGGTCTACCTTCCGGCACGCGAAGGCTCCCTGCAGGCGGAAATGCTCGCCGCAACCCGGCGCCACGGCCTGCTGGCGTATCCGCTGGCGCCCCGGCTGCAGGACCTGCTGACGGAGGTTGCCGCCGGCAATCCGGTCATCGTGCTGCAGAATCTCTCGCTGGCCTTTGCACCACTCTGGCATTACGCCGTCGTCGTCGGTTACGACCGCGGGCGCGAGGAAATCATCCTGCGTTCAGGCACCACACGCCGGCTGGCCATGACACTGTCGACTTTCGAGCGCACCTGGGCACGCAGCAGGCACTGGGCCATGGTCGTGTTGCAGCCCGACCGGCTGGCGGCGACCGCAACCGAAGCGGACCATGTCGCCGCCGCCGCCGCACTGGAGCGCAGTTCTCCCGCAGCCGCGCAACACGCATACGCCGGCGCACTCGCGCGCTGGCCGGCAAACCTCATCGCGCGCCTGGGCTTCGGCAACACCGCCTACGCCCTGGGTGATCTTGCCAAAGCGGAGGCGGCCTACCTCCAGGCCACCGTTGAACATCCACAGTCCGGCGACGCCTGGAACAATCTGGCACAGGTCCGCTTCGAGCTGGGCCGCCGGAGCGAGGCGCTGGCGGCCGCGCGCAAGGCCGTGGCGCTGGGCGGCCCGCGGACCGGGCTTTACCGGAAAACCCTGGACAGCATCGGCGGCATGAACTGAAAGCGGACCGTCAGGCCGCCTGCAACGCCTGCTCCAGGTCCGCGATGATGTCGTCGATGTGTTCGATGCCGATCGACAGGCGCACCATGTCCTCGCTGACGCCGGCGCTTGCCAATTCCCCGGGCGAGAGCTGGCGGTGGGTGGTGCTCGCCGGATGGCAGGCCAGGGATTTGGCATCGCCGATGTTGACCAGCCGCGTCACCAGTTTCAGTGCGTCGATGAACCGCGCACCGCCGGCGCTGCCGGACTTGATGCCGAAGCTGAGGATGCCCGAAGCGCGGCCCCCCATGTATTTGTCGACCAGCAGCCTGTCCGGATGGTCGGGCAGACCGGCATAACGCACCCAGCCCACTTTTGCGTGGCCCTGGAGATGGCGCGCTACAGCCAGCGCGTTGTCGCAGATCCGGTCCATGCGCACCGCCAGCGTCTCGATGCCCTGCAGGATCAGGAAGGCGTTGAACGGCGACAGCGCGGCACCCATGTTGCGCAGGGGCACCACGCGGGCGCGTCCGATGTAGGCCGCGGCACCCAGCGCTTCGGTGTAGACCACGCCGTGATAGGACACGTCGGGTTCGTTGAG
>JAHCAG010000008.1 GCA_019635015.1 Burkholderiales bacterium | reverse complement strand
GTTGAACGAGGTCGCCCTGACCCGGATCACCACATGGCCTTCGCAGACCACCGGATCGGGAAAATCGGCCACGTATTCCAGTTTGTCCAGTCCGCCGTGTTCCCGAAGTACGACTGCTTTCATTGCATTTCTCCGTTGGATGATGATTGCTGAAACGATGGCGGCCTGCCTGTGCCGCCGCCGTGATTATGAACCCTGTGCGTGATGCCTGTCCTGTCAGCCCAGCACGCGGTTGACACCGGTGGCCACCTCTGCCGCGCCGATGCCGTAGACGTGTATCGAGACCGCGGTATCGCCGGCCGGATTGGCGATGCGGTGCACGCCGGCATCGCCCCCGTCGAAACTCAGCGTGCCGGCGCCGCGGCGCACGGTGCGCAGCGGAACCGGTGCGCCGTCGTTCGCCGCGTAGAAGGTCTCGCTGATTTCCCCGCGGTAGACGGCGACGCTGCACCAGGTGTGGTGCGCGTGTATCGGGCTCTGCTGGCCGCTGCCCCAGACCAGGGACACGACCGTGTAGCGGCCCTGCGGATCGGCGTGCAGCACATGGCGCGCGTACTGCTCCGCTTCCGCCCGCTGCTGCTCATCCCGCAGCCAGTCGCGGCGGGCCACGGCTTCGGCGAGCGCGCCGGTCACCGCGTCATGGAGGCTTTCCGGGGGCGCTTCCATCGCGGCGTCGAGCCGCCGGACGAGGGTGTGCAGTGTCTGCTCGGGCATTGATCAGCGGCTTTCCGCGACGATGGCGACGTTCATCACCGTGTCGCTGTTGAGTATGGCCTTGAGCACCATGTCGCGCGCGGCCTCGATCTGCTCCTGGCAGATTTTCTCCGCGGTCGCGCCGTCGCCGCGCACCAGCGCGCGCACCAGGGTGCGGTGTTCGTGCTGCATCTCCTGGGTGCGGTTGCGGAAGCCGAGGCCGAGATGCAGCAGCCGCGTCATCTCGTCCAGCAGCTGGGCAATGGCGTGGGTCAGCCGTGCATTGCCCGATGCCTGGGCAATCGCGACATGGAATTCCTTGTTGGCCTCGAGGAAGCGGGCGGTGCTTTTGGCTTCGCCGGACTGGTAACCGGCGCGGCAGATTTCATCGAGCACCCGCAGCCGTTTGGCGTCGACCTTGCCGGCCGCAAGCCGCGCCGCGCGCGGCTCCAGCAGCAGGCGCAGCTCGAACACGTCCTGGATGTCCTTGAGGGTGACCGGCGTCACCATGTAGCCGCGGCGAGGCATCGCGCGCACCAGGCCGTCGTGGGCGAGCCGGGACAGTGCCATGCGCACCGGCGCCTTGCCGAGTTTGTACTGCTCGCAGAGCTGTGCTTCGGAGACTTCGGTGCCCGGCGCTATCAGGCAGCAGATGATGTCGTGCTTGACGCGTTCGTAGGCGCGTTCGCTGAGCAGGGGAATGGTTTTGGCGGCGGCGGTGCTCATTTCCATAAAATCTTAGAAAACATCTTCTGACATGTCAACAGTGCGGATCTGATATTTGCTTTGCTCCGTGATGGTGCGCAGACCGCATCGTGAGCGTGCGCCTTGCACCATTGCGGCGCAGTCCACACAATGCGGTGTGTTTCTCCGGCAACTTTCCCCCTGCAGAGTGTTCCCGTGACCGGCGCAGCCCTGATGCCCGGCCCGTGGACGGTGGTCGCCGTCGCAACCTTCGCGCAGATGATGATCGCGATGTCGAACATCCTGCTGCCGACAATTGCGCCCAAGCTGGCGGAGGCGCTGGGCGTCAGCCCGATCCTGATCGGCTACCAGGTCAGCCTGACTTTCGGCGTGGCGACGCTGGCGACGATGTTTGGCGGCAGGGCCGTGCTGCATTATGGTGCGGCGCGCGCCACCCAACTCGCGGTGCTGTGCTGCGGTGCCGGACTGGTGCTGTTCGCGTTTCCGTACGTCGCGGCCATCGCGCTCGGTTCGGCCTTCGTCGGCATCGGCATGGGCCTGATCAACCCGGCGGCGGCCCACCTGCTGGTGTCCTACACGCCGCCGCAGCGGCGCAACATCATGTTCTCGATCAAGCAGACCGGGGTGCCGGTGGGCGGTGTGATCACCGCGCTGACGGCGCCGGCAATCGCCGTGCATTTCGGATTCCGCTGGTCGCTGCTGATGGTTGGCGTGCTGATCCTCGTGCTGGTGCTGGTGATGCAGCGTTATCGTCAGGCCTGGGATGCCGACCGCGGCAGGACGCAGCAGGGAGGCGGTGCGGCCTTCGGCGGCGTGCCGCTGGTCTGGGGGCAGGCCGACCTGCGCTGGATGTCGCTGGTGGCGATGATTTTTTCGGCGATCCAGCGCATCGTGCTGAGCTTCACCGTGATCTACCTGGTGGCCGAAGGGCGTTACGGACTGGTCGAGGCCGGGGTCATGCTGTCGGTGGTGCAGATCGGCGGTTCGGCTTCGCGCATATGCTGGGGCTGGCTTGCCGATCGCCTCGGCAGCAGCCTGCAGGTGCTGATGATCATCTGCGGCATCACCATCACCTCGACCCTGCTGCTGGCGCTGTTCGATCCGGAGTGGAACCGGTTTCTGGTCTACGTCCTGTTTTTTGTGATCGGCACGACCGCGGTGGGCTGGAACGGCGTGTTCCATGCCGAGGCTGCGCGGCTGAGCCCCCCGGGCATGGCCAGCGTGGTGGCGGCGGGCACCACCTTCTTCGTGTTCGCGGGTGTTCTCGTGGGGCCGGCGGCCTTCGCCGCGGCCTACGGCGGCATCGGCAGTTACGGCAACACCTTCCTGCTGGTGACTGCTTCCGCCGTGGCCGCCTTTGGCCTGCTGCTGATGGCGCAACGGGCCGTGCGCAAGGACTGATGAGCATGTCCGCGCCCTCCATCGTGGTCGTGGTGCTGGTGACCACAGCGGCGCAGATCGCCTCGGCGATGGGCATTGCGATCTTTCCGGTGCTGGCGCCGCAGCTCGCGCGCATGCTCGATATCGACGCTTCGGCGGTGGGCTACCTGATGAGCATCCTCTTCGGCACGGCGATGCTGGCTTCGGGCGCGGTCGGCACCGTGGTGCTGCGCTGGGGCGCCTGCCGTGCGATGCAGTGGTCGCTGTGGATCTGCGCGGCGGGCATGATCGCGGGACTGGCCGGCAAGCTGTGGCTGATGCCGGTGGCCGCGATGTGCAGCGGCATCAGCACCGCGCTGGCGGCGGCCGGCGCGGCGCACCTGCTCTACCGTTTCGGTCCGCCGGCGCGCCGCAACCTGATTTTCTCGATCAAGCAGACCGGCGTGCCGCTGGGCTGGGCCGCCATTGCGCTGGTGGCACCGGTGCTCACCGTGGCCTTCGGCTGGCGGGTGTCGATGCTGGTGGTGCTGGCGTATTCGGTGGCCGGGGCGCTGCTTCTCGGGCGCTGGCGCCGCCAATGGGACGATGACCGCGATCCCGGCGCGGCATCCCGCACCAACCTGCTCACCGGTGTCGGCGTGTTGTGGCGTTATCCGGTGCTGCGTTACCTGGCGATGGCCGGTTTCTTTTTTTCCTTTGTGCAACTTTGCCTGGGCACGTTCACGGTGAATCTGCTGGTGCAGGAGGCCGGTTACAGCCTCGTCGCCGCCGGCGCGATGCTGTCGCTGGTGCAGGTGTCCGGCATGGCCGGCCGGCTGGTTTTCGGCTGGATGGCTGATCGCGGCGGCAGGGCGATCATGGTCCTGGTGCTGACCAGCCTTGCCGCCGCGCTGGGCTGCGTGGCCAGCCTGCTGATCGCGCAGCGGCCGCCGGTGGCGGCGCTGGCGGTGTTTTACGCGCTGTTCGGCTTCGTTGCCTACGGCTGGAATGGCGTGATGCATGCGCAGATCGCGCGGCTCAGTCCTCCCGGCATGGTCAGTGTGGCGACCGGCGGCATGATGGTGTGGGTGTTCGGCGGGATACTGGCCGGTCCTGCGCTGTTCGCCGCGGCCTATCGCGGCATCGGCAGCTACACCAGCACCTTCGTGCTGCTCGCGGCGGCGGCGCTGGCCAGCGCCGCGCTGGCCGCTGCTGCCGCGCGCGCGGAGCGCAGGACATGAAGGTGGTTCCGGTGCCGGCAACCGGCGTTGTCGCCGTGGTCGCGGCCACCACCGCAGCCCAGGTCGCGGGCGCGATGGGCGCGGCGGTGTTTCCGGTGATTGCGCCGGAGCTGGCGCCCGCGCTCGGCGTCGAGGCTTCGCTGATCGGTTACCAGATGAGCGTGATCTACGGCGCGGCGATGCTGGGGTCGATGCTGTTCACCTGGATGGTGGCGCGTTACGGCGGCTGCCGCACGACCCAGATCGGCCTGGCCTGTTGCATCACCGGCCTGGCGATCGCCCTGCACGGCAGTGTCCCTGCGCTGGTGTTCGCATCGGTGTTCATCGGCACGGCGATGAGCATCCTCCTGCCGGCAGCCGCGCATCTGCTCTTTCGTTACAGTCCGCCGCAGCACCGCAATTTCATTTTTTCGCTGAAGCAGACCGGGGTGCCGCTGGCCTGGGCCTTGATGGCGCTGATAGCGCCGGCGGTCACGCTGGCCTTCGGCTGGCGCTGGGCGCTGGCACTGGTGCTGGTCTCGGCACTGGCGACACTGCTGGCGATGCAGCCGGCGCGCCGCACCTGGGATGATGACCGCCGTCCCGACCTTCCGGTGCAGGCGCGGTTGTTCGACGGCCTGCGTCTGATGTGGCGCCTGCCGGCGCTGCGCTGGCTGGGGGTTGCCGCGTTCTGCCTTGCCTTCATCCAGCTCTGCGTCAGCACCTTCACGGTGGTGATGCTGGTCGGCGAGGGCGGCTACACGTTGGTTCAGGCCGGCTTGATGCTGTCGCTGGCACAGATTTTCGGCGTGCTCGGGCGCATCGCCTGGGGCTGGCTCGCCGACCGCAGCGGCGACTGCCTGGCTGCGCTGCAGTACCTGACCCTGGGGTCGATCATCTGCTGCGGCGCCGTGGTTTTCCTGCAGCCGGGATGGCCGGTGGCGGTAACCGGTCTGCTGTTTGCGGTGCTCGGCGCGACGGCGATCGGCTGGAACGGGCTTTACACCGCGGAGGTGGCGCGGCGCAGTCCGCCGGGGCAGGTCAGCATCGTCACCGGCGGCGCGATGGTATGGAATTTTGCCGGCATCCTGACCGGACCGACCGCCTTCACGCTGGTCTACAAGCTGACCGGCAGCTACGTGACGACTTTCGGCATGGTCACCGTGATCGCCGTGCTGACGCTGCTGGCCCTTCATGCCGGACGGCGCGCGCTGCGCGGGGAGGGCCGTGCCGATGGATGAACTGTCGCTGTGGCAGATGCTGTTCTGCGCGGGTGTGGTGACGCTCGCCTTTGCCGTGCGTGGAGGTGCCGGCTTCGGCGGCGGCGCGGTGGCAGTGCCGCTGCTGGCGCTGGTGTTTCCGGTACAGGTGACGGTGCCGGTGGTGACGGTGCTCAACATGCTGTCCTCGGTCGGGCAGGGCGTTGCCGGCTGGCGCGACATTGTCTGGCGCGAGATCTGGCGCATCCTTCCGGGCAGCCTGCTCGGTGTGTTTTTCGGCATTTACCTGCTGAGCGTGATCGATCCCCAGCCCCTGGCGCGCGCGCTGGGTGTTTTCGTGGTGCTCTATGCGCTGTACGTGATGGTGCTCGCCAGCCGTACGCCGGCGATCCCCCCGCGCTGGATGCTGCCGGTGGCGGGTGTAACCAGCTTCTCTGCAGGGATCGTCGGTTCGCTGTTCGGCGGGGCGGCCGGGCCGCTCTACGTGATCTACCTGAACGCGGCCCGCCTCGGCAAGGATGCCTTCCGGGTGACCATCACCATGGTGATGCTGTTCCAGGGACTGACCCGCGTCGCGGGTTATGCCACGCTCGGACTGTATGACCGCAACGCGATGCTGCTGCTGGCGGCGGCCTTGCCGATGATGATCCTCGGTTCCTGGCTGGGCGCGCGGCTGGTGCGGCGTTTTGATCCGTTGCTGTTTCATCGCGCGGTGGGCGTCGTGCTGCTGATCAGCGGCACTGCGCTGGCGCTGAAATAGGGGCTCCCTGATGACGGGCCTCGACGCTTTCCAACTGGCCTGGATTGCAGCTTCGGTTTTTGCCGCCTTCGTGGTGCGCGGCATGTCGGGTTTCGGCGCCGGCATGATCGCCGTGCCGCTGCTCGCCTTTGTCATTCCGCTGCAACTGGCGGTGCCGCTGTGCAGCCTGCTGGTGTTTGTGCTGTTCGTGATCCTGGTGATCCGCGACCGCCGCGAAATCGTCTGGGATGAACTGCGACTGCTGTTGCCGCCGACCATCATCGGGGCGCTGGCCGGGCTGTGGTTGTTCGCGGTGCTCGACAACCGGATGCTGGTGCTGATGCTCGGCGGCTTCCTGGTGCTGTACTCGGTTTACATGCTGGCCGTCAGCGCGCTGGGGCTGCCGCAGCTGCGCTGCTCGCAGCGCTGGGCTTTTCCGGTGGGTTTTCTCGGCGCCTTCTTTGACACCCTGTTCGGTGGGGGTGGTGGCACGCTGGTGGTGATCTACATCAATGCCCGCGGCATCGGGCGCGCGGGATTCCGGGCGACGGTTGCGGCGCTGTGGTTCGCCGAGATGGTGGCCCGCATCGGCGGTTATGCCTGGGCGGGTTTCTACGATGCGGGGATACTGCTGCTGTTCGTGATGCTGCTGCCGCTGATGTGGATTGCGACGCTGGTCGGCGAAAAACTCGGCAACCGGATCAATGCCGAAACCTTCTCGCGGCTGCTGGCGCTGATGCTGCTCGCCAGCGGTGCCAGCCTGCTGCTGAAGTGAAAAGACCGGGCTGCGCTGCCTTCAGCGCAGGAAAATCACCACGGGGAATACGGCGACGGCGAGGGCGAGTACCAGCCATTCGAGGTTGTTGCGTTTGAGCCAGCCGGTGAAATGCAGGATCAGCACGACGATTGCGATCACGTAAAACGCGTAAAACGCCATTTCAAATACCCCCCTGATATTTGCCGCGAGGATAACCGAATTCAACGGCGGTCGCTATCGGCGCCGTGTCGCGAATCATGTCCGGGGCGGTACTTTTGCGCGGAAATTTGTCACGGTATCCGGCAGGGATCCGGGTCGGCGGGATCGCATAAAAATCACCGTGCCGGTGCCGGCGCGCGTTGCGGGTTTGCCGCAATCCGGGGTCACGCTTGTGCCCGGCCCTTGGTGTGACCTACAACTATCTGTTTATATTGATTTATTTTTTTCTCACGGTCGCTCCGGCTCTGCTGGAGTCAAGTCTGCACAGCGGGTTGCAGCATCTTATTCATGCGCCGCTGAAGCAGTTGTTGCCAACAGGCTGATTGACAGCGCAAAATCCCCGATCCGATTCATGTCCGGTTGCACAGATACACAGATATTGCGGAGGTTCCGGTGGCGCGCATTGCGGTGTTCAATCAGAAGGGCGGTGTCGGCAAGACGACAACGACGCTGAATCTGGCCGGCCTGCTGCAGCGTCGCGGTGCCGATCCGCTGGTCATCGACCTCGATCCCCAGGGACACCTTACCGATGTTTGCGGCGTAACGGTGCCGCGTGCCGATGCCAGCCTCTACGGCCTGTATGCGCATGGCGTGCCGCTCGCCTCGCTGTCCATGACCACGCGCAACGGCTGGAGGCTGGTGCCTTCACATATCGAGCTGTCGAAGGTCGATACGCAGTTTGGCAAGGGGCCAGCGGTGTTGACGCGCCTCGCTGTCGCGCTCGAGAAGGAACCGGTCACGCGTCCGGTGCTGATGGATGCTTGTCCCATGCTGGGTGTGCTATCGCTGGGCAGCGTGTTTGCCGCCGACGGGGTGATCATCCCGATCTCGACGGATTACCTGGCGATAAAGGGGGCGCTGCAGATGGAGCGCACGCTGAAGGCGCTGGAGCAGGTGCTGAAGCGCCGTGTGCCGCGCCGCTACCTGATCACCCGCTACGATTCCCGGCGCCGCATGTCGACTGACATCGAGAGCCAGTTGCGCATCCGTTACGGCGATGAAGTCTGCGCAACGCGCATTGCCGAGAACGTCAGCCTCGCCGAAAGTCCGGCCGGGAACCAGGATGTTTTCGAACACGCGCCCGCAAGCCGCGGCGCGCGCGATTACGCGGCCCTGCTCGAGGAACTGCTGGTTTCCGGTTTCATCCAGCTGAAGCCGCCTGCCGCAGCACCGGCGGTGCGAACGGCGCCCCCGGGCGCACGCACCGCGCTGTCGGCTGGGCAGGATGCCGCGGCGCGCCGCGGTGTTGCTGCCAGCCTGCGCCTGGTGCACGCGCGCCGCGCCGGCAGTTGACGCCGGGGATCTAGCGCGGTTCTTCCTGGCGGCTGATCAGCGAGATCATTCCCTCGAGATCCATGCCTTCCCCGCGCGTGTCCGGGGCCAGCGTGCTGCATTCGAGGATTTCGCAGTGGCGGTAGATCTGGCGTATGCGGTTTTCAGCCTCCGCCTGGTCGCGCGCCTGCACCATCAGGTTTTCCACCACCATGCCGCCGCGGGTCTTGATGCGGAACCCGAATTTGCTCATCGCGGTCATGGCGGCCTCCCTCGCGGCGCTCAGGATTCGTCGGATTTCAGTTCGTTGCGGTAGCGCTGCGAATTCTTCACATAGTGCTCGGAAATGCGGTTGATGCGTGCGATTTCCTCGGGCGAGAGCTGGCGCACGACCTTGCCCGGCATGCCCAGCACCATCGAGCCGTCGGGGATTTCCTTGCCCTCGCCGATGAATGCGCGCGCGCCGATCAGGCAGTTCCTGCCGATTTTTGCGCCGTTGAGGATCACAGCACCGATGCCGACCAGGCTGCCCTCGCCGATGGTGCAGCCGTGCAGCATCGCCATGTGGCCGACGCTGACGTTCTTTTCCAGGGTCAGCGGGAATCCGGGGTCGGCATGCAGCACCGAGCCGTCCTGCACCTGTGCGTTTTCGCCGATGGTGATGGTCTCGTTGTCGCTGCGCAGCACGCAGTTCCACCAGATGCTGGCGTTGTTTTCCAGCGTGACGCTGCCGATGACGACGGCATTGGGGGCGATCCAGTAATCGCCCTTGCACACCACCTTGCGTTCGCCGAGGGAGTATTTCATCGGTCTGTTTCCGGACTCAGAAACCGACGGCCTGGCCGTCGGTGCGGCGCTCCGAGGCCGCGAAGTAGCCGTCCTCCAGTTTGTAGATCAGCTGTGCGCGGCCGAAGTCGGTGGACCAGCGGTCGGCCTGCGGCATGTCGTGTCCGCGGGCGCGCAGTTCGGCGACCGTTTCCGCGGCGACGCCGTGCTCGATGCCGACCTTGAGACCGCTGTCGACGCGCCAGCGCGGTGCGTCGGCTGCAGCCTGCGGGTTCTGGCCGTAATCGACCATGCGCGAGACCACCTGCATGTGGCCCTGCGCCTGCATCGAGCCGCCCATCACGCCGAAACTCATCAACGGCTTGCCGTTTTTCGTCAGGAAACCCGGGATGATGGTGTGGAAGGGACGCTTGCGCGGGGCGACGATGTTGGCGTGGCCCGGTTTCAGGCTGAAGCCGA
Source organism: Burkholderiales bacterium (assembly GCA_019635015.1). Lineage (GTDB taxonomy): Bacteria > Pseudomonadota > Gammaproteobacteria > Burkholderiales > SG8-41. Next base: position 123,828 of record JAHCAG010000008.1, on the reverse strand, counting down.
AGCCGCGGTTCTGCATGCTGATGCCCGTGCCCGGCACGACGACGCCGGAACCGAAGCCGGCGAAGTTGGACTGGATGTACGACACCATCATGCCGGACTCGTCGGCAGCGGTGAGATACACAGTGCCGCCTTTGGCGGGATTGCCGTGTGCCGGCTCCTGCGCCTTCTTCATGTCGATCAGCTGCGCGCGCTTCTTCAGGTAATCCTTGTCGAGCATCTCCGACGGTTTGACGCGCATCGTCGCCGGATCAGATACGTACTCGTTGATGTCGGCAAATGCGAGTTTCATCGCCTCGATCTGCAGGTGCATGCTGTCGGCCGAGTCGACCGCCAGCTTGGCGACGTCGAAATTCTCGAGGATGCCGAGCGCGATCAGCGCGGCGATACCCTGGCCGTTGGGCGGAATTTCGTGCAGCGTGTAGCCGCGGTAGTCGATGCCGATCGGCTCGACCCAGTCGATTGCGTGGCTGGCGAGATCGTCAAGCGTCAGCGCGCTGTCATGCTGCTGTGCCCAGGCAACGATTTTCTCGGCGAGGTCGCCTTTATAGAAGGCTTCGCCTTTGGTTTCGGCGATGCGCGCCAGCGTCTTGGCCTGTGCCGGGAAGGAGAATTTTTCGCCGGGCAGCGGTGCGCGGCCGCGTGGCATGAAGGCCTCTGCGAATCCGGGCTGGTTTTTCAGTTCCGGTGCCTGGTTGGCCCACAGCCTTGCGATGGTCGGCGTCACCATGTAGCCGTCGGTGGCGTATTTGATCGCCGGCTCGAACAGGTCGGCGAAGGGCAGCTTGCCGAATTTCGCGGACATCTCGGCCCATGCGGAGACGCAGCCCGGCACCGTCACCGAATCCCAGCCGCGCTGCGGCATCGCCTGCGCGCCCTTGAAGCGATCCGGTGTCCACGCCGCGGGCGAACGACCCGAGGCGTTGAGGCCGTGCAGCTTCTTGCCGTCCCAGAGTATGCAGAAGGCATCGCTGCCGATGCCGTTGCTGGTGGGTTCCAGCACGGTCAGCGAAATTGCGGAGGCGAGGATGGCGTCCACCGCGTTGCCGCCCTTGAGCAGCATGCGCAGGCCGGCCTGGGCGGCAAGGGGTTGCGAGGTGGCAACGGCATTGCGTGCCAGCACCGGCATGCGCTGCGAGGTGTAGGGAAACTGGAAATCGAACGGGGTCATGGGATTCTCGGAATGTCTTGAAAAAAATACGGGGTCCTGCGGGACCCCGTGATTTTAGCGCACCGTGTGCGCTGCAGCAGGCGATTTCAGTTGGGCTGGATGCCGGCTGCTTTGACGACCTTGATCCATTTCTGGATCTCGGCGCGGTTGAACTTGTCATGCGCCTCGGGGGAATTGCCGCTGGGTTCGGCGCCCTGGTCCAGGAGGGTCCTGTTGACCTTGGGATCCTTCAGTGCCTGCGCCATTGCGGAATTGACGCGGTCGGCGATTGCCTTGGGCAGGTTGGCCGGGCCGAACATCGCAAAGCCGCTGGAGACGACAAAGTCCTTGTAGCCCTGCTCAATGAATGTCGGCACGGACGGTGCCGCGGGCGAGCGTTTCTCACCGGTCTGGCCGATCATGCGCAGGCGGCCCTGGGCGACGTAGGGTACTGCAGCCGGCATGCTCGGGAACTGCGTCTGCACGTGGCCGCCGACGAGATCCACCATCGACGGGCCGCTGCCCTTGTAGTGGACGCCGGTGAGTTTGGCACCGGTGGTCGAGATCAGCAGTTCGGCGGCGAGGTGGCCGACGGTGCCCTGACCGGCGGTGGAGTAGAAAATGTCATTCGGCCGCGCCTTGGCCAGCGCCACGAATTCCTTCACGTTCTTCGGCGGCAGCGAGGGGTGGATGACGAAGGCGGTGGGCACGTCGGCAACTACGCCCAGCGGCGTGAAGTCCTTGATCGAATCGTAGGGTAGTTTTTTAACCATCGCCGGGTTGATTGTGTGCGCGGCGGAGGCGAGCAACAGTGTGTAGCCGTCGGGCGCAGCGCGCATCGCGGCTTCGGTGCCGATGATGCTGCCGGCGCCGCCGCGGTTGTCGATGATGATCGGCTGGCCGAGGATTTCCGCCATTTTAGGCGCGAAGATGCGGCCGATGATGTCGGTATTGCCGCCGGGCGCGAAGGGGATGATCATTCGCACCGGCTTCACCGGGTAGTTTTGCGCGAAGGCGGGAAGGCTGGCGGCGGAAAGGCCGGCGGCAGCGGCAATGCAGAGCATGCGGAACTTCATGGGATCTCCTCGGGGTGGGGCCGGGTACGCGATGCGGCGCCGGCCGTTGATGTAGCTGCAAGTTTACCGTGCCTCGTGTGGCTGTGGGCATCCCGCACAAAATGTCCAATTCGTGGCTACCGGCCCCGGGCTCGCCCCTGTCAGGGGTTAGAATCACTTCGTTCTGCCGCAGCCTGGGCATTTTTCCCGGAGATCCGAGCATGTCGATGAAACGCATGACCATCATGGGCACCCGCCACGTCGTGGCGGCCGGCCATTATCTTGCCGCCCACGCGGCTTTCGAAATTCTCGAGGCCGGCGGCAACGCCATAGATGCCGGCGTGGCGGCGGGGCTTGCCATCGGTGTGCTGCAGACCGAGAAGGTCAACATCGGCGGTGTTGCGCCGCAGATCATCTACACCGCGAAGGACCGCAAGGTGCATTCGATCGACGGCCTCGGCGTGTGGCCGGCCGCGGTGACGCCGGATTACTTCATGAAAAAATACGGCGGCAAGATTCCGCCGGGTGTGGAGCGCTGCGTGGTGCCGGCGGCGCCGGACGCCTGGATCACCTCATTGTCGAAATTCGGCACCATGAGTTTCGGCGAGGTGGCCTCGGCGGCGATCCGCTTCGCCAGCGAGGGTTTCCCGATGTATCCGCTGATGGCGGACTTCATCGGTGCCAACACCGAGTACTATGGCCGCTGGCCCTCGAGCAAGAAGGTGTTCATGCCCGGCGGCAAACCGCCGGTGCCGGGCAAGGTGTTCGTGCAGGCCGACCTCGGCCGCACGCTGAAATACATGGCCGACGAAGAGCGCCGCGCGGCTAAGCGCGGCGGCCGCAAGGCCGGCCTGCAGGCCGCGCGCGACGCCTTCTACAAGGGCGATATCGCGAAGGCGGTGTCGAAATGGATCACCGGGCAGGGCGGCCTGATGCGTTACGAGGATTTCGCCAATTTCAAGGTCAATTTCGAGCCGACCGTGAAATCGAAGTTCGGCAACATCGAACTGCACGCCTGCGGGCCGTGGTCGCAGGGGCCGGCGCTGCCGATGGCGCTGAACATCCTGAAGGGTTACGACCTGAAGGCGATGGGCCACAACACGCCGCAGTACATCCACGTGGTCACCGAGGCGCTGAAACTCGCCTTCGCTGACCGCCACCAGTATTTCGGCGATCCCAAGTTCGTCAAGGTGCCGCTGGCGGGACTGCTGTCCGACAAATACTCGGCCTGGCGGCGCACGCTGATCCGCGACGACCGCGCCTGGCCGGAAATGCCGCCAGCGGGCGACCCGAAATCGCTGTCGACGGTGGCCAACATCTGCATGCCCGAGCCGCAACCTGACGAGGCGCCGGGGCCCGGTGATACCTCGTACCTCTGTGTCATCGACCGCCACGGCAATGCCTTCTCGGCCACGCCTTCCGACGGTTCCGACAAGACGCCCATCGTTCCGGGCGTTGGGATCGTGTGTTCGGGGCGCGGCACGCAGTCCTGGGGCGATACGCGACATCCGTCCTCGGTGGCGCCGGGCAAGCGCCCGCGGCTGACGCCGAATCCCGCGCTGGCGCTGAAGAACGGCAAGGCCTACATGCCTTTCGGCACGCCCGGCGGCGATGTGCAGATCCAGGCGATGATCCAGGTGTTCCTCAACATCAATGTCTTCGGCATGTCGGTGCAGGACGCCGTGGAGGCGCCGCGCTTCGCCAATTACAGCTATCCGGGCTCCTTCGAGCCGCACCCCTATTTCCCGGGCCGCCTGTACCTGGAGTCGCGCATCGACAAGGCTGCAGGGGATGTGCTGGCGGCGATGGGGCACAAGATCTACTGGTGGGACGACATGACCTGGCTCGCCGGGTCGGTGTGCACCATCGTCAATGACCACGCTCAGGGCGTGCTGCACGGCGGTGCCGATCCGCGGCGTCCGGCCTACGTGCTGGGCTGGTGATGCGACGGCAGGGTGGTGGCATGATTGCTGCTAAAGCCTGCCTGCAGTCACTGAATCCCGACAACAATTACGAGGAGCTGAAATGAAGATTCGCCATGTCCTGACCGCCATCGCCGCCGCCTGTGTTGCGTTTCCCGCCAGCGCTGCAAGCACCTATCCCGAGCGACCTGTGCGCCTGGTGGTCGGTTTCCCGCCGGGCGGCGCCGCCGACATACTCGGCCGCATTGCCGCGCAGCAGCTGTCCGAGCGCATCGTCCAGCAGGTGGTGGTCGACAACCGCGGCGGCGCCGGCGGCCTGATTGCGACGGAAATCGCGGCCAGGGCCAATGCAGACGGTTACACGCTGCTGTTTTCCTCGATCCCGCACGTGATCAATCCGCACCTCTACAAAAAGGTGTCGTACGACGCGATCCGCGATTTCACGCCGGTGGTGCAGTTTGTCGCGGTGCCGCTGATGCTGGCCTCCGGACCCTCGCTGCCTGCAAAAAACGTGAAAGAGCTGATTGATTACGCGAAAGCCAATCCGGGCAAGATCAACTACGGCTCCGCCGGGAGCGGCTCGTCGAGCCACCTCGCGGTGGAACTGTTCAAGAGCATGGCCGGCATCCGCATGGAGCACATCCCGTACAAGGGCACGGGGCCGCTGATCACCGACATGTTCGGCGGCCAGATCGGTCTGACAATTGCCAGCGCAGTGCCTCTGGCGCCGCATGTGCGTTCCGGCAAGCTGCGCGGGCTTGCAGTCACCGGTCCGAAGCGCTCGGCGGCCTTCCCGGAACTGCCGGCGATTGCCGAGACCGTGAAGGGTTATGAAGTGGTCAACTGGTTCGGCATTTTCGCGCCCGCGGGCACACCGGCCGACATCGTGCGGCGGATCAATGCCGAGCTGAACACCGCGCTCAACAATCCGGAGCTGGTCAAGCGGCTCAATTCGCAGGGTGCCGATGCGGTCGGCGGCAGCGCTGAAGGATTTGCGCGCGTGGTCAAGGCCGATTTCGCGAAGTGGGCGAAGGTGGTCAAGGAGTCGGGCGCAAAAGTCGAGTAAGGTGTTGTACCGGTGATGATGGTGCCGCGCCTTGGCCGCGCGGCCCGTCAAACGGCGCGCCGTCGCATCCGGGTGTTCCAGGGCATCCGGGGTGGCGGTTTTTTTCTTTGTTCGGGAGGATATAAAAATGTTTAAAATCAAATACTTATATAAATACCTGTTGCCTGCATCAGCCCTGCTGGCGGCTGCCGGTGCGGTGCAGGCCCAGGGTGCGGCGAATTATCCCAACCGCACCATTCGTTACATCGTCGGCTACACCCCCGGCGGCACTTCCGACATGCTGGCGCGCGCCGTGGGCCAGAAACTCGCTGCGGCCTGGGGCCAGCAGGTGATCGTCGACAACCGGCCCGGCGCCGGCACCAATATCGGCACCGAACTCGGCGCGAAGGCGCCGGCCGACGGCTATACGCTGTTCATGCCGACAGTGGCCAACGCGATCAACCCGACGCTGTATCCGAAACTCGGCTACGACATGCTGAAGGATTTCGCCTACGTCACCAACTTCGCCAAGGTGCCGGGCATTGTCGTCGTGCACCCCTCGCTGCCGGCAAAAAATGCGAAGGAGCTGATTGCCATTGCCAGGGCCAATCCGAACGCGCTGCGCCATGGCTCCACCGGAATCGGCAGTCCGCACCACCTCGCCGGCGAGATATTCAAGTCCATGGCCGGCGTGAAAATGGTGCATGTTCCCTACAAGGGCGCAACACCGGCAATCGCCGACATCATCGCCGGCCACATCGAGGTCTATTTCGGTGCGATGGTGTCGACGCTGCCGCATGCGCGCAGCGGACGCCTGCGCGCACTGGGCGTGACCAGCCTCAAACGCGTCGATGCGGCGAAGGACATCGCGACGCTTGACGAGCAGGGGCTCAAGGGCTTCGAGACCGGTTCCTGGTTCGGCATGGCGGTGCCCACCGGCACACCGCGCGACATCATCATGAAGCTGCATGCCGAATCGACCAAGGCGCTGCAGGCGCCGGACCTGCGCAACCGCATGATCGCCGAGGGTGCCGAGTTTGTCGGCGACACGCCGGAGCAGTTCACCGCCTATATCCGTTCCGAAATCGACAAATGGGGCAAGGCAGTCAAGGCTTCAGGGGCAAAAGTAGACTGAGAGGCGGTCGATTGAGCAATACGGAAACACTGCCGGACCCGCGGGACGTTGCCGGAATTCCTGGCCATGCCCTGCATGTGGCAGCGGCACAGGCTGATGACGCGGTGTTGTGTTACGCCCTGCAGCAGGCGCTGCAGGCTGGCGACGACGCGGGCATCCGTGCCGTCTTGTGTGCGCAGCCGCCAGCCCGTGCCCGGCGTGTCGCACGTTCGCTCGCCATGGTGCTTGACGGCAATGGCGAGGGCATCGGCCTGCGCTTTTTTGCAATTCCGCTGGTGATCGTTGCCGGTGCGCGCCGGCCGGCAACGGTGCCCGGCGCATTGCCCGGGGTCGCCAAGGTCGCTGCACTGCTTGAGCAGCACGGCGCCGTCGGCGTCACCCGCAACTTCGGTCTCGGCAACGCGCTGGTCAGTGCGGAGGCGCTGGAGGCCCTGTCACCCTCGGCGCTGTGGCAGTCCGCCACTGACCCCGCGCGGCGCGCACCGCTGGATATGCTTCAGCCCGAAGCGGTCAATGTCAGCGGCAGCCGCGAGCAGGTCCATCTGCGTTTCATCACCGGCGCCGGCATCACGCCGCAGCATCTGCCATCCTTCCTCGAGTCGGCTTCCAACATCGGCACCTGGGGCATGGCACTGACGAAGGAACTCGCGCGCCAGCTCGCCCAGCCCGGTCTCGAAATCCTGCCGATGCCGCGCCCGCCGCAGCCGCTGCTGCTCGCGGCCCAGGCCGGCCGCCGTGCCCAGCTCGAAGCCGCGCTGAGCCTCTTCCTCGGCAACACGCTGCGCCGCTTCCGCATGGCCGTCGGTGATCCGGAAGCCGTGTTGTCGGCGCACCGCCTCGACGGCGGCGCCGGCGAACTGCGGCTGAGCCTCAGCACGCCGCTCGACGATTCGCTGTTCGAAGGTTTTGCCTGGCCGCTGCAGCCGCAGGACGAGGTGGCGGAGGTGACGCAGCTGTTGTTGACCACGCTGGCAGAGTGTCGGGTCACTACGGTGACAGTGCTGCAGCAGGTGCTGCCGGAGCGCTTGGCGGGCGGCTCGGTGTTTGTGGCGGGGAGGATGCTGGAAGCGCTGGGGCGGGAGCCGGCGCGGCATTGAGTTGTTCTGATTCTGGACGCAGATCTTGAGTTCATCTTCCAAGGAACGCTTGCCATTACGCAGTCTGGGCGAGTTGCATACCCAGCTGACGGGTTTTGTGCGTGCGCGCCTGTGGCTGCAGGTGCTGATTGCGATGTTCCTCGGCATTGCGGCCGGCGTTGCGATGGGGCCCGGCACCGGCTGGCTGGAACCTGCGACGGCGCACACGGTCACCAACTGGCTGGCAATGCCCGGACATGTTTTTCTGGCGCTGATCCAGATGATCGTGATCCCGCTGGTAGTGGCCTCCATTGTCCTGGGCATGGCGGCCGGTGGCAGTGTCACACAGTTGCGCGACACCGGGGCGCGCGTAGTGGTGTTTTTTCTTTTGACGACCGTGGCTGCCGTGGTGATTGGCGTTGCCGTGGCCTTGCTGATCCGCCCCGGTGATTATGTCGATCGTGAGCTGATCGCCAGTGTTTCGGAGTCGGCGCCGGACGGTGTGGTGGGCGAAACCCGCCAGTTGAAGCTGGGTGACCTGCCGGCGCGTATCGTCGATCTGGTGCCGAGCAACCCTCTGCGTGCAGGGGTCGAGCAAAACATGATGCAGGTCGTGTTGTTTGCCGCGCTGCTTGGGATTGCCCTGATGTCCCTGTCAAAAGACAATGCCCGGCCGTTGCTTGATCTGCTGCGCGCGGTGCAGGCTGTGGCGATGGTCGTGGTGCACTGGGCCATGTTCCTGGTGCCACTGGCGGTATTCGGCCTGCTGGCGCAGATCACCACGCGACTGGGACTCGATGCGCTGCTCGGGATGGGGGTTTATGTGTTGACCGTGCTGCTGGGGCTGGCAGCTGTGGTTGTGATGTATCTGTTGATTTATGCCCTGAAACGCCGCGAATCGCCGCTGTTTTTTTTGCGCGCTTCTTCGGAGGTGCTGCTGCTGGCGTTTTCGACTTCCAGTTCAGCCGCCGTCATGCCGGTGTCGCTGCGCACCGCGGAAGACAAGCTGGGCATAAGCCCGGGGCTGGCGCAGTTTGTGATTCCGCTCGGCGTCACCATCAACATGGCGGGCACCGCCCTGTACCAGGTTGTCGCGACGCTGTTTTTGGCGCAGGTTTTCGGGGTGGATGTCGATTTTGGCGAACTCCTGCTGATCGTGGTGCTTGCGGTCGGCGCATCCATCGGCTCTCCGGGCACTCCCGGAGTCGGCATCGTGATTCTCGCCATGCTCCTCGGCAGCATCGGCATACCGGCAAGCGGCATTGCGCTGATTATCGGCGTGGATCGTATCCTCGATATGTGCCGCACCACAGTGAATGTGGCGGGGGATTTGATCGCGTGCATGGTTCTGGATGTCAAAAAGCAGGATTCGGCATCAGCACACCACAACGAATAGGCGGCGCAGAAACGTCATTCGCCCTGCAAAAAGCCGGTCCGTCCCGGTCGGATCCCCCGAAACTGCTACAGTGCGCGCCATGAAACCCTATGCGGCACTGAATCCCGAACTGATCCTCGATGCCATCGAGTCCTGCTGCAATGTCCGCTGCGACGGCCGGCTGCAGGCGCTGAATAGTTATGAGAACCGCGTTTACCAGGTGTGGCTGGACGACGGCCAGTCTGTTGTTGCCAAGTTCTACCGCCCGCAGCGCTGGAGCACGCAAGCCATCCAGGAAGAACAGGATTTCGCCACCGAACTCGCCGCGCGCGAGCTGCCGGTGGTGGCGCCGCTGGCCTTCAATGGCCGCACGCTGCACGAACACGGCGGGTTCCAGTTTGCGCTGACACCGCGCCGCGGCGGGCGCACACCGGAGTTCGATGATCCGGAAACACTGCAGTGGATGGGGCGTTTCATCGCGCGCATCCATGCGGTGGGCGAGGTCAAACCCTTTGCGCACCGGCCGACGCTGGACATCGAATCCTTTGCCTACGAGCCGGTGCAGTTCGTGCTCGACACTGATTTTGTGCCGGACGATCTCTACGACACCTATGCCAGCGTCGCCGAGGATGTGGTCGAACGCATCGAGCGGCGCTGGGAAGCCGCCGGTGCGCTGCGCCTGATCCGCTTGCACGGCGACTGCCATGCCGGCAATGTGTTGTGGACCGACGAGGGACCGCATTTCGTCGACCTTGACGACGCACGCATGGGGCCGTCGGTGCAGGACCTGTGGATGTGCCTGTCGGGTGACCGCAAGTCGCAGCAGGCGCAGTTGCTGTCCGTGCTTGAGGGTTATTGCGAATTCCGCGAGTTTGATGCGAATGAATTGATGCTGATTGAAGCGTTGCGCACGCTGCGCATCGTGCATTACGCCGGCTGGCTGGCGCGGCGCTGGGACGATCCGGCCTTTCCAGCGAGTTTCCCGTTTTTCAACACCCAGCGTTACTGGCAGGACCATATCCTTGCGTTGCGCGAACAGTCCGCGGCGCTGGAGGAGCCGCCGCTGCAATGGCTGCGCTGAACTCCCTGCTGCGGATCCTCGTCATTGGCGTCGCGGCCTGGGCCATCGTTGTGGCCTGGGTCTGGCTGACGCAGGACCGGCTGGTGTATTTCCCCCAGGTCGGGCGGAACAATCCGGCGACGCCGGCCGCTGCGGGACTGGGTTTCGAGGATCTGCGCCTCAAGACCGGAGACGGCGAGACGCTGGCGGCGTGGTGGGTGCCGGCCACGACGGACAAGGCGCGTGGCGCAGTGCTGCTGCTGCACGGCAATGCCGGCAGCATTGCCGACCGCATCATGTACCTGCCGCATTTCACGGCAATGGGCTACGGCGTGCTGCTGGTCGATTACCGCGGTTACGGCCAGAGCAGCGGCTCGCCGGATGAAGAGGGCACCTACGCCGATGCGCGCGCGGCCTGGCGCTGGCTGAACGAACGCGGCCTTGCCGCCGGTGACATCGTGCTGGTCGGCGAATCGCTGGGCGGCGCGGTGGCGGCGGAACTTGCGGCACGGGTGCAGCCGCGGGCCTTGCTGCTGCTGTCGACCTTCACTTCGGTCAATGATCTCGGCGCTGAACTCTATCCCTGGCTGCCGGTCAGGTGGATCAGCCGTTTCCGTTATGACACCCTGCAGGGTGTGAAGGACTACCGCGGACCGGTGCTGGTGGTGCACAGCCGGGATGACGAGATCGTGCCTTTCGCGCACGGGCAGCGTCTGCAGGCGGCTGCGGGCGCGCGTGGCCAGTTGCTGGAGATGCGCGGCGGGCACAATGACGCTTTTGTATTCGGCCAGCCTGAGCAGGTCGCCGCAGTGGCGAAATTCCTCCATGGGGCCATCCCGCAGTGAATTTATAAGTATTTGATTTTATTGTTAATTTTATGAAAAACGAACTCAGAATCGGGATTGCGCTTGGTGCCGGATCGGCACGCGGCTGGGCCCATATCGGCGTGCTGCGAGCCCTCGACAAGGCGGGCATCCGGCCGCAGATCGTCTGCGGTTCCTCGATCGGCGCGCTGGTCGGCGCGGTTTACGCGGAAGGGCAACTGGATGCGCTGGAAGACTGGGTGCTGGGTCTGACCTGGCGCAAGGTGCTGGGATTTTTCGACATCAGCTTCAATGGCGGTTTCCTGAAGGGCGCGAAGCTGATCAGCTTTCTGCGCGACAACCTGCTGGAGCGGCAGATTTCGGATTTGCCGCTGGCTTTCGGTGCGGTGGCCACCGACCTGCGCAGCGGTCGCGAGGTGTGGCTGCGCGAGGGCGGCGCGGTGGATGCGGTGCGCGCCTCGATCGCACTGCCGGGCCTGTTCACACCCTGCGAACTCGATGGCCGCCTGCTGGTCGACGGCGCGCTGGTGAATCCGGTGCCGGTGTCACTCTGCCGCGCGATGGGTGCCGATTTCGTGATCGGAGTCGATCTCGGCGGCGGCCGCATGGCGCAGCGTGCCGGCGCGCCGCGCCGCAATGCCTCGCTGAACATGATCGAGGTGGTGGCCGAGAGCATCAACATCATGCAGGTGCGCATCACCCGCAGCCGTCTGGCGGGGGAACCGGCGGACGCGCTGATCGCGCCGTTGCTCGATGACATCGGCACGATGGAGTACCACCGCGCGAAGGAGTCCATCGCCGAGGGCCGCGCCGCGGCCGAAGTGATGCTGCTGCAGCTCGAAAGGCTGCTGAGGAACTGAGTGCCGGCCTCAGTCGAGGCCGAGCGCGTCCTGCGTGTAACGCACCAGCGTTTTGGGCGTGACCGGCTTGTTCAGGTAGCCCGAGGCGCCGTAGGCCAGCGCGGCGACGATGTCATCGCGTTCGGCGCGGGCAGTGACGACGATGATCGGCGTATCTTTGAATTCCGCGTGTTCGCGGATCTTGCCGAGCACGTCGAGCCCGACGGCATCGCGCAGGTCGACATCCATGATGATCAGGTCGGGCAGCGGTGTTTTGCCCAGAGCCGCCGCGATTTCGCTGCGCGTGGCCGCGCCGCGCACGTCGAAGCCGTTTTGCATCAGGCCGCGGGCGGCGGCCAGCGCTTCTGCTTCATGACTGTCGATGACCAATACGACGTGTTTGTCGCCGCCGCGCGGCGCCACCGGTTTGCCGGGGCGGTTGAGGATGCTGATCTGATAGCCGGCCTTGAGCCGGCGTGCACCCGAGATGGTGCTTTCCGCCTGCTGCAGCTGCTGCAGCGTCGGTTCTTTCGGTCTTTCACTGAGGAAGTTTTCCAGTTCGCGGACGGCGCGCGGCGGTGTCTTTTCGGGCAGCAGTTCGAGGTAGCCATCCTTGACCAGCAGGGCCAGCGCGCCGCCGATGTCACCGGCACGGGGGAAACGCGCGCGCAGTTCGGCAACCGTCGCGCGTTGTCCGACTGCAGCGAGCAGGCCCTTGGTGCCGGCCTTGAGCGTGCCGGGTTTTGCGGCGATCTCGGCGCTGCCTTTGGCGGTGGTGCGGTAGGCGAGGGTGTCGGTCATGGTGATGGCTGCTCGGTGATTTTGCTTTCGCAGGAATGGACCCGTCCGGCGATGCGGTGTTCCCGCTGTTCCGAAAAACGAAGCTCTGAACCCCCTTTACCCTGATTTGCAGGGGCATGGGAGTCCGGGAAAGGGCGGCAGTGTACTGCAAAACGTCCCGCCCGTCGTACACTCGCGCCCATGGATGCCTGGCGCGACCGTTTTGCCGACACTTTTCCGCTGCTGCAGTCCCTGCGCAGCGCGGCGGCGCCGGTTTATGGAGACGACTGGCCGTCGCGCGCCGTCCTGCAGCAGGCGCTGGCCGCGGCCGGCGTGCTGACGGCCTCCGGCCTGCCCCTGCGCCTGGTCGCACCGGCGGCGGACGGTTTGTCCTATGAAGTCCGGCTCTACGAGCGCGGCGAACTGGAGTTCCGCGAACGCAGCTGGCATGACCTGTTCAACGTGCTGGTCTGGCTCGCGTTTCCGCGGGCCAAGGCCGCGCTCAATGCACGGCATCATGCGGCGCCGGCCGTGGCGCGGGGACGCGGCCCGGTGCGTGATGCGCTGACGCTGTTCGACGAGAGCGGAATGATCGTGCTGTCGGCGGATGCGGATCTGGCGGACATGCTCCGCGGGTTTCGCTGGAAGGAAATGTTCTGGACACATCGCGCCCGGGTCGCCGACGGCATGCAGTTCCTGCCCTTCGGGCATGCGCTGTGCGAAAAGGTGCTGGCACCCTACAAGGGCATCACCGGGCGCTGCCTGCTGTTCCGTGCGGAGCCGCAGATCCTGTGCCTGCCGGCGACTGCGCGGTTGCAGCAGGTGGATGTGCTGCTTGCCGCTCACCTCGCCGATCCGGCGACCATGCAGCGTACGCAGGAACTGGCGCCGCTGCCGCTGCTCGGCATTCCGGGCTGGTGCGGGGACAACGGTCGGGAAGAGTATTACGACGACCGCGACCAGTTCCGGCCCGGACGCCTGTCCGCGGACCAAAAGCGCGCACGTTTAATCCATGAAGGGATGTGAATGATCGGATTGCTGCAACGTGTCAGCAGGGCCGAGGTGGTGGTCGACGGGCGGATCGTCGGCGCCATTGACCGCGGCCTGCTGGTGCTGCTCGGTGTCGAGGCGGGTGACACCCGCAATGAAGCGGACCGGCTGCTGGAGCGCCTGCTCGATTACCGTGTGTTCACGGATGGCGGCGGCAAAATGAACCTGTCGCTGCGTGACGTCGGCGGCGGCCTGCTGCTGGTGCCGCAGTTCACGCTGGCTGCGGATACGCGCAGGGGTTTGCGGCCGGGATTCTCGACGGCGGCGCCGCCGGCAACGGGGCGGCTGCTGTTCGATCACTTCGTCGCCTCGGCTGGGACGCTGCATGCGCCGGTGGCGCAGGGCGAGTTCGGCGCGGACATGAAGGTCACGCTGACCAACGACGGGCCGGTGACTTTCTGGCTGCAGGTGCGCGCACCGGCATGAGCTACAATTCCGCCGCCGGCTTGTGCGCCGGTTCGTAATATTTTTTCAACAAAAACAAGCAATTATGATTATGCTCCGGGGCGCCAGCGGCACTTGAACTTGCATGCCCCGGCCTTATCTAAGGGTTGTTGCCCAACCATTCATTGTGGAGCCTGAAAATCTATGAAACGTGTTTTTCTGCTGATCGCCACCAACTTTGCGATTCTCGCAGTGCTCAGCCTGACCATGCAGCTGCTGGGCATCGACGCGGCGCTGGAAAACGAGACCGGGCTCAACCTGCAGGGGCTGCTGGTGTTCGCGGCGCTCTTCGGATTCGGCGGCGCGTTCATTTCGCTGTTCATCTCGAAATGGATGGCCAAGAGGTCGATGGGCGTGCACGTGATCGAGGTGCCGGCGAACATGACCGAGCGCTGGCTGGTCGACACCGTCAAGCGCCAGGCCGAACGTGCCGGCATCGGCATGCCGGAAGTCGGCATCTACGACGCGCCCGACGTCAATGCTTTTGCCACCGGCTGGAACCGCAATGACGCGCTGGTCGCAGTCAGCACCGGGCTGCTCAAGAACATGACGCAGGACGAGGCGGAAGCCGTGCTCGGCCACGAGGTGAGCCACGTCGCCAACGGCGACATGGTGACGCTGACCCTGATCCAGGGTGTGCTCAACACCTTCGTCATCTTCCTCTCGCGCGTGATCGGTTTTTTCGTCGACCGCGTGCTGCTGAAGAACGAGCGCGGGCAGGGGCCGGGCTTCTTCATCGCCACACTTGTCGCGCAGCTGGTGCTGGGCGTTCTGGCAAGCATGGTTGTCGCCTGGTTCAGCCGGCAGCGTGAATTCCGAGCGGATGCGGGCGGCGCCGACCTGGCGGGTCGCCAGAAAATGATCGCCGCGCTGGAGCGCCTGAAGGGCAACCACGAGCAGACGGCGTTGCCGGCGCAGATGGCGGCTTTCGGCATCTCGGGTGGCGGCGGCATGGCGCGGTTCTTCATGTCGCATCCGCCGCTGGATGAGCGCATTGCCGCGCTGCGCAACCAGCGCTGATGTCCTGAATGCCGTAAAAAAACCGCGCTTTCGGGCGCGGTTTTTTTTGCTGCCTGTCTGTTCAGGGGCGCAGCAGCGGGTCGCGCACGGCGCCGGTGATGCTGAGGTTGCCGCGCGCAACCACCAGGCCCTTTGAGCCGAGTTCAGCATTGATGCGGCCGGCCAGCGTGCCGTCGGCTCCGATGTTGAGAGTTCCGCTGGCGTTCAACGGACCCGAGGTCAGTTGCAGCTGCTTGTAGCTGATGCGGCCGCCGCTGGCGCTGAGTGCACCGCTGAGCGTGTCGAAGCGCGTTTTGCCGCCGCGGGTGCCGCTGGCGGTCGGCGACTGGATGGCCCGCACCACATCGACGTTGTTCAGTTCGCCGTTGCTGACCGTGAAGGCGATTTCCGCCGCGCCGCCGTCGAACAGGGAATCTAGATCCTTGCCCCGCAGCGCATAGCTGCCGTTGGTGCTGACCGAACCATTGCCCGAGAAATCCCGCGTGAAGGCCGGCAGCAGCTCCTGCAGCCTGCTGTTTTCCAGGTTGAATTCACCCTCCACGGCGATGCCGCTGTCCCAGGCGGCTTTCAGCGCGCCCTTGACGCGGCCGCCGCCGATGCGACCCTCGATGCTGTTGACGGTGACCCCGCTGCCGACGATCTGCGCGGAGACCGAGAGATCGGTGAACTGCAGGGCAGGACCCGCCGGCAGACGCCATTCGCGGGCCTCGACATTCAGCGCCAGGCTGTTGTCCTTGGGTGTGAGGTCGACCGTCATCTTGCCGTCGGTCATGCGCGTCCTCTGCATCGCGCCGTTGCGTCCGAAGGTGACGGTGGTGTCGAACTGCGGAATGTCCAGCGGCAGTCCGCTGATTTTCACCCCGGTCATCCGCAATTGGCGAACCTGCAGTTCGGGGTTGCCGCCGGCTTTGGCGAGCCCCGGCAGCAACTGCACGCCGGAGGCATCCATGCTCACCGCATTGGCAGTGATGGTGTCGAATTCGCGTTCGCCGAGCAGCAGGCTCCAGGGCATCATCGGAATGGTCACGTTGTCGGCCTTGATCTGCTGTGCATTGCCGATGCTGATGCGCTCGATCCGCAGCACCTGCTCCGGATAAACCGTGTAGCGCATGTTGGCGATGCGCACCGGCTGGCCGCCAAGTCGTTGCGCCACCAGTTCCTGCACCGCAGGCACATAACCCGCCAGCGGCATCAGTTGCAGGGTGGCCAGTCCGCCGGCGAGCAGCACGACGAGGCCGATGACGGCCGCCAGTCCCTTGCGGCCCGGCTTTTTGTCGGCACGGAAGGAGGAGGCCGCGTCGCGCGCCTCGGATTCCATGCGCAGCTTGCGGTCGGTCGCCGCCGCCCTGGCACGTTCTTCGGCTTCGGCGCGGTAACGGGCATCGGCCTCGGCTTCGGCGCGGGCGCGGGCGCGCAGTTCTTCCTCGACCCGCGACTTGACGTTTTTTTCCGCGTTTTCGCGCAGTTCCTGTTCGCGCACGACACGCGCGACGGCTTCGGTTTTTGCGCGTTCCTCGGCTTCGGCGCGCGCCTTGCGCTCGGCTTCCATCTGCGCCTTGGCCTTGACGGCGGCGGCCTCGGCCATCTGCGCGCGCTGTTCCGCTTCTTCGCGCGCGCGTTTCGCTTCCGCGCTTTCGCCGGATGCGGCTTCGCGCGCCAGGCGCTCCGCATCCTCGCGCGCTTTCTGCGCGATCTGCAGCTGGCGGTCGGTTTCCTCGCGCGCCTTGCGCTCGGCAACCGTGCGCGCGGCGATTTCGGCCTGCGCCTTTTTCTCGGCTTCTTCCCGCTTGCGGCGCTCGGTTTCGATGACGGCTTCAACCTCCGCGCGCGCTTTCTGCTCGGCTTCGGCCTGCGCCTGGCGCACGGCTTCCTCGCGCAGTCCGCGTTCGGCGGCGACCCTGGCTTCGGCTTCCTCGCGGGCACGGCGCTCCTCGGCAACCCGCGATTCCATCTCCTCGCGGGCGCGGCGTTCTTCTTCGGCCCGGGTCTCCGCTTCGGCGGCAGCCTTGCGTGATTGTTCCTGGAGCGCGCGCAACTCCGCCTTGGCCCTGGCATCGGCTTCGGTACGGGCTTTCTGGGCGGCTTCCTCGGCGATGCGCCGCTGCTCTTCCTCGCGCTGGCGTGCTTCCGCTTCGCTCCTGGCGCGGGCTTCGGCGGCGGCGCGGGCCTCGGCTTCGCTGCGCGCCTTGGCCTTGGCTTCCTCGAGCGCCTTCATCGCGGCCTCGGCTTTGGCCTGCGCCGCAGGGTCGGAGCCCTGGGTGGCCATTCGGGCTTCCGCTGCGGCTTTGGCGCGTGCGGCTTCCTCGGCCATCTGCCGCGCCTGCGCCACGGCATCCTCGGCGGCCTTGGCGCGTGCCTCGGCCTCCTCAAGTGCCTTGCGCTCCGCTTCGAGGCGGGCCTTGATCTCCGATTCCATCCGCAGGCGGGCTTCGGCTTCGCGCTTGGCGGATTCCTGGGCGCGGGCGAGAGCCTCCGCCATGGCTTTCATCTGGGCTTCGAGGGCTTCGCGCGCCTTGGTCTCCGCGGCGGCGTGGGCATTGGCCTCGGCCTCGGCCTTCTCCTGGACTTCGGCCTCGGCTTTCGCTTTCGCCTCGGCGGTGGCCTTGGCGATCGCCTCGGCCTTGGCGCGGGCCTCGGCTTCCGCGCGCGCCTTTGCTTCCGCGGCAGCCTTGTTGGAGGCCTCCTGGGCCAGCTTCAGGCGGACTTCGGCGGCGGCCTTGGCGGTGGCGTCTGCTGCCGCCTTGCTTTCGGCTTCGGCCCTGCTGCGGGCTTCGGCTGCAGCCTTGGCCGCGGCATCCGCCTTGGTCTTGGCTTCGGTTTCCGCCCTGGCACGGGCCTCGGCTGCTGCGCGGGCCTGGGCTTCCGCCTGTTGCCTGGCTTTGGCTTCCATTGCTGCTTTAGCTGCGGCCTGGGCGCGGGCTTTTGCCTGTGCTTCCTTCTGTTTGCGGTCTTCCGCTTCGGCGTTGATCTTGGCCACGGCCTCGGGGGAAGTGAAATCGAGGTCCATGCCGCCGTCATCGGCCGGCGGTGGCGGGGCGGTCGGGCGTGCAGCTGCGGGCGCCGCGGCGGCCGGCTTCGCCGCCGGGCGTTCGGCGGGCGAGGAAAAGACCTTGATGTAGCCGGACTTGGTCAGATCTTCAAGGACGGACTCAAGGTCCTTGATCGCGAGCCCGCTCTTGGTGACCAGTTCGGCGACCGTGGACTTGCCATCGACTGAAAGAAAAATGTTTCCGGACTGACGATCAAGCTTGGCGGTCTTGTTCTTGAAATCAAGGACGCCCTTGGAGGTCTTGGCGTAGACGGTTTGCGGGTGCATGGCTTAACACCGTGATTTATTGGACAGTTTTGTCGAAGGCCGGCTGCTGACCCGGCTCCCCGCATTCCGCCGGCCATCTTTGGGAGACGGCAGCGGCGGGTATTCCCGGCATTGCAAGTGCCGGGACATTATAGTTACTATAACCGGATACAACAAAAATGATGCATATGCAGCCGGATCCATTTCTGATCGCAGCAGACGGGCGCCACGCCACGCGCGATGTCACCAACCAGGTCGATACCACGGATCCGCTGCCGGTTTCTTTCGAGGTGGCGCAGATCTACGAGCGACTCTACCGCCGTGAGTTTCCCTCGGGGCTGCTGCGCGTATTTGCCGACATCGGCCGTCTTTACCGCGGCGAGTTTCCGGGTTATCACGCCTGCGAGACCGATTACCACGACATCCAGCACATCCTTGAGGTGACGCTGGCGATGGCGCGGCTGATGGACGGCTGCGTGCGTTCGACCAGTCCGCTGGTCATGAACGAGCGCCTGTTCCAGCTCGGCACGGTCAGCGCGCTGTTCCACGACATCGGCTATCTGCGGCGGCTTGACGACATCGAAAAGCGGCATGGCGCCGAATACACGCGGACTCATGTCGGCCGTGGCGCGGAGTTCATGTCCTGGTATCTGCCCGAAGTGGGGCTGGGCGAACTGGCCGGTCCGGCTGCCCGGATCGTGCACTTCACCGGTTACGAAGTCCCGGTGAACAGCATCAACATTGATCCCCAGTACCGGATGGTCGGCAATCTGCTGGGCAGCGCTGACATTCTGGCGCAGATGGCGGACCGCTGTTATCTCGAGAAATGCCACGATCGCCTGTATCCGGAGTTCGTGCTTGGCGGCATCGCCCGCCAGGTCGATGACAAGGGCGAGGAGAAAGTGGTGTTCGAATCGCCGGCCGACCTGATCTTCAAGACGCCGGGATTTTTCAACGGCGCCCACAAGCGGCTGGAGCAGGATCTCGGTGGCGTCTACCGCTTCATCGACCGCCACTTTGAAGGCCAGAACCTGTATTACGCCTTTGCGCGCCGGAACATCGATTACGCGCGCACCATTGCCGAGGCGCGGGACATCTCGCTGCTGCGCCGCAGGCTGCCGGACAGCGGCTTCGCCGAAGCCGCCTGAGGGCGGCTGTTCCGCTTTCCTTTTTTGCCGCCGTTCAGGCGACTTTCAGCAGTATCTTGCCCGTGTGCTGGCTGGACTCCATCAGCGCATGCGCTTTTGCCGCTTCGGTCAATGGCAGCCTGCTGTGTGTCACCACGCGGATTTTTCCGGCGGTGATCAGCGGCCACACCTGTGATTCCAGTTCACGCGCTATGCGTGCCTTGAAGGCGTCGGGACGCGTGCGCAGCGTCGAGCCGGTGTAGACCAGCCGCTTCAGCATCACGGGCATCAGGTTGATCTCCACCTTGGAGCCGGCGCCGAAGGCGAGTTGGATGATGCGCGCATCATGGCTCGCCGCCTTGAAGTTCTTCTCGATGTTCGGTCCGCCGACGATGTCGAGGATCACGTTGGCGCCGCCTTCGGCGCGCACGACTTCGACGAAATCCTCCGAGCGGTAGTCGACCACGCGGTCGGCGCCGAGGTCGCGGCAGATGTTGCAACGCGCTTCCGGACTGTCGGTGGCGATGACTTTCGCGCCGAAGGCCTTGCCGAGCTGGATGCAGGTGGTGCCGATGCCGCCGGCGCCGCCGTGGATGAGGAAGGTTTCGCCGGCCTTGAGTCCGGCGCCGATGAAGACGTTGCTCCAGACCGTGAAATAGGTTTCAGGCAGGCCTGCGGCATCAATGATGTCGAGGCCCTGCGGAACGGCGAGGCAGTGCTCCGCATCCGCTGCCACGTACTCGGCGTACCCGCCGCCGTTGGTCAGGGCGACCACGCGGTCGCCGGTTTTCCAGCGCTTCACGCCGGCACCCGTCGCGACGACGGTGCCGGACACTTCGAGACCCGGCAGGTCGGAGGCGCCGGCGGGGGCCGGGTAGAGGCCCTTGCGCTGCATGATGTCGGGGCCGTTGATGCCGGCCGCGGCCACCTTGATCAGCACCTCGTGCGGCTTCGGCGCCGGCAGCGGACGGGTGACGGGTTTCAGGACTTCGGGGCCGCCGGGCGCGGAGATTTCGACGGCTTGCATGGTTGCGGGCAATGTATTGCTCATGATGGTTCTCGTTCCTTTATTTTGCGGATTCCCGGTATCTGCGTATGCGTTCCTTGAGCCCCGGCGTGCTGACGGAGCGGGAAAGTTCTGCCATGTCTTCGGCGCGGCTGTCCTCGATGCTGCGCCGGTGCAGGGCGGCGGCGGCAGCCGGTGTCAACATGTCCGAGGCGGTTTTTGCTTCTGCGATCAGCGCCGGCCAGTCCCCGCGCGCGGCAACGCGGGTCAGGAAACCGTCGGCGAGCGCTGTGTCGGCATCAAAGCTGCGCGAATTGGAGAGGATGTCGCGGGCACGGTCGGCGCCTATGCGGTGAACGAGGCGGCGGGTACCGAGCACCACGCCGAAGCGCAGTCCGGGCATGCGGAAGCTGGTGCCGGGTTCGGCGACACGCAGGCCGCAACTGGCGACAAGATCGGCGCCGGCGCCGAAGACGCGGCCGTGGGCCAGCGCCAGGGTTTCATGCGGCGCATGATGCAGCGCCTGCAGCAGCGTCTCGATGCGGATGAAACGCAGCGCGAGGTCGCCATCACTCTGTTCCTGCAGGTCGCTGAAGTCGAACCCGGCGCAGAAATGCGGGCCGGCACCGTCGAGTATCAGCAGACGCGTGCCGTCGGTGGCGGCGTATTCGACTGCGTCGAGCAGCGCCTCGACCAGCGAGGCCGACAGCGCGTTGGCTTTCTGCGGCCGGTTCAGCGTCAACCGGGTGACATGGCCGTCGTGGCTGCGCAGCAGTTCGTCGCTCATGAGGTGATTAAAACCTTGGCCACAGAGGGCACAGAGAAAAAAATGAGAACACAGAGGAATTCATGGGAGATGGCTGCATTTTTCGGGTTCGGATTTTCTCTGTGTTCTCTGTGCACTCTGTGGCTGCTTTTGACTTTCAGCCCTGTATACCCGCACGCACTTCCGCCGAGCGGTCCCAGAAATTGGGCAGCTGCGGGCTCGAGTAGCCGGAGACGAAGGGTTTTTCGGCGCCAGTGGCCGGATCGAAGACGTGGCGGCTGACCGCGCCGATGTTGGCGCCGTAGACATGGATGCTGATGGACGGCCGGTCGGACAGCGCATTGGACACTTCGTGAATATCACCCACGGTCGGTGAGACGCGGTCGACCTGGCCCGGCAGCAGGCGCTCGGTGTCGCCGGCGGCCATCGGTTTGCCGGGTCCGGTGTGCGAGAAACGCCGCGCATCCTCGGCGCCGCGCATCATGCCGACCAGTCCCCAGACGGTGTGATTGTGCACGGGGGTTTTCTGGCCGGGCCCCCAGACGAAACTGACCACGGAAAAGCGCTCCAGCGGATCGCAGTGCAGCAGGTACTGCTGGTAGAACTGCGGATGCGGCTGCGCGCATTCGTCGGGCAGCCAGTCGTCGTGCCTGATGAGTTCGCCCAGCAGGCGGCCGCCTTCCTCGTGCATGGTTTTTTCGTCATGCCCCCTGCGTTCGACGAGTCGGGTCATTTCCGCGATGAAATGGCGGAAGCGGGCGGTGTTTTTCATGATTTTTCCTTCCATTCTGCGAGTACTTCGGCGGTATGCGCGCCCAGCGCCGGCGGTCCGCGGCGCACGCCGAGGCGCCGGCCGGAGACCTGCTGCGGCGAGATCACGGTTCTGCTGGCGACACCGTTGGGCAGTGGCAGGTCCTGCACCCATTCCATGTGTGTGACCTGCGGATCCGCCAGCACCTGCGAATAATTGTACAGCGGCGCACAGGGCACGCCGTGCGCGTTCATCCGTGCCAGCAGGTCGGCGGCATCGTATTTGACGAATTCCGCTTCCAGCAGTTCGCGCAGCGCGTCCTGGTGCTGCGCCCGCAGCGATGGCGAGGTGAAGCGGTCGTCCTGCGTCAGATCCTGCCTGCCGATCACTTCACAGGCTGCTTCCCACAGCTTGTTGGTGCCGGCGGCCAGCGCGAAATAACCGTCGCGGCAGCAGAAGGCCGCATAGGGCGCGTTCATCGGATGTGCGGAACCCAGCCGCACCGGATCGCGGCCGGTGCCGAACAGCTCGCTGGTCTGCAGGTTGGCGATGCCGAGCATGGCTCCTAACATCGATACATCGATGTAATCGCCCTGTCCGGTGCTGCGGGCCTTGTGCAGCGCGGCGGCCGCGCTGAAAGCGGCATAGAGGCCAGCGGAGAAATCGGCGATCGGAATGCCGCACTTCGCCGGGCGGCCGTCGCGTTCTCCGGTGACGCTCATCACGCCGCTCATTGCCTGCACCGTCATGTCGAAGCCGCCGTCGCCGGCGCGCGGGCCGGTCTGGCCGAAGGCGGATACCGAACAGTAGACGAGGGCGGGGTGATCTTTGGCGAGCGATGCGTAATCAAGGCCGAATTTCGCCATCACGCCCGGGCGGAAATTCTCGAGCAGGATGTCGGCCGACAGCGCGAGGCGGCGCGCATCGGCGCGGCCGGCATCAGTCTTCAGATCGAGCGCGACCGAGCGCTTGTTGCGGTTGACCGAGGCGAAATACTGGCTGTAGCCGTCAAGGATCGGCGGCCATTGGCGCATCAGGTCGCCCTCGGGCGATTCGATCTTGGCGACGTCGGCGCCCATATCGGCGAGCAGGCAGCCGGCAAAAGGGCCGGCCAGCACCTGGCAGAATTCGACGACGCGGATGCCTTGCAACGGGAGCATGTGGACTGGGGGGGTGTGTGAAACAGTTCTGCGTGAAAGTGCGGGCGTTATGCTAGCACGGCACCTCAGTGATTCACCGCGGCGGAGAATTGTCCGCCGGCATCGAGCGCGTTCAATGCGTTGTGCTCGCGCACGGTCATTGGTGCCGCCGGCTGTGCCTGCCCGGCATCAAACCGGAATCCGGTATGTGCCGCGATGTGGGCGATGGTGGTTTGCGGATGGTATGACTCGAGGATGAAGCGCGAGCCCGGGCGGGGTTCGCGTGTAAACACGGCCAGCGGCGTCACCAGCGCGGTCATGTTGCCGGATGCCGTCACAAAATCGAGTTTGTCGACGAGGGCGCGTGTTGTGTGATCCGTGCGCCAGGTCACGACACGTTTCGCCGTCGGCAGCATCACTGCCGCGCCGCCGCCTCCGGGCAGGCGCACCCTGGGGTTTTCCCAGGTGCCGATGGCGGAGACATTGGTGCGGCCTTCGGCATCGATCTGCGCGCAGCCCAGATAAACGAGATCAAGGCCGCCGCGTGCGCACAGGTCGTAGAAATCCTGGTTGGCAAAAATCGCCGGCGAGCCGTGGACGATGGCCGGATCACTGCTCGATTGCGGCACGGTGACCGGTTGAGGCTCGACGCCGCCGGCCACATTGATGTAAGTGAACGGAAAATCGTAGGCGCGTTTGGCGAGCAGGCAGGCGAGCATCGGCAGCGTCGAGTTCACGCCGCTGAAGGTGATTTCGCCGGCGCGGATCTGGCGTGCGAGGTTGACGACGATGAAGGAGAATGCTGTCCAGTTCCGGGTATTCATATAAGTATTTGATTTTATTGTATATTTTAACTTTCAATCAAAACCCGCCACGCCGCCTGTTTTTGCGCATGACTGAGCGTTGCATGTGCCGGACTGGTGGATGGCAAACATTTCAATTGCGGAGGTTGCGCAGTCAGTGCCGGCAATACCCGCCTGCGAAAACTGTGTTCGGCTTTGGTGCCGTTGAAGAATACGCGTGTGATGTTGCGGTGATTCGCGAAGAAGCCCTGGAAGTCGTTCGGGGTGAAATCCGCAATCGCGGAATCCAGACTGCCTTCACGCTCGCAGGACGCCATCACGTCCCAAAGCGCAATGCCGGATTTTTTCAGCAATCGCTTGCGTTGCTCGTAGGGTAATTCAGGGCCGGCCCCGAAAAAATCGCCCATCAGCTTCCAGAACAGGTTGTGCGGGTTCGCGTAGTACTGTTTTTTTTCCAGGGATTTCCTGCCCGGCATGCTGCCGAGAATCAGGATGCGTGCCGATGCATCGGCAACGGGCGGGAAGCTGTGGATCAGGGGCATTTTTTCTGATTGCCGAATTCCGGCGCATCCGCCAGGTGTTTTTCCAGCACGCCGCCGGCATCCTGCATGTAGTGCTCCACTGCCGGATAATCGATATCGTAGTACGGGTGCATCGAGCCCGGCCAGGCGCCCTGCGGCACGACAGCAGCGGCTTCGACCATGAATCCCGGCACCAGGGTCAGTTCCGGCTGTTCACGAAGGCGGTCGGTGGACACCAGTTTTTCCGCGGTGACCAGCACGCGTTTTGCCGCGCGTGTCAGCGGATGGTCCCAGAACGGCGAGCCGTAGACGCGGGCATTGCCCTCTGCATCGACCTCGGCGGCGTGGATTACCGCGATATCGGGCCGGACTGCCGGAATCACATAAACATCCTTGCCTGAGCCGTAGGGATCACGCACGGTCTGCCAGTTGTTGATGCGCGCGAGTTCGCTGCCATGCACGCCGGCGACCGGCTGGAAGGGAATTCCGAAGGAGGCTGCACGCAGCCCCGAGACGAGGGTTATTCAGGCATGCTCTTCAAGGTGTGCTTCCTTGCGCTCGATGGCCTTGCGGTACCAGCGTGCCATGCCGAAATTGCCCTCCATGGCGACGATGCCGGCACGCACTCTGGTCACTGCTCCGGCACGGCACAGCAGGTCGAGGTCGTAGCCGGGGGAGGGTTTGATGATCTCGAGGCGCTGGCGCTGCTGGCGGACCAGTTCGCGCACCAGCGCGAAAGGCCCGCGATGCAGGAATACGCCGCCGAGTCCCAGCGCGCTGCCGTCCGGAACAAGGCCGGCCAGCGCGGACAGGCTGACGATTTTCGAGGGTGCAGCGCCCATGGTGTGCTCCGTGACGGTTGATGCCGCGAGTGTACACTGCGCCCAGCATTCGGACTGCGCGGCGGTGGCCGGGCCCGCGGTGCGATAATCGGCGCTCAATTAACGGAACGGAGCATCGCATGACGCAGATCAGGGCCGGGGAATACCAGGCGCAAAAAGGCAAGGTCAAGCTGTATGTGTACCGCAAGCGCGCAGCGGACTCACCCAATGGCGCGCCGGTGCTGTTCCTGGTGCACGGCTCCTCGGCCTCCGGCCGTTCCAGTTTCGACCTCAGCGTGCCGGGGCGCAGCGACTATTCCCTGATGGATCATTTTGCCGGTCTCGGTTACGACGTGTGGACCGTGGACCACGAAGGTTACGGCCGCTCGGACCGCACCGACAGCAATTCCGATATTGCCTCCGGCGCGCAGGATCTCGCCGCGGCGATGCAGATCGTCGAACGCGAAACCGGCGCACGCGAGGTTTGCATGTACGGCGGCTCTTCGGGTGCGCTGCGCGCGGCCCTGTACGCGCAGCAGAATCCCGGCCGCGTCAAACGGCTGATGGTGTCGGCGCTGGTCTACACCGGCGAGGGTTCGCCGACGCTGGTCAAGCGCCGCGAGAAAGTGGAGGAATACCGCGCCAGCCCGCGGCGCAAGGTCGACCGCGCCTTCATCCACAGCATGTTCACCCGCGACAAGCCTGGCACTTCGGAGATGATCGCCGCCGACGCGCTGGCCGATGCCGAGCTGCCGCTGGGTGACTCGGTGCCCACCGGCACCTATCTCGACATGTGCGCAAACCTGCCGGTGATTGATCCGGTGAAGATCACCTGTCCGGTGTGCATCATCCGTGGCGAGTACGACGGCATTGCGGCCGAGCCCGACCTGCTCGATTTTTTCGGCAAGTTGCCGAGCAAGGACAAGCAGTTCGTGTTCGTGTCAGGCCTTGCCCATGCCGCGACGCTGGGCATCAACCGCCACAAGTTCTGGCATGCGATGGAATCGTTCATGAACGTTCCGGAAAACCGCGCGCTGGCCGCCTGACCTGTAAAACGCAAACCGACTGGAGGTTGTGATGGTATCCGGAGTATTTGACGACGCATTGATCAAGCATCTGTGGAGCACGGACGAACTGCGCGCCATATTCAACGACCACAACCGCGTGCAGAAGTGGCTTGATTTCGAGGCGGCGCTGGCCATCGAGCAGGGCGAGCTGGGCATCATCCCGAAGGCGGCGGCTGCGGATATTGCTGCCAACGCCAGCATCTCGAAAATCGACATCGACGCGGTTTCCGCGGAAATCCGCCGCATCAAGCATCCGCTGGTGCCGGCGGTGAAGGCGGTGCAGAAGCTGTGCCAGGGGGGCCAGGGCGAATACATCCACTTCGGTCCGACCACCCAGGACGTGCTCGACACCGCGGTGATGCTGCAGATCAAGGAGGCGCATGCGATCTACCTGCGCGACATGAAGGCCATCGGCAACGCGCTGGTGAAGCTCTGTGAGGCGCACCGCGATACGCCCATGGCCGGGCGTTCGCACGGCGTGCAGGCGCTGCCGATCACCTTCGGCCACAAGGCGGCGATCTGGCTGTCGGAAATGGGGCGCCACTATGAACGCATGCGTGAAGTCGAGCCGCGGGTGTTTGTCGGCGGCATGGTCGGTGCGGTCGGCACCCAGGCGTCGTTTGGCCCGAAGGCGAAGGAACTGGAGCAGCGGCTGATGAAGCGGCTCGGCCTCGGCGTTGCCGACATCAACTGGCAGCCGGCGCGCGACCGTTTCGCCGAGTACGTCAACCTGCTCGGGCTGATCAGCTCGACGCTGGCGAAGATCGCCAACGAGATCATCATCCTCGAACACACCGAGATCGGCGAACTCTACGAGCCCTTCAGCGCCGGCAAGGTCGGATCATCAACCATGCCGCACAAGCGCAATCCCTCGAGCTGCGAAGCCGTGGTCGGCGCCAGCCGCGCGCTGCGTTACAACGTGCCCTACATGCTGGAGTCGATGCTGATCGAACACGAACGCGACGGTTCGGCCTGGCGCGGCGAGTGGAAGGCGATCCCGGAGTCCTGCCTGATCATGGGCGGCATGCTGGCAATCATGAAATACGTGCTGGAAGGCCTGCATGTCGATGTGAAGCAGATGCGCGAAAACCTTGACCGCCTCGGCGGCTTCCTGCTGTCGGAGCGCGTGATGTTTGTATTGTCGGAAAAGGTCGGCAAACAGACGGCGCATGACCTGGTCTACGAGATATCCATGCACGGCATCGAAAACGGCATTTCCTTCGAAAGCGCGCTGATGAAAAATGCCCAGGTCAAGGCGGCCTTGTCGGCGGCGGAACTGAAGGCTGCGCTGGATCCGACCACTTATGTCGGCCGCGCGCCGGAGATCGTCGACGAGGTGGTGGCGGCACAGCAAGCCAGCGGTTGGCTTAAATAGTCAATATAAACAAATACCTGAATGATTTCCGGAGCGTCGTGAATGAAAATCGCAATTCTTGATGATTACCAGGATGTCGTGCGCACACTCGACTGCTTTGCCAAACTGCAGGGCCATGAGGTGACGATCTGGAACGATCACACAAAGGACGTCGACACGCTGGCGAAACGCCTGCAGGACACCGAGGCGCTGGTGATGATCCGCGAGCGCACACCGATCCGCGCGCCGTTGATCGAACGCCTGAAAAAACTCAAACTGGTCAGCCACCACAGCGTGTATCCGCATGTCGATGTGCCGGCGCTGACGAAACAGGGCATCCTGTTGTGCAGCAACCTGCATCCGGGGCAGCCTTCGTACGCCACCGCCGAACTGACCTGGGGGCTGATCATTGCCGCGATGCGCAATATCCCGCAGGAGGTGGCGGCGCTGAAGGCGGGACGCTGGCAGTCGACGGTGGGGCATGGCCTGCGCGGCAAGACGCTGGGCGTCTACGGCTACGGCCGCATCGGTGCGGTGATTGCCGGCTACGGCAAGGCTTTCGGCATGAAGGTGCTGGTGTGGGCGCGCGAGGCCTCGCTGGCGCGGGCGCGGGCCGACGGTTATGCCGCCGCACGCAGCAAGGAGGCTTTCTTCGAGGAGAGCGACGTGATTTCACTGCACCTGCGGCTGATCGCCGAGACCCGTGGCATCGTGTCCGCCGCGGACCTGGCGCGGATGAAACCCACGGCGCTGATCGTCAATACCAGCCGCGCCGGACTGGTCGAACCGGGTGCCCTCGAAAAAGCGCTGCAGCTGGGGCGGCCGGGCATGGCGGCCGTCGACGTGTTCGAGGACGAGCCGGTGCTGGGGGCGAACCATCCGCTGCTGAAACTGGACAATGCCCTGTGCACGCCGCACATCGGTTATGTCGAGCGCGCGGGTTATGAGCGCATATTCAGCAGCATCTTTGACCAGATCATCGCCTATGCCGGCGGCAAGCCGGTGAACGTGATCAACCCGGACGCGCTGACGCGCGCCTGAGGATAAGGCCGCGGCACTGCGGCATTGACAACGAGGAGGAGACCGGCCATGAAACGGAATCTGTTCGCGGCACTTGCCGCCCTGGGACTCACGCAGCTTGCGCTGCCGGATGCAGCCGCGCAGGGCGCGTCCGCCTATCCCGAGCGTCCGGTGCGCTGGATCGTGCCTTTCCCGCCGGGCGCCTCGAACGACATCACGGCGCGGCTGTTTGCGCACAAAATGTCCGAAGGCCTGGGGCAGCAGTTCGTCATCGACAACCGGTCCGGCGCCGGCGGATCGATCGGCGCACAGATCGCGGCGGAGGCCGCGCCCGACGGCTACACCCTGCTGCACGCCAATCCGGGGCCCAGCGTCAACAACATCATCATGCGGCGCAAATCGCCTTACCAGATGAACGATTTCGCGCCGGTGTTTTTCATCGGATATTCACCGCTGATCATCGTCGCCAGCCCGAAATTCGGCCCCAACAACGGCCGCGAACTGCTGGCCCATGCCAAGGCCAATCCCGGAAAGCTGACCTGGGCTTCATCCGGCAACGGCAGCAGCCTGCATATCGGCCTCGCGCTGTTCGGCGCGGCGACCGGCGCCAATATCGTGCATGTCCCGTACAAAGGGACTGCGCCGGCGCTGACTGACGTCATGGGCGGGCGTGTCGATGTCACCTACACCACGGTGGTCAGCGGCGATGCGCACATCAAGGCCGGACGCATCAAGGTGCTGGCCGTTGCAGCGCCCGCACGTCAGGCCGTGATTCCGAACGTGCCGACGCTGGCGGAAGAGGGCATCAGGAATGCGGAGGCCACCGTGTGGTTCGGCGTGCAGGTTCCGGCCAAAACGCCGCGCGCCATTGTCAATCGTCTGAACGCCGAGATGAATCGTGTGCTGCAGATGTCCGATGTCCAGGCGCGGCTGGATCAGCTCGGGCTGGTCAAGGCTGGTGGCACGCCGGAAGATTTGGGCAGGTTCATCAATGACGAGGCCGGCAAGCTGCGCATGCTGATCAAGTCCGGACGCGTGGACATGATGGATTGAGAATGGTGCGTGGGCTGCAGGCCATGCACCATGCCTGCGCATCGTTTGCCCGGCGCTTGTCGTGAAGTGCGTTTTTCCCGGCACACAGCGTTGCGCAGGGGGGCGAAAATGCCTGCGGAAAATAAACGCAGCAATGAAAGCCTCGCGAAAGTCTCGCATCTTAGAATCCGCGCCGCCCGAGAGCGTGTTCCGTGTTGCGCGACCACCTTGCGCGGACTGCAAAAGCGCATGGTGCACCGCACAATACAAGGGGCAAAAAAGCACAGTACAGAGGGTAAAAAAGCTTTGTTTGGCAGAATGCTTCGTGTAAAGTCCCGTTCCGTAATCTATAAACCTGATAACTCAGGGGTCAAATAAAGAAGTCACGGACAGTATTTTGCCGCAGCAGGTCTGCAGTCCAGCAAGGTGAGCGGCACACCGGACCGGGAGGGGAGTTCGTCCCGGTATCTGTTTCTGAAATCAGGAGGGAGTTCAGTTGAAAATCACGAGTCAGGAAGATTTCTGGGGCGGTGTCATGTTCATCGCCTTCGGAGCCTTGGCGATATTCATCGCCCAGGATTATCCGTTCGGTACCGCCGCGAGGATGGGGCCCGGCTACTTTCCCACATGGATCGGCATTATTCTGGTCGTGCTGGGATTGATGATTGCGGCGACCGGCTTCAAGGATCAGGGCACAGGCATCGGCAAGTGGCCCTGGAAGGCGATGGTGCTGATCAGCCTTGCGTTCATATTCTTCGGCTGGGCCATCGACAATGTCGGATTCGTCATTGCCCTTTTTGTCATGGTCACACTCGCGTCTGCCGCCGGCAGGGAGTATCGCTGGAAAGAGGCGATCATCGTGGCGATCGTGCTGATCGTCGGTTCGTGGGCACTGTTCATCAAGGGCCTGGAACTGGCATTCCCGCTCTGGTGGTGGAGATAAAAACATGGATAGCATAGCCGCACTCCTGCCCAACCTCGCGTTGGGCTTCCAGACAGCCGTTTCGCTGCAGAACCTGATGTACTGCTTCATCGGCGTGTTTGTCGGCACGCTGGTCGGCGTGCTGCCGGGCGTCGGTCCGCTGGCCGCGATCGCGATGCTGCTGCCGGCGACCTTCAACCTGCCGCCGGTCGGCGCGCTGATCATGCTGGCCGGTATCTACTACGGCACGCAGTATGGCGGTTCGACGACTTCGATCCTGGTGAACCTGCCTGGTGAATCGGCCTCGGTGGTGACCTGCCTTGACGGTTACCAGATGGCGAAGAACGGTCGTGCCGGTCCCGCCCTGGCGATTGCCGCGGTTGGTTCGTTCTTTGCCGGCACCGTCTGCACGCTGCTGATCGCGCTGGCCGGCCCGCCGCTGGCAGAGGTTGCGCTGAAGTTCGGCGCGCCGGAGTACTTCTCGCTGATGTCCATGGGCCTGATCGCTTCGGCGGTGCTGGCCAGCGGTTCGATGCTGAAGGCCATTGGCATGATTTTCCTCGGCCTGCTTTTCGGTATCGTCGGCACGGACGTCAACTCTGGCATGTCGCGCTTCACCTTCGGCATGTCGGGTCTGGCGGACGGTCTCAGCTTTGTCGTGGTGGCGATGGGTCTCTTCGGTTTCGCGGAGATTCTGAACAACCTCGAGAAGGGTGCGGAAGCAAGCAGCCGGGAACTGCTGACCAAGAAGATCGAGCATCTGTATCCGACGATGCGCGATCTGAAGATCTCGGTTGGTCCGATCGTCCGCGGCACCGCGATCGGCGCGTTCTTCGGCACGCTGCCCGGTGCGGGTCCGACGATCAGCGCGTTCTCCAGCTATGCGATGGAGAAAAAGATGGCGAAGAACCCGGACGAGTTCGGCAAGGGCGCCATCCAGGGCGTGGCCGGTCCGGAGTCTGCCAACAACGCTGCCGCGCAGTGCGCGTTCATCCCGACGCTGACCCTCGGCATTCCGGGCAGCGGCACGATGGCGCTGATGCTCGGCGCGCTGACCATCCAGGGCATCGCTCCCGGTCCGCAGGTGATGACCCAGCGTCCGGAGCTGTTCTGGGGCCTGATCGCGAGCATGTGGATCGGCAACGCAATGCTGGTGGTGCTGAACCTGCCGCTGATCGGCCTCTGGGTCAAGCTGCTGACGGTGCCCTACCGCATCCTGTTCCCGGCGATCCTGACCTTCATGGCGATCGGTGTCTACAGCGTCAACAACCTCGATCTCGACATCTACATGACGGTGTTCTTCGGGCTGATGGGTTATGTCTTCATGAAGCTGAAGTGCGAGCCGGCGCCGCTGATCCTGGCCTTCGTGCTCGGGCCGCTGATGGAGGAGAATCTGCGCCGCGCGCTGCTGATTTCGAGGGGCGATCCAACCGTGTTCTTCACGCGCCCGATCAGCGCGGTATTCCTCGGCCTGACGATCCTGCTGCTGGTGGTGATGGTGCTGCCGGCGGTGCGCAAGAAGCGCGAGATGGCCTACCAGGAGCCTCCGGCCGCATAGTACAAGGGGGAGAACTAAGACGCCGGACAACCGGCGACGGAATCGCAGCAAAACTGACACGCGGCCTGTGCCGCGTGTTTTTTTTTGGCAATGCCGGCTGACCGCTGCCGGGGCTGGCGGAACCTGCGCTTTACTTCCGTGCTTGAGGTGCTTCGCGGTCGCCGTGAGTAAGCCAGCCGCTGGTGAGCAGGATTGCGGCGCTGGCCCAGAACACCGGCGCAATGCCGAGCAGGGCGCCGACCGACCCTGCGGCCAGCGGCACCGCGATATGGGTGATGTTGTTGATGGTCAGGCGCAGTCCGGTGACTTCGCCGGAGCGTCCTGCGGGGGAGCGGTTGTAGGTCAGGTTCAGCGTCAGTGGCTGGCTGACGCCCAGCGTGAGACCGATGCCGAAGGACAGCGCCAGCAGTGCCGGCACAAACTGGATGAAGGTGAAAGGCAGGAACAGCAGGGCCGCGATGCACATCGCTGTGGCCAGCACGGTTTCCACGCTGTAGCGGCGGGTCAGCAGCGGCAGCGCGACGCGGACGATGAAACTGGCGGCGGCGAAGGCGCCGAGGATGGCGCCGATGGTCGATGCCGAGAGGCCGATTGAATGGCCGTAGATCGGCACATAGAACACGTAGAGATCCCAGCCGGTGGTTACCAGGCCGCTGACGATGATCATCCGCCGCAGCGAGGGTACCCGCAGCAGGTCGAAGGCGCTGCTGCCTGTTGCCTCCTTGCGCGCGCCGCTGGCGCCCAGCGAGGTGCTCAGCGCAAGCGTCAGTATCGGTCCCAGCGTCAGCACCGCGAATGCGATGTAGGCGGGGCCGAAGCCGTAGCGGTCGATCATCAGGCCTGCAATGATGGGGCCGATCATGTGGCCGCTGGAGTAGCCGAGGCTCAGCGTGGAGAAGTTGCGGGTGCGCTCGGCGGCGGTGCCGAGCGTGCCGGCGAGGTTCTGCACCGCGACGTTGAAGAACACGAAACCGATGCCGATCAACGGCGCCGACAGGAACAGCGCCGGCAGGGTTGGCGACACCGCGGGGATCACCAGGCCGGCGCCGAAGGCGATGGTGCCGCCGAGCATCGGCCAGCGCGAGCCGTAGCGGTCGGAAATCCGGCCGACGACCAGCGCAAATCCGAGCTGGAAGATCGAGTAGGACGCGATCAGGACGCCAATCAGCATCGGACCGGCGCCAAGGCTCAGCGCAAGCAGCGAGGCGACGACGCGGCTGCCCATGTGGCCGCCCTGCATGGCCAGCGTCAGCAGGGTGACAACGGCAATGGGTTTCAAGTCGGAACTTTCAGAAAGAATCGCCAAAAAAACAGGGGCGCCGCCGCCCGTCAAGGCCGGGGCGCCCCGCAGGCAGATGAAGGCGAATCAGGAGGCGTAGCCGGGGCATTCCCGGTCGAGTTTGCGCATCAGCGCCGACCACATCAGCTTGCCGCCGGCACCGCGGCCGTTCTCGCCGTAGATGAAATTGCCCTGGTCGATCGTATGCTTGACGATTTCGCCGGGCAGGTGGTTCAGTTCGGCGCCACCGGTCATGGCGGTGATCTGCATCTTGCAGGCGCGCTCGAGCCGGTACATGCGCGCGAACATTTCGCCGACACTGCGGCCCACGGTCAGCGTGCCGTGGTTGCGCAGGATCAGCATGCTGCCGTCGCCGAGGTCGCGCACCAGCCGTTCGCGTTCGTTGTGGTCTTCGGCAACGCCTTCAAAGTCGTGGTAGCGCACCTGCGACAGTGCGGTCAGTGACATCTGGGTCAGCGGCAGCAGGCCCTGTTTCTGCGAAGCTACGGCCACACCGTACTGGGTGTGACAATGCATCACTGCATCGGCTCCCGGGCAGTTCATGTGCACGGCACTGTGGATGGTGAAGCCGGCGGAGTTGACCTCGTACGGCGAGTCCGACAGCTTGCGGCCTTCGACATCGCATTTGATCAGGTCGGATGCCGTCATCTCCTCGAACAGCAGACCGTAGGGATTGATCAGGAACTGGTCATGCCGGCCGGGTACACGGCAGGAGATGTGGGTCCCGAGCATGTCGGTCCAGCCCATCATTGCGGTCAGGCGGTAGGCGGCCGCGAGTTCGACGCGGGCCTGCCATTCGGCGGCATTGACGGCGCGTCCGGGACGGGTGCTGCGCTTGCGGGTTGCGGGGCGACGTTTGGCGGGGGCTGCACGTTTTTTCATATAACGGACTCCTGTGCGGATGGTGGCGCGGATCGTGCCGCAGCCATGGCTGTCAGAGGCGCTAGAATACTGCAATCCGGCATGCCGGGAGAAGCGGCGCAACTCATGCGGCCACGGCAGGCTCTGATAAATCCATATCGTGAACAGATTTCGATGCTCCGGCGAACCGCCGGCGTTCCTTATAATCATCCGTCAGTCAAACCGTACTGGAGATTCCCGTGAAACAGCTCAAGATACCGGCCGTGTTCATGCGCGGCGGCACCAGCAATGCCGTGGTGTTCAAGCAGCAGGACCTGCCTGCCGACCGCGCGCTGTGGGACGACATTTTTCTCGCCGCGATCGGCAGTCCCGATCCCAACGGCCGTCAGCTCGACGGCATGGGCGGCGGCGTGTCCTCGCTGTCCAAGGTCTGCGTGGTCGGGCCGCCGACACGGTCCGATGCCGACATCGATTACACCTTTGCCCAGGTGCAGGTGAAGGAGGCCAAGGTCGACTACGGTGCGAACTGCGGCAACATGTCCTCGGCGATGGGGCCATTCGCGGTGGATGAGAGCCTGGTCAGGGTGTCGGGCAGGGAGGCGCTGGTGCGCATCCACAACACCAATACCAAGAAAATCATTCACGCGCTGTTCAGCATGGATGACGGCCTCGCTGCGGTGGATGGTGATCTGGCGATTCCCGGCGTGTCGGGCACCGGCTCCCCGGTGAAACTGGAGTTCCGCGATCCCGGCGGTGCGACCACGGGCAAGCTGCTGCCCACGGGCAATGCCGTCGATGTCCTGGATGTGCCGGGCATCGGCAAAATCCGCGCATCCCTGGTCGATGCCGCCAATGCGACGGTGTGGATCAATGCGAAGGATATCGGGCTTGCCGGCACCGAACTGCCCGAACAGCTGGATGCCGATGCCGCCGTGATGCAGAAGCTGTCGGCGATCCGCATTGCCGGTTCGGTGGCGATGGGCATCGCGGCGAATGCAGAAGAGGCCGCCAAAAAGAAATCGATTCCCTTTATCGGTTTCGTGTCACCGGTGCAGGATGCCAGGCTGCTGTCCGGTGAAAACATCTCGGCGAAGGATATCGATCTTACCGGTCGTGTCATCTCCAACGGCCAGACGCATCGCGCATTGCCGCTGACGGTGTCGCTGTGCATGGCGGTGGCCGCGCGCATCGAGGGGAGCGTGGTCAACGAGGTGCTGCGCAAGGGCGGCGATGTCGAGGCGCCGATCCGCATCGGCATGCCCTCGGGCATCCTGACCGTGGCGGCGACAGTGAAGCGCAAGGATGGCGGCTGGCATGCCGAGCAGGGCGCGTTCTACCGCACCCAGCGCCGCATGTTCGAGGGCCAGGTGCTGCTGCGCGCTTCGCGGGTGCCGGGGCTGGTTTCCAGCAGCACCCGGAGGGTGGCTTAAAAGTTGTTTATAATCAATAATTTGTAATACACCCGGCAGGGCGTATCAACCCTGTTGCACGAGACTGGCCAGGCGCCCCGCATCCAGCGTGCGCGCCTGCGCCTGCATTTCCGGCAGGTAACGTGCCTGCAGGTTTTTCGCTTCGCCCAGCATGTCGTTGAAGGCATCACGCAGCATCTGTGTGCTCAGCGTGCGGCCGCCGGCGTAGTAGTGGCGCGCAACATGGCCCAGGGCGTACGTCGATGCGAAGCTCATGCCGGAGCTGACAGCCTGTTTGCCGAGGCCGCCGAGCAGGCCGCCGCCGACGCTGCGCAGCAAGCCGCCGAGCAGCTTGCGTCCCGCCTGCTCCAGGTACTGCGAGGTCAGGCCGACGCCCGCGGTCGCGAGGAAATCCTTGATGTGGCCGCGGTCGAGTTCGTAGCCATGGGACTTGCCGATGCGGTAGACCAGCTTCATCTGCAGCGGAATGATCGCCATGGTGGCCAGCGATTCGGGCAGCAGTTCGATCGCGCCGTTGAGGATGGCGGCATTGAGAATGACCTTGTCCATCTCAGCGCGGGTCATTGTGGATGCGGCGGCAACCGTGATGGCCGGCGCCAGCGGCGCGCTGGCGATGGATTCCGCCTGCGAGCTGAAGCTGCCGGCCTGCGCCGCATCGAGGCCCAGCGCGGCACGCAGCGCATCGAGAAATTCGCGCTCCGCCGGTGATTGCGCGCCGTCGGCATCGCAGACGCAGACCGCCATCTCGAAGGCGAGCTGGCGCGATTCCGGCGTGACCAGCATTGCCGCAGACCGGGGCAGGGACGCGCGCTTCAGCAGTACGTCCTGGACGAGTGCCGAGATGTTGATTGATGCTTCGCCGGCGAGCGACTCGGCGATGTTTTTGACTTCGGCACGCTCGCGTTCGTGTTTGCTGCCGTCGACGAATGCGGCCATAAGGCATAGGGTCAGTACGGCCTTGCGTTCCTGCTCGTTCATCTGAGGTTTCCCGTGTTACGGATCGCGCTTTGGGCAATGCGCGGCGCCACAAGTTCCACGCCGCGCAATCGCTCAGCCCGGACGCGCCGCAGTCAGTCCGCCATCGACGACGAGGTGGGTTGCGGTGATGTAGCGTGCCTCGTCGGACGCCAGGAACAGCACCGCGTGCGCGGTATCCCAGGCATCACCCATGCGTCCTATCGGCACCGCGGCATGGCGTTTGGCCACAAGGTCCTTCGCGGCGTCGGGCCCCAGTTGTTTCATCAGTCGTTCCTCCACCAGCGGCGTGTGCATGGTGCCGACGACCACCAGGTTGCAGCGGATGCCTTTCTTCACATAGGCGATGGCGGTCGAGCGGGTAAATCCGAGCAGGCCGGACTTCGCGGTGCTGTAGGCCACATGCACACGGCCGTCGACCTGGTGGGCGAATCCGGCGACCGAAGAGATGTTGACGATCGCGCCCCCACCCTGTTTTTCCATCAAGGGCAGCACGTGTTTGCAGCCGAGGAAGGCGGTTTTCAGGTTATGGTCGAGCTGGCGGTCCCAGACTTCGACGTCCATGCTGACCGGGTCGCCGGGTGCCGAGCCGCCGACATTGTTGACCAGGATGTCGATGCGGCCGAATTTCGCGATGCAGGCATCGACCGCAGCCTTCACGGCAGCGGAATCGGTCATGTCGCAGGGATGTGCGATGAAACTGCCACCCTCGCCCTTGATGATTTTCCGGGTTTCGTCCATCGCCGCGGGGTCACGGTCAGTGCCGAAGACCTTCGCGCCCTGCCGCGCGAGCAGCACCGCGGTGGCCTTGCCGTTGCCCCAGCCCGCACCGATGCTGCCGGCGCCTCCGATAAAGGCGATTTTTCCATTGAGATCAAGCATGCGGATTTTTCCGGTTGATGTTCAGGCGGGGATTATCGCCCGCAAAGACCGGAGGGGAAACCCGTCGCGACACCCTATGGAACCAACTGCCGCAACATTTCGCGGACCAGATACTCCCAGCCCAGCGTGCCGTCGATCAGTGCCGAGAACAGTCCCGCTGCCGCAAGGGCGGCCATGGCGCCGCCGAAGGCCGCAGGTGGCATTGCCCGTTTCATGCCGGAGAATCAGCTGCGGACGGAGAAGGGGATGTTCCGCCACTGCGGCAGCAGTACATCGGCAAGCCTGTGCAAAGCCTCTGCGGAGCCGTCACCACAGGCCTGCGACAGGCAGGCCAGCCGGCCGGCGATGGCGCGGATCAGCAGGGGACAGGGTTTGCGCAACTGGTGCGACATCAGCGAGAGAACGATGGCTGCATGAGCGGTGCCGTTCATTACGGGCGACGGTTCGGCGTGGGGTTTGGGGATGCTGCGGGTTGCGGGCATTGCGGATCTCCGGGCTTCGGTTGGTGCTGGCGATCGCGCAGGTGCAGCCGCGGGCTGGCGGGGTAAGGGCCGAGGGGACTTTCCCGGCGGCCCGGGCGTCATTTGGTAAGGATCAGTCCGCCCTTGCTGGTGGCGCGCAGCGTGTATACGGCGCCCCGGTGTTCGATACGCAACAGGCCCTGACCGCCGAGCAGTCGCAGGCTGCTGATTTCCGGGGGTGAATCGGATGTGGTGCTGCCGGTGGGCGGCGGATTGGCGGTTTGCAGATCGGCGGTCTGGATCGGGGGCAGGGAGGACATTGGAATCACCTGATCGGTTGAATACGAATGAGAATGATTCTCAATATATATCAGGGATCCAGTCCGGTCAACAACGTCGGCAAGGCCTGCAGAAAACGCAAGGGTGCCCGACTTGCCTAGAGCCGCACCGGTTCCGGGCTGATCGCCGGGCGCAGCATCACGCAAAGGGGCAGCGTCAGGAAAATCGCGAGCCCCATCAGCGTGATGGCGCTGGTGATGCCGAAATGGTCGCCGGCGAGTCCGTAGCCCAGCGGCGCGGCGATGCCGCAGACCGAGCCCAGGGTGTAGATCAGGCCGAAGGCGCGGGACAGGCGCTCCTGTTCGACGAGGTCGCCGGTGGTGGCATACAGCACCGACGATGTTCCCTGCAGCACGACGCCGATCACCGGCAGCAGCAGGAATGCCGCCAGACCCGGCAGAGCAACCGCGCAGAGAATGCCGGCACCGGTGGCGATTTCGGTGATGACGATGGTGCGGACGATGCCGACGCGTTCGGCAAGCAGCCCGCAGGCGAACTTGCCGGCCATGCCGCCGACGAGTATCAGCGGCACCGACAGCGCGGCCCAGCCGGTGGAGAGTCCCTTGTCGATCATCAGGAAGGCGATCAGCGTCAGGAAACCGACCCGTGTGCTGCTGTCGACGATTTCGATCAGGCACAGTGCGGCGAATCCGCGCCGGTTGCGGATGCCCCAGCCGCTGCGGCGCGATGCTGATGCGGCGGCTGCCGGACGCGCCGGCATGCTGCCGGCGATCCGGAAAAAGATCACGACCGCGATCAGCATGCCGGCGATGCCGTAGAGGGTCACCGGCCCCTGCCAGGAATAACCCGCCATCAGCAGCAGGCTCAGCAATCCGCCGAAGGCGAATTTGCCGACATCACCGAACAGGTTGTAGGTGCCCAGTGCCGTGCGCCGGCCGGTTTCGGGGTAGGCGTTGGAGATGATGGTCGAGCACAATGGATGCTGCACGGCGGAGCCGACACCGGCAAAAAACAGCGCGACGAGAATCATCCAGAAGCCGGAGACAACACCGAGCGCGGCAAAGGCCGCGCCCGCAAGCAGGGTGCCCGCGGCGAGCAGATTGCGTTCGCCGAAACGTTCGGCGACCAGTCCTGCGGGGATCTGGAATGCGGCCATCGCCGCGCGGTGCGCGGCACGGATCATGCCGACCTGCGCCAGCGACAGGCCGAAGGTCTGTGCCAGCAGCGGCAGCAGCACGTAGGTAAGGTCGGAGAGACCGTCGTGCAGCGTGTGAGCCGCGCAGCAGGCGGTCAGGGAGCGTCGGGAATTGGCTGTTTTCAAGTTTGCGGGTGCCTTCTCATGCGCAGGCGGGCGTGAATGAAATAAAATCGGCGGACCGACATGAAAGTTCTGCAATGATTTTTGTCATCTACACGTTTTCCGTCATTTTCGTCCTGCTCGCTCTGGCGCTGCTGTTCACCTGGTGGCGCCTGCGTCATCCCGGCGCCCTGCTGCTGGCCATCACCTATGCCACAGCTGCGGCGCTGGCCCTGATGTTCGAGGCCTGGTGGCCGCTGGTGATCGGTTTCCTGTCGGCCTGGGCGCTGCGGCTGATGGGGCTCGATCCCGGAGCTGCGGAGCGGCGCGAAAAGTCCTGAACGCGATTCATGCGCAAAGGCCGGGCCGGGTAATTCCGGGCGCCGGCAGTGCCGGACAGTCCACAGGCAAATAGTGCGGCAGGCGGCGCAGGGCGTTTCTCCTCCGGTAATTGTTGTTGTGCCGTTTATTTTACCGCTC
This sequence comes from Burkholderiales bacterium, assembly GCA_019635015.1. GTDB lineage: Bacteria > Pseudomonadota > Gammaproteobacteria > Burkholderiales > SG8-41. Next base: position 83,888 of record JAHCAG010000008.1, on the reverse strand, counting down.
CGTATCCGCCGCCGCCCGGTGTTTCGATGATGAGAATGTCGCCGGGCTGCATTGATGTGCCGGCGCAGGCGCCGAGTTCCTCGATGCGGCCGTCGGCGCGTTCAACGGCGTTGCGGCCGGTGGCGCCGCTACCGCCGCCGGCCATGCCGTAGGGCGGCACGCGACGGTGGCCAGAGAGGATGGCTGCGGTCATGGTCTCGAGGAATCGGATCCGGCGGACTGCACCGTCGCCACCGCGCCAGCGCCCGCCGCCGCCGCTGCCGCGGCGGATCGCGAACGCCTCCAGGCGCACCGGGTAACGCCATTCCAGCACTTCGGGATCGGTCAGGCGCGAATTGGTCATGTGGGTCTGGACGCAGGATGTGCCGTCGAAACCGTCGCCGGCACCGGAGCCGCCGGCTATCGTTTCGTAGTACTGGTGGCGCTCATTGCCGAAGGTGAAGTTGTTCATCGTGCCCTGCGAGGCGCCCATCACGCCGAGCGCACCGTAGAGGGCGTCGGTGACGCACTGCGAGGTCTCGACGTTGCCGGCAACCACTGCCGCGGGATGGCGCGGGTTGAGCAGCGAGCCCTGCGGCACGATCACTGTCAGCGGTTTCAGGCAGCCGGCATTGAGCGGAATGTCGTCATCGACCAGCGTGCGGAAGACATAGAGCACCGCGGCCATGGTCACCGCGAAGGGGGCGTTGAAGTTGTCAGCGCCCTGGGGCGAGGTGCCGCTGAAGTCGATCACCGCGCCGCGCGCGGCGTGATCGACGCGGATCTCGACGCGGATCACTGCGCCGTGATCCATTTCATAGCTGAAGCTGCCGTCGTGCAGCCGGTCGATGACCCGGCGCACCGCCTCTTCGGCATTGTCCTGCACATGGCGCATGTAGGCGGCGACGACATCAAGGCCGTATTGCACGACCATTTTTTCGAGTTCGAGCGCGCCTTTGCGGTTGGCGGCGATCATCGCCTGCAGGTCGGCGATGTTCTGCCTTATGTTGCGGGCCGGATGTTTGGCGCTGGCAAACAGTGCGCGGGTTTCGGTTTCGCGCAGGCGGCCGTCGCGGGCAAGCAGGAAGCCGGAAATCAGCACACCCTCGTCGTCGATGTGGCGGCTGTCCGGCGGCATCGAGCCCGGCGTGATGCCGCCGACGTCGGCGTGGTGGCCGCGGGAGCCGGTATAAAACAGCACTTCGCGGCCGGCAGTGTCGAACACCGGCGTGATCACCGTGATGTCGGGCAGGTGGGTGCCGCCGGCATAGGGGTCGTTGAGCATCCAGGCGTCGCCCGGGTGCAGATTGCCGCGCGAGGCGGCGATCACCGCCTTCACGCTTTCGCCCATCGAGCCGAGGTGCACCGGCATGTGCGGCGCGTTGGCGATCAGCTGGCCGTCGCGGTCGAACAGCGCGCAGGAGAAATCGAGGCGCTCCTTGATGTTGACCGAATACGCGGTGTTGGCGAGCGTCGCGCCCATCTGTTCGGCAATCGACATGTAGAGGTTGTTGAAAATCTCCAGCAATACCGGATCGGCACGGGTGCCGGCGCGCGCGGCCGCGCGCGGCGTGCGGCGGGTCAGCAGCAGGTCGCCGCGTGGCGAGACTTCCGCCTGCCAGCCGGGCTCGACCACCGTCGTCGCGCCGGCATCGGCGAGCAGGGCGGGGCCGGTGATACGTGTGCCCGGTGCCAGCATGTCGCGGTGATGGACCGGCGCTTCCCGCCATTGGCCTTCGGCATAGATCCGGGTGCGTGCCGCGGGCGCCGCTGTGGCCGCCAGCATGTCTGCAACCGCAGCGGCCGGTGCCTCGTGGCGGCCGATGGCTTCCACCGACAGCGCTTCGATCACCAGTGCGCGTTCCGGCATCAGGAAGCTGTAACGCTCGAGATACTGTGCGGTGAAGGCGGCACGCATCGCTTCCGCGCCGTTCCAGTCGACGGTCAGCGTGGTGTCGGTGCCGGCATACTTGAGATGGGCGCGCGGATGCAGCGTGATCATTTCCGCGGCGACGCCCTGGTCCTCGACTTCTTCGCGCAACGCGGCGCCGAGCGTGGCGATTGTGGCATCGCCCCGTCGTGCTGCCGTATCGTCAAGCACCGCTTCAAGGGCTTGTTCACGCATCGCGGTGATGTCGGCGAGGCCCATGCCGTAGGCGGACAACAGGCCTGCGAGCGGATGGATCAGCACCTGCGGCATGCCCAGCGCGTCGGCGACGCGGCAGGCATGTTGTCCGGCGGCGCCGCCGAAGCAGGCCAGCGTATAGGTGGTGACGTCGTGACCGCGCTGCACCGAAATTTTCTTGATCGCGTTGGCCATGTTTTCGACGGCGATCCGCAAAAAACCTTCAGCCATTGCTTCGATTGACTGTAAGTTATTGTTTTTATTTGATATTTTTTGATGCAGTGCGGCAAGATGCCGGTGCGCTGCAGCGAGGTCCAGCGGCTGGCGGCCGTCAGTGCCGAAGACCCGGGGAAAAAACTCCGGGTGGATGCGGCCGAGCAGCGCATTGCAGTCGGTGATCGTTGCCGGGCCGCCCTTGCCGTAACACGCGGGCCCCGGATCGGCGCCGGCGGAAGCGGGGCCGACGCGCATCCGCGCGCCGTCGAACTGCAGGATCGAGCCGCCGCCGGCGGCGACGGTGTGGATCGACAGCATCGGCGCGCGGATGCGCACACCGGCGACCTGGGCATCGAAGCTGCGCTCCAGCGCCGACAGGTCGCGGCCGGCGAAATGTGCAACGTCGGTGGAGGTGCCGCCCATGTCGAAGCCGATGATGCGTTCGCAGCCCGCGGCGAGCGCGGTGCGCGCGGCACCGACGATGCCGCCTGCAGGGCCGGATAGGATGCTGTCGCGGCCGCGGAAACGCGCGGCACCGGTCAGTCCGCCGTTCGACTGCATGAACAGCAGACGTACACCCGGCAGTTCGGCGCGCACCTGCTCGACATAACGGCGCAGCACCGGCGTCAGGTAGGCATCGGCCACCGTGGTGTCGCCGCGCGCCACCAGTTTCATCAGCGGGCTCACCTCGTGGGACACCGAGACCTGGGTGAAACCGGCTTCACGGGCGAGCGCGGCGGCGGCCTGCTCGTGGGCGGGATGGCGGTAGCCGTGCAAGAAGGCGATGGCGATCGCCGTGTAGCCTTTGGTGCGGGCGGCGGCAAGATCGCGACGCAGGGCACCGGTGTCCGGCGCGCGGATGACTTCGCCCCGGGCGCCGCAGCGTTCGTCGACTTCCCACACGTCGCCGTAGAGCAGTTCGGGCAGCACGATGCGCCGGTCAAAAATGCGCGGCCGGTTCTGCCAGGCAATGCGCAGGGCATCGGCGAAGCCGCGGGTGATGAACAGTGCCACCGGTTCGCCCCTGCGTTCGAGCAGTGCATTGGTGGCCACCGTCGTGCCCATGCGCACGACGTCGATTGCGGCGGCGGGAATGGCGGCATCGCGGGCGACACCCAGCAGTTCGCGGATGCCGGCGATTGCGGCATCGCGGTAACGCGCCGGGTCTTCGGAGAGCAGCTTGCGGGTGACCAGGCTGCCGTCGGGGCGGCGGGCGACGATGTCGGTGAAGGTGCCGCCACGGTCGATCCAGAACTGCCAGCGTCCGGGTTTGTGTGATGATGGCGTCATGCGTGCACGGTCTTCTGCATGCGCTGCATGTTAGCGCATCGGCCGGTTGACGCTCGGGATGCGGCAGGTTTAAATCACGGCTGCCGTGCGCTGGCGCTGCACAAGCGCGCGCCGGACTGCGCCTGATGCGCGGAACACCACTGACAGGGGCGGCAGTCCATGGCTGAAACGGTCGTCAACAAGATCGGCAAGTACGAGGTCGTCAGGAAACTAGGCGACGGCGCCACGAGCACCGTATTCCTGGCACGCGATGCCTTCAATGACCGGGAAGTCGCGGTCAAGCTGGTGTCCCAGACCGCGCTGAAGGACGAGAACCGGGGGCAGTTGATGCACCGCCTGTTCCTGACCGAGGCCTCGCTCGCAGGCAAGCTGATACATCCCCACATCGTCGAAATCTACGACGCGGTGGCGGACGAGGACAATGCCTACATCGTGATGGAGTATGTGCCCGGTGGCACGCTGCAGCGATTCACCCGCGCCGACAACCTGCTGGCACTGGGCGACGTGATCGAGGTCATCTACAAGTGCGCCAGGGCGCTTGATTTCGCCTCGCAGCTCGGCGTGATCCACCGCGACATCAAGCCGGCCAACATCATGGTCAAGGACAATACCGACATCAAGGTCACCGACTTCGGTTCGGCGGCGCTGCTGATGACGGAGCGCACGGTGGTCGACGGCATCGGCACCCCGGCCTACATGTCGCCGGAGCAGCACATGAACAAGCCGGCCAACCTGCAGACCGACATCTACGCGCTGGGCGTGGTGATGTTCCAGATGCTCACAGGGCGGTTGCCGTTCACCGCGGACAACATCGCCGGCCTCGCGCACCAGGTCCTCAATGCCGATCCGCCGCTGCCCTCTGAGTTCAGGACCGACGTGCCGACCGAACTCGACCTGGTGGTTCGCCGCGCGATGGCGCGCGACCAGACGGTGCGGTACATGACCTGGGAGCAGTTTGCCAACGACCTTGCCGCAATCGCGTCCGGCTCGCCGCTGCCCAAACATGGCGTGCTGGACACCGAAAAATTCAACATCCTGCGCACGCTGTCGTTCTTCAAGACCTTCGGCGACGTCGAGCTGTGGGAGGTACTGCGCTTTTCGGAATGGGTCGATTACGCGAAGGACGATGTCATCATCAACGAAGGAGAGCCCGGCGACTTTTTCGGCATCATCGTTTCGGGAGAGGCGCGCGTGCTGCGCAAGCGCCGCCTGCTGCTGAGCCTGCTCAAGGCCGGTGAATGTGTCGGCGAGATGGCCTATCTGGGCGAGCAGGGCAGCCTGCGTTCGGCCGATGTGGTCGCGGCGACCGGGGTGCGCATGATCAAGATCAGCGTCAAGGCGCTGGAGCGGGCTTCCGAACTGTGCCGCCTCAATTTCGACCGCACCTACCTGCGCATTCTCGTCGGCCGCCTGGCCGCGGCCAACTCCAAGCTTGCGGGAGTCTAGGGCGGATTTCAGGGCATCGAGTCGTCAGTCTTGATGTCTTCGAGCACGTTGTAACCACTGGCTTTGCCGTCGGGGCCGAAACGCACGATGAAGACACCAAGCTCAGGCGGTAAGGCCACCCGCCATTCCCACGTGGTTTCACCGGCAATGTGGCCGATATCCCGCGGCCTGCCGAGCAGCATTTTCACGTCATCCGTGGTCGAGATACCGGGCAGTACGCGGTAGAGGCGTTCCTGCGTCAGCAGTTGTGTTGCGCTGCCGACCTTGCGATTGCGATCAATGTCGAAGCGCCAAGTCTCGACGCCTTCAGGGCCGTAAGCATAGTCCCACAGTTCGCCGCCCCGGGCGTCCTTGTGGATGTCCGTGGGTTTGCCAAGTCGCTGCTGCAACTCATCGGCCGAAGCGCCGACCTTGATGGCCGATGGAATGGCGCAGCCGGTGAGGATGCTGATCAGTAACAGCGCCGTAGGCAATCTGAATTGGAAGTTCATGAGGTTATCTCCAGTTGAAGGAACGTCATGTATTGCGACAGTCTTGCAGCATATTCCGCGCAAACAGTGTTGCCGGCAAATTATTCCCGTAGTCAGGCATGACGGGACGATATCCTAGCTTGGGTAACGCACGCGCAAATTTGCCACTTGCGTTGCATCTAGGTGACGTGTTTTTTCACCACGCACGAGCAAATAGAGTCTGGCCGTGGCTTCAAGTTCCTCGATTGCGTCCGCCGCAGCCGCCAGCGTGCTGCCGCCGACCACCGGCCCGTGGTTGGCAAGCAGCAGGGCATGATGGCGCGAGGCCAGCCGGCGCACCGCCCCGGCCAGTGCCATGTCACCGGGCGCGTAATAGGGGACCATCGGCAGCGTGCCGATGCGCATCACGTAATAGGCGGTCAGCGGCGGCAGCGCGTCTTCCGGGTTGGTGTCAGCCAGCACGGATACCGCCACCGAATGGGTTGCATGCAGGTGGACCACCGCGCCGTTCTGCTGCCGTTCCCGGTACATCGCCAGATGCAGGAAGTTTTCCTTTGACGGTTGATCGCCGGAGAGCAGTTTTCCGTTCCAGTCGAGTTTCGAGATCCGCGCCGGATCGAGTTTGCCGAGGCTGGAGCCGGTCGGTGTCAGCAGCCAGCCGTCCTCGCAGCGCGCGCTGATGTTGCCGGTGCTGCCGTGGGTCAGGCCGCGTTCGTAGATCGAGCGGCCCAGTTCCGCGATGTCCTCGCGCAGGCGGTTTTCGTTCATGTCTTCCTCAGGGCAGGCTTGCCAGTGCTTTCTCGAAAAAATCCCGGCTGCCGAAGTTGCCGGACTTCAGCGCCAGCGCCAGGGGCTGCGCGTCGATACTGCAGGTCCAGGGTACGCCCGGTTCGATGACCGGCCCGATGCTCAGCGCACGGAGACCGAGCCGTTTGACGACCGCGCCCGAGGTTTCTCCGCCGGCGATCACCAGCCGGCACGTGCCGGCATTGACCAGTCCCGCGGCGATGTCGGCGAGCGTCTGTTCGATCTGCGCGCCGACGGCCTGTGTGCCTGCGGCAGCCTGCACTGCGCGGATGTCCTCCGGCGCGGCAGTGGCGTAGATCAATACGGGTTGTCCGTGCTGGGTCGTGGCCCAGGCCAGGGCCTCGCCGCTGATGTCTGCGCCCTCGAGCAGCCGCAGCACGTCGACGCGGAATCCTGGATGGTGGCGCAGCCATTGCGCCACCTGAGCACGGGTGGCGGTCGAGCAACTGCCGGCGATGATTGCGGCGCTGCCGTCGATGCGGGGAAAGGAAGATATGTCGCGTGTTGCTGGCAGTTCGCCGCTACGGCGGAAATTGTCGGGCAGGCCGAGCGCGACACCGGAGCCGCCGGTCACCAGCAGCATGCCGGTGCAGGCGTTGCCGATGGCCCGCAGGTCGGCAGTGCTTATGGCATCGACAATCGCAATGCCGGTGCCGGCGGCGGCTGCCCGCCGGCAGGCCGCCGCAATCGCGGCAGAACCGGTGGCGACCACCTCATGCGTGATCAGTCCGACCCGCAGGCGGGTCTGCGGCTGCAACACGCGCAGCAGCCTGGCATCGGTCATCGGCGTCAGCGGATGATCTTTCATCCCGGACTCCGACAGCAGCTCGTCACCGACGAAGAGGTGGCCGCGATAGACCGTTCGTCCGTTTTCGGGATAGGCGGGGCAGGCTATGGTGAAATCCGCGCCAAGTTCCGCCAGCAGGGCCTCGGCGACCGGGCCGATGTTGCCGGCGGGCGTCGAGTCGAAGGTCGAGCAGTACTTGAAGAAATACTGCTGGCAGCCCTGGGCCCGCAGCCAGCGCAGCGCGGCCAGCGATTCGGCAACCGCCACCGCGGGCGGTGCGGTGCGTGACTTCAGCGCAATGACCACGGCATCGGTGTCGGCGACGGGACCATCTGGCACGCCGATGCTCTGCACCGTGCGCATGCCTTCCGCCGAGAGCGTGCCGGCGAGATCGGTGCCGCCGGTAAAATCGTCGGCGATGCAGCCGAGCAGCAGGCTCATGTCCGCTGCATCCACCAGGCCCCGAGCCTGCCGCCCAGATAAATCAGGCAGCCCAGGAAAAATACCATCCCGGCATCAGTGGAGTTGCCTGCCCATGCCACCAAACCGGTCACCATCAGCAAGCCGCCGATCAGCCGGACGATTTTCCATTCCCGGCCTGAAGCCTGGGTTGTTATGGTGCTTGGGCTGCCTGAAACTGGATGGCCGCAATGCGGGCATGTGGCTGCTTCAGCACTGAATTCTTTTGCACACCCGGGGCATGCGACCAGTGCCATGTCAGCGCCAATTCCTTGTGTGCCTGTCTTTATTGGCGCCCCGGAGACGAATCGAACGTCCGACCTGCCCCTTAGGAGGGGGCCGCTCTATCCACTGAGCTACCGGGGCCCGCGTGGATTGGATTATACCGTCCGCTAACTTCAGTGCCGCAGCCCGGTGTCACGGATTCTTCATCTGCCTGAGGCATCATCAACCTGCCAAATGCGGAAAAAAGGCCGGTAGCCGCCGGTAATCCGCGGCTTGCGTGGATTCTTTCTGCGCCAGACTGCAGTCTAGGCAAAAGTACTGGGAATCTGAAAATGGACATGGATCGCAACGACTGGGACCTCGATTTCGAGGACGATGCCGACGAGTCGGAACTCGATGACGCATTCGAGATGGCGGCGGATTTCGAAGAAGGGCTGTCCCTGCTTAAACAGCGCTGAGCCGGCACGCCGGCTGCCGTCTCTGCCGTGGCATAATGCCCGCTGGATCGGGCATTCATCATGGATTTCTGGCAGCGCTGTGGTTACCACCTGCTCGATCGGGCGCCCGACGGGCGCCTGCTCGTCACCGACGATTATCTTCGTCTCTATTACTCGCGCCCCGAGCTGGCGCCGGTGGCGGAATCCTGCGCGGTTGAGCGGCGGCTGCATGAATCGCTGCTGGAAACACCCCGCCGTGCTGTCGGTGATGCCGAAATCGACGCCCTGGCCGACCCGGATGCCCGCGAAAATTACCGGGTGATGCTGCGTTTCCGCGGCCAGTTGCTGGCCGCGCCGACGCTCGAGGCCTTTTACAGCGGACTGTTCCGGGACGATGTCGCGGTGCCGCCGCCGTTTGTCCACCACACCGTCGAAGTCATCCTGCGCGGCCTGCTCGAGGGCTGTGACAGCGGATTGCTGGCGCGCGCTGCGGAGGTGTTCTTCCGCCAGCAGCGGGTCAGCGTCAATGACGGCGCGGTGATGCTTGCCGATGCCGAGACGGTTAATCTGCATGCGGAAAGCGGCGGTCTCGGCAACCTCGGGCGCATGCTGCGCGAAGTCAATGCGCCGCTGCGGTCGCTGGAACTCGACGTCCTCGACGACGGCAACCACATGGATTATTTCAATCGCGACGAGCGCCGCGATACCGCCCTGCAGATCAATCCCGGACTGCCGGGTTCACTGGCGCTGTGCAGGCTGCTGGAGCGCTGGGTTGGGCATTTTCACGGCACTGCGGTCAGGGTGACGCCGGTCCGCGAGATACCTGACGAGGACTGGACCTGGCATGTCGGGCTGGATGTCGAGGCGACTGCGATGCTCAATGAAATCTACTCCGGCGGGGAAGTCGACGAGGAACGCATGCGCCGCATCGTCGGACTGTTCCGCATGGATTTCACGGATGCCGGCGCGCTGCAACCGGAAATGCACGGGGCACCGGTGTTCCTCGGCATGGCCATGACCCCGGATGGCAGCCTGCGCCTGAAACCGCAGAACCTGCTGCTGAACCTGCCGCTGGCGAGGCGGACATGAGCGATGCGGCGCGGGGATTTTCGCCCGAGGCGCGTGCTGCCGCGGAATGGCGCCGGATCGCGCGCATGCGCGACGAGGATGTGTCGCTGGCCGAAGGCGCCTTGTGGATTGCCGCCGAGGAGTATCCGGGCCTGGTGGTCGATGATTACCTCAGGCAACTGCATGACATGGCGGCGACACTGCGCGGGCGCCTGCGCGCCGACGTGGCGACCGCGGAAAAGCTGCTGGCCCTGAACCACTACCTGTTCAACGAGCTCGGTTTCGCCGGCAACGCGGATGATTATTACGATCCGCGCAACAGTTTCCTCAACGAAGTGCTGGAGCGCCGCCTCGGCATCCCGCTCACGCTGGGTCTGATCTACATCGAGGTCGGACGGCGCATCGGCCTCGGCCTGCACGGTGTGTCCTTTCCCGGGCATTTCCTGGTCAAGTGCGCGCTGCGCGACGGGGTGGTGATCCTCGACCCCTACAGCCGCGGCCTGTCGCTGGGGGTGGAGGAACTGCAGCAGCGCCTGCGCGATGCCGGCGGCGACGGCAACATCGACGAAGCAGTGCTGGCGCAACTGCTGGGTGCAGCTCCGAACAAGGAAGTGCTGGCACGGATGCTGCGCAACCTGAAGACGGTTTATGCGCGCCAGGAGGACTGGCTGCGCGCCTTGTCCTCGAGCGAACGGCTGATTGCATTGCACCCCGACGATGCCGGCGAGGAATACCGCGACCGCGGCGGTTTTTATCTGCGGCTGGAATGTTTTCGCGCCGCATTGGGCGATTTCGGCACTTACCTCAGGCAATGTCCCGGTGCGGCCGATGCCGCTGCGGTGCGCGCACAGATGGCCGATCTTGCGGCCGTGGTGGCAAGGCTGAATTGAGCCGAGGCAAGGGGCATCCGCACTGCATCGTGCGCCGCGCGACGCCGCGCGCGCGCGGCAGGCCACTGCTGTTCGTGCATGGCGCCTTCTGCGGCGCCTGGTGTTGGGATGAAAACTTTCTGCCGTATTTCGCCGGGCTCGGTTACGACGCCTGGGCGGTGGATCTGCGCGGGCATGGCGTCGACGGCGAGGAGGCCGGTTTTGCCTCCATCGAGGACTATGTGGAGGACGTGCTTGCCGCCGTCGCGGCCATCGGCGAGCCGCCGGTGCTGCTGGGGCATTCGATGGGTGCCGTTGTGGTCCAGCGCGCCTGGCGGCGCGCGCGGGCGCCCGCTCTGGCACTGCTGGCGCCGGTGCCGCTGCAAGGTTTGCTCGGCAGCAGCCTGATGCTGGCCCTGAACTCGCCTGAAATATATATTGAAATCAATGGCTTGCAGAATTCCACGGGAACTCCTGCAGCCTTTGCGCGGCTGCAGCAGGCGATTTTTTCGGACGCTCTGCTGGCAGCCGAGGCCCGGCGCCATCTGCGACGCATGCGCAACGAGTCGCAGCGGGCGCTGTTTGACCTGGGCTGGCCGCAGCAGCCCTGGATCGAACCGGCGGAGATTCCGGTGAAAGTGTTTGCGGCCGCCGACGACCGCCTGTTTCCGCCGCCGGCACTGGAGGAGACTGCGCAATGGCATCGCGGCGGAATGGAAATACTGCCGGGCACGGCGCATGCCATGATGCTGGACGTCCGCTGGCGGGAAGCGGCGCAGCGCATCGCGGACTGGCTCGACGAATTGCCGGACTGAGCGGCGGCGTGGACGCTCAAACGGGGCTTGGTTATGCTTCGGCCACCGAAGCACGCTGACACGGGGGAGGGAAGAATGGATGCGTATCTGCTGTGGGCGGTGACCGGCATTGCGTTGATCATCATCGAAATGCTGACCGGCACTTTTTACCTGCTGGTCCTGGGGCTTGCCGCGCTGTCGGCCGCCGCCGTCGCCTGGTTCGGCGGGTCGTTCTGGGTGCAGGCCGTGGTGATTGCCGGGGTTTCGGTGGCCGGCGTGGTGCTGGTGCGGCGTTACCGCGGCCACTCGAAAAAGGCGCAGGCCATGCAGGGGCCGGGACTGGATATCGGGCAGGCGGTGATGCTGGAAAACTGGATCAGCGAGACCGACGGGCTTGCCCGCGTCAAATACCGCAATGCGCAGTGGGAGGCGCAGGTCACCGGTGAACGCACGCCGGACGGCAAGGTGTTCTACATCCATGCGGTCGACGGCAACACGCTGCGCGTGTCGTCCGCGCGGCCGCAGTAAGCGCATTTCCCGATAACCGACCATCGTGACGGAGAGACCGGCATGTTTCCAAAACTGATCATCGTTGTTTTTCTGACCGGCCTGCTGATCGCCTTCGACCAGCGCTCGTTTGCAGTGCCGTTTTTCGTGGTGGCGCTGGGTGTGGTGGTGGCCATCGAATCGATCCGCCAGGTGCCGCAGCAGATGGCCTGGGTGGTGGAGCGGCTGGGCAAGTTCCACAGCGTGCTGGAGCCGGGCCTCAATGTCATCATTCCCTTCCTCGACAAGGTGGCCTACCGCCATTCGCTGAAGGAGACGCCGCTGGATGTGGCCGAACAGGTCTGCATCACGCGTGACAATACGCAGCTCGGCGTCGACGGCATCATTTATTACCAGGTCACCGATCCCAAGCTGGCTTCATACGGCTCTTCCGACTACATCTCGGCGGTGACCCAGCTGGCGCAGACCACGCTGCGCTCGGAGATCGGCAAGATGGAGCTCGACACGACTTTCGAGAGCCGCGACGAGATCAACCGCCAAGTGGTGGCGGTGCTCGACGAGGCCGGCCGCACCTGGGGCGTCAAGGTGCTGCGTTACGAAATCAAGAACCTGACGCCGCCGGACTCGATCCTGCGCGCGATGCAGGCGCAGATCACCGCCGAACGCGAGAAACGCGCGCTGATCGCCAAATCGGAAGGCCAGCGCCAGGAGGAAATCAACCTGGCCGACGGCGAGAAGCAGGCGGCGGTGCTGAAGTCGGAGGGTGACAAGACCGCGGCGATCAACCGCGCGCAGGGCGAGGCGGCGCGCATCCAGCTGATTGCGGAGGCCACTGCGGGGGCAATCAACACCGTGGCACAGGCGCTGAACGGCCCCGGAGGCAACCAGGCGGCAAATCTCGAGGTGGCAAAACTCTACGTCAATGCCTTCGCGCACCTGGCGCGCACCAACAACACGCTGATCGTGCCGGCCAATGTAGCCGACGTGGCGACGCTGGTGAGTTCGGCGATGGCGGTGATGGACAACGTCAAGAAGGTGACGCCGGGCGGCGCGCCGGCGGCCGCCGCGTCATCCTGAGCGGGGACGGGCGGGTGGCAGTCAGCGCCGGCTGACGCCGGAGATCGCCGCCGACATCGCGGTGACGCCGGCGGGTCCGGGCAGGCCGCCGGCATTGCGGCGTGCCGCTTCCTCCTCGGCGGGCGTCGGCAGTTCGCCGCTCCAGATCAGCGAGCCGCCGCCGGCCGGCACCGCGGCTTGCGGGATGACATCTCCGGGAAGCGAGGACTCATCCAGTTTTTCCCGCGGCGGATTGCCGTCGTATATCAGGTTGCGGCGGCGCTGCAGGTAGGCATCGCGCACGAATTCGTATTCGTCCAGCGCAGCCACCGCCAGGACACGGCTGGCGCTGAGCAGGCTGGCCCGATCGGAAACCAGCCGCAGCCCGAGAATCTGGTTGCGGTCACGCGGCGGATTGATGTTTGCCACCGGATCGACCGCGAAATAGATCACGGTGCCCACGGCGTCCCGCGTGGAGCGCGGTCCGAGGAAAGGCAGCACCAGGTAAGGGCCGTCGCCAATGCCCCACCAGCCCAGCGTCTGGCCGAAATCCTCGTCGTTTTTTTCCAGTCCGGCCGGTGTCGCCACGTCGAAAATGCCGAACAGGCCGGCGGTGGTATTGAGCAATACGCGGCCGATGTCGGAAAGGGCGGCGCTGAACTTGCCCTGCAGCAGATTGTTCAGAGCGACGATGACATCATTGATGTTGGAGAACACGTTGCTGACGCCGGTGCGCACGAGGCCGGGCACCACGCCCTCGTAAACCTCGGCTGCGGGCTTGAGGAGCATGGTGTCCACGCCGTCGTTGAAGGTGTAGATGCCGCGGTTGAGGGGCTCCAGCGGATCGCGCGGGTCGCCGGTGCTGGCGCATCCGCCCAGCACGCCGAGGCCGAGCACGGCGCAGATGAGAGCCGACCGCAAACGACGGGCAAGATAAAGCATGTTTTGCATCCCTGACTGGTATTTTTGTGCCGCAACAGGCGGATTTGACGATTATATACAAGCTGTTGCCGTTTCGCCGCGTAATGCCGCCGCTGTTGCGAAAACACAGCATCGCCCTTCAGTAACGGCACGGCGACGGTGCGCTTGAATACGCCGGTGCACGCCTTTCGTGCCGTTTTATTGGTCGAAGATTGGTCAAATTCCCTTTGTTATACTCATTCGACTGATCATCCGGGAAGTAAAACCATCCCTTGTCCCGGACACAACGTCCATCCGCAGGAGTTGAACCATGTTGCAGAAAGCCAAGCCGCCCGTCGAACTGAAGGATCCCAGCCTGTTCCGCCAGCAGTGTTACATCGACGGTGCCTGGGTTGATGCCGATGACAAGTCGACCTTGACCGTGGTCAATCCGGCAACTGGCGTGCCGGTCGGCACGGTGCCGAAAATGGGCGTTGCGGAAACCCGCCGCGCGATCGAGGCCGCCAACGCTGCCTGGCCGGCCTGGCGCGCGAAGACCGCGAAGGAACGCTCGATCATCCTGCGCAAGTGGTTCGAGCTGATGATGGCCAGCCAGGAGGACCTGGCGAAGCTGATGACCGTCGAGCAGGGCAAGCCGATTGCCGAGTCGCGCGGTGAAATCGCCTACGGTGCTTCCTTCATTGAGTGGTTTGCCGAAGAGGGCAAACGCATCTACGGCGACACCATCCCGACCCACGCGCCGGACAAGCGCATCGTCGTCATCAAGCAGCCGATCGGCGTCTGCGCCGCGGTGACGCCGTGGAATTTCCCCAACGCGATGATCACGCGCAAGGCCGGCCCGGCGCTGGCGGCCGGTTGCACGATGGTGATCAAGCCCGCGTCACAGACGCCGTACTCGGCGCTGGCGCTGTGTGAACTGGCGGAACGCGCCGGCATCCCGAAAGGCGTGCTGTCGGTGATCACCGGTTCCGCCGGACCGATCGGCAAGGAACTGACGACCAACCCGATCGTGCGCAAGTTCACTTTCACCGGCTCCACCGAAATCGGCAAGCTGCTGATGCAGCAGTGTGCCAGCACCGTCAAGAAAGTATCGCTGGAGCTTGGCGGCAACGCGCCCTTCATCGTGTTTGATGACGCCGACCTCGCGTCCGCGGTCGAAGGCGCGATGGCCTCCAAGTTCCGCAACACCGGCCAGACCTGCGTTTGCGCCAACCGCATCTTCGTGCAGGATGGTGTGTACGAAAAATTCGCGAAAATGCTGTCCGACAGGGTTGCCGCGATGAAGGTCGGCAACGGCCTCGAGGACGGCAACCTGCAGGGCCCGCTGATCGACATGAAGGCTGTCGAGAAGGTCGAGGAACATATCGCCGACGCGCTGGAGAAGGGCGCGAAAGTGCTCACCGGCGGCAAGCGCCACGAAAAGGGCGGGCAGTTCTTCCAGCCCACGGTGCTTGCCAATGTCACCACCGACATGAAGGTCACGCATGAAGAAACTTTCGGACCGGTGGCGCCGCTGTACCGTTTCAGGACCGAAGACGAACTGCTGAAACTGGCGAACAACACCGAATACGGCCTCGCCTCGTACTTCTACAGCCGCGACATCGGCCGCATCTGGCGTATCGCCGAGGGACTGGAGTCCGGCATCGTCGGCATCAATGTCGGCATCATCTCCAACGAGATCGCGCCCTTCGGCGGCATCAAGGAGTCCGGCATCGGCCGCGAGGGTTCAAAGTACGGGATCGAGGAGTTTGTCGAGGTGAAATACCTTTGCATCGGCGACGTCAACAAATAAATCAATAAAATCAATTAGTTATGAATAATTCCGCCGCAGTGACCGCTGCGGCGGCTGTATTTCCGGATACCTGAATGTTCAGCATCCTAGGCCTCGATCATGTCGTGCTGCGCGCAGTGAACCTGCCGCGCATGGTGAAATTTTATTGCGAGGTGCTCGGCTGCACGGTGGAGAAGGAGCGTGAGGATCTCGGCATGACGCAGTTGCGTGCTGGCAGCGCCTTGATTGACCTGGTGGCGGTGGACGGCAAACTCGGCCGCCGGGGTGGTGCGGCGCCGGCTGCGGAGGGGCGCAACATGGACCACCTCTGTCTGCGCATCGAGCCTTTTGATCCGGGCGCGCTGACCGCGCACCTGATCCGCCACGGCGTGGTGCCGGGCGAAATCAAGCCGCGTTACGGCGCCGATGGCGCCGGACTGTCGCTCTACCTGGTCGACCCGGACGGCAACACCGTTGAACTGAAAGGGCCGCCGGGAGCCTGATCCGCCTGCATGAGCCGCGTGCTCAGTCCTTGCGCAGCTTGCTCAGCCAGTATTCCATTTGCCTGCCGGCCGCTTCCCGTCCGCCGAGTCCGAAGGACAGGGCAACGGCTACTGCAACCGCGCCAAACGCCAGTGCGAAGGCGAGATTGACGATGTCATCAGCGATGCCCATTGCGCGCAGGCCCATTGCAATGACCAGGCCAAGGATCGCGATGCGCGCAACATTGGCAAGGGTTGCACTGTTGGTGCTCGAAGCCCGGGTGAGGGCGGCGTGCGCGACATTGGCCAGCCAGAAGCCGATCAGCAGGATGACGCTGCCCAGCAGGATGTTGCCGGCGAATCCAATGAATGTGGTCACCACTTCGCGCACCTGGGTGAACTCGAGCTGGTTCGCCGCCTCGACGGTGGCAAACAGTATCGCGAAAAACATGATCAGCATGCCGGCGAGCGCGGACGGTTTCAGTTCCCCGCCAAACGATCCGGACAAGCCGATTTTTTCCGGCACACTGTCGAGTCCCATGCCGTTGAGCAGACGGGCGACCAATGCGGATGCGAATTTCGCGACATACCAAGTCACCACCAGGATCAGTCCGGCCGCGACCAGGTTGGGCACTGCTCCCAGAATGCGGGTCAGCATGTCGGTGGCGGGGCGTGAAATCGCCTCGATCTGCAGTGCGTCGAGTGCGGCAATCAGGGTCGGGATAAAGATGAAAATGAAAACCAGGGTGCCGGTGACGCGGGATATCTGCACCGAAGATTCGAGCCCGGCCTTGTGCCCGGCCTCATCAGCGCCGGCCGCTGCGAGCAGATTGACAACCAGGCCGCGCATGATTTTGGCCAGCAGCCAGCCGACGAAGCCGATGGCTATCGCAGCAAGCACGTTGGGCAGCACCCCGAGTGCCTTGTTGACCATGGCCTGCACCGGTGCGAGCAGTCCTTCCAGGTTATAGGCGCCGAGTATGGCGGGGATGAACAGCAGGATGACCAGCCAGAACAGCACGTTGCCGACGTTCTTGCTCATCGGCTCCATGCCGGCGTTTTTCGTCAGTTGATCATCGAGCGATGACTTTGCCAGTCCGCGCGATACCAGTGCGCGCAGCACGGTGGCCAGCAGCCAAGCGATGATCACCAGTATCGTACCCGCTGCGAGCCGCGGCAGATAACCGAAAATCTGTACGACAAGCACCTGGAGCGGATCGGAAACCAGTTCGAGGTCGAGCGCATTCAAGACGCCGAGCGCGGTCAGCAGCACGAATACCCAGAACACGCCGGAGGCAATGCCGCGCTCAACATCGAGTTTTTGCCCGGTGCTCTCCTCTATGCGCTGATTGACTTTGAGCAGCGACAGCAGGCGCATCGATCCCGCGCGTGTTGCAACGGCAATGATCCAGCCAAGTATCAGTATCGCGAGGGCGCCAATGATGTTCGGCAGGTGTGCGCCTAGCGTGGCTGACAGGGAGTTGACGAGGGCTGTGAGATCCATGGTTCCTCCGTTAAAGATCACTTTAAAGAGTACCCGGGTTGCGTCGCCGCGCGGGTGGAGCGACTCGAAGGATCGAGCTGGCGCACGAATCCGCGACGTATGCCGGACCGTATGCGATCACCATGCAGGAGGTTGGTGGAAGTTGACAACAAGTGGTCGTGCATGAATGGCGCGCCCGTCGCGCAGTTGATGCGCTGCAAGATCGAGGTGTGCGGGTGACGCGACTGCCGGTCAGGGCTGAATGCGTTTGGCGATTTCCGCAGCAAAGGCTCTGGTGCCGAGCTTGCCGCCGAGGTCCGGTGTTCGGGTTTCGGGCGACTGCAGCGAGGCGTCGATTGCGGCTTCAATGGCCTTCGCGGCCGCAGCGAATTCCGGGCGCCGGTGTTTTGCCGCCAGCCATTCCAGCAGCATTGCCGAAGACAGGATCAGCGACACCGGGTTGGCCTTGTCCTGGCCGGCAATGTCCGGTGCGGAGCCGTGCTGGGCCTGAGCGCAACAGGCCTCATCACCCGTCATCGTTGAACCTGCGAGTCCGAGGCCGCCCGAGAGCTCCGAGGCTTCGTCCGAGAGGATGTCGCCGAACATGTTGCCGGTGACGATGCAGTCAAACTGGTCCGGGATGCGCAGCAGCAGCGCGGCCATCGCATCGACGATCTTTTCATCGAGCTGCACATCGGGATAATTCTTCGCCACCGCGCGCACTTCGCGCAGGAACAGTCCGTCCGACATGTGCAGCACATTGGCCTTGTGCACGGCAGTGACCTTTTTGCGCCGCCGGCGTGCCCACTCAAAGGCGACTTCGGCGATGCGCCGCGACTGTTTCGCAGTGACCTTGCGGATGGCAATGGCGACATCCTCGGTCGGCATGAATTCGCCGCGGCCCATGAACATGTTGCGGTCGCCGTAAAAACCTTCCGTGCATTCGCGGAATATCACCAGGTCGAGCGGCTTGCCGGTGAGGCCGACGCCCATCCGCGATTTCGCGGGACGGATGTTGGCAAAGAGGTCAAGCTGCACACGCAGCCAGCCGGAGGGGTTGACGCCGCCCTGTTCCTTCGGCGGGTAGTCGAGGTGCGACACCGGGCCGAGGATGATGCCGGGTGCCTTGCGCGCGGCATCCTGGATGTCGGCGGGGAAGGTGGAACCGTGTTTTTTCAGGGCGCCGAATCCGATCTCGCGGATGTCCCATTCGAGACCGAGTTTGAATTTTGTGCTGGCGCGGTCGAGCACGGCCAGCGTGGCATCTGTGATTTCAGGGCCGATGCCGTCGCCGGGGAGAACGAGAATTTTCATTGCGATGCCTGTCTGGTTGAGGCGAGAATTGTAGCAGCGCGGCTGGATCCTCCGGCCGCGCATCAGCCTTCATTGCAAAGTCCATCACATGCCACAAGTAGTCGCTCTCTACCGTTATCCCCTGAAGGGCTTTACGCCCGAGCATTGCAGCGCGCTGACCGTGCTGCCCGAAGGCCGGGTGGCCGGCGATCGCGTGCTGGCTCTGCGCTTTGCCAACGCGCCGGTAGCGGACGACCGCTGGTGCCGCAAGTACGAGGGCGTGGTGCTCGCCAACACCCCGGGCCTCGCGCGGCTGCAGACCCGCTATGACCACGAAGGCCGGCAGCTGCGTATCGCGCTGGGTGAGCGCGTGCTGGTCGACGAGTCCGTCGAGGGGCCGGGCCGGCAGCGTATTGTCGAGGCCTTGACCGAATACGTGCTGGGGCAGGACGAGAATCCGCTCAAGGGTCATTCCGAACGCCTGCCACTGAAGCTCGTGGGCGACGGCGTCACACCGCGCTACCAGGACAACGAAGCGGGTCAGGTGACGCTGCACAGCCGCGAGACCCTGGCCTCGGCCGCAGCGGCGCTGGGCGATTCCGGATTGAGCGAACACCGCTTCCGTCACAACATCGTGATCGAGGGCGTTGTGGCCTGGGAGGAGCTCTCGTGGCTGGGCAGGCGACTGCGCATCGGCGGAGTCTCGATGGACGTGGTCAAGCCCAAGACGCGCTGCCTCGCCACCCATGCGAATCCCGACACCGGTGAGCGCGACCTGCAGGTGATGCAGGGCCTCATGAAGAGTTTCAACCAGGCGCAATCAACGCTGGGCGTAGGCATGCTTACGCACGGTCCCGGTGGCGAGGTGTGTGTTGGAGACAGTGTCGGCCTGATTCCATGAACGGCGGGCTTGCGGCTCGCAGCCGCGGCAACTAGAATCAAACCACTCGCAGGAGAGTGAGTTGCGAAGGCGGCACATCGTGCTTCTTCGTGATTCCGCCGAAGGCGCAATCCCTCATGATCGCTCAGGCAAACATACTGCGGGTGGTACAGCCGATCTGGAGAGCGGTCACCCGAAGCTGCGGTGATCCACCGAAGGGGCACGCGGGCCGAGGCCTGTAAAACTCTCAGGTAAACGGACAGGGAGGGCGGCGCGGGGAGTAATCCCTGTCTGCTAACTCACTGTTCGAGTCCGTCATGGACCTGAGAGGCCATCATGCGAGTCATCGTGCTCGGCGCCGGCGTTGTCGGCACCGCGGCGGCGTGGTTTTTGAACCGCGCCGGTCATGAAGTCACCGTTGTCGATCGTCAACCCGGCGCCGGACTGGAAACCAGCTTTGCCAACGGCGGGCAGATTTCCGTCAGCCATGCCGAACCCTGGGCCAATCCCTCGGCGCCGCTGAAGGTGCTGAAGTGGCTGTTCCGCGAGGACGCGCCGCTGCTGTTCCGCCCGCGTCCGGACTGGGCGCAACTGCGCTGGTGTCTGGATTTCCTGCGCGAATGCACGCCAGGGCGCACCCGTCACAATATTGCCCAGATCGTCAATCTCGGTTTGTACAGCCGCCACGCCTTGCAGGACTTGCGGGCCGGAACTGCTATTCGCTACGACCATCTGGAACGCGGCATCCTGCATTTTTATACCAGTCAGCAGGAATTCGATGCTGCGCAGGAGCCGGCACGCATCATGCGCGAGTTCGGCTGCCAGCTTGAGATGAAAACGCCAGACGAGTGCGTCGCGATCGAGCCGGCGCTGACCTCGGCCCGTGGCCGGCTTGCGGGCGGCAGCCTGACCCCATCGGACGAGTCCGGTGACGCGCATTTGTTCACGGTGCGGTTGGCGGAGCTGTGCACGCAGCGCGGGGTGCGCTACCACTATGACACCACGATCCTCGCGCTGGAGACAGCCGGTGAACGCATCGAAGGGGTGCGGGTGCGTGATCGCGAGGGTTCGCGCCTGATGAAGGCTGATGCCTATGTCCTTGCGCTGGGCAGCTACAGCACAGCGCTTGCCGCGCCTCTGGGCATACGGTTGGGCATTTATCCGGCCAAGGGTTATTCGGTGACGATGCCGGTGGCTGATCCGGCGCGTGCTCATACGGTGAGCCTGACTGACGACGAATACAAGCTGGTGTTTTCGCGCCTCGGTGATCGGCTGCGGATCGCGGGCACCTGCGAGCTCAACGGCTACGATACCGCGCTCAACGAGACACGCTGCCGCGCCATCCTGCGGCGCGTCGAGTCGCTGTTTCCCGGTGCGGGTAATGCCTCGAGCGCGCAGTTCTGGACCGGGCTGCGTCCGGCGACGCCTTCAAACGTGCCCTGTATTGGCGCCACGCGCTATCCGAATCTGTTTCTCGACACGGGACACGGCACGCTGGGCTGGACCCACGCCTGCGGTTCAGGGAAGGCCATTGCCGATATCGTTTCCGGGCGGCGCCCCGACGTGGACTTCGCGTTCACCGGCCTGGGATAAGGGGGTGGGGCGGATATCCTTGTTGCGCAGATTGTATACACTGAATACAATCCATGGTAATCCACCGCAGACAAGCGCCGATTGCGCCGATTACAGCGCGGATTACAACAGGCGCCGGACCACCGGCTTTTCCGGTGATCGCAGTGCCGCGAATTCAGCTGCGGCATTCAGCGCAGGTCCGGCTGGTGATGACCTGAACACCGCAGTGATTTGCCAGACCGAAAGAGGAGAGATGATCATGAAATCAGCGCAACGCACAGCAGGCTCCAATGCCGTCAATCAGCCGGAGCAGTTGCAGGTCATCCCCAGCGGCGCAGCGCTGGGCGCCGAGATCCGCGGAGTCGACCTGTCACAGCCGGTCCCTGACGCTACGCGCGAATTGCTACGCAAGGCCTGGTCTGATCATCTGGTGCTGTTCTGGCGCAAACAAACACTGCCCGACGAGGCATTTCTGGCGGCTGCAGGTATTTTCGGCACACCCAAGGAACCGGCCGCGCGCAAATACCAGGTGGCCGGTGGTTACAGGATCGGCGGCAGGATGGTGCCACTGCATCCGCACCTGAGCCTGATCAGCAATCTTGATGAAGACGGCAACCCGGTCAAGGACAACGGCGGACTGGGCAGCTATGAAGTGGTCTGGCACAGCGACAATTCCTACGTCGCAGTGCCGCCGGCAGGCAGCATGCTGTATTCGATCGTCATCCCGACCAACGGCGGTGGCGATACCTGGTTCAACAACCAGTACAAGGCCTATGAGGACCTGCCGGCCGACCTCAAGGTGGCAATCAAGGGGCGTTCGCAGATTCACGATGCCAGCCGCAACAGCGCCGGAGTGTTGCGTCCGACGGTGAAAATGCCGACAAAACCCGAGGAGGTGCCGGGTCCGGCGCATCCGCTGGTACGTATCCATCCCGCAACCGGCAAACCTGCTTTGTATCTGGGACGGCGGCGCGACTGGCCGTCGAACTACATCATCGGCATGTCCAACGCGGACAGCGAGGCGCTGCTCGACCGGTTGTGGGCGCATGCGACGCAGGAAAAATATGCCTGGAAACATGTCTGGCAGGTCGGCGATGTCATTCTCTGGGACAACCGCTGTGCCATGCATTACCGTTCGGAAGTTGATTCGTCACAGCCCCGCGTCATGCACCGCACCGTGATCAACGGCGAAGCGGTGATCCCCGGTTGAGAACCGCGTGATGACCCCTCGCAGCCGCCCGAAACGCTCCCTTCGCAGCAGGCCCGACGATGCGGCCCTGAAGCGCATCAGCTCACGCCGTGTGCCGGAGGGCGGCGGCGGGCGCTCGCTGGCCGAAGTGGCCTGCGATGAAATACGCCGGGCAATACGTGAAGGCCGGGTTCCGACCGGGGCACATCTCACCGAGGTCGACGTCGCGTCCTGGCTCGGCATGAGCCGCACGCCGGTGCGCGAGGCGATGCGCCGCCTGCAAAGCGAGGGGCTGCTGCTCAACCAGCCTTTCCGCGGTGCGCTGGTGATGCGCCTCGATGCCGAGGATATGCAGCAGATGTTCGCGGTGCGCGAGCTGCTCGAACCTGCTGCTGCCGCCGCCTGCGCATTGCAGGCGACCGAAACGGAAATGCGGGCGCTGCGCGGGGTGCTGGAGCGCGAAGCCAGGGTGCTCGGCGATCCCGCGGCCCTGATACTGCTGAACCGCCAGTTTCACGACCTGATCCTGGAGGCTGCGCGCAACCAGTTCCTGGGCAGGGCCATCGCGGCGGTGTATGCGCTGATCCCGCTGCTCGGCGATTCGAACCTGCTCGACGAGCCGCACGCGCGCGCCGCACATGCCCAGCACCTCGCCATCCTGGATGCGATCGAGGCGCGCGATGCGGCAAGGGCCGAGACTGTCGCCCGCGAACATGTGCGACACTCGCTTGAGCACCGGCTGGCGCGCATCGCCGGTGACCCCGGCAGGCCATCCTGAATCCGCGCCTGCAAGGGCGCGATCAATGGATCATTCAATGAAAAAATGCCTCGTCAGAGGTTGATGCTGGAATGTGATAACGAAAGAGGTCCAGAATGACTGCAATGATCAGCAAAATCGAAGTATTCTGCATAGGCATGCCGCTGGTGGGTACGTTCACCAGTGGTGGTGTCTCCAAAAATGTCACCAAGTGCGTCGTGGTGCGGATAACGGCCGCGGACGGCGCGATCGGCATCAGCAGCATTGATCCCGCATCCACGGCCAAGTCGCCTCACACCGGTCCTGAACTTGCTCTGGCCATCCGGGACCGCATCGCTCCGGCACTGATCGGAAAGGATCCGGGCAACGTCAATCGCATCGTTGAAATCGCCTCCAGGCTGACGCCATCGCAGCCCGGTGCTGTCGTGGGCGTGGAGCTGGCCTGCATCGAGCTCGTCTGCCGGCGGGCCGGCATCGCCCTTCATGATTACGTCGGCGGCGCCGTCCTCGACCGGGTGTTGTTCAACGGCTGGGTCGGGGAACTGCCGCCGGACGAGGCAGTTGCCGAAGCGCTGCGCTGGAAGGCCGCCGGATTCAAGTCGATGAAAATCAAGGTCGGCAACAATGTCGCCAGGGACAGCGCGCGGGTGATCGCGGTGCGTGATGCCGTCGGCAAGGACATCCAGCTGCGCATGGATGCCAACATGCAGTGCAGCGTGGATCAGGCGCTGGCCCTGTGCAAGGCGGTCAAGTCCTGCGACATGCAATTGTTCGAGCAGCCGGTGCACAAGGACGATCTGGCGGGACTGGCGCGGATCCGGCGGGAGGGCGGCATTCCGGTCATGGCCGACGAATCCATCAGCGACCACCAGAGCCTGATCCGGGTGATCAAGGCGGACTGCGCCGATTACGTCAAGTTCGGCATCAAGCAGGCCGGTGGCCTGCTGGCTGCCGCGCGCATGCTGGCCACAGCTGAGGCCGCAGGTCTCCCGGTGGTGCTGGGGCACGGCTTCGGGCTGGATCTCAGCACGACGGCGGAGATCATGCTAGCTGCCACTTCGCATAATGTCGTGCCGGGACTGGAATGTGTGGGTCCGCTGAAAGTGGTCGATACCGTGGCCACCACCCGGCTCGATATCAGCGGCGGAAGCATAGGTTTGCCATCGGGACCCGGGCTGGGGATCGATCTTGATGAGAAGAAGCTTGTGCAGTACGGCGTGCCGATGGCCCATTGAAGGCCGGTCATCCGGAAACAAAAAAACGGCGCTGATCAGCGCCGTTTTTTTGTTGCGAAGTCCGGAGCTTTACTGGTGGCCGTAAAGCTTCTTGCCGGCGAAGGGCACTTTCGCCGTCAGCACGTCGCCTGACAGCGCTTCGGTGATGAATATCTGTTTGTGGTCCGGGCCGCCGAAGGCGACGTTGTCGAGATGGTGGTGCTTGTCATGGTTCTTCGACGAAATCAGGTGCGTCGGCAGCATGTTGGCGTCGAAGCGCCAGATGCCCACGCCGAGCTGGCACACCAGCAGGCCGTTTTCGCCGTCCATCTCGATGCCGTCGGGGCCGGCAACACCGCCGGAGAGCTGGATCGCGAGGCCGGTCTTGGAGACCGAGCCGTCGGCCATCAGCGGCAGGCGCCATACCGAGTTCGAGCGTGTCATGCCGACGTAGACGTGTTTTTCGGTGGTGGCCAGCGTGATGCCGTTGGGGCTGGGCCCGTTTTCAAGCAGCCGGCGCAGCTCGCCATTGGCCTTCAGGCGGAACACGCGGCCGGTGGGATCGGCAATGCCGGTCTGCCCCTGGTCGGTGAAGTAGAGGTCACCGTTCGAGGCGAAGTGCAGGTCGTTCAAGCCCTTGAAACTTTCGCTGTAGGCGGTGCGCAGCACGTTTTCCAGCTTGCCGGTTGTCACGTCCAGCGTCAGCAGGCCTTCCTTGTAATCGCAGATGAACAGCCGGCCGTCCTTGTGGAACTTCATGCCGTTGGGCCAGCCGTCGTACTGGATCACCAGGTCCCAGTCACCCTTGGGCGTGATGCGGAAAATGCGGCCGAAGGGAATGTCGCATACGAACAGGTTGCCGTTGCGGTCAAAGGCCGGTGCCTCGAGGAAACATTCCACTTCCGCATTCTGGCGATTCGGGTCCGACCAGCTGCTGCGGCTTTTCTTGCGGAATTTTCCGGGCATCGAGGTGAAGACTTCGGCGTGGATGTGTTCCAGCGGCTTGAAGGGATTGAACATGACGCAATGATTCCTCTAGTGTTTGAAATAACTATATGATTTTATTGATATTTTTGTGATTCCGGCAGAATGCGCATTGCGGAAATCACAATGCCGCCGGGTGTGATCTGCAACGGCAAACTAACGCCGCAATGTTAGCACGCGTGTCCTGTGCTCCCGGTGTCAGGCTGTCCATATCGCGGCATGCATGAAACGTGAACTGTCGTGGTGCGGTAGCATCGGGACCTTGTATACCAAGGAGCGATACCGTGTTCGAAGGTTTCAAACATGTCCAGATCCAGACCACTGATCCCGAGGTCAAGATCAATCTGCGTTACGGCGGCAACGGCCCGCCCATCCTGCTGCTCCATGGCAATCCGCTGACTCATGTGCACTGGCACCTCGTCGCGCCGCGGCTGGCGAAGGATTTCACGGTGGTGGTCACCGACCTGCGCGGTTACGGCGACAGCGGCAAGCCGCGCGGCCTGCCCGATCACAGCAACTATTCCTTCCGCCGCATGGGCCAGGACCAGGTCGACGTCATGGAGCATCTGGGATTCAAACAATTCTGCGTCGCCGGCCACGACCGCGGCGCGCGTACGGCATTCCGCATGGCGCTGGATCATCCGGACAGGATCAGGAAATTCGCCAGCTTCGACATCCTGCCGACGCATCACATGCTCACCAATGCCACCTGGCAATGGGCGCTCAATTCCTCGCACTGGTTTTTCATGGCGCAGGCCTATGACATCCCGGAAAAACTGATCGAAGGAAAATACGATTACTACATCAAACAGAAGCTGACCAAACTCGGCATCGGCAAGGGTGGTTTCTCCGAGGAAACGCTGAAGGAATATGCCCGCGTCTGCACCGCCGAAAACATCCACGGCGTGTGCGAGGACTACCGCGCCGCAGTGTCGGTGGATATGGCGATGGACACCGAGGACTTCAATGCCGGGCGCAAGATCCAGTGCCCGACGGCGGTGTACTGGGGCGAACAAAGCCATACCGAAAAACATTTCGATCCGCGCAAGGCCTGGCCGCAGTACGCAGCCAACATCGTGCGCATCAAGCCGCTGCCCTGCGGCCACTATCCGGCGGAGCAGGTGCCGGACATGGTGTGCGACGAGATCAGCTCGTTCTTTCGCAATTAATGGTTGCGGCAGAGTGGATTCGCTTTTGAATTTCTGAGGAGGAATTTATCGTGATTTCAGTTGCACCCGTCAAACTGGATTTTGTCGCCGAGATCGGAAATATCGATTTGACTAAAGCAATTTCTGAAACGCAATTTTCTGAGATTGAGGCCGCTTTTGAAAAATATGCAGTTTTGATTTTTCATGATCAACCGCTAAGTGAGGATCAGCAAAATTCATTTGCCAATAAATTTGGTCCTCTTGGTCGACCAGCGGCGCCATTCCGACCGGAAAACACCGAAAGACTCAAGCGGCCAGAATCAGCTGACATATCTAATGTCGATGAGCGGGGCGATGTTCTTCCGGAAGGAGATGTTAGGCTCTTGATAAATCGCGCAAATGCACTGTGGCACACTGATTCAACGTTTAAACGGGTGCCGGCAAAAATGTCTATGCTTTGTGCGCAAAGTGTCGTGCCAACGGGAGGGGAGACGGAGTTTGCTGATATGCGAGCGGCTTGGGATGCGCTACCTGAGGATCGCCAGAAAGCCCTAGATGGGTTGGTGGCGGAACATGATTATTTTCATTCACGAATGAAAGTTGGGTTGGATCCGAGATCGGTGAGCCCTGAGCGTCGAGCTATGCTTCCCCCGGTGCCTCAAATTCTTGTTCGAACGCATCCGGTTACGGGGAGAAAATCACTGTATTTGGCATCTCATATCAAGAGAATTTACGGCATGGCCGACGCTGAAGCGCAAAAATTGGTCGACCAATTGATGGCTCACTCAACACAGCCTCAATTTACATATGCTCATCAATGGGCTGTTGGTGATGTGGTTTTATGGGATAACAGATGCACCATGCATCGTGGCAGGCCTCATGATCCGAAGTTGCCGCGTGTGATGCGAAGGGCTACGGCGATGGATATAGGGCCAAGTGTCCAAGAGGGATGGAAGCCCGCAGCGTAAATTCAATAACAGATAATAAACATCAGATTTAAAGGAGGAGCAATGAAAGCATTTAAAGCATTCGTTGTTTGTTTTTTGTGTGTCTTTTCAGTCCCGGCCATTTCACAGAAATTTCCATCATGCAATTCGATGCGGATGGTCATTGCGTACCCTGCAGGCGGTGGAACTGATATTCAAGGACGCATTATTGCCCAGAAACTCTCTGAGAAATGGGGGAAGAATGTTGTTGTGGAGAACCGCGGTGGTGGTGGGACTGTAATCGCCACGGCAATTGTGGCAAAGGCAACCCCTGGCGGATGTACTTTGCTACTGACAGCATTGCCATTTGCAATTAATCCATTTGTCATGGAAAAACTCCCGTACGAGGAGAAAGAGCTTGCTCCAGTAACTCAAACACTCCGTTTTCCTCAGGTTCTTGTTGTCACGCCCAGTATTCCGGTCAGGACGGTAAAAGAATTGCTTGCACTTGCGGCTTCTACGCCGGAAAAGATCAGCTTCGGCTCTACAGGGCACCTCGGTACCAGCCATTTAGCTGGGGAGTTGCTGAGTAGTATGTCTGGAGTAAAGTTGGTCCACGTCCCATATAAAGGGGCATCTCCTGCGCACGCAGATTTGTTTTCTGGGAGAGTGCCAATGATGTTCGATAGTCTGGGGAGCATTAATCGATACATTACATCTGGGCAGGTGCGTGCCATCGCTGTAACTTCGGTCGCAAGAAGTTCTCAACTTCCGAATGTTCCAACGGTGGCGGAGTCTGGATACCCAGGTTTCGAGGTTGCCGCGTGGCACGGAGTGGTTACCACGGGTGGTACTGGAAAGGATGTGGTTGAAAAAATTTCGGCGGACATTCGGGATGTGCTGCAGAATAAAGAAATGCGCGACCGAATGGCGCAGGTTTCTGCTGAAATTGTTGCCAGCACGCCCTCTGATTTTCAAGTATTTATAAAAGCTGAGGCGAATCGATGGGGGAAAATAATTCGAGACCTCGATATCAAGAAATAGTAATTTAACTTTTCATGGTAACTGTGTTGCGCGCCTACCGATTAGTTTGTGTATTGTTGGTTAGCGTGTTTTTTATGGGCAAATGGCCTGACCGTAATATGCTGTGAACATCTTGTGAGTCATGCGCTTGCTCTGAGGTTATTGTCCGGCGGAGCAGATGGCAGAATTGGTTTGCGATGTGATGGGGGCTTTCTTCCGAGACTGGCTATTGCGGGCGCAATTAAAAAAAGCGGGCGAAGCCCCCCCGTTTTTTATGAGCTACGGATTAAAGTCCGTGTGTTGTTCAGGAGCTGAAATAAAGCCGGAGCGCAGTTTCACCACTGATGATGCGCCTTGCATTCGCATCCGGCACCCACTGTTTGAAACTGGCGATTGTTTGTTCGTATGTCATCGAATCCTCGAATGCCGCGAAGGGCCAGTCGCTGCCCCATAACAGCCGCTCCGGTCCGGCGTGTGCCAGAAGCGCCTTGGCGCAGTCCTGAGAGACCTGCGGGGATTCGAAGCGGTAACCGGCCGACAGTTTGACCCAGGTGCGGCCCCTGTCCACGGCACGCATCACCGACTGGAAACCCTCGCAGGCGGCACCGCCTTTTTGCGGATGGCCGAAATGGTCGATCACCAGTTTGACGCCGGCGTCCTGCAGCGTCGCAATGGGGGCGGGCAGTTTATCGGCGGTCTGGTTGATGTGTACATGCCAGTCGAGGTCGCGCACACGGCGGAAAAATTTCCGGTACTCGGGCGTGGTGATATCGGGAATGTTTTTGACATTGCGCCACTGAAAACGCACGCCGACCACGCCGTCGTCCTTCATCAGGCGCATCACGTACGGGTCTATCGTCGGTTTGACGATGGCGGTGGTGCGCAGGCGTTTGTGCCGGCGTGTGGCTTCGATTGAATATTCGTTGTAGTCGTCGAACAGGCTGGCGGCCGCGAGCACGGCATATTTCACGCCGTGCCGGTCGAGGGTGGCGACATATTGTTCGATGGTCGCGTCGGCGGGTGGTTTGTGCCAGGCCGTGGCGGACAAGGGCATGTCGGTGGTGTAGACATGCGCATGGCTGTCGACGAGCGGGGCATCGTTCTGGGTGTCTGGTGTCATGATTGATGTGGGTCGTGGGCTTATGGACGGACGCAGGCTACCACAGGCGTTTTTAGGCATCGACAATGCGGACCTGCGTTTGACCGGGCGGCGGCGCTGCATATACATTCGCAGCCGGTTCAAACGGGATACTGCCATGAGCAAATCGGTTCAAAGCAGCGCAGATACACTGCGCATCTACGGAAATCTGTCCTTGCTGGAAATGGCGCCGGTATTGCTGGCCGCCGACCGGATTTATCCCGGCAAGACCCTGCTCGAACACGGCAGCGTGATGGCGCTGTGGGGCAAGGCCAGTGATCTCGCCAGCCTGACCTCGGCCGGGCAGGCCGACCTTGCGACCAATTCCGAAACCCAGGCCTTGCGCGGTTCCGTGGCGAACCCGGACCTGCGTTTTATTTTTACCGTCGCCGAGTGTCCGTACCGCATCGTGGCGCGCCGTTCGGCTGGTATCACCACGCTGGCTGATCTGCGCGGCAAGCGGGTCGGCACGCAACTGGAGTCATCGGGTGAATTTTTTCTCGATGCCATGCTGCGTACGGCCGGGCTGACGGTCAAGGACGTCACGCTGCTGCCTTTCATGGCGCATACGGACAGGCCGATCAGCCTGCTGCCGGAAGAGCTGGGCAGCGGCCGGATCGATGCCCTGGCCTTGTGGGAGCCGCAGGTGGAACGGGCCAGGCTGGCCGTTGGCAGCGATGCCATCGAGTTTTATGATCCGGCGGTTTATACCGAAAAATTCAATCTTTGCACCACGCAGGCCCATCTGGATGATCCCGTGATGCGGCAGCGGATCGTGGTTTTTGTCGCGGCACTGATCAAGGCGGCACGGCAGTTGAAGCTGGAGCCGGAGGCCGGCTGGCAACTGGTGGCGAAGGCGGCTGGGCTGGATGTCAAAACAGTCCGCGATGCCTGGCCTTATTTCAGTTATCCCGGCACGCTGGCGACCGATTTGCTCGACATATTCGAACGGCAGGAGCCGTGGATTGCCAAAGTGCAGGGGCGCGTGCCGCGTTCACGGCAGGCGCTGGCCGGACTGATTGACGCCAGCGTGGTGCGGGAGGCGCGGGCGCTTACAGCGGTTTGAGGTTCAGTGCGCGCACCACTTTTCCCCAGCGCTGCATCTCGGATTCGATCAGGCTGCCGAATTCTTCCGGTGTGCTGAGCGCAATATCCACGGCCATGTTGCGCATGGTATCGACACTGCTCTGCAGACGCATCACTTTGTGGGATTCGGCATTCAGCGTGTCGATGATGGTCCGGGGTGTACGCGCGGGAGCCAGCATGCCCAGCACGGCATCGGAGCGGAAGCCCGGAACACCGGCTTCGGCTATGGTCGGCAGATCGGGTGCGGATTTGGAGCGTTGGGCACTGGCAATGCCCAGTGCACGCAGCCGCCCGTTCTCGATATAGGGCTTTACCGTGAGGGCATTGCCGAACACCAGCGAAATTTCTCCGGTCAGTGTCCCGATCAGTGCGGGGCCTGCGCCCTTGAACGGCACTTCGCGCAGCTTCACGCCGGCCATCTGGTTAAACAGTTCGGCGGTCAGGTGCGCCGAGCTGCCGCTGCCGCCGGAGCCATAGAGAATCTGATCCGGCTGTTTTTTTGCCAGTGCGATGAGTTCTTTCACGTTGCGCACGGGCAGGGAAGGGTGGGTCACCAGGAAGTAGGGGGACGATGCAATCATCGATACCGGGGCGAAATCACGCAGGGTGTCGAAAGGCAGCTTGGCATACATGCTCGGGTTCACCATGTGCGGGCTCGACACGAACAGCAGCGTATAACCATCCGCCGGTGAACGCGCGACGACTTCGGTGCCGATGATGGCGTTGGCGCCGGCGCGGTTTTCGACGATGAATTGCCGTTTCACCGACTCGGTGAGGCCTGCAGCCAGATAACGTGCAATGACATCGGTTCCGCCGCCCGGCGCGAAGGGCACCACGATGCGAACAGGTTTGGACGGATAGGGTTGTGCAAGCGCCATTCCCGCGGATAACAATGTGATGGTGGCGACAAGTTGGTGCTGCCAGCGGAGTCTACGCATGTTGAATCCTGTCGGTTGAACGCAATGATTGATCTTACAGCCAACAACCGAGGCGATGCCAGTGATTGTGGCGGTACCGTATGGATTTTGACGACCACGCATCGAAAATGGATCCTGCAAACGCGATGCTATGATCACTGCGCGGTCAGCTTTCATGCAAAATCAGAACAAAGTTCAACATGAATTCCGATAGCCGCCATGCTGCGTTTATGACAATTAAAGCTTTCGACGACGAGACCCGGCTCTATCCCCACTGGCGCCGCAACCGGTGGGTGATGCCGCTGTCCAATCTGCTTTGCGGCCTCGGCTTCAACCTGGTCTGGCCGTTCGTGCCGCTGATGGTCCGCGGGCTCGGGGTGCGTGAAAACCTCGAAACCTGGGTCGGCTACATGCTGCTGGTGTTCTATCTGGTCAGTTTTGCCGTGAGCCCCGTCTGGGGCGGCATCGCCGACCACTACGGCCGCAAGCTGATGGTGCTGCGCGCAATGCTGGGCATCGGCGTGGCGATGATGCTGATGCCACTTGCCGGCACGCCACTGTCCTTCGCGGCGCTGCTGATGCTGATCGCCGTGTTCAACGGCTTCACGCCGGCCGGAGTCTCGCTGCTGGTGGCCAACACGCCGCCCCGGCGCATCGGCAGCGTGGTCGCGCTGGCCCAGACCGGCGGGCTGGTCGGACAGGCGCTGGGGCCGGCGCTGGGCGCAATGCTGATCGCGTTGCTCGATCCGCAGCACCGGGTGTTCTGGATCAGCGCGGCGCTGATGTTCGCCGGCGGCGGCCTGGTTGCCTTTTATGCCGGCGAAGTGAAGCAGCTGGCGGCCGGGCCCTGGCGCGTGCGCTGGATCGGGGGCCTGCGCGACATGCTGGCGCTGCCGCGCATCGGCCTGCTGTACCTGCTCAATTTCCTGTTCATGATCATGTGGTACGGCGGCGTGACGGTGATTACGATATTCGTGCTGCAGTTGCTCGAAGCGCGGGGCGCTGATACTGCCGAGGAGGCTTATTGGGTGGGGGCGGCGGCGATGGCGATGGCGGTCGGGACCGTGATTGCGCTGCCGTTGTGGGGGCGGGCGATCGACCGCATCGGGCCGGCCAGGGTGATGGTGTTTGCAGCGATCGTGACGATTGTCACCCACCTGCCGCTGCTGGTGATCGAGACGCCGCTGCAACTGGTCATCGCGCGCGCGGCCTTCGGCCTGGGCGCTGCGGCGATGCCGACGGCAATCGTGCAACTGATCCGCATGCATGCGCCACCAGGCACCGATGCGCGCGCGATCTCGTACTCGACCGCCTTCCAGTTTTTTGCGATGGGCGTTGCGCCCTTCGCGGCGGGCCTGATCGGTCCGGCGTTCGGGCTGCGCGTCTATTTTGCGCTGACGATACTGGCGATGGCCGGCGGGCTCGTGTTGTGGCTGCGGGCCGTCAGGCGCGGCGGCCGCTGATTCCGCCGGAACCCTAGTTGGGTTTCAGGTTTGCCGCGCGGATCACCTTTTCCCATTTCGCCGTTTCGGAGCGGATGTAGGCGGTGAATTCCTCGGGGGTCGAGCTGTCCGGATCGATGCCGCGCGAGAGCAGTGCTTCGCGGATGTCCGCGGCATTGATCACAGCATGGAGTTCGCCTTGCAGCCGCTTGATGATGGCCGGCGATGTGCCGGCGGGTGCGACCATGCCGTACCAGTTGCTGGCCTCATAACCTTTCATGCCCGGGGTTTCCGCCACCGTCGGCACGCCGGGCAGGGCGGAGGAGCGTTTGGCGCCGGTCACCGCCAATGCGACGGCCCTGCCGGCCTTCACTGGCGGCACGCCGGTGGAAATCACCGCGACGAATACCGGCAACTGGCCGCCGAGGAGGTCGGCCAGTGCGGGTCCGCCGCCCTTGTACGGAATATGGGTCATTTCCACTTTTGCCATGGTCTTGAACAGTTCGCCGGCGAGGTGGCCGGGGCTGCCCAGACCCGAGGAGGCGTAATTGAGTCCGCCGGGTTTCTGTTTGCTGAGAGCGATCAGTTCGGGGATGGTTTTTGCCGCCAGCGACGGATGTACCAGGAACATGTTCTGCAGCTGCACGGTCATCGAAATGGTCGCAAAGTCCTTCAACGGGTCGTATGGCACCTTGGTGATGGCCGGGCTGATCACCAGCGCGCCAAGCGTGGCCAGGTGCAGATTGTAGCCATCGGGCGTCGACTTGGCGGCTATGTCCGCGCCGATGGTACCGTTGGCGCCGGAACGGTTGTCGACGATGACCTGCTGTTTCAGAGATTCGCCCAGCTTCGGGCTGATGATCCGCGCCACCAGGTCGGTGGCGCCGCCCGGCGGGAAGCCGACGATGATGCGCAGCGGCCGTGCCGGATAATCGTCCGCGGCGGCGGCGGCCGGTGCTGCCAGCGCCAGCAGCGCTGCGCAGGCGGCGGCAAGCGGTGGAATTGCGTGATGCTGGGTCATTGCGGCTTCCTCCAGTGGTATCTTCCGGAGCTGCTCGAATTGGCGGCCTGCCGCGGATTATACGAGCGCCCGGCATCCCTTGCATGATGCCGCGGCGCGCTGAGGGAGGGAGGACGGAGCATGACGGCTGTACAGGCCCTGAGGGTGAAAACGCTGCTTGGCGATTACCCCAACACCGCTGCCCTGAAATCGGGCGCGGTGGTGACGCCGCGGCTCACGTTCGATTTCGCCGACGTCAAACTGCCGCAAAACGCCTTCAAGGCCGTGGTGCGGGGCGAGTTCGACGTGGCTGAACTGGCGATCGTGACCTATCTGCAGGCTCTGGCCCACGGCAAGCTGCTGACGCTGCTGCCGACCGTGGTGATGGCGATACCGCCGCATCCCTGCCTGGCGTACAACACGGCCCGCGGCCGGATCGGGCCGGGCGATCTGGCCGGAAAACGCGTCGGCATCCGCGCGCATTCCGTGACCACGGTAACCTGGGTGCGCGGCATTCTCGCCGAGGACTATGGCGTGGACCTCGACAGCATCCGGTGGGTCGCCTTCGAGGATCCGCATGTTCCGGAGTGTGTGGAACCTGCCAACATCAGCCGCGCGCCGGCCGGCAAGACGCTGGTCGGCATGCTGCGGGCCGGTGAGCTTGATGCCGGCGTGGTTTCGGTATCTGACCAGAAAGACGGCATGCTCGCGCCGGTGATTCCCGATCCCGCGGCGGCGCTGGCGCGCTGGCGCGGGCGCCATGACGCGCGGCCGCTGAACCATGTGATGGTGCTGCACCGCGACCTTGCACGGGCACAACCCTGGGTGGCGGATGAAGTGCTGCGCCTGCTGCAGCAGAGTGCGGCGTGCGCGCCGGACATGCCCGGCGCGGACAGCATCCAGTCCGGCATCGAGGCGCTGCGGCCGAGCCTTGACCTGATCATCCACCATGCGTTCCGCCAGGGGCTGATCCCGCGGCGCTTTGCCGTGGACGAGTTGTTCACGATGTGAGCCGTACCCGATTGCGGGGGTGGGCGCGGCGTGGCGCGCAGGTATAATTCGCGCACCTTTTTTCGAGAGCCGAAAGCCCACTCCATGCTGGACACTTCCAAGACCTGGGACCTGCTCGTTGTCGGCGGCGGCAACGCGGCGCTGTGTGCGGCGCTGATGGCGCGCGAGGCCGGATGCAGCGTGATCCTGCTCGAAGGCGCGCCGAAACACTTCCGCGGCGGCAACAGCCGCCACACCCGCAACCTGCGCTGCATGCACGAAGAGCCGCAGGACATCCTCACCGGGGCCTATCCGGAAGAGGAATACTGGCAGGATCTGCTGAAGGTCACTGGCGGCCTGACCAGCGAGAAGCTGGCGCGCATCGTGCTGCATCACACCTCGTCATGCCGGCCGTGGATGATGAAACACGGCGTGCGTTTCCAGCCGCCGCTGGGCGGCACGCTGCACCTGTCCCGCACCAATGCCTTCTTTCTCGGCGGCGGCAAGGCGCTGGTCAATGCCTATTACGATTCGGCGGAACGGCTTGGTGTCGAGGTCCACTACGAAGCGCAGGTCACGGACATCGAAATTGAAGGCGACAGCTTCAAGTCGGCGACTTTCACCCTCGGCGGCGAGACGCACCAGGTGCGTGCAAAGGCCGTGGTCATCGCCTGCGGCGGCTTCCAGGCCAACCTCGAATGGCTGGAGGAGGCCTGGGGTCCGGCGGCGAAAAATTTCCTCGTGCGCGGCACGCCCTACAACCGCGGCGACATCCTGAAGCTGCTGCTGGCGAAAGGCGCCAAGCAGATCAGCGATCCGCTGCAGGGCCACTGCGTGGCGATCGACGCGCGTTCACCGAAATACGACGGCGGCATCATCACCCGTGTCGACGCGGTCTCACTCGGCATCGTCGTCAACAAGAATGCCGAGCGTTTCTACGACGAGGGTGAGGACTTCTGGCCCAAGCGTTATGCGATCTGGGGACGGCTGGTGGCGGGGCAGCCCGACCAGATCGGCTACTCGATCGTCGATGCCAAGGTCATGGGCAAATTCATGCCGCCGGTGTATCCGCCGATCCGCGCGAGTTCCCTGCGCGAGCTGGCGGCGAAGCTGGAGCTGAATCCGGATGCCCTGGAAAAAACCGTGCGCGAGTTCAACGCCGCAGTGCGCACCGGCACCTTCGACCACACGATCCAGGACGACTGCGTCACCGAAGGCATCACGCCGGCAAAGACCCACTGGGCGCAGAAGATCGACACCGCGCCGTACTTCGGCTACCCGCTGCGGCCCGGCATCACCTTCACCTATCTCGGGGTCACCGTCGATGACAAGTCGCGGATGATCCTGCAGGACGACAAGCCCTGCAAAAACATTTTCGCGGCCGGAGAGATCATGGCAGGAAACGTATTGGGCAAGGGGTACCTGGCGGGCATCGGCATGTCCATCGGCACCACGTTCGGACGCATCGCAGGCGAGGAGGCGGCAAAACATGTACGCGGCTGATGAGAAACCGATGCCCCTCGACGCGCTGATCGAGGACGCGCAGCGTGTGCTGCGCGTCTGCAATGCCTGCCGCTACTGCGAGGGTTTCTGCGCGATGTTCCCGGCGATGGCGCGCCGCCTCGAGTTCACCGAGAACGACATCCATTACCTCGGCAACCTCTGCCACAACTGCGGCTCCTGCCTCTATGCCTGCCAGTTCTCGCCGCCGCATGAATTCCAGGTCAACGTGCCGCGGCTGATGGCGCGGGTGCGCGGTGAAACCTACCGCCGCTACGCCTGGCCGGGCTTCCTCGGGAAGCTCTATGACAACAACGGCGTCGCGGTGAGCCTGATTTCGGCCTTCAGCATCGCACTGCTGTTCTGGATCGCCGGCGCGCTGGGCAACCCGGACCGCTTCTTCGCCGCGCACAGTGTCGAGCAGGGATCTTTCTACGCGCTGATGCCGCACAACCTGATGGCCGGCATGTTCGGCGCGGTGTTTGCGTTCGCGATGGTGGCTCTGTTCATGGGCTTCATCCGCTTCTGGCCGTACATGGGCGAGGAACTGGCGGACTTCGTCAAAAAGCCGCTGGCGGAAGGCCTGCACGACGCCTTCACGCTGAAGAATCTCGGCGGCGGCGGGGAGGGCTGCACCTATCCGACCGAGCAGAAGTCCTTCGCGCGCCGCATCTTCCACCATTTCACGTTCTACGGTTTCCTGCTGTGCCTTGCGGCGACCAGCGTCGCCACGGTTTACCACTATGTGCTCGACTATCCGGCGCCGTATCCGTACATCAGCCTGCCGAAGCTTCTCGGCACCCTCGGCGGCATCGGCCTGCTGATCGGGCCGGCGGGGCTGTTGTGGATCAAGGCGAAGCGGGATCCGGATCTGGCCTATCGCTCGCAGGACGGCATGGATGCCGGATTGCTGGTGCTGCTGTTCATGATCAGCCTGACCGGTCTCGGCCTGATGATCTGGCGCGAAACCGGCGCGATGGGCACCTGGCTGGCCGTGCACCTCGGCTTCGTGCTGGCGCTGTTCCTGACCATGCCCTACGGCAAGTTCGTGCACGGCATGTACCGGCTGATGGCGCTGGTGCGTTACCACCTCGAACGGAGGCGCCCGGTACCTGGTATTGCGCCTGAGTAAAATAGTATTTAAAAACAAATACTTATTGAGATGACGCGTCTCAGCGCGTCAGTCCTCCTTGGGGAGTAATCCGATGACAGGGCTCCGGAAACCCGGCCTGCATCACGCCTGGATCATTCTGGCGGCAGCCTGCGTGCTGGGTGTCGTCAGCCGCGCCGATTCGGCTTCGTTCGCCGTGCTTGTCGATCCACTGGTCGAAAAATTCGACTGGAAACGCGGCGATATCGGGCTGGCCTATTCGCTGGCCTTCCTCTGCAGCATGCCCGCGATGCTGATATTCGGCTGGCTCGGCGACCGTTACAGCGCGCGCTCGCTGATGCTCGGCGCGTCGCTGATGATTTCCGCAGGCACCGTGATGCTCGGGATGATCCAGGAACTGTGGCATCTCTACGTCATCTACGGCGTGTTTGTCGGCGCTCTCGGCAACGCGGCTTTTGTGGTGCTGCTGCCGGTCATCATCACCCGCTGGTTCAACGAGAAAATGGGGCTTGCGCTGGGTATCTACTGGGCCGGCCTGGGGCTCGGCCCGGTGGTTTTCGCATTGCTGTTCCGCTGGATGATCGAGAATCGCGGCTGGGAGTCTGCCTTCCTGGCAATCGGTCTGGCCTTCGGCGTGGTTCTGCTGCTTTTTTCCTGGTTCATACGGACCAGCCCGGCCGAGATGGGGCTGACCGCCTACGGTGCAGGAGATGCGGCAAAGGAAAAACAGTCTTCCGGTGTGGCAGTCAACCTGCGTTCTGTGCTGTCCCGCAAGCCGGTGTGGCTGCTGATGGGATGCCACCACCTCGGCTGCGCCGGGCATGCGGTGATTCTTGCG
Organism: Burkholderiales bacterium; assembly: GCA_019635015.1. Taxonomy (GTDB): domain Bacteria; phylum Pseudomonadota; class Gammaproteobacteria; order Burkholderiales; family SG8-41. Next base: position 45,688 of record JAHCAG010000008.1, on the reverse strand, counting down.
CACGGCGTTTCAATGGCCACCCACCACGGGATTCCGGGCCTGCAGGCGGCGGGGGTGCTGAGTACCATCGCCGGGGTATCGATCTTCAGTCGTTTCGGCTTCTCGCTGCTCACCGAGCGTTTCGGCGGACGCACCATTCTCTCGGGCGTGATCTTCGGCCAGAGCCTGTCGATCCTGCTGCTGCTGTTTGCCACGGAGGCATGGCACTTCTACGTCTTCGCGGTGATTTTCGGCATCTGTTACGGCGGAGAAATGGTCGGATTTCCGATCATCAACCGGCAGATGTTCGGCCCCAAGGCGCCGCTGAGTTCAATCTTTTCGTTCCAGATGATCGGTGGCAGCACCGGCATGGCGCTGGGTGGCTGGATCGGCGGTGCGCTGTTCGACCACTCGGGCAACTACACTTCGGCCATTCTTGTTGCTTCCGGGATCGGTTTCCTTGCGATTCCGCTGGCGCTGTGGCTGCCGCGGCACCAGCGGCCGGGTTCTGCCCTCCATGCGGCCGGTGTGACCTGAGGTGAATGAACAGGGGCAGGGCAGGACTGTCTCCCGCCGCACTTCGTCCCCGGGGAAAACCCCGCGCCGCCCATGTTCATGCGGCGGCGCCTGCGGTTTTCATCTCTGCGATCTCCACCTCGCTGTAGCCGTACTCCCTGAGAATCGCATCCGTCTCTGCTCCCCGGTCCGGCGCCGCATTCCGCACTGCAAACGGCGTTTTCGAAAAGTTGATGCCATTCTTCACCACCTTGATGTCACCCAGTTTGTAATGTTTTACGGGTGCTGCAATGCCCAGGTGCTGCACCTGCGGATCGGCAAACACTTCATTGATCCTGTAGATCGGGCCGCAGGGCACGCCGGCCTTGTTCAATGCTTCTATCCATTCCGCGGAGGTTTTCTTTTCGATCTGCGCGGCGATGAGCTTGTTCAGGGCTTCGCGGTTTTTCAGGCGAATTTTTGATGATGAGTAGTCGGGGTTGTTCGGCAGATCGGGAAGGCCAACGGCTGCGCACAGCCGATTGAACAGGGTGCCGCTGCCGGCGATGTTGATGTGGCCATCTGCCGTTTTGTAAGTGCCGGTGGGTATCGCAGTGGGGTGGTTGTTGCCGGCCTGTCCGGCGATTTCATTGCTGACGGTCCAGCGGGCAGCCTGGAAATCGGTCATCGCAATCAGTGCCTGGAGCAGGGAGGTATGCACCCATTGCCCTTCGCCGGTGTGCTCGCGCTCGAGCAGCGCGGTGACGATGCCGAAGGCGAGGTACATCCCCGCGCTGGAGTCGCCGATGGCAATTCCGGCGCGCACCGGACCCTGTCCCGGCAAACCGGTGACCGACATCAGGCCGCTCATGCCCTGTGCCACCTGGTCAAGGCCGGGGCGGTCGGCGTAGGGACCGTCCTGGCCGAAGCCGCTGATGCTGCCGTAGACGATGCGCGGGTTGATCTTGCGTATGGTTTCGTAGTCGATGCCCAGGCGGTTTTTCACTTTCGGCCGGTAGTTCTCGACGATGACATCCGCGCTGGCGGCCATTTTTTTGAACACCGCGAGGCCTTCGGGGGACTTTAAATTCAGCGTGATGCTGCGCTTGTTGCGATGCAGATTCTGGAAATCGGGGCCATGGCGTTTGTCGAAGGGACTGCCGTCGCCGTCCTGTTCGCCAAGTTCCTCGATCTTGATGACTTTTGCACCCCAGTCGGCGAGCTGGCGCACGGCGGTGGGGCCGGAGCGGGCGCGGGTGAGGTCGAGGACGGTGAAACGGGAGAGGGGGCCGGTATTATTTGCCACGCTGGATGCTCCGGTCGAAAGTAAGTGATGAGCGATGAGTGATGAATGATGAGCGAAAAGCGAAAGCCTAGATCGGGGTTATGCCAGCAGCCTCGATGACCTTGCCCCATTTCTCGATCTGCTTGCGCGCAAAATCCCACAGTTCCTCCGGCGTGCTGCCGATCGGAATCGCACCGTTCTGCACCATGCGATCGCGCATCGCCGGCTGGTTGATTACGGCCACGGCTTCGGAATTGAGGCGCTTGATGATCACCGGCGGCGTTTTTGCCGGAACGACCAGGCCCTGCCATGCACTGGTCTCGAAGCCGGGCAGACCGGATTCGGACAGCGTGGGCAGATCGGGCAGCAGCGGGAAGCGCCGGTCACTGGTGACGGCAATGGCAGTGAGGCGCCCGCCCCGGACATGCGCGATGGCACTGGGCAGGCTGGCAAAGGACAGCGAAATGCGCCCGCCGATCAGATCGGTCATGGCTGTGGCCGCGCCTTTGTACGGCACATGGACCATGTCAGTGTTGGTCATCAGTTCAAACAGTTCGCCGGCAAGGTGCGGTGAGCCGAGATTACCCGATGAACCGTAGGTGAGTTTGCCGGGACTGGCCTTGGCGGCCTTGATCAGGTCGGCCACGGATTTGATCGGCAGCGCGGGACCGACCACCAGCACATTGGGTGCGCTGGCGATGTGGGTGATCGGCGCGAGGTCGCGCAACTGGTCATAGGGCAGCTTGCGGTTGGCAGCAGGGTTGACGCCGAAGGAACTGGGCACCAGCAGCATCGTGTAGCCGTCGGGCTGGGCGCGTACGGCCATTTCGGTGGCGATGATGCCGCTGGCGCCGGGCCGGTTGTCGGCGACCACATTCTGGCCCAAGCGTTCCGACATGCCCTCAGCCAGCGCGCGGGCGATGATGTCGGCATTGCCGCCGGCGGCCTGGGCGATCAGCAGGCGTATGGGGCGTTCGGGATAAGCGCCGCGGGCGGATTGCGCCGCCTGTGCGGTGCCGGCCAAAGCGAGGCATCCGGCGCAGAGCAGGGTCACAAATGCACGACCGGGTGACAAAAAATACAGGCTAAGGTGCATGGCAGGTCTCCTCCGGTACGGCTGGTTGTTGATGTTTTTATTGCACGGCCCATTGCGGTGGCAGCGTGCCCAGTGAAACAATGTTACTGCAAAAAAACCGGTATTCAGGTGCGGCCCACATATTGGCCGTTGCTGCATGAGTGCCGGAACAAAACCCAAAAGGGGGGTGGCCATGTTGAAACGCACGGTTTTATTTCTGCAGTTCCTGTTGTTGGTCGTACTGCTGCCGGTTGCCGGCGTTCATGGCGCCAGTCCCGCGGTCAAGCAGCCGCAGGTCGATACGCCAAAACGCGTATTGTTCGTCGGCAACAGTTATCTTTATTACGGTGACAGCCTGCACAATCATGTCAGCCGCCTGGTGACGGCGGGTGATGCGTCAGTGAAGCTGCAGTACAAATCCGCGACCATCGGCGGCGCGCCACTGTGGCATCACAACATCGAACACCTGACCACGCCGGGCAACATCGGCATCAAGGAGCCCTTCGAACTGGTGATCCTGCAGGGCAACAGCACCACGACCAGTTCGGAGGCGGCGATCAAACGTTTCCATGATGACGTCAAACGGTTCAGCGAAGTCATCGCCAAACGTGGCGGCAAAACCGCGCTCTACATGACCCATGCCCATGTCAAACCGAGCAAGTTTGCCAGCCCCGACATGATCCGCAAGGTCGAGTCGCTGTATGTCGAGGCGGGCAATGCCGTCGGCGCGCTGGTGATTCCGGTCGGTCTTGCTTTCGAGGAGGCCTACCGCCAGCGCCCGGACATCAAGCTGCACAAGGATTTTGACGGCAGCCACCCCGACCTGATCGGCACCTATCTCGCGGCGTGCACGGTCTATGCCAGCGTCTACGGCAAGTCACCGGTGGGCAATACCTATGACTACTACGGCAGGATCGACAAGGAAACCGCAGCGTTCCTGCAGAAAGTGGCCGACGAGACGGTGAAAAAATTTTACGGACGGTGATGATCATGTGGCATGGGCGTGGCCCGGGGCAACTGTAGCCATGGACACGAAGCCGCCCATCCTGCGCCCCCATCCCGCAGCCGAAGTCCTGACCGACGAGCGTTGTCATATCCTTGAACTGTCCAACTCTCCGGACGATCCGGAGATGTCGATCGCCCGCGCCCGTGTCGAGCCCGGGGTCACCACGCGCTGGCACCGGGTGCGTGACACGGTCGAGCGTTATGTGATCCTCGACGGCAGCGGCCGCATGGAGATCGGCGATTGGCCGCCGCAGGAGGTGCAGGCCGGCGACGTGGTGATGATTCCGCCATCGGCGCGCCAGCGCATTGCCAATGTCGGCCCGGCTGATCTGGTGTTTCTGGCGATCTGCACGCCGCGTTTCCGTACCGAAGCCTATGAGGACGCCGAAGACGCTTAGCCTGCTGGCAGCCTCGTTGCTGCCGGTTGCAGCGTTCGCCACCGGCATGGGCGTGGAGGACACGCCGTTGCGGCCGAGCGAACTGAAGCTGATGCAGCGGATTTTCGCGGTGGATCCATCGTTCCGGTACGGCGAACGGGTGAAGCGTTATTACCGCACCCATCCGAACACCAAGAACCGCATTCCGCTGCGTGTGGAGATGGTGCTGCCGCAGGAGAAGGGGCTTTATTTCGGGGAATACCGGAGTTACGTGATCACCATCAACGAGCCGGCCGGCACGGTGGCTTACGAATACGATGCGGGGACTGCAAAACGCGGCCGCGGCATGATCCTGGTCACTCCCGGGGATGTGGTGAAGACCGAATACCGCTGCGGCCTGTCGTCCTGCGGCATGCATGTCGAGCGTAACGGGCGGCTGCTGGCCAGGCATGCCGATTCCCGTTAAAATATTCCAATAAAAACAAATACTTGAATGCTTCTTCAGGGGTGGTGATTCCCGGATGGACCCGACGACTCCGGATGAATGACGATGGATAAGAAAACATGGATTTCATCTGGCTGATACTGGTGGGGCTGATCGCGGGCTGGCTTGCCGGCGTGCTGGTCAAAGGCGGCGGCTTCGGCATGCTGGGCGACATCGTGGTCGGCATTCTCGGTGCGCTGGTCGGCGGTTTCCTGTTCCGTTCTCTGGGGCTGTCGGCCGGCGGCGGATTTCTCGGCAGCATTTTTGTCGCCACCGTCGGTGCGATCGTGCTGATCGTGGTGCTGCGGATCGTCAAGAAGGCCTGAACGGAGCAGCCGGACGGCAGGGTGCCGTCCGGCACGTCCCTTACTGCGGGCGGCGGAAACGCGGATAGACCCTGTAGACGTTGTCCTCGAAGATCTTTTTCCTGTCAGCGGCGCTGAGCATGCTCACGGCATCGATGTAGCGCCGGGTGTCGTCGTAGTAGTGCCCGGTTTCCGGATCGATGCCCTTCACCGCGCCGACGATTTCCGAGGCGAACAGGATGTTGTCGGCCGGAATCACCCGGGTCAGCAGATCGATGCCGGCCTGGTGATAGACGCAGGTGTCGAAAAACACGTTGTTCAGCAGGTGTTCCTGCAGCGGCGGTTTGCCCATGTCCTGGGCGAGGCCGCGGTAACGCCCCCAGTGATAGGGCACCGCGCCGCCGCCGTGCGGGATGATGAATTTCAGCGTCGGGAAATCCCGGAACAGGTCAGCCTCGATGAACTGCATGAACGCGGTGGTGTCGCCGTTGATGTAGTGCGCACCGGTGAAATGGAAGGCCGGATTGCAGGAGGAGCTGACATGCACCATCGCCGGCACGTCGAGTTCGACCATCGCCTCGTACAGCGGGTACCACCACCTGTCGGTCAGCGGCGGATCGGTCCAGTAGCCGCCTGCGGGGTCGGGATTCAGGTTGCAGCCGACAAAGCCGTATTCCTCGACGCAGCGCCGGAGTTCCGGGATGCAGTTGTCGGGGCGCACGCCCGGGCTCTGCGGCAACTGGCAGACGCCCGCGAAATTTTTCGGGAACAGTGTGCAGACCCGGTGGATCAGCTCGTTGCAGATGTCGGTCCACAATGCGCTGGTGGCGGCGTTGCCGACGTGATGGGCCATGCCGCCGGCGCGCGGCGAGAAAATTGTCATGTCGGTGCCGCGTTCGCGCTGGATGCGCAGTTGGGCGCCCTCGATGGTTTCCCGCAATTCGTCGTCGGTGATGCGGAGCGAATTTTTTGCCGGGCTGATGGCGGGATTTTTCAGGCCCTCGATCTGTTTCCGGCGGAAGGCTTCGAGCGATTTCGGAGCGGTGGTGTAGTGACCGTGGCAGTCGATGATCATTGCTGTGGTTCCTCGGGTGTTGCTGCGGGATGCCACGGGATTCTACTGCGCATGACGCGTGCTGCCGTACAAAGAACCGCCCGCCCTGTGGAAGCAGGACGGGCGGTGTTCCGGCGGCCGGTCAGTGCCGGTGCATCCCGGCCGGCGTTCAATTGGCCTCTATTTTTGCCCGCTTGATCACCGGCACCCAGCGTGCCTGTTCCTCACGGATGAATTTCTGGTATTCGGCGCCGCCCGACGGCGCGGAATCGATGCCACGGTCTTTCAGCTGCTTGATCACGTCGGGTGCGTTCAGCGCGGCGGTGAAGTCCCTGCTCAGGCGGTTGATGATGGCTGGCGGGGTTTTCGGCGCAGCCGACAGGCCGTACCAGTTGATGGCCAGGTAACCCTTGACGCCGGCTTCGGCGATGGTCGGAACGTTGGGCAACGCTTCGGCGCGTTTGGCGCCGGTGACACCGAGTGCGCGGGCCTTGCCCGATTGCACATGCGGCACCGCAGTCGAAATGACCGCCATGAACGAGGGCACGTGGCCGCCGATGAGATCGGTGATGGCCGGGCCGCCGCCCTTGTACGGCACGTGGTTCAGTGAGGTGCCGGTCATGCCTTCAAACAGCGCAACGGCGAGGTGGCCGGGACTGCCGATGCCCGAGGTGGCGTAGTTGACCTTGCCCGGCTGGCTTTTTGCGTAAGCGATGAACTCGGCGATGTTTTTTGCCGGCAGCGAGGGGTGGGTGATCAGGATGTTCTGCAGTGTGACCAGCATGCCGATGTGCACAAAATCCTTCATCGGGTCGTAGCCGGTGTTCTGGATTGCCGGGCTGACCACCATCGAGCCGATATGCGACATGCCGACGCTGTGGCCGTCGGGTTCCGAACGCGACAGGATCTGCATCGAGATCACGCCGTTGGCGCCGGGACGGTTGTCGACGATGACCTGGTTGCCGAGGCTGGCGGCGAGTTTGGGCTGCAGGATGCGCGCGACGAGATCGGTGGCCCCTCCGGGCGGGAAACCGACGATGAAACGGACGGGTTTGGTCGGCCCCCAATCGGCGGCCAGCGCCGGTGCGGCGAACAGTCCGGCGGCGAGCAGGACGGTGATGCGGTGCAGGAACTTCATGGGTCTGTCACTCCATAAATTTGAAAATATGTGCGATGCAGCATTTTCGCAAAAAAAAAGACTGCGGGGCCAGTGCCCCGCAGTCTTTTTTGTCAGTAAACGATTTAGTTTGATTGTCAGTTGGTGTGATAGAGGCCGGCGGCCTTGATCACTTTTTCCCATTGCGCCTTTTCGGACCTGATGTAGGCGCCGAAGGCTTCCGGCGTGCTGGTTGAAACATCAAGCCCCTGTTTGAACAGCAGATCCTTGACGTCCGGCAGGTTCAGTGCCGCGATCGATTCCTTGTTCAGGCGGTCAATGATGTTGCGCGGGGTTTTCGCCGGGGCGAGCAGGCCGTACCAGTTGTTGGCCTCGAATCCCTTGAGGCCGGCCTCGGCCACGGTCGGCAGTTCGGGCAGCAGTCCGGAGCGCTTGGCCGTGGACACGGCCAGCGCGCGGATCTTGCCGGACTTGATGTGGCCTACAGCACTTGCTGCCGTTGCGAAGATCAGGTTGATCTGGCCGCCGAGCAGGTCGACCATCGCCGGGCCGCCACCCTTGTACGGGACATGGACGATCTTGGTGCCGGCCTGCAGGTTGAACAGTTCCAGCGCGAGGTGGCCGGCGCCTCCGACGCCCGACGAGCCGCCGTTGAGCGGCTTGGTCTTGGCCAGTGCGATCAGTTCCTTGACGCTTTTGGCGGGCACCGAGGGGTGCACGACCAGCGCGTTGGTGGAATCCACCGCACGGGTGATCGGCAGCACGTCTTTCAGCGGATCGAAGGGGAGCTTCTTGTAAAGCGCGGGATTGATGGCCAGCGCGGCGATGGTGCCCATCAGGATGGTGTGGCCATCAGGCGTGGCGCCGGCCAGGATCTCGGTGGCGATGTTGCCTGCTGCGCCGGGGCGGTTGTCGATGATCACCTGCTGGCCGAGGCGCTCGCTCAGCTTGTTGCCCATGGCGCGGGCCGTGGTGTCGGTGCCGCCGCCGGGTGCGAAACCCACCAGCATGCGGATCGGCTTGGTCGGCTGCCATTCGGCCGCAAGGCCCTGCGCGGCGAAACAGGCCAGCGCGGCGCCCGCCATCAGGCGCGTTGTCAGGTGTCGGTTCATCGTTCTCCTCCGGTATCGTGGTTGTAATGGTAATGGGTGCTGCGTTCAGGCCGCCGCGTTGGCGGCGGTTGCTGCCTTGCGTCCGGCAGCGAGCCGGGTGGCGAGGGTAAAGGCGTGTTCCATTGCGCCGGGGTCGGCCTTGCACTGGCCGACGATGTCGTAGGCCGTGCCGTGGGCGGGCGTGGTGAACACGGTTTTCAGTCCGGCAGTGACGGTGACGCCCTTGTTGAAGCCGAGCAGCTTGGTCGCGATCTGGCCCTGGTCGTGGTACATCATCACCACGCCGTCAAATTTTCCCTTGAGTGCCTGCAGGAAAATCACATCCGAGGAAATGGGGCCCTCGCAGTTGATGCCGGCGGCCTTCAGTTTGTCGACGGTCGGGCGGATGATGCGGATTTCCTCGTCGCCGAAGAGGCCGTTTTCACCGTTGTGCGGATTGAGCGCGGCAACCCCGATGCGCGGACTGTTTCTGCCGGCCGCGCGCAGCGTGTCGTTGGCGAGATTTACGGCCGAGGTGATGCGTTCCGGGGTGATCATGTTCACGGCCTCGCGCAAGGCCACATGGGATGTGACGCGGAAGGTGCTGAACTGCTCGATCACGTTCATCTCGCCGAAGAAGCCGCTGTGCGAGGTGAGATGTGCGAACATCTGGTGCTCGTCATTGAATTTCCAGCCGCCGCGGTTCATTGCGCCCTTGTTGAGGGGGGCAAAGCAGATGCCGTCGAGTTTGCCGGCCAGCGCGAGGTCGATCATGATCTTGAAGGTGTCGCCGCACAGCCTGCCGACTTCATCGACCGCTTCGCCGCGCCTGAAGCGAGCGGGGTCCATGTTGCCGAGGTCAAGCAGCGGGATGTCCTGCCGTGGCCAGCTTATTTCGTCGATGCTGCGGTAAACGGTATGCGGGACCGTGACGCCGGCATCGCGCATGCCGAGTTCGAGCACGCGCCGGTCGCCGATGATGACGACCTCGGCGATTTGCGCAGGTTTGCCTGATGCCAGCAGTTTTGCGGCGATTTCCGGGCCGATGCCTGTGACATCGCCCAGCATGAATCCGATGCGGGGAAGCTTGCTCATGTGTGCTCCGGGTGAAGAGAGGGGCAGTTTAGTCTATTTCCCCGCCCTGGCCGAACTTTTGCGCCGCGGGGCCGGTGCCAGCAGCCGTGTCAGTTCGCGAACCGATTTGAGTTTCTCAAGGTTGAAGACCAGCCTGATCACCTCGTCGGCCTGCGCCGCCGGCAGTCCGCCCCAGGCTGCGCATTCGCGGAATTTGCCCGCGACTTCGTCGTCGCTCATCGGATTGGCGGGACTGCCCTTGCCGAAATCGGCGCGGCCGCGGATCACGCGGCCGTCCTTCAGTTCGATGTCGATGATGGTGGTCATCTTTTCATAGCCGGCGGCTTCGGCTTCGGGATGCACGCCGAATTCAACCAGGCCGATCATCCGCTGCACATCGGCGCGGCGGACCACGGCGTCGGTGAACTGCGCCAGGCCGGCCTTGCGCTCGAGCAGCAGTATCGCCATGCAGAACTCCATGCTGAACTTGGCCTGCAGTTCGTTTTTCGGGCGGCGGTGAATCAGCGTGTTGGGCATGTGGCGGTTGGTGCCGACGCGGATTTTTCTGACTTGCCCCGGCTTGATGTCGTGCTGCAGCACGAGGTCGAGCATGACGCCCATGCCGGGGTGGGTCAGCGAGCCGCTGGGGTGCGGCTTGATCGAGACGCCGGGCATGGCGAAGGTCCAGGGTTTGCCGAGTTTGCCGTGGATGGCCTGCGGGTCGTAGCCGCCGCCGGCGGCATTGAAGAAGCCGCGTTTTGCTTCAAGTGCATCCGGCGCAGCGCTCCAGCCGAGGCGGATCAGTTCCGCGGCCATCACGCCGGATTCCGCAGAGCGGCCGGGATGGAAGGGTTTGGTCATGGTGCCGAAGTTCTCGCGCAGTCCCGCGGCCTGGCTGGCCCCCAGGCTCAGTGCCTGCGCGGTCTGTGTGGCGTCGAGCCCGAGCAGCCGTGCCGCGCCGGCGGCGGCGCCGATGACGCCGAAGGTTGCCGTGGAGTGGAAGCCGTCGGCGTAATGCCGCGGGTTGATCGCTTCGGCGAGTTTGGTCTCGACCTCGACCGCGATCTGGTAGGCCGTCAGCAGGTCGAGGCCGGAGCGCTTGTCGCCTTCGGCCAGCGCCAGCACTGCCGGCAGGACCGGTGCAGTGGGATGGGTGAGCAGGCCGTAGACGCGGTCTTTGGCCACTGCGAGCTGGGTGTCATCGTAATCGTCGGCGTGTATCGCAATGCCGTTGGCAAAGGCGGCGAAACGCGGCGGCACCTTGAGCGGGGTGCCGATCACCGTCGCGCCGCGGTCCAGTGTCAGGCCCAGGGTTTTCAGGTACCTGCGCACGATGTGGCCGGACTCGGCGGCATTGCCGGCCAGGGCGAGGCCGAGGCCGTCGAGCAGGGAGCGTTTGCCGTGGTGCATTACTGCGCGCGGGATCTGCGCTGCGCGGGTGCGGGTGACGAAGCGGGCGACCTCGGCGGTCAGTGCCATTTTTCGCGACATGCGGAGCCTCTGGAGGGACGAAGAGGCGCCTGAATAACACATCGGCGCCGGCTTGGCCATGCGCCGCTGCAGCGGGACGGGTTTCAGCCGGCGATGCCGAGTTCGGCGCTGAAATCGGCGAGCACCTGCTCCCGGCTGCGCGAAAGACGCGGCGGGCGCTGCCCCATCGGACGGTTCTCGATTTCGGGCACGATTTTCATGGCCACGAACACCGGGCCGGGCGCGGCGAGGATGCGGCCGATGTCGATCGTCAGGCTTTCGAGAGTGGTGTACGCATGCACTGACGGATATCCGGCGGCGCGTGCAATCTGGTCGTAGGCGACGTTGGCGGCGTTGGGCACCGGCTGGCCGCCAGTGGTCGCGTAACACTCGTTGTCGAGAAGGAAATGGTAGAAATTTTTCGGCTTGTGCTCGGACACCATCGCCAGCACGCCGAGGCTCATCTGCAGATCGCCCTCGGAGTCGAAGAGCACGATTTTTTCTCGGGGCAGGGCCAGCGCCAGTCCGAGCGCGAAGCCGGCGTGTCCGCCCATCGCCGGATCACCCAGCGGCAGGTCGCGGCGGGGCTGGGTGCTGATTTCGTGCCACTGGCGATTGCCTCGGCCGGGAATCACGATGGCGTTGCCGCGGTGCTGCTGGAACACCCTGAACATTTCCTGCATGACGATCATGTTTCGTTCCCCCGTGGTGTTCAGCTGTTGAATCCGTGGTACTCGTCCCCGACCAGGACCGCGACCGGGCGCCGGTTCCTGCGCGCTTCCTCGAAAGCTGCCGAGATGCGCGGGGCGTCCTTGTCGTTTTCCACGAGGTAATAGTTGATGCCGAAAGCATTGAGAAAACGCTCGGTGTAGGCCGCCGCGGTGTCCTTGGTCACGCCGTGCCGCGTCCATCCGCGATAACCCACCAGCATCACCACCGGGATGTTGAGTCCGAGTCCCCAGCCGCGCATCGAGTCGCCGGCCTCCATCATGCCGGTATTCTGGATCAGGATGATCGGCACCTTGCCGCCGGTATGCAGCCCGGCGGCGGTCGAGAAGGCGAGACCTTCGCGGGCCACGGCGATCAGGGTCAGCCCGGGTTCAGCCTTCATCAGCGTGTAAAGCCAGTTGGTCTCGCTGTCAGGGAGCCAGACGACGTGGGTCACGCCGTTCTGTTTCATCTGCGCGAGCACGGTCTCCGGGCTCAGTTGCGCTTCGTCCGCCATCGCGTTTTCCTTTTCGTTCTTTCGGGGCTGTGGAACAGCCTCCGGTGTTCCGTTGACGGATTTTTATCACAGGCGGTGCTCAGGGGCGTCACGGATTCCGGATGCTGGTCGTCGGGCGGAGGCCGCCTTGCCGGGTGCCCGGGCGCGGAGTAACCTCGATGCCTCTTCCGACACGCCGTGATTGCCCTCCAAGGTGCCCATGAAAAATCCTGTCCGTTCCGCACTGGCGCGCGGCGAGACCGTCACCGGCCTCATCCTGTTCAGCGGCAGTCCGATGATCACCGAGCTCGCTGCCGCGGCCGGGCTCGATTTCGTGATCATTGACATGGAGCACAGCGCGCTTGATTTTGATGCCTGTGCCCATGTCATCCGCGCGGCCGATGCCGCGGGCATCACGCCTTTTGTGCGCATTGCCGACGTCGAGCGTACCTTGATCCTGAAGCTGATGAACATGGGGGCGGCCGGCATCGCGATTTCGCATGCCACCCGCGAGAATTGCGCGCGTGCGCTGGACTATGCGCGTTACGCCCCGGCCGGGGAGCGCGGAGCCTGTGCCATCGTGCGCTCCGCGGGTTACGCGCCAGGTGACTGGGACGTGCATGTGCGCCGCGCCAATGACGAGCTGATGGTGATTCCGCTGATTGAAGACACGCCGACGCTGCAGGACTTCGAGGCGATGGCCGCGATGCCGGGGCTGGAGGTGTTTTTCATCGGGCCGACCGACCTGTCGATCGCACTGGGCGTGCCCCATGCCACTTTCGACGAGCCGAAGATGGCGGCGGCGCTGGAGAAGGTGGTGGCGGCGGCGCGCAAACACGGCAAACACGTGATGACGACCATCGGCAACAAACCCGACCCCGTCTACGGTCGATCAGTGCGCGACCGCGGCGTGCAGGCGATCGTGCTCGGCACCGACGGGCATCTGTTTCTGGATGTCTGCCGCAGGGTAAACACGGTGAAAGACTGAGAACCTTAAAAGCAGCCACAGAGAACACAGAGAGCACAGAGAAAAGCCAAAAAACCGGACAAGGTCTGTATTCCTTGCTTTTGAAGTTCTCTGTGTTCTCTGTGCCCTCTGTGGCTAAAGCCTTTGATTTAAAGCCATGACCAAAAAACTCATCATCACCGTGCGCGTCAATGAATACATGTCGCGCGACATCAATAAAAACGTGCCGTTCACGCCGGAGGAGATCGCGGAGACCGCAGCCGAGTGCCGCGCTGCCGGTGCGAGCATCATTCATTTCCACGCTCGCACGCCCGACGGCGGCAAATGCCATGAACCGGAGGTTTACGCAGAAATCGTGGCCAAGATCCGGGAGAAGACCGACATCCTGATTGATTCGACGCTGGGCCAGATCACCGTCAACGAGGACGAGAACCGGCTGGCCCACATCAGGCTGATGGGGCAGAAGAGCAATACCCGTCCGGATTTCGCCGCGGTCGATACCGGCAGCAGCAACATCGACGCCTACGATCCGGTGCAGAAAAAATTCCTGACCACCAACAAGATCTACAAAAACAGCACCGAGACCTGCCTGTTCCTGGCCAAAGGCATGACCGATGCCGGCGTCAAGCCGCATCTGTCGGTGTGGGCAGTGCCGTTTGTGCGCATGGTCGATGCTTTTCTCGACATGGGCGCGGTGAAGGAGCCGGCCTACGTGCAGTGCGTGCTGGCCGAAGGCGGCATTGTCGGTGCGCATCCCTGCACGACGCGCGGGCTGGAGGCGCTGATCGATTTCATGCCGCCGCAGCGCCGCATCGAATGGACGGTGGCCTGCAAGGAGGGCAACCTGTTCAATGTGGCCGCCACCGCGCTCGAACGCATGGGGCACCTCGCGCCGGGCATCGGCGATTATCCCTATCCGGAAATCGGCTGTCCGACCAACGCCGAACTGGTGCGGCGGTTTGCCGAACTGGGGCGGGCGGTGGGGCGGGAGCCGGCGACCACGGACGAGGCGAGGACGATGCTGGGGATTCCAGCATATGGCTGATCCGATGTAGCTCCTCTTTTTTTGGGTAATATGCCCCCGCTGACTTGCCGCGATGGCATGTCACGATACAAGGCAACATCAAAACCAAAAGCTGGAGGAGCTGAAATGACGCGCATTGACTGCATTCGTGGTTTTCTTGTTTGGGTGGTCATGGCGGCGCTGCCGGTTGCAGCGCTTGCGCAGCCGGCCTGGAAGCCTGATCGCCCGGTTGAACTGATCGTCGGCTCCGCGCCCGGCAACAGCAATGACCTGATGCTGCGCCTGATCGCGCAAATCCTGCAGGAAAAGCGCATCGTCGAGCAGCCGGTCAATGTGCTGAACAGGCCCGGGGGTGGCAACAACATTGCCTGGAACTACCTGAACCAGCGTGCCGGCGACGGACATTACCTGATGATGGCCAATCTGAATCTTTCGGTGGGTCATCTGACTGGCACCACGACTTTCAGCTACCGCGATTTCACGCCGGTCAGCCTGCTCTATGACGAGTACGTCGTGTTTGTCGTGCGCGCGGACTCGCCGGTCAAGACGGGGCGCGACCTGATCGAGAGGCTGAAGAAGGATCCGGGCTCGCTGAGCCTGTCCTTTTCGTCCGTGGCCGGCGGTGCCAACCACATTGCGGCCGGGCTGGTCTTCAAGGCGGCCGGCGTGGATGTGAGGAAGGTGCGCACGGTGGTCTTTGACTCGGCGGGCAAGGCGATCACCGCCGCGCTCGGCGGCCATGTCGACATCGTGTCGGCCAGCGCATCTTCTGCGGTTTCGCACATGAGGGCGGGCACGGTGCGGGTGCTGGCGATCACCTCGCCACGGCGTCTCGAAGGCGTTTTTGCCGAAGTACCCACCTGGAGGGAACAGGGGGCGGAGATGTCTTTCTCCAATTACCGCGGCCTGATCGCCGGCAGGAACCTGCCGCCGAACCAGCTGGCGTACTGGGAAAACGTGTTTGCGACCCTCGACAAGGATCCCGCCTGGCGCGCCAACCTGGAGAAGAATTCATGGGCGCCCAATTACACCAACAGCCGCGACACGCGGAAGTACTGGGACGAGTTGTCGGTGCAGATGCGGGATACGCTGGATGAACTCGGCCTCTTGAAGCGCTGAGGAGGGCGTATGGATCTGCGCATCCGCGGCAAGACGGCGCTCATTACAGGCGGTTCCCGCGGCATTGGCCTCGGTGTCGCGAAGCTGCTCGCGGAGGAGGGCTGCAACCTCCATCTGGTTTCGCGCAGCCAGGGAAATCTCGATGCGGCGCGGCAGGCCATACTGGCCGGGCACAAGGTCGAAGTCACCTGCCACGCCGCCGACCTCGCCGACTCTGCGGCCGCCTCGGGGCTTGCGCGGCGGCTCAAGGACGTGGACATCCTGGTCAACAACGCCGGCTCCATACCGCAGGGCTCCCTCGCGAAAATGGACGATGCGGCGCTGCAGGCGTCCTGGTCGCTGAAGCTGTTCGGCTTTCTCAATATGGCGCGGGAGGTTTACACCGCAATGTGCGAACGCCGCGCGGGCGTGATCGTCAATGTCATCGGTGCTTCGGGTGACCGGCCCCGCGCAGACTACATCTCGGGCAGCATGGCCAATGCGGCACTGATTGCGATGTCCCGCGCGCTCGGTGCCGAGGCGCCGTCTTACGGGGTGCGGGTGGTCGGCCTCAATCCGGCCGCGACGGAAACCGAGCGCCAGCGCGTGCGCTGGGAGGCGCGCGCGCAGAAGGAACTCGGCGACAGCAGTCGCTGGCGGGAGCTGACCGGCGGCTACCCGTTTGGCCGCCTGGCCACGGTGGACGAAATTGCCAGTGCCATCGTTTTTCTGGTGTCCGGCCGTGCTTCATACATCAGCGGCACCGTGCTCACGGTGGACGGCGGCCGTTCCTTCCGTGACAAGTAGCCTGCCTGCCGTGGACAGTTGCGGGCGCCAGCCGGTTCGGTTGCAGCATACGGACGTCCCGTGCGTAAGTCCGTGGCACCCCAGGGGAAGGATGATTTTCACATGGTGAACATCACGCCTTGATGCAGCCGCGGCTGGGTTAAAATCCGGTTCTTCGCCGCTGCGGTCCGTCCTGCGGCGGAATCCCACAGGAGGACAGCCGATGGGGCATACCATCGCCGAGAAAATTCTCGGCAAACACGCGGGCGGCAAAGCGGCAAAAGCCGGTGAAATCGTTGTTGCTGATGTCGATTTCGCGATGATCCACGACGCCCGCGCCGGCAACGCGCTGAAGATGATCGAAAAGCTGGGCGCCAAATCCCTGCCTTACGTCAAACGCACCGCGCTGGTGCTGGACCACTACTCGCCGCCGCCCAACATGGAGGCAGCCAATACGCATGTCGAGATGCGCGCGTTTGCCGACAAACACGACTCGCCGATCTATGACGTGGGTGACGGCATCTGCCACCAGGTGCTGCCGGAGGGCGGCCACCTGACCTGCGGCGATCTGGTGGTCGGCACCGACACCCATTCAACCACCTACGGCGCCTTCAACGCCTTCGGCACCGGTGTCGAAGGCACTGACGTGTCGGCGGTGATGATGACCGGCAAGCTCTGGTTCCGCGTTCCGGAAACCATCCACATCGAATTGAAGGGGGCATTGCAGCCAGGCGTCTGGGCCAAGGACGTCACGCTGACCATGCTCGGCAGGCTGGGGGCCGAGGGTGCCAACTACCAGGCCCTCGAATATGCCGGCAGCGGCGTCGCGGCAATGGCCATCGACGACCGCATGACGCTGTCGAACCACGCTGCCGAACTCGGTGCGAAGGCGGCGATCCTCGAGGCCGATGAAAAAACGCTGGCCTGGCTCAAGGCCCACGGCGCGGCGGCGCCGAAACCGGTGAAGGCCGATGTCGATGCGGTTTACACGCAGCGCATTGTCATCGACACCGCGACACTGGCGCCGCAGGTGGCGCGCCAGCATCACATCGATGACATCGCGTCGGTGCCGGATGTTGCCGGCCAGAAAATCCAGGTGGCCCTGATCGGCACCTGCACCAACGGCCGGCTCGACGACATCCGCCAGGCTGCCGCAATCCTCAAGGGCAGAAAGCTGGCCAGGGGTGTGCGCATGATCGTCACGCCGGCCTCGCGGGCGATCTACCTTGCGGCGATGCGCGAAGGCCTGTTCGAAATCCTCACTGCGGCCGGCGCCTCGGTGGAAGCGGCAGGCTGCGGCACCTGCGTCAACATCACCGGCCATTACATCGCCGGCGACGACCAGGTGGTGATTTCCAGCGCCAACCGCAATTTCAAGGGCCGGCTCGGCAATCCGAAGTCGGAAATCTGGATCGGTTCCGCGGCCACGGTGGCTGCTTCGGCGCTGACCGGCGTGATCACCGACGCGCGCACCGTCGCCGGCGGCGACTGGCGGGCAGCAGCCTAAAAACAAAAACCTTAGCCACAGAGGACACAGAGGCCACAGAGAAAAACCAAAGGCAAATCGGGCCCATCAGTTACCGGGTTTGGTTTTGAGGTTCTCTGTGCTCCCTGTGTCCTCTGTGGCTGCTTTTGACTTTGATCTTGATTTTGCAATCTGGAGCAACTATGAACATCATCAAGGGCGGTGCGCGGGTGCTGGGCGACGATGTCAGCACCGACATCCACTGTTCCAGCAAGTACCTGCCGGGCAAAAACACAGAGCAGATCGCGGCAGTGGCTTATGAACAGCTGGTGCCGGGCTTCGCGCAGGGTTTCGTCAAGGGCGACCTGATCGTCGCCGGCAGGAATTTCGGCATCAACTCCTCGCGCGAGCAGGCGGTGCACATCATGCACCGGATGGGTGTCGCGGCAATTGTTGCGCCGTCTTTCGGCAGGCAGTTTTTCCGCAACGCGATCAACAACGGTCTGACGGTGATCGAATGCGACACCGCAGGCATCAGTGCCGGTGATGTGATTGAAATCGATCCTTCGTCGGGGCGCGTGACAGTGGCCGCCCGCGGCATCACCCGCACCGTGCCGCCGCTGCCGGCCGCAGTGCAGGCGCTGCTGGCGGCAGGCGGGCTGATCCCTTTCCTGCAGCAACATCCCGACTGGAATCTCAAGGAACTCGCAGCTTGAACCTCAGGATCGAACGCGTGGAAGTTTTCGGCGTGGCCATGCCGCTGGTCATGGAATTCAAGAACGCCTACCTGTCGAAATCGGTGGTGAAGAGCGCGATTGTGCGCATCACGGCGACGGGCGGCGCGGTCGGCTACGGCAACATTGATCCGACGCCGGGTTATTCGAAGGAAAGCATCGAGGACAGCCTGGCGATGATCCAGTCGCGGCTGGCGCCGGCAGTGATGGGCATGGATCCGACCAACCTCCACCGCATTGCCGCGAAACTCGAGTCCGTGGCGGCCGATTTTCTTGATGCCAAGGCCACCATCGACATGGCCTGCACCGACCTCGCGGCGCGGGTCGCCGGCGTGCCGCTGCACACCTGGCTCGGCGGCGCGGTGAAGGACACGCTGCAGTTCAATGCCTGGATCAGCATCCAGTCGCCGGAGAACGCGGCGAAGGAAACGCTGGATTGGCAGAGGAAGGGTTTCCGCTCCTGCAAGATCAAGGTCGGCGGCGACATCGTGGCCGACCGTGACCGTGTCAGGGCGGTGCGCGAGGCCTGCGGACCCGAGTTCAACATCCGCATCGATGCCAACGCCGGTTATGACGCCGACACCTCGATCAAACTCGCGGAGATGGTGGCGCCCTACGGACTTCAGCTGTTCGAGCAGCCGGTGCCTGCAGACGACATCGCCGGCATGGCACGGGTGCGCAAGGCGGCCAATGCAGTCGGCGTGCCGATCATGGCCGACGAGTCGGTGACCGACCATGCCAGCCTGATCGACATCATCCGCGCCGATGCCGCGGACATCGTCAAGGTCAAGGTCATGAAGCAGGGCGGTTTCCTCAACACCCGGCGCATGATTGCCACTGCGGAAGCCGCAGGCATCCGCTGCGTGGTCGGCCACGGGTTCGGTCTTGGCGTCAACACCATGGCGGAAATCATGCTTGCAGCCACCTCGGACAACGTCATCGACGGACTCGAGTGCGTAGGGCCGTTGAAAACGAAGGACGATGTCGTCACGCAGAAACTCGACCTGGGCAAGGGCAGTATTGCCCTGCCGGGCGGACCGGGCCTCGGCGTGACGCTGGATGATGCCAAGCTGGCGCAGTACGGATTTGAAGTCAGAAAAGCGGCCTGAGCCGTTTTAACCCCCGGGCCTTTGCCCCGACCGAGGAGAGCAGCGATGAAATTGATGGGATATGCAGTGGCGGCCGCATTGGCCGGAATGACCGCGCAGGCGGCGGCGCAGAACTGGCCGGCACGTCCGGTGACCATACTCTGCTGGTCGGCGGCGGGATCGCCGGTGGACATCTATGCGCGCACGATGGCCAAGCTGCTGATTGCGGAGCTCGGACAGAACGTGGTGGTGGAGAACCGCACCGGCGGTTCCGGCATCATCATGACCAATGCGCTGGTACGCGGCGCGGCCGACGGCTACACCATTGCCGCCAACACTCTGACGCTGGCGACGCTGTTCAGCGAACCCAATGCGCAGTTCAAGCCTGACGACCTGCAGATGATTGCGCGCTCGCAGATCGACCCCTATGGCCTGATCGTGCACACGTCGACGCCGTTCAAGAACATCGAGCAGCTGGTGGCCTTTGCCCGAAAGAAGCCGGAGTTCATCAACATCAGCGGCCCCTTCGCGATGAGTTCGCATCGCGTGGCCTGGGAAGTGTTCTCCGAAGTCGCGAAAATCAAGACCACCTGGGTGCCTTATCCGGGGGGCGGACCGGCGCTGACCGCGGTGGCGGGCGGTCATGTCGATGCCGCAGCGACCAATCCCGGCAACGTCAAGCCGATGATCGAAGCCGGCAAGGTGCGGGTGCTGGCGGTGTCCTCGGAGAAGCGGCTCGATGACTTCCCGGACGTCCCCACCTACAAGGAGAAGGGCTGGGACGTCGTGCGTTACCAGTGGCGCGGCATCATGGCCAAGGCGGGCACGCCGAAGCCGGTGGTGGACCGCCTCGCGGCCGCGATCCAGAAGGCGCAGCAGACCGAGGAATGGAAAACCTATCTGAAGCGTGTCACCCAGCTTGACGGTTTCCAGGGGCCGGATGTCTTCCGTGCGCAGCTGATGCAGGACATGAAGGAAACCGAAGCGATCAAGAAAAAGCTCGGACTCTGAAAAACAGCAATGAACGATGAGCAATGAACGATGAGTGAAAAAGCATCCGTACGGCAGCAGTTGCGCAGGCGACTGACCGAGGGCGGCATGATCGTGGCGCCCGGCATCTACGATGCCTACGGCGCACGCATGGTGCAGCAGGCGGGTTACGAGGCGGTCTACATGACCGGCAACGGCGTTTCCGCCTGCCTGCTCGGGCAGCCCGACGTCGGCATGGTTGACCTGACGCTGTTCGCGGCGCACGCGCACCGTGCCGCGGCCTGTGTCGACATTCCCCTGATCTGCGATGCCGACACCGGCTACGGCAATGCGGTGAACGTGAAACACACGGTGCGCGAATTCGAGGCCGCCGGCGTGGCGGCGATCCACCTGGAGGATCAGCTTGCGCCCAAGCGTTGCGGCCATCTGCCGGGTTCGCGTCCGGTGGTGTCGCTGGCGGAACATGCGGGCAAGATCGAGGCGGCGGTCGCGGCGCGTCGCGACCCTGATTTCATCATCATCGCGCGCACCGATGCCGCGACCGGGCTCGGGCTGGACGAGGCGATCCGCCGCGGCCAGGCCTACCGCAAGGCGGGGGCCGATGTTGTTTTTGTCGAACTGAAGAACAGCCCGACCATCCTCGAGGACCTGAAACGGGTCACCGCCGAGTCCGGCGCCCCCTGCCTGGTCAACATCGACGGCGGCGGCAAGCTCGGCGAATTGACGGTGCCGGAAATCGAGGCGCTGGGTTTCCGCATCGCGATATTTCCGGGACTGGCGCGCAATGCCGCGGGTTTCGCGATCAAGGAAGCGCTGGGCACACTCAAGCGCGACGGCAACACCAGGGCCGTGCGCGAACGCATGCTGACGATGAAGGAATACAACGAAATCCTCGATCTTGGCGCGGTGGAGGATTGGGAAAAACGTTACATGCAAAACCGGCAGTAATTTGCATGTATTTATAAGTTATTGTTTTTAAATATATTTTTTAACCATCGGGTTGGTGTACACCAACCGCCGGAGCACCGCAATGGCCGTATCCCGCAGCAGAAAAAAAACCGTGAGCAAGAAAACGGCAGCCGCCAAACCCCGTGCCGCCGTCAAGTCGGCTGCCGCCCGCAAGACCACGACGGCAAAACCGCAGAAGAAAAACGCGAACCCGCTGGGCCTCGAAAAGAAACTGCCGGGCCAGTTCGATACGCTGCAGGAAATCGCGCTTGAGGCCTGGCGCAAAATGCCGGCTCCGGTATGGGATCACCTGATGGGGGGCTCCGACTCGGAGATGACCCTGCGCCGCAATCGCGCCGGGCTCGATGCGCTGGCGCTGCGCCAGCGCGTGCTGGTCGATGTGCGCAACATCGACATGGGCACCACGCTGCTTGGACAGAAACTGGACATCCCCGTGTTTCCGGCGCCGGTCGGCGGCTTTCTCGGCAAGGTGCACCACGAGGGCGGTCCGGCAGTCGCGCGCGCCGCGGTGTCGCGCGGCACCACCGCCTTCATCGCCACCGCGGCCAAACCCAGCCTTGAGGCGGCGCAGGAGGCCGTAGACCGCAGGCTGGTGTTCCAGCTTTACGTGCGCGGCGACCGCAGCTGGATCGAAGGTGTTCTCGACCGCGTGCGCGCCGCGAAATACGGCGCGCTGTGCGTGACCGTGGACCGCAATTACTACGGCCGCCGCGAGCGCGACATCATCAGCGGGCTGCCGGTGAAGGAAGGTTTCGGCGACCAGTCGTACCAGGCGAGCCTGAACTGGAAGGACCTGGTGTGGATGAAGGAGCGCGTAGGCCTGCCGCTGATCGCCAAGGGCATCGCCACCGCCGAAGACGCGGAACTGGCGGTTGAACACGGCGCCGACGTGGTTTATGTCTCCAACCATGGCGGCCGCCAGCTCGACCACGCCCAGGGCAGCATCGAGGTGCTGGAGGAAGTGGTGAGGGCGGTGGCCGGCCGCGCCGAGGTGCTCGCCGACGGCGGCGTGCAGCGCGGCACCGACGTGGTCAAGATGCTGTGCCTCGGCGCGCGCGCCGTGGGTGTCGGCAAGCTGCTGGGTCTCGCATTGTCGGCCAACGGCGAGGCCGGCGTTGCACGCATGCTGGAGCTGATGGAAGTTGAAATCCGCCACGCGCTGGGTTTGATGGGCGTGACTTCGATCAGGCAGCTCGGACCGGAATGGCTGCGTGAAGTGCCGGTGCTGGGCACGCCGGGACCGGTCAGCGCCTATCCGCTGCTCGAGGCGGCCGTGCGCAAGCGGCGCGGCTGAATCCGCGCAAGCGGGCACGGATCGGACTCAGACAACAAACCAGGCACAGGGAGCAACGGTGTACAAACTGGGAATACTCGAAGGTGACGATATCGGACTGGAAGTGGTGCCGGAATGCGTCAAGGTGATGAAGGCCGCCGCGGCGAAAGCCGGCGTGCAGATCGGGTGGCTGCCGCTGCCGATTGGCAGGAAGGGCCATGAAAGCCACGGTCACACGATGCCGCAGGTCACGGTCGATGCGCTGAAGGGCGTCGACGGCTGGGTGCAGGGGCCCATCGGACATAACATGTATCCGCGCAACGACAACACCTGGATCAACCCGCCGCTGCGCAAGAAGTTCGAGCTCTTCGCCAACGTCAAGCCGGTGAAGTCGTACCCGAACCTGCCGTCGCTGCACAAGGACGTGGACATCGTGTTCCTGCGTGAAACCACCGAGGGCATGCAGTCGGGCAGCGTGGTCTACGCCGGCACGGGTGAATTCCAGCCCAACGACGAAATTGCCATCGGCATGCGCGTGGTCACGCGCAAGGGCGCCAGCCGCGTCGCGAAAGAGGCTTTCGAGATCGCGCGCACCCGCAAGCGCAAAAAAGTCACCGCGCTGCACAAGGAACCGGTCTACCGCCTGGTCTGCGGCATGTTTGCGCGCGAATGCCGCGCGATGGCGAAGAACTATCCGGACGTCGAGTTCGAGGAAGTGCTGATCGACGGCTTTGCAATGAAGGCGGTGATGCGGCCACAGCAGTACGACGTGGTGGTCACCACCAACCAGTTCGGCGACATCGTCACCGACCTCGGCGCCGGCCTCGTCGGCGGTCTCGGCCTTGCGCCGGGACTGGTGGTCGGCGAGAAACAGGCGATGGCGCAGGCCACCCATGGCTCGGCACCGGACATCGCGGGCAGGAACATCGCCAATCCCTACGCCATGATCATGTCGGGCAAGATGCTGTTCGAATGGCTGGGCCGCACGCGCAATGATCCGCAGGCAACGGCTGCCGCGAAACTCATCGACGCCGCCGTGGACCAGGTGATTGCCGAGGCGAAACACCTGACCGGTGATCTGGGCGGCAAGGCCGGCACCACGCAGATGGGGGATGCCATTGCCGCGGCCCTGTAAGCTGCAGAACAGAAGTTGCGAGGAGGTGTTTTGATAAAAATTACAATAAAAACAATTGGTTATGTGTTATTTCTGCTGCTGGCTGTGCCACTGGCCGCACAGCAGCCGGCGGCGCCGTCTGCCAAGCCGGGGGCTGCGGCCCCGAAAAAACAGATGCACAAGGCGCAGCCCAGGGGGCCGCAGCAGAAGCGGCAGGCCGCACCGCGCCGGGGCAAACCGGAAAAGCTCGCCTGCAAGCTCGGCACCGAGGATCGTCATGCGCGCATCGCCGTCGAACTGATCGGCGGGCGCGTCGAGAGCATCGCCTATTACTCCAAGTGGAAGCCGCGCACCTGCTCGGTGCATATCGTGCGCGATGATGCCTACAGCCGGTGGGAAGATACCGGGCATGTCACCGTCGTCACGCTGCACGAGGAGAAGGGCGCCTTCCTGATTGATCACGACCGCCGTGCGGTCAAGTTCCTGTTCCGCGAGATTGACCGCGAGCGTTTCTGCGGCATGCCGGGCAAGATCACCGGCAGCCTGACGGTGACCCGGGGCCGCGATCAGTGCGAGCTCGAGGGCGTGATGGATTACGTGGAGGAACCGCCGGCGCCGGAGCCGCCGGCCACGCCGGTGGAACTGCAGGGCGCACCGCTGTCCTGAACGCGGTTCAGCCGTTCCCGGAAACCATTTTCAGACCGAAGATTCCGACCACGATCAGGCCGATGCAGGCGAGCCGCGCCGCGGTCGCCGGCTCGCTGAACAGCACGATGCCGAGAATCGCCGTGCCCACCGCGCCGATGCCCGTCCATACCGCATAGCCGGTCCCGACCGGAATGCCTTTCAGTGCGAGGGCCAGCAGCCAGACACTGACCACCATCGCGGCAAGGGTAAGCACGCTCGGCACCAGGCGGCTGAAACCGTCGGTGTATTTGAGTCCGATCGCCCAGGCCACTTCGAACAGGCCGGCAACCAGCAGCAGGATCCAGGGTGTCGTCATGATTTCCGGCCTCAGGCGGACTGTCCGCCACGATACTTGTCGTAGAGCACGCCTTCGGCAAACAGTGCTGCAATTTCCGCATCACGGTAGTCGAGGCCACGCATGGTTTCCTCGGTGTGCTGGCCGAGCCAGGGGGCGGACCGGCGGATCGCGGTCAGTTCGCCGCTCGATTTGACCGGGATGCCCAGCGACTTCATGCGGCCGATTTTCGGGTGTTCATACTCGACCACCATATTGCGCGCCTTGATGTGCGGGTCGCCGAGGATCTGTTTGTAGGTGTAGACCGGGCCGCCCGGGACCTGCGCTGCATCGAGCTTCTCGACCCAATGCGCGGTCGGCGCGGTGGCGAAGACTTTTTCGATCTCGGCCTCCAGTTCGTCGATGTTCTTCAGCCGCGAGGGCAGGTCCTTGAAGCGGGGATCGGTCAGCCATTCCGGCTTGTTGCAGGTGATATTGCAGAAATTGGCCCACAGCTTGTTGTTGTTGGCGCCGACCGTGACATAGCCGTCCTGCGTCTTGTAGGCCTGGTACGGCGTCGAGCGGCGGTGGCGGGTGCCGGTGGCCAGCGGTTCCTCGCCGCCGCCGAAAAATGCACCCGACTCCCAGTGCGTCCAGGCGAGTCCTGCCTCGAGCAGGGACGTCTCGACGTACTGGCCCTTGCCGTGGCGCAGCTTGCCGATGTAGGCACCGAGGATCGAATAGAGCGCGGTCACGCCGCTGGCGATGTCGTTCATCGCGATGCCGACCTTGGCCGGGCGGCCGCCGGGGGCGCCGGTCATCATCATGATGCCGGACATGCCCTGGGCAACGATGTCGAAGCCGCCCTTGTGCCCATAGGGGCCTGTCTGGCCGAAGCCGGACATCGAGGCGTAGATCACGCCAGGATTGATTCTGCTGACGCTGTCGTAGTCGATGCCGAGCTTCTTCACCACGCCGGGCCGGAAATTCTCGGTGATGATGTCGGCTTTCGCGGCGAGTTTCATGAAAATCTCCTTGCCGCGGGGATCCTTCATGTTGATGCCGATGCTCTTCTTGTTGCGGTTGAGCACCGCGAAGCAGTAGGACTCGCCGTTGACCTTGGGTTCGAAGCGCCGCGAACCGTCGCCCTCGGGAAAATTCTCGACCTTGATGATGTCGGCACCCATGTCGCCGAGCACCATGGTGCAGTAGGGGCCGGCCATCACGGTGGTCAGGTCAAGGACGGTGACGCCTTCTAGCGGGAGTGCCATGCGGGAAATGCTCCATTCCGGTGCGCTGCTGGCAGCGGCGATTGACGGGGGCTGGACGCGGCGGATCGCCGCGTCGTTCATAAGTAAATCATTAAAAACCGGGTGTTAGGCGCATTTTATCGCGTAGCGGAGGCACGGGAAAATCAGCATTGCCCCGGTGAAAAGGGTCACACATAATGGAATCGGCCTCGAGCCGAAAACTATAAAGGAGGAGTGTGATGATCTCAGCCATTCGTTTTGCCCTGTTGCTGCTGGCCGCGCCGCTGGCATTGCCGGTGTCCGCCCAGAAATACCCCGAGAAAGCCGTGCGCGTGGTGATCGTGTTTCCGCCCGGCGGGTCCAACGACGTGGTCGGCCGCATCGTGTTCCAGAAAGTGTCCGAACTGGCCGGGCAGCAGTTCGTCATCGACAACCGCGGCGGTGCGGCCGGGCAGATCGGCTCGGAAATCGTCGCCAAGAGCCCGCCTGACGGCTACACGGTGATGGTGCAGTCGACGACCCATGTTGCCAATGCCCACCTCTACAAGAAGCTCAACTATGACCCGCTGAAGGATTTCATCGGCATCACCACACTGGCACGCCAGGTCGGCATGCTGGTGGTGCACCCCGCGTTGCCGGTGAAAAACGGCAAGGAGTTGATTGCGCTGGCGAAGAAGCGTCCCGGCGAACTGGTCTATGCCTCGGCGGGCAACGGCAGCTATGTGCACCTGTCGATGGCGCTGATGGCGGAGATGGCCGGCATCAAGATGGTGCACGTGCCGTACAAGGGCGGCGGCCCGGCCGGCACCGCGCTGATTGCCGGCGAAACCCAGGCCATGCTGGCGACCATCGGCTCCCTGTTTCCCCATATCAAGTCCAAACGCTTGCGGCCGATCGGGGTCGCCACCGAAAAGCGGGTGTCGCAGTTTCCGGATGTGCCGGCGATCGCCGAGTTCGTGCCGGGCTACGACTTCACGGCCTGGGTCGGAAGTTTCGTCCCGGCAGGCACGCCGAAAGCAGTGGTTGACACGCTCAACGCGCTGTTGGGCAAGGCGCTTGCCGACCCCGGAGTCATGGAAAAACTTGTCGCGCAGACGCTGGATCCGATGCATATCTCCCCGGAACAGTTCGCGGTGCGGCTCAAGTCCGACTACGACAAGTATCAGCAAGTGGTGAAAGTCAGCGGCGCCAGGGTCGACTGATTCCGGTTTCCCGGGTGCTGCTTCTCCAGCGCGCCCGGCCGCCGGCGGAACATTCTGCAAATGCCGGTGTCCGTTGCAGTGGCCGCCATTGAATTGCGGGGCTGTTGTCGCGGATAATCCGCCCCGCGCCGTGAGGCGGCGCATCCTGTCCATCCGGAGAAAACCCAATGTCCCGAAGCATTTCCAGCCTGACGGCTGTCCTGGCCGGCGCACTGCTGTTCGCGCCGGCGGTCTCGATTGCACAGAATTACCCGGTCAAGCCGGTGCGGGTGATCATCCCCTGGCCGCCCGGCGGCTCCAACGACATCGCGGGCCGCCTGGTCATGCAGAAAATGACCGAGAACGTCGGCCAGCAGTTCGTCATCGACAACCGCGGCGGCGCCTCCGGCATCGTCGGCTCCGACGTGGTGGCGAAAAGCCCGGCGGACGGTTACGTGATCATGGTCCATTCGACCACCCACGTGTCCAATCCGCATCTCTACAGCAAGGTGCCGTACGACACGATGAAGGATTTTGTCGGCATCGCGCCGCTGGCGCGCCAGGTCGGCATGCTGGTCGTGCATCCGTCGCTGCCGGTGAAAACGGTCAAGGAGTTCATCGATCTCGGCCGCAGGCAGCCCAATGCCATCACCTATTCCTCCTCGGGCAACGGCAGCTTCGTCCACCTCGGCATGGCGCTGCTGAATTCGATGAGCAACACGAAGATGGTGCACGTGCCGTACAAGGGCGGCGGTCCGGCCGCCGTGGCGATTGCTTCGGGTGAGGTGCAGGCGATGATGGCCACCGTCGGTTCGGTGATTCCGCACATCAACTCGAAACGCCTGCGTCCGATCGCGGTGACTTCCGAGGAGCCGGTGTCGCAGTTCCCGCAGGTGCCGCCGATTTCCTCGGTGGTCAAGGGTTACGAATTCACCGCATGGATCGGTGCACTGGCGCCGGCCGGCGTGCCGAAGCCGATCATCGACCGCCTCAATGCCGAGATTCACAAGGCGCTGAAGGACAAGGGTGTCGCCGAAAAGCTCAGCGCGCAGACGCTGGATCCGATGTTCATGAGCCCTGAGCAGTTTGCGGTGCGGTTGAAGTCGGATTACGACAAGTACGCGAAAGTGATCAAAGAAACGGGCGCCAGAGTCGATTGACCGCGCGGTCAGCGGCAATCAGGAAAGCCGGCCTTTACGCCGGCTTTTTTGCGCCCTGCGGTTTGTGGTGACGGGTTATTTTGTCCATAATGTGCGACTGCCGGTCCAATTGATGGCATAATTTCCGGAACACACAACAAACAAGACAGGAGGAGACACATGATCGATCACAGGGAAATTACCCGCAGGGCGCCGCTTCTGGCGGCACTGGCCGTCGCGGCATGGACGATTGCGCCCGCCGTGCAGGCGCAGAACTACCCGGCGAAGCCGGTCAGGGTCATTGTGGCCTGGCCGCCCGGCGGGGCGAACGACATTGCCGGCCGCATTGTTGCGCAGAAACTCACCGAGAACATCGGCCAGCAGTTCATTATCGACAACCGCGGCGGTGCCTCCGGCATCGTCGGCTCGGACGTGGTCGCCAAGAGTCCGCCGGACGGTTACACCATCCTCGTGCACTCCGCCACGCATGTGTCCAATCCACACCTCTACAGCAAGGTGCCGTACGACACGCTGAAGGACTTTGTCGGCATCTCGCCGCTGGGCCGCCAGGTCGGCATGCTGGTGGTGCATCCGTCGCTGCCGGTGAAAACCGTGAAGGAGTTCGTCGAGCTCGGCCGCAAGCGCCCGAACGACATCACCTATTCCTCGTCCGGCAACGGCAGCTTCGTGCATCTCGCGATGGCGCTGATCAACTCGATGACCAACACCCGGATGGTGCACGTGCCGTACAAGGGCGGCGGACCTGCCGCCGTCGCGATCTCCTCGGGTGAAGTGCAGGCGATGACTGCGACTGTCGGTTCCGTCATTCCGCACATCAATTCGAAGCGCCTGCGCCCGGTTGCGGTGACCTCCGATGACCGCATCACGCAATTCCCGGATGTCCCGGCGATCGGCGAAACCATCAAGGGCTACGAGTTCACCGCCTGGGTCGGTACTTTCGCGCCGGCCAATACGCCGAAGGCCATCGTCGACCGCCTGAATGCGGAAATCCAGAAAGCGATGAAAGACAAGGGCGTGGCTGACAGGCTGGGCGCACAGACGCTGGATCCGATGTTCATGACGCCGGAACAGTTCGCGGCGCGCCTCAAGGCCGACTACGACAAGTACGGCAAATTGATCAAGGAAACCGGCGCGAAGGCGGGCTGAGCGCGAATTACGCCCACATCGTGCAAAGCCGGCGCCCGTCGCCGGCTTTTTTTCGTCCTGAACATTGTGGGGGAAGGGGGTTTTTCGGATAATCGTCCGCATCCCGCGCGATTTACGCGGGTGAACACCGGAGGAGAATATTCATGAAACAGGTATTGAGCGTCGCCGGCATCGTGCTGGCTGCAGTGCTTTGTGCGCCACTGGCGGCACAGGCCCAGAACTATCCGTCCAAGGTTGTGCGCGTGGTCATTCCCTGGCCACCGGGCGGCTCCAACGACGTGGTCGGCCGTGTTGTGATGCAGAAGGTCTCGGAAGCGCTGGGCCAGCAGTTCGTCATCGACAACCGCGCGGGCGCCTCGGGTTCGATCGGCGCCGATGTGGTCGCCAAGGCGGCACCCGATGGCCACACCATCATGGTGCATTCGACCACCCATGTCGGCAATGCGCACCTCTACGGCAAGAAACTTGCCTACGACACGATGAAGGATTTCACCGGCATCGGCATGCTGTCGGCGCAGCCCGGCGTGCTCACCGTGCATCCCTCGCTGCCGGTGAAGAACGCGAAGGAGTTCATTGCGCTGGCAAAATCGCGGCCGGGCCAGATCAACTATTCCTCGTCGGGCAACGGCAGCGCACCGCACCTGCAGATGGCGCTGCTGATCTCGATGACCGGAATCGACATCACACATGTACCGTACAAGGGCGGTGCGCCACAGGTCACCGCGCTGATGGCCGGCGAGACCCAGGCCTCGTTTGCGACGGTGGGCACGGTGATCAACCACATCCGCGGCGGCAAGCTGCGTCCTCTGGGCCTGGGTTCGACCAAGCCGAGCAAGGCGCTGCCGAACGTGCCGACCTTGTCGGAGTCAGGCGTTCCCGGCTATGACATGAGCCCCTGGATCGGTGTGTTCGCGCCGGCCGGCACGCCGAGGCCGATCATCGACCGCCTCAATGCCGAGATCAACAAGGTGCTGGCAATGCCCGAGGTGATCAAGATCCTCGAGAATCAGGCGCTGGATCCCGCACCGAGCACGGTCGACCAGTTCAATAACACGCTGAAGGTCGATTACGAGAAATACGGCAAACTGATCAAGATGACGGGCGCCAAGGTCGAATAACCAGGCTCGTTTCTGTGGAAGTTGCAGGCGCGGATTCCGCGCCTGCTTTTTTTGTGGCGATCGAAGGAAGGGCGGGGCAGGGACATGGATCTGGGCATCAAGGGCGAATGGGCGCTGGTTGTCGGCGCCAGCGAGGGCATCGGCTACGAATGTGCGAAGGGGCTGCTGGAAGAGGGCGCCGAGGTGATGATCTGTTCGCGCAGCGCGGACCGGCTGAAACAGGCGGCGGCCGCGCTGGAGCGCGCCACCGGGCGCCCGGTGCGCTGGTTTGCCGCTGACGTGACGAAAGCCGGCGAAGTGGCCGCCCTGCAGGCCTGGCTGCAGCAGCAGACGGACCGCCTCGACATCCTGGTATCGGCGGTCGGCGGCAGCCAGCGTGCGCTTTTCGGCGAACTCGACGACGCGGCCTGGTACGCAAACTACGAATTCAACGTGATGGGCACCGTGCGGGTGATCCGCAGCGCACTCGAGCCGCTGAAAAAATCGGCGAAAGGCGGGCGCATCGTGATCCTCGGCGCGGCGGGGCCGCGCATGCCCTATCCGCACCAACTGGTATCCAATGTGCACAAGGCCGGATTGATCGCGATGGTGAAGACCCTGGGCGTCGAGTTCCTGCCCTTCAATATCCGGGTCAATTCAGTGTCGCCGGGACGCACGATGACTGGATTGTGGACAAAACGGATCGCGGGGCTTTCGCAGGAGCGCGGCGTGCCGGCGGAGCAGATTGCCGCCGAATTCACGCATGAAATCCCGATGGGCCGTTTCGGCAAACCGGAAGAGATTGCGCCGATGGTCGTGTTCCTCGCCTCGCACAAGACCAGCTATGTCACCTGCCAGTCGATACTGGTGGATGGTGGCATCGCGCGTGGCCTGATCTGACCCGGACACCGGGTCCGTATGGTGGCTGGCAGTCCGCCTGCAGTTGCCGCTCTGCGGCGATTTGTGCATTATCCCTGAGCGCGCAGGAACAACAAAAAACACGCCTTGCCCGCCTGTTGGAGGAGATGAGGGCGCGCGCCGTCCGCATTGATCCGCAGCTGACCGCGGCACACCCGGGATCAACAGCACAGACAGGAAAACCCGAATGCATGATTTCAGACTGACGGCGGAGCAACTCGAGTTCCGCGATGCGATCCGTGATTTTGTCGAGCGCGAGGTCAAGCCCGCGGCGATCGACCCGAAACGGCTCGAACCCTTTGAAAAACCGCTGATGACGGGTTTTCTCGATCAGCTCTCGCAGATGGGCCTGCGCGGCCTGGCACTGCCGGAAGACGCTGGCGGCGCCGGCGCGGATCTGCTGACCCGTTGTGTGCTGCTCGAGGAAATTGCCGCCGGCGATGTTGACCTCGCGATGGTGCTGGGTGAAACCGCGCTGCTGGCCTCTGCCGCGCATGGCGCGATGACCGAAGCGCAGCGCGCGCGCTGGGTCCCGAAGTTCGAGGCTGAAGACCGTTTTCACCTCGCGCTGCTTGCGCGTGACGGGACTGCCGGGCGCGCCTGGAGTTACCACCAGGCGGTGCCGGAAGACGCGGAAACCATCGGTGAGCCGGAAGTCGTCGCAACACGCGACGGCAAGGGCTGGACGATCAACGGACTGGCACCCTTTGTGTCGAACGCGCCGGTGGCCGGGCTG
Source organism: Burkholderiales bacterium (assembly GCA_019635015.1). Classification (GTDB taxonomy): domain Bacteria; phylum Pseudomonadota; class Gammaproteobacteria; order Burkholderiales; family SG8-41. The sequence continues at coordinate 13,716 of JAHCAG010000008.1, read as the reverse complement.
TTCATCGTGCAGGCGAAGATCGACGGCGAACCGGGCACGGTGACCGTGCTGCTCGGACGTGATGCCCGGGGCCTGGAGGTCGACGAAGCGCTGCCGTCATTCGGTGATGGCGGCGAACGCGCGCGCTGGCACCACGGCGCGGTGGCTTCGGTGGTCCTGAACGACTGCAAGGTTGGTGCCGATGACGTGATCGCCGCCGATGCTGCGCACCGCATGTTTTCCGGAATGGCCGCGCAGCGCATGCTGCAGACCGCGGCGGTCAATGTCGGTGTCGCCCGCGCGGCCTACGAGGCGGCGGTGGACTACGCGAAAATGCGCTGGCAGGGCGGACGCCACATCATCGAACACCAGTCGATAGGCATGAAACTCGCCGATGTCGCGATCCAGCTTGAGGCCGCGCGCGCACTGACGCTGAAGGCGGCCTGGATCACCGATCATCCCGATGCCGTCGGCGAGCGCCATGTCAGCGATCTGCCCTGGCATGTGGTGGCGCGCAGCTTCACCGCGCAGGCGCTGCACCGCGCGACGCTGGAGTCAGCCGAATGTTTCGGTGCAATGGGCGTGATGCGCGACATGCCGCTGCAGAAATACGTGCACGACACGCTAGTGCTGCAGCATTCGGTCGATTGCGACCTTGCTGCGCCGCTGGCGGTGGCCGAAGCCGTCGCCGGCTATTCCCGGTGATTATTTAACTATTTGATTTTATTGATAAATTTTAAAGGCCCGTCATGGATTTTTCACTGAACGAAGAGCAGCGCGGCTGGCAGATGGAAGCGCGCAAGTTTGCTGAAGAGGAAATCCGGCCGCTGTCGCTGGCACGCGACCAGATCGCCGACCCGAAGGCGACTTTCGACTGGAAAATCATCAAGCGTGGCTCCGAGCTCGGATTCCGCACGCTGGCAGTGCCCAAGGAGTGGGGCGGCCACGAGGCCGATTTCGTGACCCAGGCGCTGGTGATGGCGGAACTCGCACGCGGCGACAGCTCGGTGTCGAAAACCTTCAGCCAGTGCTGGAAGTGGAGCCACCTGATCGCCGCCTCCTGCACCAAGGACCAGAAGGAGCGTTTCCTCAAACCCTTCATGGCCGACCACGGCTTCGTGCTCGGCAAGGGCGGCACCGAAGCCAACGCCGGCTCCGACAACCGCATGCCGCCGGAGAACGATCCCAAGGCCGGCTGGCGCCTGCGCGCCGAGCGTGACGGCGACCACTGGGTGCTCAACGGCAGCAAGATGTTCATCGCCAACGGCAGCGTCGCCAAGCTCTTTTTTGTCGATGCCCGCACCAACCCCGACGCCAACATCCGCGAAGGCAGCACGATGTTCATGATCCCCAGGGACACACCGGGATTCCGCATCGGCAAGGTGTTCAACAAGCGCGGCTGGCGGTTCTACCAGAACGGCGAACTGATATTCGAGAATGCCCGTGTGCCGCATGCCAACGTCGTCGGCGAGGTCAACGGCGGCGTCAAGGCGCGCGCCACCGACAAGTCCGAGTTCGGTGACATCGAGCTGGCCGCCAACGCGCTGGGCATCTGTGACGATGCCGTCGGCATGGCGATGCACTTCGCGCGCAACCACAAACGTGCCGGCAAGCTGCTGATTGACCACCAGCTGGTGCAGTTGAAGCTGAATGAAATGTACATGCTGACCGAGTCATTGCGTTCGTTTGTGCTGCGCACGGCCTGGGAGCGCGACCGCAAGCTGCCCGATTACGGCAACAACGTGCTGGTGATGAATTACTCGCAGGAAGTTGTGCAGCGGGTGACACGGGCCAACATGGACATTCACGGACCCGAGGGCGCGATGATGCATGCGCGTGTCGACAAGCTGGTGCGTGACGCGATGATCTGGACCCATCTCGCGGGTGATACCGTGCAGCGGGTGAAAATCGTCAAGCGCCTGCCGTTGACCCTGCCTACCTGAAGTTGTCCGCCTGAACCGCAACCGGCTACAGGCCTGCAGTCAGATTGCGGCAGTTCCGCGTTTGGGACCGGCCCCCTCGGTGAGGGGGTTTTTCGTTATTGTTTCGCGGTTTCCGGCTGGTCAGGGCTGCATGAAAGGGAAAAACAGATGAAAACGGCGGGAGATGGTGGTGACCTTGTTCTGGTCCGCATTGATCAACGCGGAGATGCAGGGCATGTGGCCCATGTGACGATCAACAACCCGGCAAAACGCAACGCGCTCGGCATGGCGGGAAAACGGGCCATTGCCGGCACGTTCTCCCGCCTGTCGCAGGACGGGAAACTGCGTGCCGTTGTGGTGACCGGCGCGGGTGACAAATCATTCATTGCCGGAGCGGATCTGGCGGAAATGAAGGATTTGACCGTCGAGGAGGCGGAGGAGGAGCACACGCTGACCCATTACGCCTGTGACGCGATACGCCGCTGCCCCGTCCCCGTGATTGCGCGGGTCAATGGTTATTGTTTTGGTGCGGGCATGGAGCTTGCCGCATCCTGTGACATGCGGGCTTCTGCGGATCATGCGAAATTCGGCATGCCCGAGGTGCGCGTGGGCCTGCCTTCCGGCATGGAAGCGGCGCTCCTGCCGTCCTTGTTGGGTTGGGGGCGTGCGGCTGAACTGGTTCTGACGGGCGATATATTCGATGCCAGGGACATGTACCAGTTCGGATTCGTGCAAAAAATCGTTCCTGCCGCCGAACTGGACGCCGCGGTGGACAAGTGGATACAGTCAATCCTGGTCAGCGGTGCAAGGGCGGTACGATTGCAAAAGTCCCTGTTGCGGGATTGGGAGCGCATGTCACTCGCCGACAGCATACGCCGCGGCATCGAGATGTGCGTGGAGGCCCGTCGTACCGATGAGCCGTCAAGACTCATGGCTGCGTTTCTGGCGCGCAAGAAGGGTTAGCCCAAAAATGAAGGGAAATCAGCAGTGAAGAATCAGCGCAATCCCCTGCAGGGCATTACGGTCCTTGACCTGGGACAGATCTATAACGGGCCCTATGCGACATTTCTGATGGCAATGGCCGGGGCCCGCATCATCAAAATAGAGCCGCTTGAAGGCGAATCCATGCGCCAGCGCACCCTCATCGGAGGGGCGGCACTGCCGTTCGCCATGCTCAATTCAAACAAGCAGGCGGTCACGCTCAATCTCAAGACCCAGCGCGGGCGCGAGATTCTGCTGGACATGGCGTGCCGTGCGGATGTGCTGCTGGAAAATTTCCTGCCGGGAAAGCTGGACAAGCTGGGGGTCGGTTATGACGTGCTGCGCGAGATCAATCCCCGGCTGATCATGGCCTCGGGTTCCGGCTATGGCAGCACGGGACCCTACAAGGATTATCCGGCCATGGATATTTCGATCCAGGCCATGTCCGGGGCAATGAGTGTTACGGGGTTTCCGGACGGGCCGCCTACAAAAATCGGTCCGGCGCTGTGTGACTTTTCCGCTGGCGTCCATCTCTACGGGGCGGTGGTGACGGCACTGTATGAACGGGAAAAAACAGGGCAGGGCCAGAGGGTCGAAGTGGCGATGCTGGATGCCATCTATTTTTCCCTCGCATCCAGTCTCGGGCTGTATTTTGCCTCCGGAAATTATGGCGGGCCGGTCAACTTCGAGCAGAGGACGGGAAATACGCATAGCGGAAGGGCGTCGGCACCGTACAGTGTTTACCAGGTGAAGGACGGATACATTGCCATCCTCTGCACCAACAACAAACACTGGATTTCCCTGACAAAGGTGATGGGCCGGGAGGAACTGGGATCGGATCCCAGATTCGATACGGCCAAAAAACGAGCCACACTCGGTGAAGAGGTCGACAGGATTGTCGGGGAATATGCGGGGCGGTACAAGCGTGATGAACTGTTTGCCATTCTTTCGCCGCATCACATTCCCTGTGCGCCCGTGCGCGATCTGGCGGAGATCACCAATGACCGGCACCTGCACGAGCGGGGCATGCTGGAGTGGATGGATCATCCCCAATATGGCCGGATCGCGGCGGCACGCAGTCCGTTGCGCTTCGAAAACCAGGGGCTGACGGAACTCAGGCCAAGCGCGGAACTGGGCGGGGACAATGCCCAGGTCTATGGCGAGTGGCTGGGGCTTTCAAAGGAAGAGCTGGCGGCGCTGAAGGCGGAGAAGGTGATTTAAGGGCGGTGCTTGCGGCAGATCCGGGCACTGCCCGCCTAGGTGACTGATACCCGAGGTTGTTTGCGCGCCTGCTCATGGCTGACCGCGGGTGCCACGAGTTTGTAGAGCGCGCGCCGCGTATTGCTGAACAGCGAACGCATTTTTTCGGTCCACGGCGTCTTGCGTGCCTGCAGCGCGGCCGGGCTTTCCCAGATATCGGGGCCGGTCATTTCGTAGGCGGTCAGATATTTCGGTCCATCCGAGGTGCCCCCGAGTATGCCTGTCGACATGTAACGCCGCGCGCGCAGCACGCCGGGAATCGCCGCGCAGCGGGGCAGATGCTCGCTGTCGTACCAGGCGTTGTACTCGTCGACGATGTGCCCGGGGATGTCGGTGTGCACGATGTACATCCAGGGCGCGTCGCCGAAGTCCGTTTTGCCGACTTCGCGCATCAACCTGAAATTCATGCGCTCGCGTTTGTCACCGTAGAGCGTGCGCATGCGCTGCGACCAGGGCGTGGGGTTTGCGACGATGTGCTGGAAATCCGGGCCGGCTTCCACCGTCTCGTCGGCGGTTTCGTACCAGGCGAGGTAACGGATGTCCGCGTTTTCACAGAAATAGCGCCGTGTGCTCACGAAGCCGGGCATTGCGGTCAACTGCGGCACATGTTCGAGGAGGTACCAGTCGTTGAACTCGGCGTCGTGTTCGGGGGCGACGTCGAGACGGACGGTGATCAGGCCGGTGGCTTGGGGTTGGGTGGTCAAGGTAAAAACAATCCTGGATCAGTAGAGGTCAGTAGTTGCCCCTCACCCTGACCCTCTCCCCGTCAGAAGACGGGGAGAGGGAATGTGCACGTGGAAGTGCAAGCTCCCTCTCCCCACGTACTCGTGGGGAGAGGGTTGGGGTGAGGGGCAGCGAAGAAGCAAGCTGTTTCAGGCCGGCACTTCCAGATCCACCAGCGGCCCGTATTGCTGTCCGCCGAACACGTCGCCGTCGTCGACATCACCCGAAATCACCGGCCGCGGAATCGTGATCTTGATCGCAGTGGCGGCATCGTAGTTGATGATCGCGACCACCTCGGGCTTCAGGCGGTAGGTCTTCGCGAACCAGTCGGCATTGATCAGCTTCGCGTCGCGGACCTTCTCGTAGACCGCGCGTTCCCTGAAAATCACGTCGAAGGTCAGCTCGAAGGGGCCCGAGTTCTTGCTGCGGATCAGTTTGGTGACTTGCCAGAGCTTTGCCATGGTTACACCTGCTCGTAGTTGAGGCGGAACATTTCCAGCGGAGTGTCCGGTTCGACCACATGGTTCATGTTGAAGCGGTAACTCGCGCCCTTGTCGATCTCGGCCGGCGAGTAGGGGAAGGCCACCGAGGTGATCAGGCCGGTCCATTCGGGCACCGGATAGTGCACGGCGATGTGGCTCAGTGATTTCGCCAGTGAGTTGGCCAGCTTTTGTGTGGGGGCGGTGATCTGGAACAGCAGGCCGACCTCGTGGCCGATGCGCATGTCGGGCTCCAGCACGCCCATCGCGGCGTTGCGGCCGAACTGGCGGATGTCGAGCCGGTACTGGCTGTCGATCGATTCGCCCATCACCGCGCGGATGCGGTCGCGTGCCGCAGTCACCAGGTTTTCCAGCCAGTGGTCGAACTGGCGCAGGATGATCGGGTCGCGCACGGAACCGAGCACGATGCTCTGGTAACCGGCGAGTTCGGCGCCCTCCAGCTTGATGGTGTAACGCTCCGCATGTTTGAAGGTGCTGCCGGAGACCTTCACCGCGCGGTCGGAGACCGCCTCGTAACGTGCATTGACGGTGTTGAGTACGCCGGAAGGTTCCACCAGTTCGTAGGGCGTCGAATTCTCGTAGAGGTTGTGCGAGGCGACGCTCGCCGGATCGCAGCGGTAATCCGGGTTCGGCGGCTCGATGATGAAATGCTCATCGGTGACGATGGCGAAATTGCAGTCCGGATACTTGCGCAGCACCACGCTGGCCGCGCCGCACTCCATGATCTTGGCCATGTGCCAGACGGTCGCCGGGTTGAAGCCCTTCATCACCGGCATGGCGGCGAAGATCGAGGTGTCGCTGGAGCGGCCGGCGATGACCACGTCGGCGCCGTTCTGCAGGGCTTCGATGTAGGGCTCGGCGCCGCACATGCCGACGATATGGCTGCTGCGGTCAATCACGCCTTCGTCAAACACCGGTGCATTGGCCAGCGGCTTGATGCGACCTTCCTTCAGGCGTTTTTTCAGGTAAGCCTTGTCCTGTTCCGACTTGATGGTCGCCAGCCTGAAATTGAGCTTTTCCTCGCGTGCGATTTCACGGGCGATGCCGGCAAGGCGATCAACCTGGGCATCGGTGCCGGCGGTCATGGCGGAACCGACCAGAACCGGGATTTTTGCGGCGCGGGCGGCCATGATCATCAGCCGCAGGTCGCGCTTGCAGGCGGCGTCGGAGAACTGCGGCTCGCCGGAGCCGAGATGGTGTGGGCCGGGATCGGTGGAGCCGCAGTCGGCGCCGATGAAATCAGGTTTCAGCCCCATCGCCCGCTTCAGGGTCTCCTCGCGGAAACCCGAACCGAGGATGCCGGTGGCGGAGAGGACGCGGATTTCCTTCATTGCAGCACGATCGAGTCGGCGACCGCAGGCCCGCGCACGGTGGTGCGGTAGAGCAGGCGCGGCAGCGGGTCGTAGTCGAAGGTCGCCTTGTGCTGGACGGCGATGTTGTCCCACATCAGCAGGTCGCCGGGCTTCCAGTGATGGGTGTAGATGAACTCGGGTTGCGTGATGTGGTCGTAGAGCCGGCGCAGCAGGGCATCGCCTTCCTCAGGCGGCATGTCATGCATGTGCGAGGTGTGGCCTTCGTTGACGAACAGTCCTTTGCGGCCGGTGACCGGATGCACGCGCACCACGGGGGTGGCCATGTCCGGCACGCTGGCGAGCTGCTCCGGTGTCGGCGCATGCTCCTGCACCGTGCGGATGCCGCGGCGTTCATCGTCCTGCTGTGCGGCGTAGTTCTTCAGGCGGTAATCGCGGTAGCTGTGGATGTTGCGCAACCCGGCAAGTTGCTGCTTGAGGTCTTCCGGCAATGCATTGTAGGCGGCCGTGGTGCTGGCGAAATGGGTGTCGCCCAGCGGCTTGCCGTCCTTCACCGGAATCTCGACCGCGTAGAGCGCCGACAGCAGGCTGGGCTGGGTCTTGTATGACAGGTCGCTGTGCCAGAAACGGCCGGCATCCTGCGCGCCGATCGCCTTGCCCTGGGCATCGACCTTGTTGGAGAGGATGAAAATTTCCGGATGATTGCCAAGCCGTGCCTCCTTGCGCACATGGTGCTCCAGCACACCGAAACGGCGGGTGAAGGCGATCTGCTGCTCCGGCGTCAGCGTCTGGCCGGGAAACACGACCACCTCGTTGTCGAAGAATGCCTGGCTGACCTGGGCAAAAGTGTCATCGTCGAGGGTTTTCGAGAGGTCAACGCCGGTGATGGCGGCGCCGATGTGTTTGCCGAGTCGGGTGACGGTGATCATGGTGCTTTCCCTTGTTGCACAAGATGGACCCATTGATGGTAGCAGTGCGACCATGCACGATAAAGCGACATTCCATGTTGCGGATTTGCGCAGGAACGGCACAAAACCGCGGCCTGTTAAAATGCGTCTTTGCCCATCCACCGAGGGAGTAGCAACACCATGAAGCTTTACGGTTCGCCCACATCGCCGTACGTGCGCAAGGCGCGCGTGCTGATCCATGAAAAAAACATGCCGGTCGAGTTTGTCGTCGAGGATCCCTGGACCGACGACAGCCCGATCATCGTCAAGAACCCGCTGTCCAAGATTCCCGTGCTGGAGATCGGCACCGACAGCTACATGTTCGAATCGCAGCTGGTAGTGCATTACCTCGACCACGCCGACGGCAAGTCCTTCAACCCGCGCGATCCGGCCGGCTACTGGCAGTCGCAATGGTGGCAGGCGCTGGGCAACGGCATCATCGACGCCGGCATCACCCGTGCCTTCGAGAACCGCCGCCCCGCGGAGCTGCAGATGGCGGAGAAAAAGGAGCGCGAGGAGAAACGCATCGACCGCGCGATCGACCTCGCCGAGAAAACACTGAAAGAGGGCAACGAGTTCCTGCTCGGCAACCGTTTCGGCCTCGCCGACATCGTGATGGGCGTGGCGCTGCAGTACACCGACTTCCGCTACCCCAACGACTGGCGCAGCCGCGCGCCGAAGCTGGCGAAATGGGCCGCCGGCGTGCATGCGCGGCCGTCCTTCGTCGAAACCGTGCCGCCGGGGTTTGTGCCGCCGGCAGCCTGAGGTCAGGTTCGACTCAACAAAAAAGGGCGCTGCGGCGCCCTTTTTTGCGGGTGTTGCGGAGGCTCAGCGCAGCACGAAAGGATTCGGCACTTCCGTCGCCGTCGAAATCCACACGCTCTTGGTCTGCAGGTATTCGTAGATCATGTCCTGGCCGCTTTCGCGGCCGATGCCCGAGCGCTTGTAGCCGCCGAAGGGCGACATGAAGGACACCGCCCGATAGGTGTTGACCCACACCGTGCCGGCCTGCAGTTTTTCGCTCATCAGGAAGGCTCGGCGCATGTCCCGGGTCCAGACGCCGGCGGCGAGACCATAAACCACGTCGTTGCCGATGGCGATGGCTTCCTCTTCGTCCTCGAAGGGAATCACCGACAGCACCGGCCCGAAGACTTCCTCCTGCGCGATGCGCATCGCGTTGTCGACGCCGGTGAAAATCGTCGGCTCGACGAACCAGCCGCTGCCGCATTCCGGGCGTGTCGCCTTGGCGCCGCCGAGCACGGCCTGTGCGCCTTCCTTTTTGGCGACGTCGATGTAGTGCAGGATTTTCTCGAACTGCGGTGCATTGGTGACCGGACCGACCTGGGTGGTCATGTCCATCGGGTTGCCCATTTTTGCGGTCTTTGCCAGTGCCACAAGTTTTTCGACGAACCGGTCGTGGATCGAACGCTGCACCAGCAGCCGCGAGCCGGCGATGCAGGTCTGGCCGGTGGCGGCAAAAATGCCGGAGATCACACCCTTGACCGCGTTGTCGATCTGCGCATCATCGAACACGATGTTGGGCGACTTGCCGCCGAGTTCCATGCTGACACGCTTGAGCCCCCTGGCTGCGGCTTCGTAGATGCGCTGGCCGGTCGCGTCCGAGCCGGTGAAAGCGACCTTGGCAACCTTTGGGTGTTCGACCAGCGGCGTGCCGACTTCTGTGCCGAAGCCCGTCACCACATTCACCACGCCCGGCGGAAATCCCGCGGCCTCGATCAGCTGCATGAACTCCAGCGCCGAGGCCGAGGTGTATTCCGAAGGCTTCACCACCACGGTGTTGCCGGCGGCCAGCGCCGGCGCGAGTTTCCAGGCGAGCAGCAGCAGCGGCGAATTCCAGGGAATGATCATCGCCACCACGCCGACGGGCTCGTAACGCGTGTAGTTGAAGGTGTCGGGTTTGTCGATCGGGATCACCGCGCCTTCGATCTTGTCCGCGAGCCCGCCGAAGTAGTAGTACCACTGCGCCATGTAGGCGGTCTGCGCGCTCATCTCGGCGTAGAGCTTGCCGTTGTCGCGCACTTCGGTTTCGGCCAGCGCCTTGGAGTGCTCCGTGATCAGGTCGCCCAGCTTGCGCAGCAGCGCGCCGCGTTTCGTCGCATTGCACTTCGGCCATTCGCCGTTGGTCAGCGCCTTGTGCGCGGCGTCCACGGCGCGCTCGACATCGGCCTTGCCGCCGCGCGGGATCTCCGCCCAGGGCTGGGCGGTGTAGGGGTTGTCGCTGGGGAAGGTGTCGCCGGAGGCGGCCTCGACCCATTCGCCGCCGATGAACATGCGGTATTTTTTAAGGGATTCAGCAGGAATGTTCATTGCAGCCACTTTCAATCGCTGGAACTCCCTCGCCCCACGCTAGTGGGGAGAGGGCTGGGGTGAGGGGAAGCCAAAACGGCATCAAATATTGCCTGCATCACGCTTTCAGTTCGCAACAGCACGTCGTTATCCCAAAATCGCAGCACCCGATATCCCGACTGCTCCAGAAACGCCGTGCGCTCTGCATCGTAGTCCTTGTGCTGCTGATGCTGACTGCCATCAAGTTCGATGATCAGTTTTTCATTTATGCAAATAAAATCAACAACATAATGGCCTATCGGGTGCTGGCGCCTGAATTTTGCACCGTTCAGATTTCTGCTGCGCAACTGCTGCCAGATTTTGCGTTCGGCGTCGGTTTCGGATTTTCTGAGACTGCGGGCGAAAGTTTTGCCGCGTTGTGTATTGCCTTTCATCGATAGCCCCTCACCCTAGCCCTCTCCCCATCAAAAGATGGGGTGAGGGGTAACCACCACAACGTGTCATTCCAGCGCTTTAGACCCCAGCAAAGCCGTCCGAAACCGGTACTTGATCGCCGTGCCATCCCGTAGTGGCAGGCGCATCGGCGCCGGATCGGCCGAGACCTTGATGTCGGCGAACACCGGCCCGGTTTTGCCGTGGAATTCCGGCAGCCAGCGTTGCAGCGCGGCCATGCTGTCGATCGTCCCCGCAGACTTGAAACCGGCGGCCTTCGCAATGCCGGTGAGGTCGACGCCGCGTGCGGTGTGCGCGCGCTGCATGCCGGTTTCGCCGTAGTGGCCGTTGTCGATGACGGCGATCGACAGGTTCTTCGGCGCTTCGCAGGCGATGGTGGCGAGCGAGCCGATGCCCATCAGCATCTCGCCATCGCCGGTGATCACCAGCACTCGGCGCTTCGGCTGTGCCAGCGCGAGGCCAAGGCCGGCCATCGCCGCGCCGCCCATTGCGCCCCAGAGATAGAAATTGAGGTCGTGGTCACCGGCGGCGTAGGTGTCGTAAGTCGGCGAGCCGAGGCCGGTGACGACCAGCGCGTCGCCGCGATCGGCGAGGAGGGCGGCGACGACCTTGCGGCGGTCGAGTCCGGAGGATTTTTTCGTGGCCATGGTCATTTATTCCAATTTTTAAATCCGATCACGCGCTGCTGAATCAGCACTGCGACCGGGCGTTGGGTATTGAAGGCGAGGGCGGCGGAGGCGTGGACGGTCTCTTTGACATCCTCGGCACGATCAACCGAATGCACGATCACGCCGGCGTTTTCCAGCGCCGCGGCGGTGCTGCCGCCCATCGGCACCTGCCAGGGATTGAACTCGCCCCAGACCCCGCGCATCGTGACGATCATCAGTAGCGGCAGACGGCATTCCTCATACAGCGACAGCATGTTGATGCAGTTGCCGACGCCGCTGGACTGCATCAGCAGCACGCCTTTCGCGCCGCCCATCCAGGCGCCGGCGAGCATGGCCACGCCTTCCTCCTCGGTGGTCAGCGACACCGCGCGCATCGCCTTGTCGGCATGGCAGCGGTTGATCAGTTTGGCGTGGCCGGCGTCCGGGACATAGGCCACCTGGGTCATGCCGGCGTCCTTCAGGACGTCGTAAATCTGGTCCGGCCACACGGTGGCGCGGGTCTGCTGGTCAGTCTGCACTTGTCTTCCTTGGGGGTGGTTGCCAAATTGACACTTAACACATATGAATGCAATATGAATGCATAATAATTCAAAACTTACAGAAAATTCACTATACCGAAGAGGAATTATCCATGGAAAGTCTGCGTTCCGTGTGCCCAGCAGTAGCTGCCATTGCTTTTTTTGGCGTTGCATCTATTCAATCAAGTGTTGCGCAGACCTATCCGCAAAAGCCTGTCCGGTTCATTGTGCCTTATACAGCTGGCGGACCAAGTGATGTGGTTGGACGAATGATTGGCGATCGCCTGACGGAAGTCCTAGGCAAACAGGTGATTGTTGATAATAGGGGGGGCGCAAATGGAAATATCGGAATGGAGTTGGCCGCTAAATCGGATCCGGATGGCCATACGATAATTTTTGCAACGGGCTTTACCTTGACGCTTAATCCGCACGTTTATCGCCTTTCTTACAATGTCGAACGCGACTTTGCTCCGATCACTCAACTGGTTTCTTCAGCAGCATTGCTGGCAGTAAGCTCGACGCTACCTGCAAAGAATGTCTCGGAGTTGATCATATTGGCGCGTAAGAGGCCCGGGGAACTTACGTTTGGGTCATCCGGAATAGGTGGATTTGGGCATATCAGCGGTGAGATTTTTAAAATGCTAACTAATACAAAAATGATTCACGTCCCCTATAAGAGTAGCGCCCCTGCATTGACTGACTTGGCCGCAGGTAATATTGCACTGATATTCAATAATCTGGTCACCACCATACCTATGGTTCAAGCGGGTAGGATTCGTGCACTTGCTGTGACAACAACGAAGCGCTCGCCTGCACTTCCCGCGGTGCCAACGCTCTCAGAAGCGGGCGTTCCTAATTACGAGAGCACCACGTGGAATGGATTGTTGACTAGAGCTGGGGTTTCGAAAGAGATAATTAATCGATTGAATGCGGAGGTCGTGAAGATCTTGCAATCGCAAGATGTCTCAAGCCGGATCGAAACGGGGGGGGCGGAAGTGATCCCGTCTACGCCCGAGGAACTTGCGACCCGAATTAAGGTTGAAACAATACGTATGGGAAAAATTGCCGATTTCGCAGGTCTCAAGCCACGTTAGCTTAATGAATGCTCTAGTTGCTGATTTTAGTGATTACTGTTACTTGGTCGGAGGAAAATAGGAATGACAATGGAAAACAATACACTCAATGAAAAGGCGTTGAAGTCCAACATTAAATTTACGATGGTTTCGCCAGTTCTTGGTGCTAATGTCGAATGTGGAAGTGTTGCGAGTCTAAGTGATTCTGAGATCAGTACAATCCGAAACGGACTACTTGAAAACATGGTTCTTCTGTTTCGTAACCAGAAACTGTCAGATCCTGAATTGATCCAGTTTGGAAAGAGACTAGGCGAGTTGGACATTGCTCCTTTTGGATATACCAATAATCAGAAAGAGCGCCAATATGAGGAAATGGTGATTATTTCTAATGTCAAGGAAGGCGGGGTGCCGATCGGCGTTCTGGGCGACGCAGAAGTGGTTTGGCATTCGGACAACTCATATCGGGAGAATCCATTGAGTTTCAGTCTGCTATATTCTGTAGAGCTTCCCGATAGTGGCGGAGAAACCGGGTTCTCAAATATGTATCTTGCCTACGAGGCATTGCCTGCAGATATCAAATCAAAAATTCAGAATTTGGTCATCAAGCACGATATTACCTACAACAGTGCGGGTGACTTGAGGCGTGGTTTTAAGGATTCTTCGGATCCGGTAACGGCTCCTGGGCCATATCATCCAATCGTCAGGACACATCCAGAGACTGGATACAACGCTCTGTATTTGGGACGTCGACCGAACGCCTATATATGTGGACTATCAGTCGAAGAATCAGAGAGCTTGTTAAATATGCTATGGACGCACGCGACTCAGGACCGATTTACTTGGCACCACTCATGGAAAATTGGGGATCTGCTGATCTGGGATAACCGTTGCCTAATGCATCGTCGGAATCCGTTTAATCCTAAAGCGCGTCGTGTCATGCATAGGCTGCAATTTGCCGGTACCCGACCCTATTATGATCCTCGTGCCTTGACGAGAGGCAGACACCCTCGGTCGGTAGGATGAACGACTAATTGTTTAGGGCCCCACGGATCAATACTTCGAGGGTATTGATTTT
>JAHCAG010000007.1 GCA_019635015.1 Burkholderiales bacterium | reverse complement strand
ATCGTCAGGATCCGCGCGCTCTGACCGGGTGTTTGCTGTAAAATGCGCCCTCCCCCGGGCTGACGTAGCTCAGTTGGTAGAGCAACTGATTCGTAATCAGTAGGTCGGAGGTTCGACTCCTCTCGTCAGCACCACTCCCCGAGTTCCCCCGGTCCGTCTGCAGCGCTGCCGCGGCATTCGAGCCGGCCCCGGGCAGGGGCCTGCTCAACGTCACTGCGTTTTCTTTATTACAAAACTCCGGAAATGCCGCCATCCAGGTTGATGCTGGTTCCGGTGACGTAACTGGCGGCGTCCGATGCGAGGAAGGTGATTACGTTGGCGACTTCCTGCGCTTCACCCGCACGTTTCAGCGGGATGTCCTTGCCCAGCTTGCCGTAATACTCGTCTGCGCTGATGCCGTCCTTGGTGTAGCGGCGTTCATGCTGGCCGGACTTGATCTTGCCGATGCAGACGGTGTTGACGAGAATGTTGTCCGCGGCAAATTCCTTGGACAGTGCCTTGGTGATGGCGAGGCCGGCGGCGCGCGAGACCGAAGTCGGATAGGACTCGGCAGCGGGCTGTTTCGCGCCCGAAATCGTGATGTTGATGATGCGTCCGCCGCCGCGCTTTTTCATGTGCGGGATTGCCAGCCGGGAGCAGCGCACGGCGCCGAACACCTTCAGTTCCAGATCGGCGGCCCATTCGTCATCCGACAATTCCAGGAATTTGCCGCGCTTCGAGGTGCCGGCATTGTTGACCAGGATGTCGATGCCGCCGAAGCGCTTGACCACCTCGTTGATGAAACGCTCGACATCGGCGGCCTTGCCCATGTCGGCCGACACCGCCAGCACTTCTCCGCCGGCCTTGGTGATTTCCGCGGCCACGGCATCCAGCAGCGGCTGGCCCCTCGCGCAGATCGCCACTTTTGCGCCTTCGCGCGCCAGTGTCAGCGCGGTAGCCTTGCCGATGCCCTCTGTGCCGCCGGTGACGATGGCCACCTTGCCCTTGAGTCCGAATTCCATGCTGTTTGTCCTCCACAATTGCGGGAAAAGAGCCGCATTGTATCGTCATTCGCGAAGCCGCCCTTTTGCGCCGCCGGCATTAGTCGTAGGATAGCCGGACGGTGCCTGCGGCAGAGGTTGCGGGGCCGTTCCGGCGGAGATATCCATGGGCACAGTTCACGGTGTGATCAGCAGACTGCAGAGGATGGCCGCGGCCCCGGTTCTGGCCGCCTGCCTTGTTGCGCAAGGGGTGCCGGCGCTGGCTGCCGAGCGCGAATTGACGCTCGACCAGTTCTCGGTGGTGAAATTGACGGTCAGGGCGGTTCCGGATGCGCGCAGCGCGCGCACTCTCGGGCCGCAGCGCGAGGGCACCGGCGTGGTCATAGACTCCAGCGGCCTGGTGCTGACGATCGGTTACCTGCTGACCGAGGCGGATACCGTGGAACTGGCGACCGCCGACGGGCGCAAGTTTGCCGCCAATGTCGTCGGTCATGACAACGCCACGGGCCTCGGGCTGGTCAAGTCCCTGCAGCCCCTGCCGGTGAAGCCGGTGGATTTCGGGCAGTCATCGGTGGCCGGCCTGCGCGACATGGTGCTGATCGTCGGTTTCGACGGCGTGGCGCCTGCCTACATCGTTTCCAAGCGGCCGTTTGTCGGCTATTGGGAATATTTGCTGGACGAGGCCATCTATACCGCCCCGGCAACCGTCAACTGGCAGGGCGCGGCGCTGCTGTCGCGCGAAGGAAAACTGCTCGGCATCGGTTCCCTTGCCGTGAGCGACGCCATCGGCCAGAGCGGCGTGCCCGGCAACATGTTCGTGCCGATCGACACTCTGAAGCCCGTGCTTGGCGATTTCATCGCCAATGGCAAGGCGACGACCAAGCCCCGCCCCTGGCTGGGCATCACCTCGCAGGAAGTGCAGGGCAAGGTCATCGTGACACGGGTGACTGCCGAAGGGCCCGCCGAGGAGGCCGGGCTGCAGGCCGGTGACATCATCGTCGGCCTCAGCGGCCAGCCGCTCAAGGGCCAGGCGGATTTCTATACCCGGCTGTGGAAAACCGGGGAGGCCGGCGTCGAAGTCACGCTGGATGTGTTGAAGGGCAACAAGGTCGAGGCGGTGAAGGTCAGATCAATCGCCCGCGAGCGGCATTTCCGGGAGAGGCCGGTCTATTAAGGCGGCGATGGGTGCAGAGTGATGAATGATGAGCGGTTGGTGAATTTTGCTCATCTTTCATCGCTAAAAATAGTCCATTCCCAGGCAGCCTGAAGCCAGATCCATCTGCTCAACCAGCTTGCGGCCGACCATGTTGCGCAGCGTCTCGGTGGTGCCGCCGCCGAGGCTGCCATAACGCGTGCCGCGGAAGAAGCGCGACACCGGGAATTCGTCGGTGAAACCGTAGCCGCCATGCACCTGCACTGCTTCGCTGGTGACGCGGATCGACATTTCGTTGGTGTAGATTTTTGCCATCGCCGCCAGCGTCGGATCCGGGAATTTGTCGCCTGACACCGCGGCGCGGTAGAGCAGGCCGCGCGCCGCCTCGATCTCG
Source organism: Burkholderiales bacterium (assembly GCA_019635015.1). GTDB lineage: Bacteria > Pseudomonadota > Gammaproteobacteria > Burkholderiales > SG8-41. Next base: position 131,351 of record JAHCAG010000007.1, on the reverse strand, counting down.
ATGTACATGTCCGCGACTTTCCAGCGCATGCCCTGGAAGTCGCCGATTTTTTTGCCGAAGGCGGAGCGGTTGCGCATGTATTTCACCGCCTCCTCCAGCGCGCCTTCGGCGAGGCCGAGGCAGATCGCAGGATTGAGGCAGCGCTGGGTGTTGAACGCCGACAGCAGTTTTTTCATGCCGTTGTCGCGGATCACCAGGTTTTCCAGCGGCAATTCGATGTCGTCAAAAAACACGTCGGACAGGTATTCGCCGCCCATCGTGTGGTAAGACGCCTTGGCGGTCAGGCCCTTGATGCCGCCCGGCACCAGCACGCAGCCGATGCCCTCCGCACCGGGCTTGTTGTCGACGCGGGTGAACACCACGAACATTTCGGCGATATCGGCGCGCGAGATCAGCGTTTTTGCGCCGCGCAGGATCACGCGGTCACCCTTGATCGTGCAGTTGGTCTTGTAGTTCGGCACATCGGTGCCGGCATCGGGTTCGGTCATGCAGATCGCGAGCATTGCTTCGCCGGTGGCGACACGGGGCAGGATGCGGCGCTTGATTTCCTCGGGTGCAAAAGTGGAGATCACCCGCGTCTGGGTGCCGACTTCGCCCAGCGCACCCATTGCCGTGACATAACAGACCTTGCCGATTTCCTCGAGGACAAGGACCGTGTCGAGGATCGACAGGCCGGAGCCGCCGTATTCCTCCGGCACCGCCATGCCCAGCACGCCGATCTCGCCGAGGCGTTTCATGTTTTCCGCCGGCCAGGTGCCGTCGAGGTATTTGATCGCGCGCGGCGCGAATTCCTGCTGGCAGACCCGGCGCACGGTGTCGACGAAGGCGCGCTGCTGTTCGGAGATGCTGAAATCCATGATGACCCTGGTAATTGGTGATTTGTGAATGGTAAGCGGCGCAATCAGTGCCAGTACGGCGGATAGCCGGAGTTTTTCCCTTCTGCATCGAGCAGCCGCAGCATGGCGTGCCACTCGAGCACACCGTAGGGGCGGCGCGTGCCCGGCTGGTAGAGGTTGGCGGTGTGCCCGATGACTTCCTGCGGCGGCAGCACGATGTCCTGGCCGCCGGCCATCGCATCGACCTGGGCGCGGCAGGACAGCTCCAGCTGGTACATCGTGTTGAAGGCCTGCTGGATGGTGGCGCCGCAGGTCAGCAGTCCGTGGTTGCGCAGGATCAGCGTGTCGTGGGGGCCGAGGTCGCGCACCAGCCGTTCGCGTTCAGCGAGATCGATCGCCGGGCCTTCGTAGTCGTGGTAGCCGTGGTGGCCGACGAAACGCATCGAGGTCTGGGTCATCGGCAGCAGGCCGCATTTCATCGAACTCACCGCCATGCCGGCCCGGGTGTGGGTGTGCATCACGCATTTGAGTTCGGGGCGCGCCCGGTGGATCGCGCCGTGGATCACGTAACCCGACTTGTTGATGCCGTAATCCGTTTCCGGCTTCCACAGGATGTTGCCCTCGAGGTCGATCTTGACCAGGCTCGAGGCGGTGATCTCCTTGTAGAGCAGGCCGTAGAGATTGATCAGCAGGTGCTCGTCGTCGCCGGGAATCCGCGCGGTGATGTGGTTGTAGATCAGGTCGGTCATGCCGAAGCAGTCGGTGAGCCGGTAACATGCGGCAAGGTTGACGCGGGTTTCCCATTCCTCGGGGCTGACGTCATCCCGGATGCAGCGAAAACGGGTCGAATAGTTGGAAGCCATTGTCTTTCGGGGCGCGCCTGTCATGGACGCCGGTGCTGATTTGAAGGTCGAAGATTATATAGGGCGCCCCGGGCGTTTGACTGGGAGGGTTCCGTATCCTAGACTTGGACCTCCCCCTCTGCGAGCGTGTTTTGCCCTCGGCAGCCATTTTCACTTTACGGAAGACCATGGATCAGACTGCAGCGACCGCCGCCATTTCCGGCAAGGAACACTGGACCCGCAAGGGCGACGTCAAACTCTTTCTGTGGGAAAAGAAGGCCGCCGACGGCAAGGGCGCCAATGGCACCGTGCTGTTCGTGCACGGCTCATCGATGGCTTCGCAACCGACCTTCGATCTGCAGGTGCCCGGGCGCCCCGACTTGTCGGCGATGGACTGGTTCGCGCGGCGCGGCTTCAACACCTGGTGCGTGGACATGGAAGGTTATGGCCGCTCCGACAAGAGCCGCGACATCTATTTCGACATTGCCAACGGTGCTGACGATCTTGCAGCGGCCAGCGACTACATCACCAAGACCACCGGTACCAGGCAGTTCCTGGTCTACGGCATTTCCTCCGGTGCGTTGCGCGCCGCGATGTTTGCCGAGCGCCATCCGGACCGTGTGAGCCGCCTTGCCCTTGATGCCTTCGTCTGGACCGGCAAGGGCAGCCCGACGCTGGCGGAACGCGCCAAGAAACTCGATCAGTGGAAGGCCCACAAGCGCCGGCCCATCGACCGCGCGTTCATGCACTCGATATTCAACCGCGACCATCCGGGTTGCGCCGAGAACGAGGTGGTCGAGGCGTTTGCCGATGCCGTGCTGGCACTGGATGATTCGGTGCCCACGGGAACCTATCTCGACATGTGCGCGAACCTGCCGGTGGTTGATCCGGCCAAAATCAAGGCGGCCACCATCATCATGCGCGGCCAATGGGATGGCATTGCGAGCGTGGAGGATCTGCTGGATTTTTTCAGCCGCCTGCCCAATCCGGACAAGCAGTTCGCGGTGATGGCCGGCATCTCGCATGCGAGTTTCCAGCAGATCAACTACCGCACGGTGTATCACATCCTGCATTCGTTTTTCACTCAGCCGGAGCCGATCTACCGGGGTTGATCCCGGCGGCGCAGACTTCGACCGCAGCAACCCGCAGTTCATAACAGGAGGAAAATCATGCAACAGAAAATCAGATTGGCCGGTGCGGTGTTTGCCGCCGCGGCTTTTGCCTGGGGCGTGCCGGCCCAGGCCCAGCAGTGGCCCAACAAGGCCGTGCGCATCATCGTGCCCTTCGGCGCCGGTGGCGGCACCGACATCCAGGGCCGCCTGCTCGGGCAGAAATTCCAGCAGAGCATGGGCCAGAACTTCCTGGTGGACAACCGGGCGGGCGGTGCCGGCCTGATCGGCGGCGAACTGGTCGCGAAGTCGCCGCCTGACGGCTACACCATCCTGTTCACGACGGCCTCGCTGGCGGTCAACGTCACTCTGTTGAGCAAGCGCCTCAACTTCAACCCGATCACCGACCTGGTGCCGGTCAGCTGGATCTCCTCGGTGCCCCTGGTACTGGTCGTGCATCCCAGCGTACCGGCCAAGAACGTCAAGGAACTGATCGCGCTGGCCAAGAAGTCCGGCCGGATGAATGCCGCGCACAACGGCTCGGGCACCACCAGCCACCTGTCGGTCGAGATGCTGAACCTGTTCGCCGGCACCAAGGTCACCCCGATTCCCTACAAGGGCGGCGGCCCGGCGATCGTGGCGCAGATCAGCGGCGAAACCGATTTCACGTTTGCCACTGCACTGGCGGCACAGCCCTTCATCAAGTCGGGCAAGGTCCGGCCGCTGGCGGTGACCACGGCGAAGCGCTCCTCAGCCTTCCCCGATCTGCCGACGATGAACACCATCCATCCGGATTTCGAGGCTGACAACTGGTACGCCATGTTCTTCCCGAAGGGCACACCGAAGGACATCGTGGCCAAGCTCAACGCCGAAATCATCAAGGCGCTGAAATCACCGGATGTCGACGGGTTCATCCGCAAGGAAGGCGGAGAGCCGGTGGGCAGCACTCCGGAAGAACTGGCCGCCTACTTCAAGCGCGAAGTCGAGAAATACGCCAAGGTCATCAAGGCTGCCAACGTTGTTGGAGAATGATGTTCCGGGTCGCATGACCGGACCGCTGAACGCCCGCCTCGTGCGGGCGTTTTTTTGCCTGCCGCTCCTGTTTGGTGCTGCCGCGGTTGCGGGCGCCGACGGAGGTTCTCCGTCGCGCCTCGTGGTCCCGGCTGCTGCGGGCGGCGGCGCATCGCTGCAGGCGGCCATGCTCGCCGACGCCCTGGTCCGGCAGACCGGCCGGCCCTTCATTATCGATCACCGCAGCGGTCTGGGCGTCGAGGCCGGCACCGCGGTGGTTGCACGCTCCTCCCCCGACGGCCAGGTGCTGTTGCTGGCAACGGCTTCGGTCGCGGTACGTGCCGCCGGGGCGATGGCATCCGCGGAGACGGCGGTGCTGCGCCGATTGAAACCGGTAACCCGGCTGTCGACAACACCGCTGGTGCTGGCAGTGCATCCGCGCGTGCCGGCGAAGACGCTGGCGGAACTGCTGGCGCTGGCGCGCGTGCAGGGAGAACGCCTGCAGGCGGGCGCGGGAACAGCCGGGGGGCTGGGGCATCTGGCGGCGGCCATGCTGTTGCCGGCCGCATCTGCTGCGCGCATTTCCGTGTTTCGCGGTGGTGGTCCGGCGGTGCGCACCCTGGTCGAGGGGCATATCGACCTGTTGTTTGCCGCGGCTCCCGTGGTGCTGCCGCAATCGACTGCAGGGCGGCTGCGCATGCTGGCGGTGACCGCCCCGTCGCGTCACGCAGGACTGGCCCGGCTGCCGCTGCCGGGTGGCGCCACGCCCGGCGCAGTGACATCGCAGTGGTATGGATTGTTCGTTCCCGCGGATACCCCCGACAGCATGGTGCGGGACTTGCATGAGGAGATGCGCCGGGCGCTGCGCGATGAATCGCTGATTGCGCGTTTTTCGGAGCACGCCATTGAGGCGGCCGGTGATGATGCAGCCGCTTTCGATGCATTGCTGCAAAGCGAGATTGCACGTTATGCACCGCTGGTCCGCCGCGCCGGGATGGTGCCCTGATGCACCACGATTGCGCATGATGTGGAATGGGCGGGACAGCTGAATCTCCCTGTTAGAATCGCAGGACTAACCGCTATTGCGACAACACGACATGATCGAATTCGACGCCTCAAAAATCTCCTGGCAGGACCAGTACAAGCTGATGGTGGGTTCGGTGACGCCGCGACCGATCGCGCTGGTGACGACACTGGGTGCCGACGGACCCAATGCCGCGCCCTTCAGTTTTTTCAACGCGGTGGGTTCGGATCCGGCGATGCTGATGTTCTCGGTGGGCGAGAAGGCCGAAGGCGCCAAGGACACCGTGCGCAACATCCGCGAGCTGCCGGAGTTTGTCGTGCACATCGTCAGCGATGCGATCCGGGAGCAGATGAATGTCTGCGCCGTCGATTACCCGCCGGGCGTCAACGAAATCGGGAAGGCGGGCCTGACCGCGGTGCCGTCGTCAAAGGTGCGCCCGCCGCGCATTGCCGAGGCGCCGGTGGCAATGGAGTGCCGGCTGATGCAGATCGTCGATCTTGGCCGCAAGCCCTACCACGTGGTGTTCGGCGAGGTGGTCCATTTCCATTACCACGACGGCATCGTCAATGAGCGTTTCCATGTCGATGTCGGCCGCATCAATCCGATCGGGCGGCTGGCCGGCAAGGGCGGTTACACCCGGATCACCGACCGTTTCGAAATGCCGCGCATACCCTATGGCAAGGGTTCCGCCGGCGAGTGACGGGCTGTATTCAAGAACAATAATGCAGTGTTCCCGGAGGACCATCATCCCTCAGCAAGGAAGATCATGAAAGCCATTCGCAGCAGCCTTTTTCCCGCCCTCTTCGCCGCGCTGGCCGCGGTGCCCGTGCAGTTGGCCGCGCAGCCGGCCGAATATCCGCAGCGCCCCGTGCGCCTGGTCGTGCCGTACTCGGCCGGCGGCTCGACTGATACCGTCGCCCGCATCACCGGTGCCCGCCTGTCCGAACGCCTCGGCCAGCAGGTGGTGATCGACAACCGCACCGGCGCCGGCACCATCATCGGCACCGAGATCGTCAAAGGGGCAACTCCGGACGGCCATGTATTGCTGATGGCAACGCCGCCGCTGGCAGTCAATCCCTCGCTCTACGCCAAGGTGCCGTACGTGCTGGAGCGCGACTTCGTCGCCATCACCAACATTGCCGCCTCCAGCAACCTGCTGGTGGTGCATCCCTCGATGCCCGCGAACTCGGTGAAGGAACTGATCGCGCTGCTGAAGGCCAATCCCGGCAAGTACAACTACGGCTCCAGCGGCGTTGGCGGCGCAGGTCATCTTGCGATGGCGCTGTTCACCAGCATGGCCGGAGTCGAGGCACTGCATGTGCCGTACAAGGGCGGTGCGCCGGCGGTGGCCGACCTGGTCGCCGGCCGCCTGAACATGATGATGGCCAACCTGACCACGGCCCAGCCGCATATCCGCGCCGGCAAGCTGCGCGGCCTCGGTGTCGGCAAGGTAAAGCGTTCGCCGCTGTTTCCGGAAATGCCGACCGTGGCCGAGGCAGGCCTCAAGGGTTACGAGGCGAACAACTGGAATGGCCTCGTGGCGCCGACCGGCACGCCGCGCGCCGTGATCCAGCGCCTGCACAAGGAGATTGCCGCCACGCTGCAGGAACCGGTCATCCAGGACCGCATGGCGAAGGCGGGCCTCGAACCGGTCGGTGATACGCCGGCGGAGTTCGCACAGTACCTCAAATCCGAGGCCGCGAAGTGGGGCAAGGTGGTCAAGACCGCAGGCATCAAGGCTGAATAAAAAATACTTTAAATCAAGGAGTTATTTGCAATGTCCGCTGTCGACAACAAACGCCCGCAACCCGACAAGGTCATCGTTGACCTGGCGAAGTACGCTTACGGCTACAAGCCGGCGAGCAAACTGGCCTATGAAACCGCGCGGTTGACGCTGATCGACAGCCTCGCCTGCGCGTTCGAGGCGCTGGCTTACCCGGACTGCACGAAACTGCTGGGGCCGGTCGTGCCCGGCACCATTGTCCCCAATGGCGCGCGTGTCCCCGGTACGAACTACGTGCTCGATCCGGTGACCGCGGCTTTCAACGCCGGCACGCTGATCCGCTGGCTCGATTTCAACGACGCCTTCTACGGTCGCACGGTGATCCATCCCTCCGACAACATCGGCGCGATCCTGATGACTGCCGACTGGCTGTCGCGTACCCGTGTTGCCGCGGGGAAAAAGCCGCTGGTCATGCGCGAGGTGCTGACCGCGATCATCAAGGCCTACGAAGTGCAGGGCGGCCTCGCGCTGGAGAACGGCTTCACCGCTGCCGGCCTCGATCATACGATCCTGGTCAAGATCGCCAGCACTGCCGCGGTGTCCTCGCTGATCGGCTGCACGCAGGAAGAAATCATCAACGCACTGTCCAACGCCTGGCTCGATGGCCACGCGCTGGCGGCCTACCGCCGCAAGCCCAACACCGGCGCGCGCAAATCCTGGGCCGCGGGTGATGCCTCGGCGCGCGCGGTGTGGCTGTCGCTGCTGGCGAAGAAGGGCGAGATGGGTTATCCCTCGGCGCTGACCGCGCCGAAGTGGGGCTTCTACGACGTGCTGTTCAAGGGCAAACCCTTCAGGTTCCAGCGCCCCCTCGGCAGCTATGTCATCGAGAACACGCTGTTCAAGATTCCCTACCCGACCGCCTTCCACGGCCAGACCGGTGTCGAGGCCGCGATCAAGCTGCACCCGCTGGTCAAGGACCGGCTCGACCAGATCAGCCATATCGAGGCGCGCGCCCACAACTCGACCATGGTGATCCTCGACAAGACCGGTCCGCTCGCCAACTTCGCCGATCGCGACCACTGCATGCAGTACATGATGGCCGTCGGCCTGATCTTCGGTGACATGACCGCCAAGCACTACGAGGATGAAATTGCCGCCGATCCGCGCATCGACAAACTGCGCGCGAAAATCCGGCTGACCGAATACGAGCGCTACGAGCGCGAGTACCACGATCCGGCCAAACGCACCAACGCCAATTCGATCCAGGTGTTCTTCAAGGACGGCAGCAAGACTCCGCTGTCGGAAGTGAACTACCCGCTGGGCCACCGCAAGCGCCGCAAGGAAGGCATTCCGGCCGTGATGAAGAAATTCAACGCCAACACCGCGATGGCGTTTGCCGCGAAACAGAAGGCGGCCATCACCGCGGCCTGCATGGACCAGAAAAAACTCGAGGCGATGGCGGTCAACGAGTTCGTCGACCTGCTCGTCCGCTGAGACCGGGCACGTCACCCCGGCGGGAGCGGGGTGACGGCTGCGTCAGGTCAATCCGTACATCTTCCGTCCAGGCGTCGGCAGTTCCGCGCTGAGGATTGCGCCGCCTTCGGAGTCGACGATGTACAGCGTGTGCGGATCCTTCACACCCCAGGCGCAGTTGGTCACCACGTCCGAACCCGGCGAGTCGATGCGGTAGAGCGGCTCGCCGCGATGGTTGAACACCCACACCGCGCCCATGTCCGGGTGCGCCACCGCCAGTCCGTCATCCTCGTCGATGGCCATGCCGTCCGGACCGCGGCCGCCGCTCATCTGGATGAACACGCCCATCCGCGACACTGTGCCGTCGGGCAGCAGCGGCAGGCGCCACACCGCGTTGGCACGGGTCACCGCGACGAACAGCGTGTTTTCCGCCGCGTTGAGCACCAGGCCGTTGGGGCTGGGGATGTTGTCGGCGATGCGTTCCAGCCTGCCGTTCGCGCGCAGCCGGTAGACCGCGCCGGTCGGATTCTGCAGGCCGCTCTGGCCCTGGTCGGTGAAGTAGAGGTCGCCGTTCGATGCGAACACCAGGTCATTGAGGCCCTTGAAGGTTTCGAGGTTGTAACGGTTGATCAGGGTTTCGATGCGGCCGCGTTTCACATCGAGCAGCATCAGGCCGTGTTTGTGGTCGGTGACAAAAATGCGCCCGTCCTTGTGGATTTTCAGGCCGTTCGGTTCGCCGTCGTATTCGACGACCAGATCCCACTGGCCTTTCGGCGAAATGCGGAAAATGCGGCCAAAGGGGATGTCGGTGACGTAGAGGTTGCCCTTGCGGTCGAAGGACGGGCCTTCGAGGAAGCAGCCGCCCTGCGGCGCGGGGCGGCCGGCGGCGAGGCGCTCGGCCGATACTTTCGTACGGCGGTATTTCTTCGGCAGTTCGGCGAAAACGTCGGCGGTGATGCGTTCGGGCGGGGCGAAGAGGCTCATGGTCTCTCTATATGGACTGGTCGACGGAAGGTGCGGGGATTGTATGCCAGAATCCGCAGACACCAACACTCAGTGCCGCCATGAAAAAGCCCCTCGAAGTCCTGCGTCTGTACGCTGAACACGACTACACGCTGAACGGCGTGCTGAAAAGCCGCGCCGGCCGCGATCCCGCGCGCCCCTTCATCGTTTTCCGCGATCACAACTGGTCCTGGGGCGAATTTTCCGCTGCGGTCGACGCTGCAGCCCGCGTGCTGGCTTCCCGCGGCATCCGCAAGGGCGATCGCATGGCGGTGATGGCGCGCAACTGTGACGGCCATGTGCTGATGCTCTGCGCGCTGGCGCGGCTCGGCGCGATCATGGTGCCGGTGAACCCGGAATTCGGCGTGGAAGAGGCGAAATATGTGCTGCACCATGCCGAAGTGAGCGCGGTGGCGGCAACCCGGGACACGCTGGAGGTTGCGCGCAAGGCTGTTGAGGGCCTGAAGACGCCGGCCTGGTTCGTGATGCTTGATGCCGCTGCAGCCGATGCGCCGGCGCTCGATGATCTGCTGAAAAACGCGCCAGCTGCGGATTTGCCGAATGACATCAGGGGCGACGACACCTGCCTGATCGTCTACACCTCGGGCACCACCGGCTTTCCGAAGGGAGCGATGCACAGCCAGCGGAGCTTTGTCACCGGTGGTGAAGCTTTCGTGCAGCGTGTCTACCTCCAGGACGACGATCGCGTGATGGTCGTGCTGCCGCTGTTCCACATCAACGCGATGTTCTACTCGGTGGCGGGAACGCTCGCCGCCGGGGCCTGCATGATCATCGTGCCGAAATTTTCAGCCTCGACCTTCTGGCAGACCGCGGTCGACACCGGCGCCACCGAGGTCAACATCATCGAGGCCATCGGCAGCATCCTGCGCGCGCGGCCGCGCGAGGAATTCCGGCCCGAACACAGGATCACCAAAGTCTATGGCGTGCGTGCGAGCATGGATGAAACATTCAGGAATGATTTCAGGATTCCGCACCGCATCGGCGGCTATGGCATGACCGAGATTCCCGGCGTGACCTGCAATCCCTTCGAGGGCCCGCAGAAGCTCGGCAGCATGGGGCCGATCGGCCGCCATCCCGATCCGGCGCGGCCCTGGGCGCAGTGCCGTGTCGTCGACGACGAGGGGCGCGACCTGCCGGACGGCGAGCCCGGCGAGCTGTGGGTGAAGACGCCGATCATCATGCAGGGCTATTTCCGCGATCCGGAGCAGACCGCGAACGCCTTTCACGACGGCTGGTTCAAGACCGGCGACCTGGTCAGGCGCGACAGTGACGGCTATTTCCATTTCATCTCGCGCAAGCGCGACATCATCCGCCGCCGCGGCGAGAACATCGCCGCCGCCGAACTCGATCGCGTCGTCGGCGAGCATCCGGCCGTTGCCGAGGCCGGCACCATTGCAGTGCCCTCGGAACTGGGCGAAGATGAGATCTTCGTCGTGGTGGCTGTGAAAAAGGGTGCCAGGGTCGCCGCGGAGGAAATCGCCGACTGGTGCCGCGCGCGGCTCGCGCCGCAGAAAGTGCCGCGCTTCGTCGCCTTCGTCGATGAACTGCCGCACACTCCGACGCACAAGATCCTCAAGTCGCAGCTGAGGGAAGACAAAGCCCTGCGCGCGCGGGCGGTCGACCTCGCGCCGCCAGTGCGTTGACGCTGGCCGGATTCCGGAGCTGCTCCCGCATCGCCGGCAAATGATGCGATCAGTTGTCATGTTGCTGTAACGAACGGCGGTTAGAGTTCCCTCGCTTGCAGCGCAACGGCGCTGCGCGAAACAAGGAATTCCGCCGTGTTGATACGACCTACTGCATTTTCGCTGGCCAGCGGACTGGTGTTCGCCGGCCTCGCACTGGGCGCTGCGCCGCTGGCCGCACAGACCCAGTCCTACCCCTCCAAACCGATACGCGTGGTCGTGCCGCTGGCGCCCGGCGGCGGCAGTGACATCGTTGCCCGCATCGCGGCCCATGCCCTGTCGGATGCCTGGGGACAGACACTGGTCATTGACAACCGGCCCGGCGCGGGGGGCACCATGGGCACGATGATCGTCGCCAAGGCGCCGGCCGACGGCTATACCGCGCTGGTGTCGAGTTCGACGATGGCGATCGGTCCGGCACTGTTCAAGAACATCGGCTTCGATGTGCTGAAGGATTTTGCGCCGGTGACGCTGATCGCCGACCAGCCCAGCATCATCGCCGTCAATCCGAAGGTTCCTGCAAAAACACTGGCCGAACTGATCGCGCTGTTCAAGAAGGAACCGGGCAAGTATGCCTTCGGTTCTGCCGGCAACGGCACGGCGAGCCACCTCGCCAACGAACTGTTCAAGCTCTCGGCCAGGGTTGACACGATCCACGTGCCGTACAAGAGCGCCGGTCTTGCCACCACCGGGCTGCTCTCGGGCGAGATCCAGTACATGGTGACCAACATGGCCACCGCGCTGCCCCAGGTGCGTGCGGGGCGCCTCACCGGCGTCGCCGTCACCAGCGAGAAACGCGTCGATGCGGCGTCCGACATCCCGACCGCGATCGAAGCAGGCCTGCCTGGATTTTCGTACACCACCTGGTACGGCATGCTGGTGCCGGCCGGAACTCCGGCCGCCGTGGTCAAGCGTTTCCAGGGCGACCTCGCGAAGCTGTCGCGCGATCCGCGGGTCGCCGAGCGCTTTACCGGCCAGGGCCTGACCGTGCGTGTCAGCGCTCCGCAGGAGTTTTCGAAGTACCTCACCGAGGAACTCGCGCGCTGGCAGCAGGTCGTCAACGCTGCCGGCATACAGAAACAGTAGACGGCGGAAAGCCGTTCCGGTTTACGCGTCTGCGCCGTTCTTCCCCACCCCTCTCCGCGCGGGCGCTTCTTTTTTCCCTTGATGCGACACGCCGTTCCACATGCTGTGGGACGGCGTGTGTCCGGCTTGTATCCCCGGTGTCCCTTGGCTAGACTGCGGTGCTCTGGCGACAAGCGCATTCCCGCGCAAGCCTGAAACATCAATTCACGCCGCGGCAGCAGTCACGCAGCGCGGCATCGGGGGAGCAGATCATCGAACGCAAGAGCCTGGGTCTGGCCGTGATCGGTTCCGGCCGCATTGGCGGGCTGCGCGCGCAGCTCGCAGCGGGACATCCCGCGGTGAATTTCATTGCCACCTCGGACCAGGATCCGAAGAAGGCCGAGGCGCTGGCAAAGAAGGTTGGCGCCGCCGTGCACTCCGGCGACAATGACGCGATCATTGCCCATCCCGAGGTCAACGCGGTCATTGTCTCGACCAGCGAGGGCGAGCATCTGGCGCCGATCCTGAAGGCGCTGGAGCTGGGCAAGCCGGTGCTGGTGGAAAAGCCGATCGCGCTGTCCCTGGCCGACGCCGACCGCGTGATCCGGACCATCGAGAAATCCGGCGTTCCCGTGCATGTCGGCTACAGCCGGCGCTACAAGGAGCGTTACCAGATCGCCAAGGAGCAGATCGTGCAGGGCCGCCTCGGCCGCCTGACCGGAGGCGCGGCACGGGTGTTCAATTCGCGCTCGCAGGCGCTGGGCATGCTCCAGCGCAATCCTCACGCGACGCCGGTGGTCGATGCGCTGACCTACTACGTCGACCTGATGAACTGGTTCCACGAAGGCCATCACCTGGTCGAGGTCTATGCGCGCGGGCAGAAGGGCGTGCTCAGGGACGCGGGTTATCCCGGGGTCGAGGACATCAGCTATGCCATCCTGACCTATTCCGACGGCGCCGTGATCAACCTCGGCATCAGTTACGCCCTGCCGGAGAAATATCCCGCGCTGGGCCATGCCGCCCGCGTCGAACTGGTCGGCACCGACGGCGTGATGATTCTCGATGACGACCACACCGACCAGCTGATGTACACCGAGAAGGGCATTCCGCACGTCTACCTGCCGGATCACAACGTCAACATGGTGTTCCTGCAAAGCGGAACACCCGGCGACTGGGCGCTGGGCGAATTCTGGGGGCCGATCGCCAATGAAACGCGGGCCTGGCTCGACCACCTTGCCATGGGCAAACCCTGCACGCTGGCGAAACCGCGCGAGGCGCGGCACAACCTTGAGGTCACGCTGGCGATCGAACATTCGATGGCCACGGGCCGCCCGGTGTCGCTGCCACTGGCGCAATAACACAGACACGGAGGAGATTGTGATGAAGATGCAATGTGCGCTGCTGGCGGCGCTGTGTGCGGCTGCAGCCGCGGTGCAGGCCGCCGACAACTACCCGCTGCGGCCGATCCGCATGATCGTCGCCTATCCGCCGGGCGGCGGCACCGACCAGGTCGGGCGCGTGATGGCCGAACAGCTGAGCCAGACACTGGGCCAGCAAGTGGTCGTCGACAACCGCGGCGGGGCCACCGGCAACATCGGCACCGAACTCGCCGCGCGCGCCTTGCCTGACGGCCACACGTTGCTGATGGGCAATGTCGCGCCGAACGCGGTCAACGTCAGCCTGTTCAAAAAACTCGGCTTTGACCCGGTGAAGGATTTTGCGCCGGTGAGCCTGGTGGCGATCACGCCCAACATCCTCGTCGCACATCCCTCGATGCCGGTGAAAAGCATCAAGGAACTGGTTGCGCTGGCGAAGGCAAAACCCGGCGCCCTCAATTTTCCCTCGGCCGGAGTCGGCAGTTCATCGCACCTTGCGGGCGAGCTGCTGAAATCGCTGGCGGGGATCGACATGGTGCACATCCCCTTCAAGGGCGGCGGCCCGGCGCTGGTGGCCACGATTTCCGGTGAAGTGCAGATCATGTTCGCGACCATGCCGGCGGCGATGCCGCATGTGAAATCGGGCAAGGTGCGGCCGGTGGCGGTGACCACCGCCAAGCGCTCGCAGGCGATGCCGGATCTGCCGACCATCGCCGAGGCGGGCGTCAAGGGTTACGAGGCGGCGACCTGGTACGGGCTGCTGGCGCCGGCGCGCACGCCGAAACCGGTCATCGACCGGCTGCATGGCGACGTGGTGAAGATTCTTGCAGGCCCGACCCGCCAGCGCCTGGAAGCGCAGGGTTTCGAGCCCGACGGCGGCACGCCTGCGGCTTTCGCGGCCTATATCAAGTCTGAAATTGCCAAATGGGCCAAAGTCATCAAGGATGCCGGCATTCCGGCGGAATGACCGGCTGGTCGCCCTTTATCCGGAGGAGTCCCGATGTCGTTTTTTGAACCGCCGCCGCTGATCGAGGCGGAAGTCTTTGCGTCCGTGCCCGACCGTCTGCGCAAGGGCGGCGCACCGTCGAGCTGGATCGATGCCAACCATCCGGGATCGAAGCTCGACTGTTTTCTCGAGGGTCCGGCCTTCGACCGTGCGGGCAATCTCTACATGGTCGACATTCCCTATGGCCGCATCCTCAGGATGTCGCCGCAGGGTGAATTCGATGTCGCCGCCGAATACGACGGCTGGCCCAACGGACTTGCGGTGCACAAGGATGGTTCCCTGTACATTGCCGATTACCGCCGTGGCATCCTGCGCTGCGATCCGAAAACGGGCCGCGTCGAAGACTTCCTGACCCACAACCAATCCGAGGGCTTCAAGGGAGTCAACGACCTGGCATTCGCGAAGAACGGCGATCTTTACTTCACCGACCAGGGCCAGACCGGCATTCACGATCCGACGGGGCGCGTTTACCGCCACAGCAGCGAAGGCCGGCTTGATTGCCTGATCACGAACGGACCCAGTCCCAACGGCATCGTGCTCGATCCGCAGGACAAGGTGATGTACGTCGCAATGACCCGCGCCAACTGCATGTGGCATTGCCCGCTCAAGGGCGGCGCGGTGAACAAGGCGGGCGTGTTCTGTGTGCTGCCCGGCATCCACGGTCCCGACGGCCTGGCGATGGATGAGGCCGGCAACCTGTCGGCGGCGCATGCGCGGCCTGGCATCATCTGGTTGTTCGGTCCGATGGGTGAACCGCTGGCGCGGGTGCAGGGCCGCAACAAGGGCGCGCGCATGACCAACATGGCTTACGGCGGCCCCGATCGCAAAACCCTCTACATCTGTGATTCCTATCGCGGTGAAATTCTTGCGGCGAAGATGCCGGTGGCGGGCAAACTGTTGTATTCGCATCTCTGAGGAGAAAAAAATAATGAATAAAATCAAGTGCTTGTCATCATTCATCGCCTTGTCGATACTGGCGCTGCCGGTGGTGGCACAGAACTACCCGACGCGCACGGTGCGGCTGGTGGTGCCTTCGGCGCCGGGCGGCGGCACCGACATCTCGGCGCGCATCCTTGCGCCGCAGCTGACCCAGTTTCTCGGCCAGCAGGTCATCGTCGAGAATCGCGCCGGCGCCGGCACGATGATCGGCGGCGAGGCGGTGGCGCGCGCCGCACCCGACGGCTACACGCTGCTGATGGGCATCAGCACGCTGGCGATCAATCCGGCGATGTACAAAAAAGTGCCCTACGACGCGCTGAAGGACTTCGCGCCGGTTTCTCAGGCAGTGTCGCTGTCGAACGTGCTGGTGGTGCATCCTTCGCTGCCGGCCCGGAACGTGAAGGAGTTCATCGCGCTGGTGAAACCGCGTCCCGGCCAGATCAACTTCGCCTCCGCCGGTGTCGGCACCAGCCCGCATCTGTCGATGGAACTGTTCCTGGTGATGACCGGTGTGAAGATGCTGCACATCCCGTACAAGGGCTCCGGTCCCGGCGTCACCGATCTCATCGCCGGCCATGTGCCGGCAATGATGCCCAACATGCTGTCGGCGAAGCCGCATATCCAGTCGGGCCGCTTGCGCGCGCTCGGCGTCACCGGTTCGAAACGCGCGCCGGGTGCCGAAGACATCCCGACCATCGCCGAGGCCGGCGTGCCGGGGTACGAGGCCGTGCAGTGGTATGGCGTACTGGCGCCGGCTGGCACGCCGCGCGACATCGTCAACAAACTGCATGCCGGCGTGGTCCGCGCACTGCAGAACCCGGAAGTGCGCCAGCGCCTGCTCAACGACGGCGCCGAGCCTGTCGGCAGCAGTCCCGAGGAATTCGCCACCTACCTGCGCAGTGAAACCGCGAAGTGGGCGAAAGTGATACAGGCCGCCGGCATCAAGCCGGAATAAGAGGAATGGCTGCGAGGAAAACCGCGGCGAAAATTTCGCTGCTGATGCACAGGCTCGCCGCATACATCGCCGCCGCACCGCGCCGCGCGCTGCCGGCGAAGGTCACCGAGCGCGCCAGGCACCACCTGCTCGATACGCTGGCGGCGATGCTCTCCGGTTCGCGGCTGCTGCCGGGTCGCCGCGCGATCGAATTCATCGCGACCCAGGGCGGCGTGCCCGAGGCCACGGTGATCGGTTCGGACATCCGCAGCACCGCGATCAACGCCGCGCTGGCCAATGGCATGCACGCCCATGCCGACGAGACCGACGACACCTATTACCTCGCGCTGGTGCATCCCGGCTGCGGCGTGGTGCCGGCAGCGTTGGCGCTGGCTGAACGCGAACGCGCCGGCGGCACGGCACTGCTGCGGGCCATGGTGCTGGGTTATGACGTCTGCGCGCGGATGTCGATCGCGCTGGGCATCGAGCGTTTCCGCGAGCGCGGCCATTCGACCCACAGTTTCGGCCACATGTTCGGCGCGGCGGCAGCTGCCGCGGCGATACTGAGGCTGAACTACGACCAGACGCGTTACCTGCTGTCGTACACCGCACAGCAGGCTTCGGGGCTGTCGTGCTGGGCACGCGACATCGAGCACATCGAAAAGGCCTTCGACTTCGGCGGCATGCCGGCGAGGAATGGTGTCACCGCGGCGCTGATGGCGTCGATGAAGTTCACCGGGGTCGAGGACGTGTTCGACGGTGACCGCAGCTTTTTTCATGCCCACGGCATGACCGCGAGCCCGGAAAAACTGGTGGCGGACCTCGGCCGCCGCTACGAGATCATGAACACCTCTATCAAGCGCTGGGCCGTCGGTTACCCGATCCAGGCGCCGCTGGATGCGGTGATGAACCTGATCGGGAAACACGGCATCGGTGCGAAAGACGTTGAACGCGTGACCATCACCATCGACGACCAGGGCGCGCGCACGGTCAACCAGCGCACGATGGCCAGCATCAACATCCAGCACCTGGTGGCAGTGATGCTGCTTGACGGCGACATCAGCTTCGCCTCGGCGCATGACGACCGCCGCGTGCGCGATCCGCGGGTGCTGAAGCTGAAGGAAAGGATCGAACTCAAGGGCAGCGCTGCACTGGGCCGGGCGAAGACCACCCAGGCCATCGTCGAAATCAGCACCCGCGACGGCCGCCGGCTGCGCCATCACACGAAAGCCGTGCGCGGAACCGCGGCCAACCCGATGCCGCGGGAGGAGGTTGCGGCCAAGGCGCGTGACCTGCTGCTGCCGCTGCTCGGCCGGCGGCGCAGCGAGAGACTGATCGACACCGTCTGGCACATTGAGCGCCTGCGTGATGTCCGTGCGCTGCGCCCGCTGCTCGCTTTAAAATAGCCGCGGAAAACCCATACCCACCGAGAGGAGCAGCATGTCCAAGCGTTACGACCTGCACAGCCACGTCATCCCGCCGACCATCATCGCGGCGATGGAGAAGGATCCCAAGCGCTTCCAGACCAGCGTCTGGGAAAAGGACGGCAAGCGTTATTTCGACGTGCACGGCCGCCCCGCGGTGCTGAGCCCGGATTTCTACGATCCGGATGCGAAGGTGGAATGGATGGATCGCAACAAACTTGACGTGTCGGCGATTTCGGTGGGTCCGCCGATCTATTTCTACTGGCTGCCGGCGGAAGCCGGGCTTTACGCGGCGCAGCTCGCCAACGACGGTATCGCGCAGATGGTCGCCAAACATCCCTCGCGCCTGCGCGGCATGGCGCACCTGCCGATGCAGGATCCGGACGCGGCAATTACCGAACTCGAACGCGTGGTGAAGGAATACGGCTTCAAGGCGGTGGAACTGGCGACCTCGATCGAGGGCACGCCGCTGGCTGCACAGAAATTCCGCAAGGTGCTGAAGACGATCGAGCAGCTGGGCTGCTTCATCTTCGCCCACCCCTACCAGTGCCTGGCCAAGGGCGGCATGGAGGACTACTACCTGTCGAACTTCGTCGGTTTCCCGCTCGACACCACGCTGATGGTGGCACACCTGATGTTCAGCGGCGCGATGGACGAAATGCCGAAGCTGCGCGTCGTCCTGCCGCACGGCGGCGGTTTCATCCCGTACCAGATCGGACGCTTCCGCCACGGCCACCAGGTGCGCAACGAACCCAAGGTCAACAACCCGACGCCGCCGCGCGAGCTGTTCAAGCGTTTCTATTTCGACTGCCTGACCCACGATCCGAAGGCCGCCAAGTACCTGATCGACCAGGTCGGCGCCGACCGCGTGGTCATCGGCACCGACCATCCCTTCGACATGGCGCCGCTGGACGTGCCGGCGGCGGTGGATGGCATCCCGGGACTTACCGCGGAGGAAAAGGACTGGCTGTGTGAACGTACTGCGAAGTCGCTGCTCGGCGAACAATAACCATCAGGATTTCCAGGCACAAAAAAGCGCGGCCTTACCGCGCTTTTTTTTGGAACGAGCCGGGGTCAGCTGCGCAGCGTTTCCTTCAGGCGCATCACTGCGGAATCCGGGCTGGTCAGCACGCGGCAGCCGGCCTGCGCCGGAATCAGCCGCGCGGCCGTGGCCATCGAGAACTGGCCCAGCACCAGCGCGTCGCAGGGCATCAATCCGGCGGCAGCATCGGCAATCAGACGGTCGTGGGTTTCGGCGTCGCCGCTCTGCAGGGCGGCGAGGGCATCCGGCAGGGTGCGGGTCGCCAGTTTCAGCGGCTGATTTTTTGCGCGCGCCATGTCTTCGAGTTCGGTTTTCAGCGCCGGAATGCTGGGGCCGAAGGTCGCGATCAGTCCGATGCTGCCGCCGGCAGCCAGCGCTGCGTCGAGCATGGCCTCGTTGGGCCTGAGCACGGGAATCGGCAATGCGGCGGCGGTGGCTTCGATGGCCGGTCCGAACGCCGAGCAGGTGAAGAGGATGGCATCGGCGCCGCTGCCATGGACATAACGCCCCAGGGTCAGGAAACGTTCGATCATGGCGTCGGTAAGCCGGCCCTCGGCGGCGAGGTCGACCGACAGCGAATCATCGAGCAGGTTGGTGGTGCGTGCCTCGGGCCACAGGCGGCCGAAGGCGGCGACGATGGGCTCGATGGCGAGCGGCGTCGCGTGGATCAGGGCGATGCGCGGCGATTTCATGACAGGAACCGTGATTGAAGTGGGCGACATTCTAACCGTTTTGTTTGCGCCGCTGCCCCGGTGTTTGACAAACAGGGCCATGCGTGGACAATCGGGCGTGCGCCAAAAACCCGAACAATCGCAATCCATCCGGCGCTTGCCTGTTACCCGAGGAGCAGAACATGAACAAGTTTCAGAGCGCAGTGGCCGCCGCAGTGGCCGCGCTGTCGCTGACGGCCGTCGCGATTCCCCTGCATGCACAGTCCTATCCCGCAAAACCGGTGCGGCTGGTCCTGCCGTTCCCGCCGGGCGGCGGCACCGACATCCTCGGTCGCATGCTGGCGCAGAGGCTGGGTGAAAACCTCGGTCAGCAGGTCATCGCCGAAAACCGGCCCGGTGCCGGCGGCAATGTCGGCGCGGAATACACCTCGCGCCAGGCGCCCGACGGCTACACCATCGTGCTCTGTTCGCCTTCGATCGCGATCAGCCCCAGCCTCTACAAAAAGCTGAACTACGATCCGGTGAAGGACCTCACGCCGATTTCGCTGGTGGCCTCGATTCCGAATCTGCTGGTGGTGCACCCCTCGATCCCGGCGAAGTCCCTGAAGGATATTGTCGCCCTGGCGCGCAAGAATCCGGGCAAGCTCAATTTCGGTTCCGGCGGCCCCGGCACCACCAACGACCTCGGCGCGCGTTACTTCATCGCCGAGAACAAGCTGAAAATCGAAATGATCCCGCACAAGGGCGCTAGCCAGGCGCAGATCGCGCTGCTCTCCGGCGAGGTCGACATGCTGGTGATCGGCACCGCGGCCGCCGCGCCGCATGTCCAGGCCGGCAAGCTGCGCGCGCTGGCGGCGCTGGGCAAGAATCGCGATCCGGCGGTGCCCGAGGTGCCGACCGTTGCCGAGGCGGGCATGCCCTGGTTCACGGTGGACACCTGGTACGGTGTGCTCGCGCCGGCCGGCACGCCGCGCGACATCATCAACCGCCTCAACGGCGCCTTCGTCAAGATGCTCGGTGATCCGGCGATGCGCAAGCAGCTGGCGAGCCGCGGCACCGACGCGCTGACCAGCACGCCGGAGGAATTCGCGAAATTCATCGCGAGCGAGACGGAGCGCTGGGGCAGGGTGGTGCGCACCTCCGGTGCAACCGCCAACTGATCCGGCCCCGATACAACCCACAAGGATGAAACCATGAGCCGAAAAATCATCGCTGCAGCCGTGCTGGCCGGCCTGGCCGCCGCGTCTTCCGCCGCATCCGCGCAGGACTATCCCAACCGCCCGGTGCGCATGATCGTGCCTTTTGCCGCCGGTGGCCCGACCGATGTCATCGCCCGCGTCGTCGCAATGAAGCTGACCGAAGGCCTCGGCCAGCAGGTGGTTGTTGACAACCGCGCCGGCGCCGGCGGCAACATCGGCATGGGGCTGGCGGCGACCGCCGCGCCCGACGGCTACACGGTGATCGTTGTCAGCTCGAGCTTCGTCGTGAATCCGGGCCTGTACAAGAGCATTCCCTATGATCCCTACAAGAGTTTCATCCCGGTCTCGAACATGGCGGCGTCACCCAATGTGTTCACCATCCACCCGAGCATTCCCGCCAAGTCGATGAAAGACCTGCTGACCCTGGTGTCCGCCGATCCGAAAAAATTCTCGGTGGCGACACCGGGTCTGGGTACCACGCCGGATCTGTCGGCACAGCTGCTGAAACTGACGACCAAGCTCGATTTCATCACCGTGCCCTTCGGCGGTGCCGGACCCGCGGTCGGCGCGGTGGTGGCGAACCAGGTGCCGATCGGCTGCACCGCATTGCCGCCGACCACGCCTCACATCCAGGGCGGACGGCTGCGCGCGATCGCGGTGACCAGTGCCAAACGCGTCGGCGCGATCCCCGAGGTGCCGACGATGGCCGAGGTCGGATTCAAGGACCAGGAGGCGGATACCCTGCAGGGCCTGCTGGTGCCGGCCGGCACGCCGAAGTTGGTGGTCGACAAGCTGCATGCCCAGGTCGTGAAAATGATGGCCCAGCCCGACGTCAAGTCGCGGGTTGAAGGTCTCGGCTTCGACATCATCGCCAGTTCGCCGGCGCAGTTTGCCGCGCAGGTGAAGGTCGAAGTGGAGAAGTGGACCCGGGTCGTCAAGGCTGCCGGCATCCAGGTCAATTGATGCGTCAAAGCGCGATGCGCAGGGCGGGACGCCATGCGCATCGTTGACATCCGCGAAACGTCGATCGCGCTGAAATCGGATCTGCGCAACGCAGTCTTCGATTTCAGCGAAATGACCACCTCGGTGGTCGCCGTGATCACCGACGTCATCCGCGAGGGCAAACCCGTCGCGGGATTCGCCTTCAACTCCACCGGCCGTTATGCCTGCGGCGCACAGATGCGCGCGCGTTTCATCCCGCGCATCCTCAAGGCTCCGCCGGAATCATTGCTCGACGATGCGGGTACGAACCTCGACCCCGAAAAAATCCTCGCGGCGATGATGCAGCGGGAGAAACCCGGTGGCCATACCGAACGTTCGGTCGCGATCGGCACCATCGAGGTCGCCTGCTGGGATGCCGCGGCCAAGATCGCGGGTGTGCCGCTGCATGCACTGATTGCAAAAAAATATAATAAAAACAAATACTTAGATAAAGTCCCCTGCTACGTCGGCGGCGGCTGGTATGCGCCGGGCAAGGGCATTCCGGAACTGCTGGCCGAGATCCGCGAGAAATTCGATCAGGGTTACCGCACGATGAAAATCAAGGTCGGCGGGATGTCGATCCCCGAGGATGTCGCGCGCGTCGAGGCCGCGCTGAAACTCATCGGCGACAGCACGCGACTGGCGGTTGATGCCAATGCCGGCTTCGACCGCAAGCGCGCGCTGGCCTATGCCAGGGCGCTGGCGCCGTACCAACTGCGCTGGTTCGAGGAGCCCACCGATCCGCTGGACTACGCGCTGCTGGCCGAAGTGGTCGCGCTCTACGACGCGCCGATCGGCACCGGCGAGAACCTGTTCTCGACCCAGGACGTGCAGAACCTGATCACCTTCGGCGGCCTGCGCGCCGACCGCGACATCATCCAGACTGACGTGCCGCAGTCCTACGGCATTGCCCAGTTCGCGAAGACCCTGGCGATGATGAAAGAACGCGGCTGGTCGCCGCAGTCGGTGTTCCCCCATGGCGGCAACCAGATGACGCTGCACATCGTCGGCGGTTTCGGTCTTGGCGGCTGCGAAGCCTATCCGGGCGTCTTCGGCATGTTTGCCGGCTTCGCCGACGACGCGAAGGTCGAGGACGGCTGGCTGAAGTTGCCGGATCGTCCGGGCATCGGTTTCGAGGCGCAGAATGCGCTGTATGCGAAGATGCGCGAACTGGTGCCTGGAACCTGAAGCGATTTACCCGGAATGAAAAAACTCCAGAACCTCTTCGACAGCAACCGCATCTGGTCCGAACGCATCCGTCGCCAGGATCCGGAATTCTTCAGCAAACTCGCGCGCCAGCAGTCACCGGAATACCTGTGGATCGGCTGTTCCGACAGCCGCGTGCCCGCCAATGAAATCGTCGACCTGCTGCCGGGCGAGCTGTTTGTCCATCGCAATGTCGCCAACGTCGTCACCCATGCCGACCTCAATTGCCTGTCTGTGATCCAGTTTGCAGTCGATGTGCTGAAGGTGAAACACATCATCGTTGTCGGCCACTATGGGTGCAGCGGCGTCGGCGCCGCGCTGCGTGGCGACCGCATCGGACTCAGCGACAACTGGTTGCGCCACGTGCAGGATGTGCGCCAGAAACACGAGGCGAATCTGCAGTCTCTGGGCAATGCCGCCTTGCGCGCGGACCGTCTGTGCGAACTGAACGTGATCGAGCAGGCGGCCAATGTCTGCCAGACCACCATCGTCCGTGATGCCTGGGAACGCGGACAGGATCTGGCGGTGCATGGCTGGGTCTATGGCCTGCGCGACGGGCTGGTGCGTGACCTCGAATTCACAGCGGGCTCGACGAAAGACGTGGCCGCCGTCTACGCGTCGGCGCTGGCCAGCCTGGCCTGACTACCACTGTATTTTCAGATGATGCCGGCGGCGCGCAGCGCCGCGATCTCGGCGTCACTTTTGCCGAGCAGGCCGCGCAGGACGTCATCGGTGTGCTGCGACAGCAGCGGCGGCGGTGTTTCATAGGACAGTGGCGTCCGCGAGTACTTGATCGGATTCGCCACCAGCGGCACCTTGCCCGACAGCGGGTGCGGCACTTCCACCTTCATCTTGCGGTGGCCGATCTGCGGATTGTCAAACACTTCATCAAGGCGATGCACCGGGCCGCAGGGCACGCCCAGCGGCTCCAGCACGGCGATCCATTCCGCGGTGGTTTTGCGTTTCATCGCCGGCGTTATGTCGGCGATGCAGGCTTCGCGGTTGGCGATGCGCAGCGCATTGCTCGCAAAACGCGGATCGTTGCCGGTTTCGGCGATGCCTGCGGCCTCGCAGAATCGTTTGAACTGTCCGTCATTGCCGACGGCGAGAATGATGCTGCCGTCCTGCGTGGCGAAAGTCTGGTAGGGCACGACATTGGGATGCGCATTGCCCATGCGCACGGGCACCTCGCCGCCGATCAGGTAATTGGTGTTCTGGTTGGCCAGCCAGGCGACCTGGGTGTCGAGCAGGGCCATGTCGATGTACTGGCCGCGGCCGCTTTTATGGCGTTCCTCGAGTGCAGCCAATATCGCGACAGTCGAATACATGCCGGTCATCAGGTCGGCGATGGCGACCCCCGCCTTCTGCGGACCGCCGCCGGGCAGGTCGTCGCGTTCGCCGGTGATGCTCATCAGCCCGCCCATGCCCTGCACCATGAAGTCATAACCGGCGCGGTCCTTCAGCGGGCCGTCCTGGCCGAAACCGGTGATCGAGCAGTAGATCAGCCGCGGATTGAGCGCGGACAGCGTGTCGTAGTCGAGGCCGTAGCGCTTGAGGTCGCCGACCTTGTAGTTCTCGAGCAGGATGTCGGAATGCTGCGCGAGTTCGCGCGCGAGGGCCTGGCCTTCGGGCTTGGCGATGTCCAGTGTCACCGACTGCTTGCCGCGGTTGGCGCAGAGGTAGTAGGCCGATTCCGCGGTGTCGCGGCCCTCGCGGTCCTTGAGGAAAGGTGGCCCCCAGCTGCGGGTGTCGTCGCCCTTGCCGGGGCGCTCGATCTTGATCACCTCGGCGCCGAGGTCGGCGAGCGCCTGGCCGCACCAGGGACCGGCGAGGATGCGGCTCATGTCGAGCACGCGCAGACCCGTCAGCGGCTTGTGCATCGCGTTACTTCTTGTCCCTGATGAGTTTGTAGACGCCGGTGTGGTCGGTGCCTGCAGGGAGTTCGCGCTCTGCCGCCGTCCAGAAGGCCGCGCAGTGGCGGGCGAGGTCGGGCGTGGTACCGGTGGATTCGACCACTTCCAGTGCGGTGCGCACGTCCTTGGCCATCAGGCTGGTGGCGAAGCCGGCGCCGAAGGCGCCGTTGAGCATCTGCTGCTTGACCTTGTTTTTGGTCGTGTTGTTCATGCCGCTGGAGGCGTTGATGATGTCGGTGGCCACCGCGGGATCGAGACCGAAACGTTCAGCCGCGATCAGCGCCTCGCAGGCGGCGACCAGTCCCGCCGCTGACACATAGTTGTTCAGCGCCTTGATCGCGTGACCGGCACCCAGCGGGCCGCAGTGGAACAACTGGCCGCCCATTTTCGCCAGCATCGGCTTCACGCGTTCGAAAATCGCCGCATCGCCGCCGGCCATGATCGCAAGCGTCGCCGCGACCGCGCCCTTGACGCCGCCCGAGACCGGCGCGTCGATGAAGGGTGTGCCGCGCGCGGCGAGCAGCTTGCCGAGATCGCGGGTGCCCACCGGCGAGGAGGAACTCATGTCGATCACCAGCGTGTCCTTCGCCGGGCGTTCGAGGATGCAGTCCCTGAACGAATCGTTCACCCCGCACAGCGCAGCACGCACTGCCTTGCCGTCGGGCAGCATGGTGATGACGACGTTCGACTGCGCGCCAAGGTCGGCGAGGTTCTTGGCAACCGCGGCGGCCGGATGTTCGCGCGTGAACGCCGTCGTGCGTGAGGCATCAAGGTCGAACACGACGAGCTTGTAACCCGCGCGGACCAGGTTGCCGGCCATGGGAGTGCCCATGGCGCCGATGCCGGCGAAGCCGATGATGCCTGTTGAGGTATTCATAAATTTACCAATAAAATCAATTAGTTACGATATATCGACAATGCCGCGCCAATGACCTTTTCAACGAGCTTATTCATGACGCGGTTTTCTCTGTGCTCTCTGTGGCCAGGACCGCCTGACAAAATGTAATCCCCATCTACCGCCAAGGTGAGCGCATCACGGGGTTGTAGCCCGGATGGAACGAAGTGGAATCCGGGGTAGTCGTCGCAATTAGCCGCCGCTTCCCCCGGATTCCGGCCTGCGGCCTCCATCCGGGCTACGGGCTTATCCATGACGCGGGTTTTCTCTGTGTTCTCTGTGCCCTCTGTGGCTAAGCTTTTTTTGCTTTTCAGCCCTTTTTGCTTTTCTTCGCTTCTTCCCGGATTGCCGACAGCGTGGTCCGCGGCGTGATCGCTTCCGGATCGACACGGCATTCGATCAGCGCCGCGGTCTTCGCCGACCAGGCGCGTTCGAAGGCGGCTTCGAAGTCTTCGGTTTTCTCGACGGTCTCGCCGTGCAGGCCGTAGGCGCGGGCGAGCGCGGCGAAATCCGGATTCTTCAGCTGCGTGCCGCTGACGTTGCCGGGGAAGTTCTTTTCCTGGTGCATGCGGATGGTGCCGTACATGCCGTTGTTGACGACGATGAAAATCACCTTGGCGTCGTACTGCGCGGCGGTGGCGAGTTCCTGGCCGTTCATCAGGAAGCAGCCGTCACCGGAGAACGAGACCACCGGCCGTTTCGGATGCACGATTTTCGCAGCGACGCCGGAGGGCACGCCGTAACCCATCGCGCCGCTGGTCGGCGCGAGCTGGGTGCGGAAGCCGGGGTAGGGGTAGAAGCGGTGGACCCAGATCGCGAAATTGCCGGCGCCGTTGGTGACGATGGTTTCGACCGGCAGCCGTTTCCTGAGGAAGGCCATCACCTCACTCATGTTCATTTTGCCCGGCACTTTCACCGGCTGCTGCCAGGCTTCGAGGTCGGCGCGTGCTTCTTTTGTCCAGGCTTCCCAGGCCGGTTTCACCGGTGCGAGTTTTTTCGCGGCTGCGGCGAATTCCGGCATGCCGCTGTTGATCAGCAGCTCGCCCTGGTAGACGCGGCCCAGCTCCTCGGCGCCGGCGTGCACATGCACCAGTTTCTGCGCCGGTTTCGGAATGTCGACCAGCGTGTAGTTGGCGGTGGTCCATTCACCCAGCCGCGCGCCGACCACCAGCAGCAGGTCGCAGGCCTTGATGCGTTCGGCGAGTTTCGGGTTGAGTCCGACCGCGACGTCACCGACGTAATGCGGATCGCGGTTGTCGACCAGGTCCTGGCAGCGGAAGGACGCGCAGACCGGCAGCTTGAAGGCGCGGGCGAAGGCGAGGATGTCTTCACTCGCCTGCTTGTTCCAGCCGCCGCCGCCGACCATCATCAGCGGTTTCTTCGCCTTGCCCAGCAGGTCGCGCAGCTTGTGCATGTCGAATTCGCCGGGGTTGGCGGCGACACGCTGGTAACGGCCGGCATTCGAGGCCGGCGCCATCTCCATCTGCATGTCTTCCGGCAGCGCCAGCACCACCGGGCCGGGGCGGCCGGAGGTGGCGACATGGAAGGCGTGGCTGATGTACTCGGCGACGCGGTCGGCGCGGTCGATCTGCGCGACCCATTTGCACATCGGGCCGAACATGCGGCGGAAATCGATTTCCTGGAAGGCTTCGCGTTCGACGACATCGTTGCCGACCTGGCCGATGAACAGGATCATCGGCGTGGAATCCTGGAAGGCGGTGTGCACGCCGATCGAGGCGTTGGTGGCGCCGGGGCCGCGGGTGACGAAGGCGATGCCCGGCTGGCCGGTGAGTTTGCCATAGGCGTCAGCCATGTTGGTGACGCCGCCTTCCTGGCGGCAGATGATGAATCTGAATTCGTCTTCGCGCTCGTGGATCGCATCGAGCACCGCGAGGTAGGACTCGCCGGGCACGCCGAAGGCGAGGTTGGCGCCGTGGGTGATCAGCGAGTCGACGAGGATTTGCGCGCCGGTCTGCATCAGCGGGCGGGTGGCGGATTTGGCCGTCATCTGGATTTCCTGGAGTGTGGGCTTGTTTTTGCGAAGGCCGAAAGCCTAACATGGACGCCCCTCATTTGCCCCCGCTTTTGCTCCCGGCCGCGGCCAGTCGCGGCCGTTATACTGCGACGCGGAGGAGGCCGGGATGCACGAATTCATAAAATGGACTGCAAGTGAAGCTGTCGCGCGCCTGCGCAGCGGCGAGGTGTCGCCGCTGGAACTGATCGACACCGCGGAACAGCGCATTGCACAGACCAATCCGCAGATCAACGCGATGGTGACGACCTGTTTCGAGCGTGCCCGCGATCAGGCCCGGCGGCTGATGAGCGAACCACGTGAGGGTCGTCCCGCCGGTTTCCTGCACGGCCTGCCGGTCGCGGTGAAAGACAACACCGATGTCGAAGGGCTGCGCTGCACCTCGGGATCGAAGGTATTCGAAAACCGCATCGCGCCCGGCTCCGACCCGGTGGTGAAACGACTCGAAGCCCATGGCGCAATCATCATTGGCAAGACCAACCTGCCGGAGTTTGCTGCCGGCGGCAACACCTTCAACGATGTCTTCGGCGCGACGTGCAATCCCTGGGATCTGCGCATGAGTGCCAGCGGTTCCTCCGGCGGCAGCGCGGCGGCGCTCGCCGCGGGACAGGTGTGGCTGGCGACCGGCAACGACTTCGGCGGCAGCATCCGCACGCCGGCGGCTTTTTGCTCCGTGGCCGGCTTGCGGCCCAGCCCCGGTATGGTGGCGCGGCTGCAGAAACAGCCCTTCAATCCGCTGTCGGTCGAGGGGCCGATGGCGCGCACCGTCGCCGACGTTGCGCTGATGTTCGATGCCGAGGCCGGCTTCGATGCCCGCGATCCGCTGTCGCCACGCGACCCCTTGCCCTCGTTCGCGCAATGCGCAGCACGGCCGCAGAAGCCGCGGCGCATTGCCGTCAGCGCCGACCTTGGCGTCACGCCGGTGGTTGACCGTGAAGTGCGCGCCATGATCGGCGCGGTCGCTGAAAAACTGGCCGGCGAGGGCGTAGTCGTCGAGGAAGTCTGCCCGGACCTGCGCGACGCGGCCCGTCATTTCCTGACTTTGCGCGGCGCGGTCTACATCGCCCGCATCGCACCCTTGCTGGCGGAGCACCGCCATCTGCTGAAACCGGAGGTCATCGGGAACACCGAGTTCGGCCTGGGGCTGAAACTCCAGGACGTGGTTGCCGCGGAAATCGCGCAGGGCGAGATCATCCGCCGTGCCGCAGCGTTTTTCGCGGAATACGATGCGCTGATCTGTCCGGCGACGCTGTGCCCGCCGTTCCCGGTGGAACTGCGTTATCCGGAAAGCTGGGATGGTGTCGCCCTCGAGGGTTACATGGGCTGGCTGGCGCTGACCTGCGCAGTGACGATGACGGCCTGCCCGGTGCTGGCGCTGCCCGGCGGCTTCACCGCCGGCGGCCTGCCGCTGGGCTTGCAGGTGATCGGCAAGCCGAAGGGGGAGGCCGCGCTTTTTGCACAGGGAGCATGGCTCGAGAGTCTGCTCGGGCTGGCCCGCCTGACACCGCTGGATCCGCGGTGATGGCCAGTCGTTCGCGACGGAACATTGCCGGCCGTTGATCCATGTCAATCTGCCGGATCTTTACCTGTGTCCAGGGGACTTCTCTGGCTAAAATGGGAATGCCCCCCATATTGCATCAATGACACCTTGAACAATCTCAGCGCACGCGTACGCATCGTCCTGCTGGTGTTGGCGGCGATGCTGCCGATTCTGGCACTGACGCTCCACAACGGCTTGCGTGAACGCTCCGCAGCAGAAGAGGCCGAGCGTGAAAAACTGAGTCTCGTCGCGGAACTGACCGCCAAACGTCCCGAGCAGCTGCTGCTTCACGCGCGCCAACTGCTGCAGGCGATTGCCGCCAACAGCGACGAGTTGCTGCGCGACCGCAGTTCCTGTGGCGATTACTTCCGCAGAATGGCCCTCGAGGCCGAAGGTGTTTTCCGTTCGCTCGGTGTGATCCTCCCCGATGGCAGCCTGCACTGCAATTCGGCCTTGCCGGATACGGTAAAAGTCAATGTCGGCGACCGTCCCTATTTCCGGCTGGCGCTGGAGAGCGGGCAGTTCGTTGTCGGAGAATTCCAGGTCGGCCGCACTTCCGGCCGGTCCGGCATCAATTTTGCCTTGCCGGTGCTTGATGCCGAACGCCGCGTCCGCGCAGTGCTCTTTGCGGGGCTCAATCTCGAGAAATTCATCGAGCAGGGCCAGTCACACCATGACTATCCCCGGCGGACCGAGGAAGGGCTGGTGACCACGATTTATGACAGCGGTGGACTGGTGTTGGCGCGTTACCCGGCCAGCGAGAAATACATGCTGGGTAAAGAAGGGCCAAACCCGTTTCTGATGGAAATCATCGGGCGAACCCGTGGCGGGGTGTTCACGGCGGCTGATGTCGAAGGTGTGCGACGCCTTTATGCGGTCGAACATGTCGGCCTCAATCCCGACGGCATTCGGCCGATCCGCGTCGTCGTCAGCAAGCCGGTGGACGTGATATGGGCCGCCGCCGATCGCGCGCTGCTGCACACGGTTGCCGGCATTGTCATCGTGACGCTGCTGGTGCTGCTCGCGGCCTGGCATGCGTCGGAAGTCTTCGTGCTGAGGCGCGTCCACGCGCTGCTGGAGGTGGCAGCACGCATCCGCTCCGGCGACTACAGCGTGCGCAGCAGCCTCGGCGGCGGGCGTGAGGAATTGTCTCGGTTGGGTGAAGCATTGGACTTGATGGCGCAGGGCCTCCAGGTCCGCGATGAACAGTTGAAGGCCATGCTGCAGCAGTTGAACGAACAGGCGATCACCGACCAGCTGACCGGCCTGCCCAACCGCCGTTACCTGTGGGACCGGCTCGAAGCCGAACTGATGCGCACGCGGCGCAGGAACGCACCGCTGTCGGTGATCCTGTTCGATGTCGATTTCTTCAAGCAGTTCAACGACCGCTGGGGCCATGAGGCCGGCGACATCGTGCTGAAAAACATCGCCTATGCGATTCGCAGGGTCGTGCGCGGGTCCGACATCGTGGCCCGCCACGGTGGCGAGGAGTTCGTCATCGTCCTGCCCGAGGCGGGGGAGGACATCGCGCGGGCGCGCGCGGAAGAACTGCGCCGCGAGATTTCCGCGCTGCGGCTGACCTTCGGTGGCGAGGATCTGGGCACGATCACGGTGTCGATCGGCGTCGTCAGCAGCCGCAACCCCGGCGATACCGCCGAACAACTGGTGCGCGCGGCGGACCATGCGATGTACGAGGCCAAGCAGGCCGGGCGCGATCGTGTCGTGTTTGGGAGCGTGACCTCCGCCTGAGCTGCCGTACAAAAAAACCCCGGCTTGCGCCGGGGAAAAACAGGGGTTCTTTGCGTGGCCCTGCTCGGAGGAGTGCTACGGAAAACCTGGTATGGGCTGTGCGGGTGCCGTTGTCTTATTTGACCCGCTTGCCGATTTCGTGACCGGCGGCTGCGCCGGCGCCGGCGCCGATCACGGTGCCCGCAGTGCTGCCGGTCAATGCCGAGCCGACCACGCCGCCGATTACCGCGCCGGTGGTTGCGCCCACCTGGGCATTGGTCGGAGTGCCGGAGCAGGCGCCCAGTGCCAGCGTGCCGGTAGCCAATACTGCAGCGATCAGACGTTTGTTCATGTCCATATCCTCTTGTTGTTGATCTTGCCGGTGTTACAGGCGCAGGCTTCGTGCCAGCCTGAAAATATCAATAAAAACAATAACTTATGAATTTTTGCCTTCGGATGCCTGTCGCCGGATGACGACAGGCATCCGAAGGTGTTGCATAAGCCCATGATTCAAATCGATATTTTTGTCTCTCAGCGGAGACGGCCGGCGAATCCCGGCGCTGTGACTTTTTTCCATGCCGCGAAATCGCCGTGGCTGTCCGGACTTCGACGCTGCCCGGGGCCGGATCGACCGCCGGTCGGTTGCCGCATCGCGCCGGTCGGTGCTGCCGCAGGTACGACTTCTGCATCAGTTTCCGGCGCAACACCCGTGCATGTGAAGGAGGTGCGTGATGAACATCCTGCTGGTCCTGCTGCTGGTCTATTTCGGCATCGTCGCCCTGTGGGCGGGCATCCGGCTGGGCCGGACCCTGCGCGAGCGCCTGCGCCAGACCTTTGCCGAGGCCGGACACTCCTGCGGCACTGCTACCATCGAGGCCACCATGCCGCCCCGTCGTTCCGCCTGCCGTGACTGAACCCGCCCGCAGCAGCCTCGCGTCCGGCGTGCGCCCGCGCGAAGTCTGGTCTTGGGCGATGTACGACTTCGCCAATTCCGGTTACACCACGGTGGTGATCACCGCGGTGTTCAGCGCCTATTTCGTGTCCGAGGTCGCCGGCAATGCGCCATGGGCGACCTTCGCCTGGACTGCAGCGCTGGCGCTGTCCTACGCCCTGATCATGCTGACCGCGCCGCTGCTCGGCGCCTGGGCCGATGCGCGCGCCGCCAAGAAACGCCTGCTCGGCGCGACCACGCTGGGTTGCATCACCTTCACCGCCGCGCTGGCCTGCGTTGGCCGCGGTGACGTCGCCGCCGGCATGGTGTTGATCGTGCTGTCCAATTTCTTTTTCGGTTCCGGCGAAAACCTGATCGCCGCCTTCCTGCCGGAAATCGCCGAGGGCGAGGCGCTGGGCCGGGTCTCCGGCTGGGGCTGGAGCCTCGGCTACTTTGGCGGGCTGGTGGTGCTGGGCATCTGCCTCGCCTATGTCACCCATGCCCAGGGGCAGGGCGCTTCCGCCGCCGAATTCGTGCCGGTGACCATGCTGATCACCGCGGGGATTTTTGCGCTGGCCTGCCTGCCGACTTTCCTGTTCCTGCGTGAACGCGCGCAACCGCAGGCTGATGCCGGCGCCGCGGTGCGCGCCGCATTCGCGCGCCTCGGCGCGACGCTGCGCAGCGCGCAGCGTTACCGCGACCTGCGGCGTTTCCTGGTCTGCCTGGTGTTCTACCAGGCCGGCATCCAGACCGTGATCGCGCTGGCGGCGATCTATGCGCAGCAGGCGATGGGCTTCAGCACCCGCGACACGCTGCTGCTGATCCTCGTCGTCAATGTCACCGCGGCTGTCGGCGCCTTCGGCTTCGGTTATGTGCAGGACCGCCTCGGCCATGTGCCGACGATCATGCTGACGCTGGCGGGCTGGATACTCACCGTGCTGCTGGCCTGGCGCGCCGAAGGTCCGGCGCTGTTCTGGGTGGCGGCGAACCTGGTGGGCCTGTGCCTGGGATCCAGCCAGTCGGCGGGACGCGCGCTGGTCGGTTATCTCAGTCCGCCGGGGCGCCAGGCCGAGTTTTTCGGCTTGTGGGGGCTGGCGGTCAAGCTGTCTTCGATCCTCGGCCCGCTGACCTATGGCGCGGTGACCTGGCTTTCCGGCGGCGACCACCGGCTGGCGATCCTGATCACCGGCGTCTACTTTGTCGCCGGCATGATGATCGTCGCCGGCGTCGATGCGGCCCGGGGCCGTGCCGCCGGCCAGTCCGAGATTGGCGCCGGCGGGAGCGGCCGATAGAATGGATTCAAACGATCCGCGGCGGCCGCCGGCCGACCGCAGGACGCAATGCGGGGAACAGGGGAACAGAAAATGCTCGGCTTCCTGAAGGGCGAAAAGATCGATCATCCGATGGCCGACGGCAAAAGGGCGCGGGAGATCATTGCTGAACTGCCGGCCGATCCGCTGAAGGCGCTGACCGAGATCACGCACTGGCTGGAGACATTGCGCGAGACCAGGGCCTTTCGCGTCGAGAAGCTGTTCGAGAACATCGATCTGCTGGATGCGGCGGCGAAGAACCACCAGCGCCGGCTGGCACAGGATTATTTCGGCACCGCGCGCCAGCAGAAATTCCAGGAACACCGGCTGTGGAGCGGCAGCTACGCCTTCTGGAAGGCGCTGAGTGAAGCCTATCTCGAATGTGTCGCCCGTTTCGAATCCGGCCAGACCGGCACCGCGATCCGCAAAAGCCTGCCGGTGATCGTCGCCCGCACGCTGCGCACGCTGACGCTGCAGCTGAAATGGATCCTGGTGCGATACGGACCGGTGGACCCGCGGGTGTGGTCCGACATCGGCCGCCTCTACCAGGTGGCCGAAGCCACCGGTTTTGCCGATCTCGCGATTCCGGTCTATCCGGGCTCGCATGGCGGCGGTTCGGTGCGCCAGGAACTGCTGAAGGCGCTGATGCTGGGTGTGTCCTCGACCGACGGCCTGAGTCCCATGCGCCAGGAACTGGCCGAGCGCGCGGTGGCGCATTTTTCCGGCGGCTTCCGCATCGCGCGCCAGCCCGGTCCCGGCTGCGGCTACGGTTTCGACATTGCCGGCGGCAAACCGCCGTTCCGCGTGGTCGGCGACCGGGCGTTGCCCGCCACCGTCCGTTTTTTCGGCGCCGGCGACGCACTGGCGGAACTGCGGAAGGTCGAGGCGGTGATCCGCGAGACCGGCGCGATTCCCTCCGGTGTGCACCTTGGCGGCAGTTACGACAAGGGCGCCGTCCTGCCGGTGCTGCATCACCTGGCCTCGTACTGGTCCGACGATGCGCCGGCGCGCAACACGGAACGGCGGCAGACGGCCACCCGCATGACGGTGCTGCACGGCATGCCGGAAATCCTGCGCGTGCTGGATCCCCAGCACAGTGATGACCTCGATTTCAGCGCGCCCGATGCTGCGGAAAACACCGCCGAGAGCTGGATTGTTGAAAACGTCAGCGAAGGCGGTTGCGGCGCGATCATCCCTGCGGCGAAAAGCGACTGGGTGCGTGTCGGGGCGCTGGTCGGCGTCAAGACCGAAGTGGCGCAACACTGGGGCGTCGGCATCATCCGCCGCGTGACCCGCGACGAGCACCAGCAGCGCCGTGTCGGCATCCAGGTGTTGTCGAAAATCGCGATCCCGGTGCGCATCGGCAAGTCCGGCGGCGCCTTTTCCTCGGCGCCTGCGGAAACCACGGATTCCGCGCTGCTGCTGTCGACCACTCCGGACAGCCGCGGCGAGGTGGGGCTGGTGCTGCGCGAGAGCAGCTTCAGCCCGCGCGACAGCCTCGACATGGTGGTCAACAAAAAGCCGTACCTGTTGATGCCTTCGCGCCTTGCCGAGGGCGGCGAGGATTACGACTGGGCGATGTTCAAGGTCATGGCGCGCAGCGCCTGAGCCGCCGACCCGATGGCGGCGGCTGCACGGTGACACGGACACGCGTTTTTCTGCTGACTGCGCTGGCGCTGCTGGCTTTCGCCGCCAATTCCCTGTTCTGCCGCGCCGCGTTGCGCGACACTGCCATCGATGCGGCAAGCTTCACCACCATCAGGCTGGTCGCGGGTGCGCTGACGCTGTGGCTGATCGTGGTGCTGCGGCGGGGCGGCCCGGCATTGGCCGGGGACTGGCGTTCCGCCGCCGCGCTGTTCGCCTACGCGATCGCGTTTTCGCTGGCCTACCGCAGCCTGACCGCGGCCGCCGGCGCGCTGCTGCTGTTCGGCGCGGTGCAGATGACGATGACCGGTTACGGACTGTGGCGCGGCGAACGCATGCATCTGCTGCAGTGGCTGGGTCTGGCCATTGCGCTGGCGGGGCTGGCCGGGCTGCTGCTGCCGGGCTTGTCCGCACCACCACTCGGCGGCGCCCTGCTGATGATCTTCGCCGGCATGGCCTGGGGCATGTATTCGCTGCGCGGACGCGGCAGCGGCGACCCGATCAGCGCCACTGCGGGCAATTTTGTCCGGACTGTTCCCTTGGCGCTGGCCTGCAGCCTGCTGCTGCTCGACATGGCGCGCTGGGATGCCGCCGGCGCGGCGCTTGCCGTGGCTTCCGGCGCGCTGGCTTCCGGCATCGGTTACACGATCTGGTACGCCGCGCTGCCCGGCCTCAAGGCATCGACCGCCGCCACCCTGCAGCTGAGCGTGCCGGTGATCGCCACCTTCGGCGCCATCGTTTTCCTCGATGAACAACTGACGCTGCGGCTGGTGCTGGCGTCGGTGGCGGTGCTTGGCGGCGTTGCGCTGGTGATGCTCGAAAAAAAACCGCAGCCCGCCTGAAGCGGACTGCGGCGATGCGGCTGGAAACGCAGATCAGAAGCTGATGATCGGCTCCAGTGCCTTCTCGATGCGCTCGGCCTGCTTGCTGCTGATCATGCCGGCGAGGATCCTGCCGAAACGTTCATCCTGCACGCCGGAGACGATGTACTGCCAGCGGTAGGCGCGCAGCAGCGTGTCGTGCAGTGTGCGTGTTTCCTCCGGCGACAGTTCGCGGTCGCAGGTGTTGACGAAGTAGGCGGTATCAGCCGGCGCCTGCAGTTGCAGCAGGCCGTCGACGGCGCCGACCAGTTCGATCAGGTCGCCGACTGCGCGGTCGCGCTGCAACTGCGACAGCTTCGCGTCCTCGCGGATCCATTCCAGCTCGTCGAGAATCGCGTGCTGTGATTCCTCCTGCCAGTGATGGAAGAACACGTCACGCCACAGCGCAGACAGTTCCGGATCCGGCTCCATGCTCTCGCGGTAGTGGGCCTGGGTGAAAAGCTCGATGTTGCAGGTCAGCGCGAGCACCGCCCAGGTCGACTTGCCGAGCACGAGGTTGGCGACCTCGTTGGCTTCCGGCAGGAAACGGTAACCGGCGGGCATGATTTCCGCGAGCATGCTGTCGATGCGGCGGAACAGTTCCTGGTGTTTCAGCTCCTCGTCGGTGAACTTGACCAGCGCTTCCAGCGCAAGCTGGTTGCCGAGCCAGTGGTCGCGGCTCACTTCGAGCATCTTGGCGCCGATGAAGCGTTCGGCGAGACCGAACATGTTGGCGTAGCTGCGGCCCTGGATCTGGCTGACGTAGCGCCGCTCGTCCTCCGTCAGGAAGCCGAGGCTGCCGATCTTCGACAATCCGTCGGGCAGGAACTTCTTGTTCAGGTCGAAGTGGCGCCCGCGGATCACGTCGCGGTCGATGTCCCAGCGGATGCGTTTCGAGGCTGAAAGGCAGCCAGCGTAGCTTTTCTGGCGCGGCCCGGTGTTGTAGTTGGTCTGTACTGCTGCAAGCATGGCGGATCTCCTCATGGGGTTGTCGGGTGAAAGTCGTCGATGCGACGGCTGCTATACTGGCCGTCAATCCCGTTTCCGCCTTGCCCGGCCTGCCGCGGTTTTTGCGCGTGCCGCCGCCGTTGCGGAACGGCTTGATCCGAACGCCGCCACAATTGATCCGGAGTCCGCCGCGATGGACGCTTTGTCGGAAGTGTTGAGGGCCCTGCGGCTGAACAGCGGCATATTCCTGGAGGCCGAGTTCACTGCGCCCTGGTGCATCGATTCCGCGCCCGGCAAGGACGATGTGCGCCACATCCTGCCCGGTGCCGAACATGTCACGCTCTATCACCTGGTCACCGAAGGCCGCTGCCGCGTGCACATACCCGGCGTCACCGACACCGTCGAGCTCGGGGTCGGGGATCTGATCCTGTTTCCCCATGGCGACGGCCACCGCATGGGCAGCGACCTGCAGCTTGCGCCGGTTGCCGCGGAAACGCTCGTCGTGCCTTTGGCGGAAGGCGGTCTTGCGCGCATCAGGCACGGCGGCGGCGGGGAGCGCACACGTTTTGTCTGCGGCTTTCTCGCCTGCGACAGCCGCCTGTGCAAACCCCTGCTCGATGCGCTGCCGCGCATGCTCAAGGTGCCCATGGGGCAGGGACCCGCGGCGTCGTGGATCATCGACACGCTGCGCCGCGGCGCGGCGGAAACGCAGGCGCCGCGTGCCGGCGCCGATGCGGTGCTGGCCAGGCTCTCGGAACTGCTGTTCCTGGAGGCGATGCGCTATTACCTCGAATCGCTGCCGGAGAACGAGCGCGGCTGGTTCGCCGGACTGCGGGATCCCCAGGTCAGCCGCGCGCTGGCACTGATGCACGGCGATCCCGGACGGGCGTGGACCGTCGATGACCTTGGCCGCGAAGCCGGACTCTCCCGCTCGGCGCTGGCGGAGCGTTTTGCCGCGCTGCTCGGCGAGCCGCCGATGCAGTACCTGACGCGCTGGCGCCTCGCGCTGGCGGCGCGCGCACTGAAGGAGGGACGGGATCCGGTGGCGCACGTCGCCGAACAGGTCGGTTATGAATCCGAGGCCGCGTTCAACCGCGCCTTCAAGCGCGAATTCGGCATGCCGCCCGCGACCTGGCGGCGCCACAGCAGTATCGGCCAGACTGGAGCCCCGGCATGAGCAACACTTTCAGCATCCGTTCTGCGCGGCCCGCGGATTTCGACCAATGGCTGCCGCTGTGGGAGGGTTACAACCGCTTCTACGAGCGCAGCGTGCCGGAAGAAGTCACGCGCATCACCTGGGCGCGTTTCTTCGACGCCTACGAGCCGATGCATGCCGTGGTTGCCGAGCATGACGGCAGGCTGGTCGGTCTCGTTCATTACCTGTTCCACCGCAACACCGCGATGCTGGCGCCGGTGTGTTACCTGCAGGATCTGTTCACCGCGGGGGATACGCGCGGGCAGGGTGTCGGACGGGCGCTGATCGAGGCGGTCTACGAACGCGCGCAGGCGGCCGGTTCGCCGCGGGTGTACTGGATGACGCAGGAATCGAACACCACGGCGCGCCGGCTTTATGACGGCGTTGCGGAGTATTCCGGATTTATCCAGTATCGCCGGCAGTTCTGAATCGGGGTGTGGGCTTTCCCGGATTTCTCTGCGTTCTCTCCGCCAGTGGGGGGGCCGAGTTACGAGACCGGGTTTGTAGCCCGGATGAAGCGCAGCGAAATCCGGGTCGGGCGTTGCAATTGGACAACGCGGTCCCGGACTCCGGCCTGCGGCCTTCCTCCGGGCTACAAATGCGGGATATATCGGTGCTTCAGGCGAGTCTGGTCGCGCCGGCTGCAGCCAGCTTCTGGATATCGGCATCCTTGTAACCCGCTTCACGCAGGATTTCCGCGCTGTGTTCACCGAGCCGCGGCGCCGGGCGGTGCGGCATCGGATCTGCTCCCGACCAGTGGCTGGCCAGCGTCATCTCGCGCAGCTTGCCTTCGCTCGGATGCACCGATTCCTTGAAGAAACCGGTGGCCGCGAGATGCGGGTCGGCCAGTACGTCGCCGACGGTTTTCATCGGCGCTGAGGGGATGTCGGCCTCGCGCAGCAGTTTTTCCCATTCGGCATTCGTGCGCTGGCTCAGATGCTCTGCGGCAAAGGCATAAACCTCGGCGATGTTGCGCGAGCGCGCCTCGTGGCTGCCGAAACGCGGATCCTGCTCGAACATCTCCGGCCGGCCGACCAGCTTGAGGAAGGCGCGCCAGTGCTTGTCGTTGTAGATCAGCACGCACATATAGCCGTCCTTCGTCTTGTACGGGGCGCGGTGTTCGGCCAGCATGCGCGCATAACCGTAACCGCCTTCCGGCGGGTCGAAGGTGAAGCCGCCCATGTGATCGGCGAGCACCATCTGGGTCACGGTCTCGAACATCGGCACTTCCACCGACTGGCCCTTGCCGCTGCGGCTGCGCGCGAACAGCGCGGTGGTCACGGCATTGACCGCGGCGAGTCCGGTGATGCGGTCGGCGATCGCCAGCGGCGCGTAACGCGGGCTCGAGGCGCCGGCCTCGTGGAACAGCGCCGGCATCGCCGACATGCCCTGGATCAGGTCGTCGTAGGCGGGCTGGGCGGCGTAGGGGCCGCGTTGGCTGAAGCCGTAGGCGCCGACATAGATGATCTGCGGATTGATCGCGGCGACGTCCTCGTAGGACAGTTTCAGCCGCTTCATCGCCTGCGGCCGCACGTTGTAGAACAGCACGTCGGCGGTTTTCAGCAGCTTCTGCAGCGCTTCGAGGCCTTCCGGCTTCTTCAGGTCGAGCACGATCGAGCGCTTGTTGCGGTTGTGGTGCAGGTAGATGTGGCCCATTGCCGGATTCTTCATCGGCGCGATATGGCGCAGGATGTCGCCGTCGGGCGGCTCGACCTTGATGACGTCGGCGCCGAGGTCGCCGAGCAGCTGTGTTGCAAAGGGGCCCATCACCACCGAACTCAGGTCGATGATGCGCACGCCATCCAGGGGTTGGGTCATCCGGCTTCTCCAGTGTGGGGTTGCGATGCCGGAGGAACGCCGGATCGAACAACCCTGCGATTCTACAAAATTGCGGCCCTGCTGCGCGGCCGGTGGCAGGCCATGCGCTAGAATCGGCGGCAGTGCAGGCATCCGGTCCGCCCCGCCACAACCATGAACCTGACCCTCGAACAGTATGAACAGCTGAACCCGCGCTGCGAAATCCAGCACGAGGGCACCAATATGGTTTTTTCGACGCCCGGCGCACTGACCCGCTGGCGCGTCGAGACCATCCATACCAAGGAGCCGTGGACACTGGAGTGGATCGCCGGCTTTCAGCCCGGTGACATCCTCGTCGACTGCGGCGCCAATGTCGGCATGTACACCATCTGGGCGGCGGCGACCCGCGGCACCCGCGTCTACGCCTTCGAACCCGAATCCCAGAACTACGCGCTGCTCAACCGCAATATCCAGAACAACGGGCTGCAGGACAGGGTCAAGGCTTACTGCATGGGACTGTCGGACAAGGCCGGCCTCTTCGACCTGCACATGGCGGACATGCGCGTCGGCGGCTCCTGCCACGCGGTGGACGAGGCGCTGGATGCCCATCTGCGTCCGCTGAAGGCCGTCTTCAGCCAGGGCTGCATCGCCGCCACGCTTGACGAACTGGTGGCCGGGGGCGCGATCCCGGTGCCGAACCATTTCAAGATTGACGTCGATGGTTTCGAGCACAAGGTGGTTGCCGGCGCGGAAAAGACCCTGCGCAATCCGGCGCTGCGCTCGGTGCTGATCGAGACCAACCTGAATCTGGAGGAGCACCGCGCGATGGTGCGCGAGCTCAATGCGCTGGGCCTGAAACACGATCCGGCGCAGGTGCAGCGCGCCGAACGCAAGTCCGGGGCTTTCAAGGGAGTTGCCGAACATGTATTCCGCCGCTGAACTGCAGCTGGCCTACAAGGTCGGGAATGTGCCTTTCGGCATGTTTCCCTATCCGCATTTCTGCATCCACGACGTGTTTCCGGCCGATTTCTACCGGCGGATACAGGACAACCTTCCCGATCCGGCGGCGATGCGCCCGATCGAGGAAGTGCGCGCGGTGAAGGGTTACAAGGAGCGTTTTGTGCTCGGCCTCAACGACCGGGACCTGGCGACTCTGCCCGCGGACAAACGCGCGTTCTGGTCGGAGTTTGCCGGCTGGCTGGTGGGCTCGAATTTCCGCTCGCTGGTGCTGCGCAAGTTCCAGCCCTACATCGACCAGCGTTTTGCCGGCCAGACGGGCGTCGAGGTCTACGACGAGGCGCTGCTGGTGCAGGATGTCACCAACTACAAGCTCGGGCCGCATACCGACGCGCCGCGCAAGGTGGTGACGATGCTGTTCTATCTGCCGGCCGATGACTCGCAGAAACATCTGGGCACCTCGATGTATCTGCCCAGGGATCCGGAATTCACCTGCGAAGGCGGGCCGCACCACGACCGCGGCAAGTTCGAACTGCTGCACACCCACCCCTTCCTGCCGAACACCCTGTTCGCCTTTTTCAAGACGGACAACTCTTTCCACGGGGTCGAGCCGGTGGCCGATCCCGACTGCCGGCGCTGGCTGCTGCTCTATGACATCTACGTCAAACCGGGCGCGGCCGCACAACCGCAGCCGGCCGCTGCGCCCGCAGCGACGGCGTCGAAGGTGAAATTCTCGTTCTAGGCAGAGGCGGGCAGCCGTCAGGCGCCGCTTACTCGGGCACGATGTTTGCGGCCTTTGCCAGCCGCGCCCATTTTTCCAGCTCGCTCTGCTGGAATTTCCGCAGTTCCGCCGGCGACTGCGGCGCGACCTGGATGCCCATCACCGCAAAACGCTCGCGCATCTCGCTGCGGGCGAGGATCTTTGCCGACTCGGCGGCGAGCCGGTCGACGATGGCCGGCGGCGTGCCCGCCGGCGCGAACAGCGCGAACCAGGCGATCAGTTCGAAACCCTTCACCGTTTCCGCGATGGCCGGCACTTCCGGCAGCAGCGGGTCGCGTTTCGAGGAGGTCACGCCGAGGCCGCGCACCTTGCCCGATTTCACCTGCGGCGCGCCGGTGACCATGTCGGCATAGACCATGTGGATCTGGCCGCTGATCACGTCGGTCAGCGCGGGCGGGATGCTCTTGTACGGAATGTGGTTCAGCTCGATGCCCACCATCTGCTGCAGCATGAACACCGGCACCAGGCTGCCGGCGCTGCCCGATCCGGCGGTGAGTTTGCCCGGCTGCTTCTTCGCCAGCGCGATCAGTTCCGGCATCGTTTTCGCCGGCAGCGAGGGGTTGACCACCAGCACGAAGGCGATGGTGCCGACGCGCCCGATCGGCGCGAAATCCTTCACCGGGTCGTAGTTGATCTTTTTCATCAGGCTGGGCGCCGCCGCGCTCGGCGTGTTGGTGCTCATCAGCAGCGTGTAGCCGTCCTTCGGCGCCCTTGCCGCAAGCTCCGCACCGATGGTGCCGTTGGCGCCGGCGCGGTTGTCGATGACCATGGCCTGGCCCAGCGCCTCGGCGAGATTCTGGCCGACGGTGCGCGCGACCACGTCGGTGGCGCTGCCGGCGCCGAAGGGCACGATGATGCGTACCGGGCGCGTGGGATAGGCTGATTCGGCAGCCTGGGCGGTCATGGAGACGATACAGGCCGCAGCCGCGGCCAGCAGGGCGGGGACTTTCATGGGGCGCATCCTCCTGAGGGTTGTTTTCAGCCCAGCACCTTCACCAGCCAGCGGCCGATGTCGGCGACTTCTTCCATGCACACCGAGTGCTGCATCGGGTATTCCCGCCACTCTACGGCATAACCGGCTTTCTCCAGCAGCGTGCAGGAATTGCGGCCCATCGCGTAGGGCACCACCGGATCCTGCGTGCCATGGGCCATGAACACGGAGGTTTTTGCATTGGCCGGCGCCGCCTCCTGCGCAAAACTGTCGGCCAGCGGCAGGTAGGTCGACAGCGCCATCACCCCGGCGAGTTTCTCTGCATGACGCAGGCCGGTGTGCAGCGCGATTGCGCCGCCCTGGGAAAAACCGGCGAGCACGATGTTCCCGGCGGCGACCCCGCGCGCGGTTTCGCGTTCAATCAGTTCGCCGATCTGCGCCTGCGATTCGCGCACGCCTTTTTCATCGGCCTTGCGCGTGTGGCCTTCGAGGTCGCCGAAGGAAATGTCGTACCAGGCGCGCATGCGGTGGCCGTTGTTGATCGTCACCGCGCGCACCGGCGCATGCGGAAACACGAAACGGATGCCCGGCGCGCCGCCGAGGTCCAGTTCATTGACGATGGGCACGAAGTCATTGCCGTCGGCACCGAGGCCGTGCATCCAGATCACGGCGGCGACGGGGTTTTTGGCGGTTTCGAGTTCTATTGTTTCCAGCATTTGGGGTGATTGGTGACTGGTAATTGGTAATTGGTGAGCGGTGAATAGTGAGCGGTGAGCAGAAAAGGCGTGAGATGCGCAACGGCTTTTACCGCTTACCGTTCACCACTTACTGCTTACCGATTTTTTTCAACGCCGACTTCGGCCTGAACGCCTTGCACACCGCATCATTCGTCTCGATGTACGGCCCGCCAATGAGGTCGATGCAGTAGGGCACGGCGGCGAAGATGCCGTGGACCAGGGGCTTGCCGCTGTCATCCTTCAGGCCTTCGAGCGTTTCCTTGATGGCTTTGGGCTGGCCGGGCAGGTTGATGATCAGGGACTGTTTGCGGATCACCGCGACCTGCCGCGACAGGATCGCGGTGGGCACGAACTTCAGGCTGACCTGGCGCATCTGTTCGCCGAAGCCGGGCATTTCCTTGTCGCCGACGGCGAGTGTGGCCTCGGGCGTCACGTCGCGCAGCGCCGGGCCGGTGCCGCCGGTGGTCAGCACCAGGTGGCAGCCTTCGCGGTCCACCAGTTCGCGCAGCGTGGCCTCGATCAGCGGGCGTTCATCGGGGATCAGCCGCGTGACCGTGCGCCAGGGCGGATCGCTGATCGCCTGCCTGAACCAGTCTTCGAGCGCGGGAATGCCTTCGTCCTTGTAGACGCCGGCCGAGGCGCGGTCGCTGATGGATACAAGGCCGATGACCAGTTCTGCGGGATTCGACATGGCGCGGATTATAACTTCAGGCTGCGGGGTCGCCGGCGGGCGACTGCGCGTCGATCACCGCGCGGATCATCTGGAACAGCGCGCGGAAATTTTTCGGCGGCTTGCCCCGCGCGCGCTCCTCGGCGGTGTTGCGGATCAGCGTGCGCAGCTGCTGGCTGTCGGTGGCCGGATGCGCGGCGATGAACTCGGCCACCGCCGCCGGGTCCGCCAGCAGGCGTTCACGCCAGCGCTCGACGCGGTGCAGCCGCGCGGTTTCCGCGGCGGAGGTCGAGCGGAAGCCGTCGAGTTTTTCGCGGATCGGCGCCGGATCGACCTGGCGCATCAGCTTGCCGATGTACTGCAACTGGCGCCGCCGCGCGCCGTTCGCGCGCAGCTTGCGCGCCTCGGTCACTGCTTCACGCAGGTTTTCCGGCAGGTCGATGCCGGCCAGCTGCTGCTCGTTGAGTTCGATCAGTTCGGCGCCGATGTCCTGCAGTGCGTTCATGTCGCGCTTGCGCTGGCTTTTGCTCGGCAGATCGTCGAAATCGGGGGTGTCTTCCACGGGAGGCAGTGTCAAAAATGAAGCTGTTATGATAACGCCCTTTCAGCGCCCGATCCTCACCGGCGCCCCGCAAAAACATGGCATCACGACCCGAATCAAAGCCTTTTTCCCATGACAAGGCTGCGCTGCAGCAACTTGTCAGCGATGCGCTCGACTACGCGCGCAGCCGCGGCGCGACAGCCGCCGATGCCGAGGCCAGCGAA
This sequence comes from Burkholderiales bacterium, assembly GCA_019635015.1. Classification (GTDB taxonomy): domain Bacteria; phylum Pseudomonadota; class Gammaproteobacteria; order Burkholderiales; family SG8-41. The sequence goes on along the minus strand of JAHCAG010000007.1, from coordinate 87,151 downwards.
GGGTACGGCCAGACCGTCACCGCGCGCCAGGGCGAAGTCGAAACCATCGAGTACAACCGCGACAAGGGCATCGGCGTCAGCGTCTACATCGGCAAGCAGCGGGGGCACGCCAGCAGCTCCGACTTCTCGCCGCAGGCGGTGCGCGACACCGTCGACGCCGCGCTGGCGATCGCGAAATACACCGCCTCCGACGACTGCGCCGGACTCGCCGACCCCGACACGCTGGCGCGCGAGTTTCCCGATCTCGACCTGATCCATCCCTGGGACATGCCGGTCGAGCGCGCGATCGAAATGGCCAAGGCCTGCGAGGCGGCGGGTTTCGCGGTCGACAAGCGCATCAGCAATTCAGAAGGCGCAACGGTGTCCACCCAGCAGTCGCATTTCATCTACGGCAACACCCACGGTTTCCTCGCCGGTTACCCGAGCTCGCGCCACAGCATCTGGTGCGCGCTGATCGCCGGCAAGGGCGACGGCATGCAGCGCGACGACTGGTACGAAACCCAGCGCGACCCCGCCGACCTGCCGGCGCCGGAATTCATCGGCCGCAGGGCCGGCGAACGCGCGGTGGCGCGGCTGAAGGCGCGCAAGATCGCCACGCGGCAGGTGCCGGTGCTGTTCGAATCCGGCGTCTCCGCCAGCCTGATGGGGCATTTCGTGTCGGCGGTCTCCGGCGGCAGCCTCTACCGCAAATCCTCCTTCCTGCCCGACAGCCTCGGCAAGGCGGTGTTCGCGCCGATCGTGCAGATGCGCGACCTGCCGCTGATTCCGAAGGGCATCGCCAGCGGCGCCTTCGACGAAGAGGGCGTGGCGACGCAGACCCGCGACATCGTGAAGGATGGCGTGGTGCAGGGTTATTTCCTCGCCACCTATTCCGGCCGCAAACTCGGCATGAAATCCACCGGCAACGCCGGCGGCAACCACAACCTGATCATGGCCGACACCGGCGAGGACTTCGCCGCGCTGCTGAAAAAAATGGGCACCGGCCTGCTGGTCACCGAACTGATGGGGCAGGGCGTCAACGCGGTCACCGGCGACTACTCACGCGGCGCCGCCGGTTTCTGGGTCGAGAACGGCGTGATCGCCTATCCGGTGCAGGAAATCACCATCGCCGGCAACCTGAAGGACATCTACAAAAACATTGTCGCCATCGGCAACGATGTGTCGCGCCGCAGCTCGCGCCAGTGCGGCTCGGTGCTGGTCGAGGGCATGACCCTCGCCGGAAGCTGAAATATTGTTTATAATCAAATACTTATATAACATCATCCCGGAGGATCCATGCAACGGCGTTCATTCCTGAAGAAGGCGGGGCTGGGCCTTGCCGCGGGTACGGTGGCCGCGCCGGCGATCGTGCGCGCACAGCCGAACATCCAGTGGCGGCTCGCCTCGAGTTTCCCGAAAAGCCTCGACACGCTGTACGGCGCCGCCGAGATCCTCTCGCGCCGCGTGGCCGAGGGCAGCGACGGCAAGTTCCAGATCCGCGTGTTCGCCGCCGGTGAAATCGTGCCGGGCCTGCAGGTGCTCGATGCGGTGCAGAACGGCACCGTGCAATGCGGCCACACCGCGCCCTATTACTACATCGGCAAGGATCCGGCCTTCGCTTTCGCCACCGCGATGCCCTTCGGCCTCAACGCGCGCCAGCAGAATGCCTGGATGTACTACGGCGGCGGTTTGGAGGCGATGGCCGCCCTGTTCAGGGAATACGGCTGCGTGCAGTTTCCCAGCGGCAACACCGGCGTGCAGATGGGCGGCTGGTACCGCAAGGAGATCAAGTCGCTGGCGGACCTCAAGGGCCTGAAGATGCGCGTTGCCGGACTCGCCGGCCAGGTGCTGGCGAAACTGGGCGTCGTCGGCCAGCAGATCGCCGGCGGCGAGATTTACCAGGCGCTCGAGGGCGGCACCATCGACGCCGCCGAGTGGGTCGGCCCCTACGATGACGAAAAACTCGGTTTCCAGAAAGTCGCGAAGTACTACTACTACCCCGGCTGGTGGGAAGGCGGTCCGCAGCTCTCGACCATCGTCAACATCAAGCAGTGGGAGGCGCTGCCCAAACACTACCGGTCGATTTTCGAATCGGCCTGCGCAGAGGCCAATGTGCACATGCTCGCGCATTACGACGCGAAAAATCCCGAGGCCCTGAAAAAACTCGTCGCCGGCGGCGCGCAACTGCGCCAGTTCCCGAAGCCGGTGATGGAGGCCGCGCAGAAGGCGGCCTTCGAGATCTACGACGAAGCCGCGAAAAAAAGCGCGCACTTCCGCCGCATCTATGCGCAGTGGCTCAAATTCCGCAGCGACCAGTTCCTCTGGTTCCGCGTCGCCGAGATGAGTTACGACAACTTCACCTTCACCAGTCCGCTGCGGCCGACGGCGAAGAAGTAGAGGTGACCTGCAGTTGTGCGGGACATTGACCGGAAGCGCCGGACGGGATGATCCGTGCCCGTAGCCCGGAGGAAGGCCGCAGGCCGGAGTCCGGGGCCGCGGCATCCTGTGGCGACACTGCCCCGGATTCCGCTTCGCTCCCCTCCAAGAGGGCTTCCTTCGGGGCGCATCCGGGCTACGGCATCCGTGACGTGCTTACTTTCACAGTAGAGGGGGAAATCACCATGCTCAACGCAGCACTGCACGGCCTCGGCCGCTGGGGCAACCGCCTGACCGACTCGGTCAAGGCCAGCACAAAAATCCGCATCGTCAAGGGCGTATCCCGAGATCCTTCGCGCCACGCCGAATTCACGCAGAAATACGGCGCGGCCGTCGTTGCCGACTATGCCGAAGTCCTGCGCGACCCGCAGATCCAGGCCGTCGTGCTCGCAACGCCGCACACCCAGCACCATGCCCAGATCATCGCCGCGGCGCAGGCCGGCAAATATGTTTTTGTCGAAAAACCGCTGACGCTGAAGCGTGCCCATGCCGAGGAAGCCGTCGAGGCCTGCCGCAAGGCCGGCGTCACGCTGGGCATCGGCTTCAACCGCCGCCACGCGCCGGCCTTCGTCGAGATGCGCCGGCGCATCGCCGCCGGTGATATCGGCCAGGTGCTGCATGTCGAGGCCAACTTTTCCGGGCCTTCGGGCTGGCAGCTGAAACCCGGCGCCTGGCGCGCGACACGCGCCGAATCCCCTGCCGGCGGCATGACGCCGCGCGGCGTGCACACGCTCGACGCGATGATCCAGCTTGCCGGCCCGGTGGCGGAGGTCTGCGCCCACAGCAGCCGGCGCGCGCTGGCCGCCGACATCGAGGTCGACGACACGACGGCGATCCTGTTCCGCTTCGCCAATGGCGCGACCGGCCAGCTGACCACCATCACCGTCACCGGCGAACTGTGGCGGGTGCATGTCTTCGGCAGCAAGGGCTGGCTGGAGATGCGCGGCGACACCGGGCTGGAGTTCCTCGGCAACGACGGCAAGGGCGAACGCCTGGCGCTGCCGGCGGTGGACAAGGAGCAGCTGACGCTGGAGGCTTTCGCAGACGCGGTGGCCGCGGGCAAACCCTGCGTCGTGCCGCCGGAAGAGGCGATCAACGGCGTGGCGGCGCTGGAGGCCATCATCGCCTCCGCCGACAGCGGAAAACCGGTCATCGTGCGCTGACTGCCGCGCGGGCGGCGTGATATAACAGCGCGACCCTGAACAACCGCATGCTGCGGCCCCGTGCCCGCGGCTTTTTGCTTTGCCGATCCATCTCACGCTCGCGCTGACCTTCTTCAATTTCACCGGCAACAACGCGATGCGCGTGTTGCTGACGCTCTACGCGCTGCACCTCGGCGCCTCCGCCACCACCGTCGGCCTCATCGGCGGCCTGCTGTTCGTGTTCCCGGTGCTGCTGTCCTGGTTCATCGGCGGGCTCGCCGACCGCAAGGCCGCGCGCGGCATCCTGATGTTCGCCGCCTGCTGTGCGGCGGCCTCGCTGCTGCTGATGTACTTCTTCCCGTCGCTGAACATGTTCTATGCCGCCGCCGCCTTGAACGGGCTGGCGCTGTCCTTCTTCCACGTCACGCTGCAGAACCTGATCGGCAACTTCAGCACCCAGAAAACCCGCGCCCGCAACTTTGCCAACTTCAGCATGATCGGCGCCACCACCAGTTTCGCCGGCCCGTTGATGGCGGGACTGGCGATCGACCACTTCGGTTACGACTGGGCCTGCCTCGCCACCGCCGCGCTGTCGCTGGTGGTGATCGGCCTGCTGTTCGCCTTCGGCCGCCACCTGCCGCCGGCGCGCGGCCGCATCAAGGGCGACACCGCGCCGCGCGCGCTGCTCGACCGCAGCGTCGTGGTCATGTTGGTCACCGGCGGACTGGTGCAGTTGGGTTACGACCTGTTCCAGTTCTACGTGCCGATCCACGGCCACCGGCTGGGACTCTCGGCCTCGGCCATCGGCGGCGTGCTGGCGACGCTGGCGGTGGCGGTGTTCGTCGTGCGCACCTTCCTTGCGAAACTGGTCGACAAATACCCCGGCGAGAAACTGCTGACCTGGGTTTTCCTCACCGGCGCCGCCGGCTTCGCGCTGGTGCCCTTCGCCGGCAACGCCTGGGCGCTCGGTGCCATCGCCTTCGGCTTCGGTCTCGGCATGGGCATCGGCATTCCGCTGACGGTGATCCTGATGTTCGCCAACTCCGCCGAAGGCCGCTCCGGCCAGACGCTGGGCCTGCGCCTCACCGTCAACAACGCCGTGCGCATGAGCGGACCGATGGCCTTCGGCGCGATCGGCGCGGTGGTGGGGGTGTCGGGGGTGTTCTGGCTGCTGGCGGGGGTGATGATATTTGGGTCTGTATTGGTGGGCCGTTCATTGAAAGGGAGTAAATCAGCTCCAAAATAACGACGCTAATTATGGAGAAAAGAACGGTTATAGTAAGAATCTGAATTTATTAACCCATTGCCTAAATAAGCCTAATGTGAAAAAAATGGCAGAGAAGAAAAAACAGCGGGCAACGTCTCGACCAAATAGCACCACTCAAGATTTTGATATAAAAATCAAAAAATGGAGTGCGCGTTATCGAGAAACTGGTCGTCCCGTAAAAGTTGATTTTCGATCGCAAGTAGGATGGTTGCGAAATGGTGATCGGGCAACTCATCTTATCCATCCATATCCCGCTAAATTACTGCCCCACATTGCGATATTTTTTCTATCAAGCGCCGAGTTATCTCAACCAGGAGATACGGTATTAGATAGTTTTGGTGGAACTGGAACGGTGGCGTTAGAGGCGATTTTGAATGGAAGGAACGCGATTCTGTTTGACGCAAACCCTTTGGCCCGACTTATTGCGAGGATTAAGACTACACCAATATCACCACGTCTTTTGAGAGTTGGTCTGGCGAGAATAAAAGCGAGATACAAAGAAGCTGATAATTTTTTGATAAGAGACGTTGTAAATATAAATTATTGGTTTTATCCGCATGTAATTAAAAAATTAAGCCGGTTGGCTGCTGCGATACAGGCAGAGCGAAATAAAAGTGTACGTGAGTTTTTTTTGATTGCGTTAGCGAATTGCGCAAGAAAAGTGAGCTTGGCTGATCCTCATTTGTCAGTTCCGGTTCGTGTTAATCCAAAAAAATATAAGCTTGGAACTAAGGAGAGAAGACAGGCGCAAGATTATCTTTCAAGGCTAAAAAGAGTTCGCGTTGCTCAAAAATTCTTTGAAATTTCTGATTTGAATATTAAAAGGATGGAAGAGATGAGCGCTCTTTTATCTAATACGAGTCGCGCAATAGTTGCTGGATCGGATGCAAGAAATTTATTTTGTGACCAAACAACTGGAAAGAGAGTTCGGAGCAATTCTGTGCGACTTGTTATTACTTCGCCGCCCTATGTGGGGGCGCAAAAATATATTCGCTCTTCGTATTTAGGGTTGGGTTGGGCGGGGTTGGCTTTGGCTGATGAATTGCGTACGCTTGAAGAAAATTCAATTGGTCGAGAGCATTACCCCGTAAAAAGTTACGCTAAGTTTTCCCCAACTGGCGTGAAGGGGGCTGATTACCGGCTGCGCCAGATTTTTAGAAAAAACAAACTTCGTTCGCATATTGCAGCTACCTACTTACGTGACATGAAAATGGCTTGTCAAGAATTAGCTAGAGTACTCAAGCCTGGTGGATATGCCGTTGTCGTGGTGGGCAATAACTATATATGCGGCGCACCATTTCGGACGGCTAAATACATCGCAAATATCATGTGTTCTTTTGGGCTGCGATTGAGGCTGCATTTGGTTGATGACATTAAGTCAAGAGGTTTGATGATAAAGCGTAATAAAACTGCAAATGTGATTACGCAAGAGTCGGTATTTCTGTTTCAGAAATAAGAGGGTAGCTATGGTCGAGGCTATTGAGGATCAATTATTTGGAAAATTAAAGATATTGGCGGACCAAGTATGGGGTAAGCCCTTAACTCGCCAAGATTTTAATGAGTGGTTAAGGCGATTCGTGGGGGTGGTTGGTGATGAGAGTGCTGAGAAAATCCATGCGTTATATCTACTGTCAAATTTTATGTACTTCGGCGAGGAGGAAATTAGAGAGCTGCTAAAGGCGAGCTACAGGGATTTAATTGAATATCCATTAATTGAGAGAATTAGAAAGAAAAATCAAGATACAACTGATTTGGAATTTCTACGGTTAGAGTTAGAAAGAGAGATCAATCGTACTTTATTTGTTGGATTAGGCAGTCCAGCAGAAAGTGGCACTCATCTTCTATATTACTTTAGGCAAGAAAATAATCTGGGGAAAAGCAGATTTTTAGACGCTTATAGACTCTTAAAAAGAGAAAAAAGTGGTGAAAAATTCAAAAGGGAATTGCGCTTTCCGGATGTTCGTCGGTATGTTTTTTTGGATGATTTATGTGCATCAGGAGAGACGGTGGAACTTTTCTCTGAGGATGTGCTCGAGGAGTTAATCGATGCGGCGCCGGATGTTGAAATTAAATACATTTCTCTCTTTGCGACATCGACTGGGCTGAATCATGTCCGAAAAAACTCGTTGTTTCGTGATAATTGCGCCGCAGTTTTTGAGCTAGATGATTCATATAAAAGTGTATCCCCTGGCTCCAGGTATTTCAAATTAGCCCCAAGTGGGATTGATCGTGAGTTTGCTTATGAATTAGCTCGTTGCTATGGGGAGAAACTTTGTCCAGATCATCCACTTGGATATCAAGATGGTCAGTTATTGCTAGGATTTGCACACAACACACCAGACAATACTTTGCCAATTATTTGGTGCGAAGGTGAGGAATGTGAGAAGTGGTACCCAGTATTTAAACGGCATCAGAAGTTTTGAGGGATGCTTATGAGAGAAGATGAACGTAGGCGAATAAGTAATCCGTTTGAGCTGACAAAGGCTTCCGAATATACGGATGAGCAAATTTACAGCTTATGGGTGGATCTGCCAGAAGGGAGTGGGCTAGTGGGTTTGCTCAGGCCAACCTCAACTATGTCGATGATAGTTAGGGGGAGTAAGGGGTCTGGGAAAACTCATCTGATGAGGTTTTGTTCGTTGCCGCTACAGCAACGTCGATATCCAGATAATCTCTTGGAAGGTGTCGGTCGAGATGGATATGTTGGCATTTATATGCGTGGTGATGGTCTGCACGCTGGCCGGTTTAAAGACAAAGGAAAGCCGGAGGAATTTTGGTTAACAGTTTTTGAGTATTACTTTGATTTGTGGCTTGCTGAATTATGCATTGATGCGGCCATTCGGCTTCTTGGTGCACGTGGGGTGGCGGCAGATGTAGACCAACATGCAATTTGCAAGGAAATTTCTGAGTGTTTTACGACTCAACCTGAGGGAGGGTTTAACTCACTTAGTGAAACGAAGGAAATAATTCGTGACCTTCGTGCTGAGATCGATGATGAGGTCAATAATCTTCCATTTACTGGGGCTTGGACTTGCAGAGTCCGTGCTACACGGGGGAAATTAGTTTTTGGTGTGCCTAAAGCATTACGGCGGCATATTCCAGAACTAAGAAAGGTGATTTTTCTCTACCTGATTGATGAGGTGGAGAATTTTAATGAGCAGCAGCAAAAGTATTTGCAGACCCTAATAAGATTTAAAGATGGCCCATGCTCATTCCGGCTTGGCGCGCGTCTCTACGGAGTAAAAACCTATAAAACTGATAGTGATGATGAGCCAAACAAACCAGGTTCTGAATTTGATTTTCTAGAACTTGACCGCGTGTTGCGAGATAACCAGAAGTACGGTGCATTCTCGAGAGCTTTGTGTGCGAAGCGCCTAATTAAGGCTGGTTTAATTGGTTCTGAGCATACTTCAGAGAATGAAGTGGCAAAGGGGCTTGATGGATATTTTGTTGTAGATCCTAGTGAGGACTATGCAAGCGCCGTTTTTCAAGAAATGGTAAGTAAATACCCGCCGCTTGAAAGGCCATATTTTTTACGATTAAGAAAGCAACTGGCGAAAATTGTAGGTGCCAAATCTTCTCTTGGCGTCAGTAAATCGTCGAAGATAGACGAACTAATAAAAAATCTTTCGTTTGATAAATATCCTCTGCTGGAGAAAGTAAATATTCTTCTTTTTTATCAGGCGTGGTACGAAAAGCGGAATTTGATCAAGGCTTCAAAAGAAATCTCGGCTCTTTGCGAAAAATTTATTCGAAGTGATTCTGGTGCAGAAAAATTTTCAGATAAGCTCAGTCATTTTAAATCGGATCTAGTTGCCCAGCTTTATCGGGAATGTAAGGCTGAAAGGCCGACTTATGCCTCTTTTGAAACTTTTGTTCGGATGTCTCAGGGGATACCCAGAAATCTTCTGGTCATCGTTAAAAATGTATTTCAGTGGTCTTCTTTTAACAATGAACGGCCATTTGATGGGGGTTTAGTATCTCTAGAGTCTCAGCGAAAAGGGATCGCGGCCAGTAGTGAATGGTTTTGGGATGATGCGCAGCCTGGTGATCGGGGATCAGAGGTAAAAAATTCAGTTACCAAGATAGCCGAGTTCTTTAAAGAGGTTCGATTTTCAGATAAGCCATCAGAGTGCGCATTGGTGACATTTAGCACTAATTTGAGCGAGATAAGTGAGAATTCCAGGAAGACAATTCTTGGCGCATTGAACTGGTCATATTTAATAGAGATAAGTGCTGGTGCTTTGGATAAAAACTCTAAGCGAGTCGATGGTAAGTTTCAGCTCAATCCAATGCTTGCACCGCGATGGAGTCTTTCAACTTCGAGGCGTGGCACTATAGGTCTTTCAAGTGCGTTCGTGAACTCAATTTTTGATGATGAATATGAGTTGGAATTTAATGGCTTGATGAGACAGCGATTGGTGGAAATGCGCGCGCCAACTTTCTCTTCACAAGATGGGCAGCAAAACCTCACATTGCCACTAGACTCCAATGTTTGATTATCTGATCTCATATAAATCAGAACTTTCTCCGGTCGATACTTGGAGTATCTCGCCAAAATGGGACATCTTCATATCTGCTTACAACGATAGTGAACGTGTTCGAACTGTTTTTTCAAAAGCACCGGCCGTCAAAAAATTCTGGTTAATGCTTCCGGAGTATCGATATGAGAAATCTGAATATCCTGATGATGGTGAAGTGTTCGTTAACAAAAGTCAGAATGAATCTACATTTCTTAACGCTTTCTGGAATGAATGTGAGTTGGTAGGTTTGGTTGGAAATTCTCGGATATGTGTGGATATCACGGGTTTTATGCGGCCACATATTCTTTATTTAATGATGTGGTTAAAGCGGAGAGGGGTTAAAGGCTTTGATGCAATTTATTCCGAGCCGGATAGGTATGGAAAAAAAGAAGAAACGGCGTTTTCTGAGGGGTCTGTATATGAAGTCCGCCCTGTAACCGGGTATGAAGGCTCTCATGAGACAGATGTTAGTCAAGACATTCTTGTTGTATCAATTGGCTATGATCATGAATTGATAGCGCATGTTGCGGACAATAAAGATCACGCTGTATTTGTGCCCATCTTCGGATTGCCTTCTTTGCGTGCGGAAATGTACCAGGAGAGTCAATTAAGAATGGCGAGAGCCTCTGAGTCGATTCAAGGAAAGGATGTTAAAGGAAAGCGTTTTTTTTCCTCAGCAAATGATCCCTTTGTGACTGCGGCTACTATTGATCAGGTGATTGCTCATCTAGATGTAAATGTAAGGCGAAATATTTTTCTTAGTCCATTATCAACAAAGCCGCAAACGTTAGGTTTTGGCCTTGCGTACATCAACAGATTTGTTGGTAAGCCAGTCAGTATTATTTTTCCATTCAGAGATAGATATCGAAGGGAAACAAGTGTTGGATTGACAAGAGTTTGGCGGTATGAAATCAGACTTTGACGTAATTATGGGGGGGGCATATAAATTATGATTAACTTTAGCCCCAGTCGCACTGGTCAACTCGCCCGCAACGTCGAAATCGCCCTCCGCTTCAAGCAAAAGCAGGGCACCCCCGAAATGCCGCAGGTCGAGAAGGAGGTGTTGGCGCCGAACTATGATCGCGTGCGCGGCGGCAACCTGCATCTGGCGAACAATGCCCGAGACCAGGGCTGGCCGCATCCGGCGCTGTACCTGCGCGCGGCGTTTCCGGACCGGGTGGATGTCATCGAGCGGGTGATCGCCGACGGGGATCGCGTCGGGCTGCTGTTTCGTGTGACCGGCACGCATACCGGCAATTTTTTCGGCATTGAGCCCACCGGCAAACGTGTCGATGTGTATGAAGTTGCGCTGCTGCGCATCGTCAACGGCCAGATGGTCGAGGGCTGGTTCATGATGGACGAGGCGGAGCTGCTGCGGCAGCTGGGCACGAAGCTGCCGCCGCGCCCCGACGGCAAAATCATCGCGCCGCCGCTGCCGCAGACTGCTGATGCGGCGAGTTTCATCAGATCACTTGAGGCACAGCCGGCGGATGCCTTGATGCGCAACCGGATCGCCGCCGCGCGCACGCGCCTGTCGACGCAGACCAAGGACGGGCTGGCTTCGGGCCATCGCAACCTGCGTTTTGGTTTCAAACACCTGCGCGAATTCAGCCAGGCGCGCGGACATGGTGCGCTGGATCTCGATGGCGCTTTTGCCAATCGTGGTTACGGACTCGATGTGCTGCTGGCCGAGGGCAATCAGGTGTGGGTTCGCTTCAATGTGGGGGGTGTTCACAGCGGTCCGTTCTGCGGCATTGCGGCGACCGGCAGGCGCATGGGGGTGAATGCGGTGGCGCTGCTCGACTTCGACGACGCCGGCAATATCGTCAGTAGCTGGACCTTTGCCGACGAGCTGGGGGTGCTGTTGCAGCTGGGGCGGCCGGATCTGCTGCTGGAATAAACCATAACGCCCGGATCAAACCGGCACTCATCATCCGATGAACAAATCCCTGTCCGGCGCGCGCCTGGTCGCCGTGGTCTGCGCCGCACAGGTGCTGGTGCAGATCGGCGCCTATTTCTGGCCGGCGCTGCTGCCCGGGATGATGCCGCTGTGGGGCCTCAGCAACAGCGAGGCGGGCTGGATCACCGCGATGTTCTATGGCGCCTATCTGGTCGCGGTGCCGATACTGGTGACACTGACCGACCGCATCGATGCGCGGCTGGTTTATCTGTTCGGTGTGGCCTGCACCATCACCGCCCACTTGCTGTTTGGTCTTTATGCCGAAGGTTTCTGGTCGGCACTGTGGCTGCGCGGACTGGCGGGCATAGGCTGGGCCGGCACTTACATGACCGGACTCAAGTTACTGGCCGATCAAGTCGATGCCAGGCTGATGTCAAGGGCAACTGCCGGCCACGCGGCGAGCATCGGCATTTCCGGCGCCTTGTCGTTTTCATGCGCGGATCTGCTCACCGGCGCGTTTGGCTGGCAGTCGGCGTTTGTGGTGGCGGCGCTGACGGCGGCCGCGGCATGGCTGCTGGTGGCCCTGCTGGTGCCGGGCCGCAGGGTGCCGGCGCAGCCGGCGAGCGATGGCCTAGCGCTGTTTGATTTCCGGCCGGTGTTCCGCAACCGCTCGGCGATGGCTTATGCGATCGCCTATTGCATCCATACGCTGGAGATGAATGCGCTGCGCGGCTGGGGTGTGGCTTTCCTTGCCTGGGTGGCGCTGAGCACCGGATCGGAGGCGCGGTTTTCGCCGACGCTGGTGGTTACCGCGCTGGCGCTGGTTGGCACCGTGGCGAGTGTGCTCGGCAACGAGACGGCGATTCGCTGGGGGCGGCGCAAACTGATCATGCTGGCGATGGCGGCTTCAATCATGCTCGGCGGCAGCATCGGCTTTGTCGGCACGCTGTCCTATGCGCTGGCCGTCACCCTGCTGCTGGTGTACGGGCTGGTGATATGGCTCGATTCGTCGTCGCTGACGGCGGGTGCGGCGGGGACTGCGGAACCTTCACGGCGCGGCGCGACACTGGCGGTGCATTCCATGCTCGGTTATTCCGGCGGTTTTGTCGGTCCGTTGATGATCGGTTATGCGCTGGATCTGTCCGGCGGCATGTCGCGTCCGGGCTGGGGCATCGCGTTCCTGCTGGTGGCGGTGCTGATGGCGATTGCCTTGGTGGTGTTCTGGCTGATGCGGCCGGGTGAACTTGCGGGAGACCGCGGCCGTCCTGCGGGATAGTCAATAAGTATTTGATTATATTGATATTTTTATATTTCGCCGAGGGCAGGTCGTGTCGAGCTGCGTTTTACCCTGTCCGGCGGATAAAGTGCTGCATCAAACCACAACAGGAAAGCTGACGACGTGGCCGAAATGAAAGTGCCGTTTCACGATATTGCGCAACGTTATGCCGAAGAGCGCGAGGAAATCCTCGCCTGCATCGACCGCGTGCTGGCGCAGGGCCATGTCTTCCTCAGCGAGGAAGTCGATGCTTTCGAGGCGTCGGTCTGCGCCTACACCGGGGCCGCGCATTGCGTGACGCTGAACTCCGGCACCGACGCGCTGATGCTCGGGCTGTGGGCGCTGGGTGTCGGGCGCGGCGACGAGGTCATCACTTCACCGGTGTCCTTCATCGCGTCGGCCGGCGCGATCGCGCATGTCGGCGCGAAGCCGGTGTTCGCCGATGTGCGCGAAGACCAGAACATCGATCCGGCCGACGTCGAGCGCCGCATCACGCCGCGCACGAAGGCGATCATGCCGGTGCACTGGAGCGGGCGCATCGCCGACATGGACGCGATCCATGCCGTCGCGCGCAAACACGGCCTCGCGGTGATCGAGGATGCGGCGCAGGCGATGGGCGGGCGTTACCGCGGCCGCCACGGCGGCACGCTGGCGGACTGCGGTGCGGTGTCTTCGCATCCGCACAAGATCCTTGCCGCCTTCGGCGACGGCGGTTTCCTGCTGACGCAGAATGCGGAGTTCGCGCGCAAGGTCAGGCTCTACCGCAACCACGGCCGCGAGGCGCGCGACAACGCGGTGATGTTCGGCGTCAATTCGCGGATGGATTCACTGCAGGCGGAAGTGCTGAAGTTCCGGCTGTCGCGGCTGGACAGCGTCATCGAACAACGCCGCCGCAATGTCGCAATCTACCGCGCACGCATCAAGCCAGGCCCGGTGTTCATCCCGCCGGAGCTGCCGGAGGTGTTCCACCCCTACATGATGTTCCTGGTGCAGGCCGACGACCGCGACCGGCTGCATGCGTACCTCGCGGAACGCGGCGTCCAGACGCGCATATACTACGGCACGCCGCTGCACCTGCATGAAGCCTCGGCGAAACTCGGCTATAAAAAAGGCGATTTCCCGGTGGCGGAGCGGCAGTGCGAACGCGTGCTGGCCCTGCCGCATGCCCAGCACCTGATGGCGGAGCAGATCGAATACGCCGCCGATCAGGTCAACCGTTTTTACGGCGGCTGATCTCCCCGGTGCCCTTGATCAGGGCCTGCGCTGTGCCGCGATGAAGCTGCGGATTTCGCTGACCAGCGCCGGCTGGCGCTGGATGCCGGTTTCGCCGGTGTGCGATATGCCTTCAAGCAGCACCAGCTTCATGTCGGGGCGGATCTCCTTCAGCGCCTGCATCGCTTTCAGCGTGTGGTCGAGCGTGCCGACGATGCCCAGCGTCGGCACCTTGACCGCGGCCATTTCCTCCGGCGTCACGGCCTGGTCGCGGTACCCGCGCAGCGAGGCCGCGGTGGCGAGCGGATCGAAGGTCGGATCGGCGCGGCAGGCGGCGATGCGTTTCTGGATCTCCTCCTCGGTCGGTTTTTTTCCGGCGGGGGCCTGGCGCATCAGGCGGCTGCGGCTGACGCAGTCACGGGCGATTTCGGAGGCTTCGACCTCGATGCGCGGGTCGTTGGCTTCCTTCGGCGTGCGCCCGGCGCCGGCGACCTGCACCGCGGTGAGAAAACGTTCGGGATGCAGGGTCAGCAGCTTGGCGACGGTGCTGCTGCCGAGAGAGAAACCGATGATGTGCGCACGTTCGAGTTTCAGCGCGTCGAGGATGCGCACCACGTCGAGTGACTGCTGGCGGCCGTAGGCGGCGGGGTCGCGCGGCGAATCGCTCTTGCCGTGGCCGCGCGCGTCGAAGGCGATGACGCGGAAATCCTTCGCCAGGTTGTCGACGACGCCGGCGGTGATCCAGCTCTCCAGCCGCGAGGTGCCGCCGTGCAGCAGCACGATCGGCTCGCCCTTGCCAACGTCGATATAGCGGATCTTGACGCCGTCGGCGTCGAGGAAGCGGTCTTCGTGGGTGGCGGCGGATGCGGGGGCCACGGCGCAGCACAGCAGCAGCGCGGCATAACGGGTGACGATGTTCATCGGATTCCTCCGTGGCGGCGCGCTCGGGTTTTCATTGTTGTCGTGTTGCGGGCACTGCCGCGCCGTGATGGCAGGCCGCACAGCCCAGATTAAACCCATCCGGGTTGCGCATGCGTGCCGCGTTCAGTTTGCGGACTGTGCTGCAGCGAGCGGGATGTCCGCCGCCTGCAGGGCCATGTCGCGGATCGGATCGTAGTGCGCATCGTCCACCGCGGCGAAATGCGCGATGCCCCATTGCGCCAGGATGTGCGCACCGGCCGCATCGCCGTGCATCGCCAGTAGGCTGTCTCGTATGTCCGCGCGCAGCGCCGGGTCCAGCCCGCGGTGCGCGACCCAGGGCGGCATCGGGCTCGGGCCCAGCGTGCCGATGACCCGGATTGCCTTGACCAGTTCCGGGCTGCGCGCAATCTCCGCCTCGAGCACGGTGCTGTCGATGGCCGAGGCGTCGATGCTGCCGTCGGCGATCATCCGCAGCGAGGCCTGGTGCGCGCCGGATTCGACGGCGCGGCCGAAATAGCCGCCGGTTTCACCGATTAACGCCAGTTGGTGGCGCACGACGTTGTGGCCGGAGTGTGAATCCGGCTCGTTGTAGGCCCAGGCGCTGCCGCGCAGGTCGGCGAAATCGCGGTACGGGCTGTCGCGGCGCACGACGATGTCGGAGTAGTACACCGGCGCGCCGCCGTAACGCGACAGCGCCATCACCGGCGCGACGCAGGCCTCGACCTGCGGCGGCAGGGCATCGGCCTTGCGCACATAGGGCAGGCCGCAGATCCAGCACAGGTGGATGCGCCCGGCGTCGAGTTCGCGCTCGCGTTCCTGCCAGGGTATGCAGTCGATGAATTCGGTGGCGATGCCGAGGCGGTCGCCGAGCCAGCGGCTGATCGCGCGGCAGGTGGCCTCGGCGTTGTCGGCCATGCAGGAGGTGATGCGGAGGACGGCAGGTGTCATGTCACCGGTTTCAGCCGCGCCGCGGTTCGAAGGCGAGTTTGAGCGCCAGCGCGGCGAGTACGCCGCCCATCACGTAACGCTGGGTCGCCAGCCAGAAGGGATAACGCGCGAACCAGCCGGCAATGCCCGCGGCGGACAGCGCAATCAGCAGGTTGACGATGAAACTCACCGAGATCTGGGTCAGGCCCAGCGTCAGGCTCTGCAGGAATACCGCGCCGCGCCCGGTATCGATGAACTGCGGGAAGATCGACAGGTAGAACACGGCGACCTTGGGGTTGAGCACATTGGTCATGAAACCCATCAGGAACAGCCGGCGCGGCGAATCCGGCGGCAGCGCGCGCGGCTCGAAGGGCGAACGCGCGCCGGGTTTGACCGCTTCCCAGGCGAGCCACAGCAGGTACAGCGCGCCCAGCCATTTCAGCAGTTCGTAGGCCAGCGGCACCGCGAGAAAGATTGCCGACAGCCCGATCGCCGCGGCGAGCATGTGCAGGAAAAATCCGGCGATCACGCCGAACAATGAAATCACCCCGGCGCCGCGACCCTGACAGATCGAGCGCGAGATCAGGTAGATCATGTTGGGGCCGGGTGTCAGCACCATCAGCAGCGCGGCGCCGGCGAAAAGCAGCAGGTCGGGGAAGGGAATCACGGGTGAAATGCCGATGGATCAGGGCTGCGGTACGCCGGGGTCCTTGCAGATTTTTCGGGCGAGGTGGTCGTTGATTTCGTTGTGGCGGGGAATCGTGCTGCGGCGGTTCAGGCTGGTGTTATGCCACCAGGAGTGGTTGCCGCCTTCGCGGAGCAGGCTGCAGCCGTGTGCGGTGAGGTGTCGCAGCAAATCGCGACGCTTCATACCGCGATATGAAGTTCTTCGTATCCTTTGCCGGCGGCATCGCGCGCATCGGCTCGATTCATGGCCAATGCCTCCGCGAGCGTCACGCGCAGGGTTTCAAGCAGTGCCTCGCGCGTGGCTTCCTGACAGTTGACGCCCGGAACTTCCTGGATCCATCCGATCCACCACGGGCCATCCTGTTTTACGACGGCGGTAAAAGTCTGGTTCATGCCGGAATCTCCTTGCTCTGCGATTTTACAGGGCTTGCAATGGGTGGTGCCGATGGCGGGCCTTGGGGGTGATAAATGGCGTATTCCAGAGGATTTGTAGTAAGTGTTTGATTTTATTGATATTTTTATTTTCCCTCGCGCAGCATGCGTTCGATCTCCGCCGCCGACTGTTCTTCGCGGGTCATGCCTCCGACGCCGGGTTTGTCCGCTGCGCCATCGGAGGGGATGTTGATTTCGATGTTGCCGATGTCCTTTGTTGACGGCTTGTCGGTAAAGGCGCTGACCAGCTGCGGATAACTGATCACCAGCAGCAGCGCGATGAGTTGCACGATGATGAAGGGCAGGACGCCGCGGTAGATGTCGGTGGTGCTGACCTGCTTCGGCGCGACGCTCCTCAGGTAGAACAGCGCGAAGCCGAAGGGCGGCGTCAGGAAGGAGGTCTGCAGGTTGATGCCGATCATCACCGCGAACCACACCGGGTCTATGCCGAGCTTGGCGGCCACCGGGGCGAGCAGCGGCAGCAGGATGAAGGCGATCTCGAAAAAGTCGAGGAAGAAGCCGAGCACGAAAATCATCAGGTGCACGACGATGAGGAAACCGACTTCGCCACCGGGCACCAGGGTGAACAGGCGTTCGACCCAGAGGTCGCCATCGACGGCGCGGAAGGTCAGCGCGAAGACCGTCGAGCCGATCAGGATGAACATCACGAAGCTGGAGAGCCGGGTGGTCGAGTCGAGCGCCTCGCGCAGCATTTTCAGTTTGAGCCGGCGCCGGGCCGCGGCCAGCAGCAGTGCGCCGACCGCGCCGAGCGCGCCGCCCTCGGAGGGGGTGGCGATGCCGGCGAAGATCGAGCCCAGCACGAGGAAGATCAGCACCAGCGGCGGCACCATGACCAGCAGTGCGTGGCGCCACAGCGCAGCACCGCGCAGGCGCCGTGCCTCCGGCGGCAGCGCGGGAGCGGCGGCGGGATTGATCATCGTGGTGATGAAGACGTAGCCGAGGAGCAGGATCACCAGCAGCAGGCCGGGCAGCACGGCGCCGGCGTACATGTCGCCGACGGAGGCACCGAGCACGTCGGCGAGCACGATCAGCACGATCGAGGGCGGGATGATCTGCGCCAGCGTGCCGGAAGCGCAGATCACGCCGCTGGCGAGCCGCGGCGAATAACGGTAACGCAGCATCACCGGCAGCGAGATCAGTCCCATCGCGATCACCGAGGCGGCGATGACCCCTGTGGTTGCCGCGAGCAGCGCGCCGACCAGAATCACCGCGTAGGCGACGCCGCCGCGCAGCGGGCCGAAGATCTGGCCGACGGTGTCGAGCAGGTCTTCCGCCATGCCGCTGCGTTCGAGCACGAGACCCATGAAGGTGAAAAAGGGAATCGCCAGCAGCAGCGGATTGGCCATGATGCCGTAGAGCCGCTGCGGCAGCGCCTGCAGCAGCTCCGGCTGCAGCATGCCGAGTTCGAAACCGATGAAGGCAAAGAGCAGGCCGTTGGCGGCGAGCGCGAAGGCGACCGGGTAGCCGAGCAGCAGCAGCGCGGCCAGACCGAGGAACATCAGTGGCGCCATCAGTTCAAAGGCCATCTAGCGTTCCGTCGCAGTCGTGTCTTTGCTGCCGAGCAGCGCGAATTTCTTGATCGTCTCCGACAACCCCTGCAGGATCAGCAGCGCGAAGGCCGCGGGCACCACGAACTTGATCGGCCAGCGCAGCAGGCCGCCGGCGTCGGTGGAGACTTCGCCGATGCGATACGACTCGAGGAAGGCTGCCCAGCCGAACCAGAGCATGATCGCGCTGACCGGCAGCAGCATGAAGACATGGCCGAAGATGTCGATCCAGGCCTGTGCCCGCGGCGACAGGCGCGCGGCGACGAGGTCGATGCGTACATGGGCGTTGTGTTTGAGCGTGTAGCCGGCGGCGCCGAGGAACACCAGCGTGTAGAGGTACCACTGGATTTCGAGCAGGCCGTTGGAACTGTAGCTGAAGCCGTAGCGGGCGACCGCGTTGCCGGCGCTGATGAGGATGCACAGCAGGACCAGCCAGCAGGCGCCGCGGCCGACGGTTTCGTTCAGTGCGTCTATGGCGCGCGACAGCGCCAGCAGCGGTTTCATGATGCGGATGTTCCCCTTGCGCAAGCCGACATCATAAGGGTTGCGGGACGGCGCCAGCAGGGGGAAATGGCGGTTCCGCATGATAAAATCCGGGCCTGTTCATCCGGCAACCCTCGAGCCTTTTACATGTCCCTGTCCAATCTCAGCCTTGAAACCACCGATCCCGAGCTGTTCCGGGCCGTCAGCCAGGAAGCGCAGCGCCAGGAAGACCATATCGAGCTGATTGCCTCGGAGAACTATGCAAGCCCGGCAGTGCTGCAGGCCCAGGGCTCGGTGCTGACCAACAAGTACGCCGAAGGTTATCCCGGCAAGCGCTACTACGGCGGCTGTGAATACGTGGACATCGCGGAAACGCTGGCGATCGAGCGCGCCAAGGCGCTGTTCAAGGCGGGTTACGCCAATGTGCAGCCGCATTCGGGTGCCCAGGCCAATGCCGCGGTGTTTCTCGCCGTGCTGAAGCCGGGTGACACCATCCTCGGCATGCGGCTCTCCGACGGCGGCCATCTGACCCACGGCGCCAAGGTCAACATCAGCGGCAAGTACTACAACGCGGTGAGTTACGGCCTTGATCCACAGACCCAGGCCATCAACTACGATGAGGTCGCCGAACTGGCGAAAACCCACAAGCCGAAGCTGATCGTCGCCGGCGCCTCCGCCTACGCGCTGGCGATCGACTGGAAAAAATTCCGCGAAATCGCCGACAGCACTGGTGCGCTGCTGATGGCCGACATGGCGCATTACGCCGGCCTCGTTGCCGCCGGCCTCTATCCTAGCCCGGTGGGCATCGCCGATTTCGTGACGACCACGACGCACAAGACGCTGCGCGGCCCGCGCGGCGGCCTGATCCTCGCTGCGGCGGAACACGAGAAAATCCTCAATTCCGCGGTCTTCCCCGGTTCGCAGGGCGGACCGCTGATGCATGTCATCGCCGCCAAGGCGGTGGCGCTGAAGGAGGCGATGAGCCCGGAGTTCCGCGCCTACCAGCAGCAGGTGCTCGACAACGCGCGCCTGATGGCGAAGGTGCTGCAGGGCCGCAGCTACCGCATCGTCTCCGGCCGCACCGACTGCCATCTGTTCCTGCTCGACCTGCGCGACAAGCCGGTGACCGGCATCGAGGCCGAACAGGCGCTGGGCCGCGCGCACATGACGGTCAACAAGAACGCGGTGCCCAACGACACCCGCCCGCCGATGGTGACCAGCGGCGTGCGTATCGGCTCGCCGGCGATGACCACCCGCGGTTTCGGCGCGCCGGAGGCTGAAAAACTCGCCGGCCTGATCGCCGACGTGCTCGACGCGCCGCAGGATGAGGCGGTGATCAATCGCGTCCGCGGCGAGGTCAAGGCGCTGTGCGACCGTTTCCCGGTTTACCGCCGCTGACCCGGCTGCCGGACCCGGACGATGAAGTGTCCCTTCTGCAAATCGGACGAAACCCAGGTCATCGACTCCCGCGAGAGTGATGACGGGGACACCATCCGCCGCCGCCGCAAGTGCGTGGCCTGCAGCAAGCGCTTCACGACCTACGAAACCGTCGAGCTGCGCATGCCGCAGGTGGTCAAGCAGGACGGCAGCCGCGCCGAATTCGACCTCGCCAAGTTGCGCACCAGTTTCATGCGCGCGCTGCACAAGCGGCCGGTGCCGACGCCGCTGGTTGACGAGGCGATCGGCACCCTGACCAACGAACTGCTGTCGCTGGGCGAGCGCGAGGTTCCGGCGCGGCGCGTCGGCGAGATGGTGATGCGCGAACTGAAAAAACTCGACGAAGTGGCCTACATCCGCTTCGCTTCCGTCTACCGCAGCTTCCAGGGTGTCGATGATTTCACCGACGCCATCAAGGAAGTGCGCAAGCCGGGCCGCAAGTAGTCTTGACCGCCGTCACGGCGCAGGCTGAATCCGACATGTTCACTCCCGACGATCACCGCCACATGGCTTATGCGCTGGAACTCGCGGCGCGCGGGCTGTACACGACCACGCCGAATCCGCGCGTCGGCTGCGTGATCGTCAGGGACGGCCAGGTGGTCGGCGAGGGCTGGCATGAAAAGGCCGGCGCGGCGCATGCCGAAACGATCGCGCTGGAGCACGCGCGCAAGCTGGCCGCCGGTGCGACGGTCTACGTGACGCTGGAGCCCTGTGCCCATCACGGCCGCACGCCGCCCTGCGTCGATGCGCTGCTGAAGGCGAAGCCGGCGCGGGTGGTGGCGGCAATGCAGGACCCGAATCCGCAGACCGCGGGGAATGGTTTCGAACAACTACGCGCAGCCGGCATCGCGGTCGATGTCGGCCTGATGGAAAATGAAGCGCGCGAACTCAACATCGGTTTCGTGTCGCGCATGACCCGCGGCACACCCTGGGTGCGGATGAAGGTTGCCACGAGTCTTGATGGCCGCACTGCACTGGCCGATGGCCAGAGCCAGTGGATTACCGGCAGTGATGCGCGCCGCGACGGCCATGCCTGGCGCGCGCGCGCCTGCGCGGTGCTGACGGGGGTGGGCACGGTCAAGGATGACGACCCGCAGCTCAATGTGCGCGAGGTGCAGACCACGCGCCAGCCGCTGCGCGTGGTCGTCGACAGCCGGATGCAGACGCCGCTGACGGCGAAAGTGCTCGGCCCCGGCACGATCATCGCCGCGGCCGGCGCCGATGTGCCGCGCTCGGTGGCGCTGCGCGCCAAGGGCGCGGAAGTCGTGGTGCTGCCCAACCACGAGGGCAAGGTCGAACTGCCGGCGCTGCTGCAGGAGCTGGCGCGGCGCGGCTGCAACGAGGTGCATGTCGAGGCCGGGCACAAGCTGAACGGCTCGCTGCTCGATGAAGGGCTGGTCGATGAACTGCTGGTCTACATGGCGCCCTGCATCCTCGGCGACACCGCGCAGGGCATGTTCCACCTGCCGCCGCTGGACAGCCTCGCCGGACGGCGCAAGCTGAGGATTACCGACGTGGCACGCATCGGCGAAGACCTGCGGATACTGGCGCGGCCGGAATAATGTTCACCGGCATCGTCGCGGCCGTCGGCCGCATCGCGAAAACCGATCCGGCGCCGGGCGGTCTGCGCCTGCACATCGAGACCGGCGGGCTGGACATGGGTGACGTTGCACTCGGCGACAGCATCGCGGTCAGCGGCGTCTGCCTGACCGTGGTGGCCTTCGACCGCAGCCATTTCGAGGCCGAGGTGTCGCAGGCGACATTGTCGGTGGTTGCGGGCTTCACCGCCGGCGCGCCGGTCAACCTCGAAAAGGCCCTGCGGCTCGCCGACCGCCTCGGGGGGCACCTGGTGACCGGGCATGTCGATGGCACGGGGACAGTATCGCGCTTCGACGCGGTGGGGGATAATCGCCGCCTCGTCGTTGAAGCGCCGCGGGAGATTGCGCGCTACATCGCGCGCAAGGGTTCGGTGGCGGTGGACGGCGTCAGCCTGACGGTGAATGCGGTCGATGGCGACAGCTTCGAAGTCAACCTGATCCCGCATACCCTCGGCGCGACCACGCTGCAGAACCTGAAGCCGGGGGCGCGGATCAATCTGGAAGTGGACATGCTGGCGCGGTATGTGGAGCGGCTCAATGAAACAGCCGCAGGCAAGGAAACTGGAACTTGAAATCGGGAAAAGACGACGTGGCGATCAGCCCCACCGAAGAAATCATCGCCGAAATGCGCGCCGGACGCATGGTGGTGCTCGTCGATGAAGAGGACCGCGAGAACGAGGGCGACCTGGTGCTGGCGGCGGAATTCGCGACGGCCGAGACCATCAATTTCATGGCGCGTTTCGGCCGCGGTCTGATCTGCCTGACGCTGACCGAGGAGCGCTGCCGGCAGCTGAATCTGCCGCTGATGGTCAGCAACAACCGCTCGCCGATGGGCACCAACTTCACGCTGTCGATCGAGGCGGCGGAGGGTGTCACCACCGGCATTTCGGCGGCCGACCGCGCGAAGACGGTGCAGGCGGCGATCCGGGCGGACGCCAGTCCCGCCGACATCGTGCAGCCGGGACATATTTTCCCGCTGATGGCGCAGAACGGTGGCACGCTGGTGCGCGCCGGGCACACCGAGGCGGGTTGCGACCTCGCGCGGCTGGCGGGACTGACGCCGGCGGCGGTGATCTGCGAAATCCTCAAGGACAACGGCGAGATGGCGCGGCTGCCGGACCTGATTCCCTTTGCCGCGGAACACGGGCTGAAGATCGGCACGATCACCGACCTGATCCAGTACCGCAGCAGCACCGAATCGCTGGTGAAACGCGCGGCCGAGCGCGACATCGAGACTGCGCACGGCAAATTCCGGCTGGTGGCCTATACCGAAACCGCCGGCCAGCAGACCCATCTGGCGCTGGTGCGCGGCAGCTTCAGCGCGAAGGACGAGGTGCCGGTGCGGGTGCATGAACCGGTGTCGCTGATCGACCTGCTCGACACCGGTGCGACCCGCCATTCCTGGAACCTGCATGACGCGATGGCGGCGATTGCCCGCGAAGGCCGCGGCGTGATCATCCTGCTGCACCGGCAGGAGACCGCGGCCGAGTTGCTGGAACGTGCGCGACCGCAGCACGAGCGTGGCAGCCCGGCGAAGATCGTGTTGCGCAACTACGGCATCGGCGCGCAGATCCTGCGCGACCTCGGCGTCAAGAAAATGCGCGTGCTGGCGCAGCCGCTGCGCATGCCGAGCATGGCGGGTTTTGACCTCGAGGTGACGGGTTACATGCAGCCGCCGGGCAAGGCTTGAGTCGGTGATTAAGTGATTAAGTGATTGGGTGATTGGGTGAAAAACATGGCGCGTTTTGACGACATCGAGGAACTGGAACCGGAGCATGACGGCAAGGGCTTGCGCATCGGCATCGTGATGGGGCGTTTCAATGTCGACGTCGGCGACGGGCTGCTGTCGGCCTGCACCGCGGCGCTGGTGAAAATGGGCGTTGCCAAAAAGGACATGCGCATCGTCAGCGTGCCGGGCGCGCTGGAAATTCCGCTGGCGCTGAAGGCGATGGCGATCAGCGGGCACTACGATGCGCTGGTGGCGCTGGGTGCGGTGATTCGCGGTGAAACCTATCACTTCGAAATCGTGTCCAACGAATCCTCGCGCGGCATCACCGAGGTGCAGCTCGAGACCGGCGTGCCGGTGGCCAACGGCATTCTCACCACCGAGAATGACGATCAGGCCGAGGTGCGCATGGCGCAGAAGGGTGCCGACTGCGCGCTGGTTGCGGTGGAAATGGCGCGGCTGATGCAGCGTCTGAAGCGTGACGCGGAAAATACCTGAATTACATAAGTATTTGTTTTTAAACAATAATTTGTGCCGCACCGGGTGTGGCCGCAACACCGGAAGATGATGAAATCGAATCGCCGCCGTTCCCGTGAGTTTGCACTGCAGGGACTCTACCAGTGGCAGCTCGCGGGTACTGATCCCGTGACCATCGCCGCGCAGCTCGGCGAAGCCGAGGATTTCGGCGCGAGTGATACCGAGTACTTCACGAAGCTGCTCGACGGTGCGGTTGCCGGCGCGGCCGAAATGGAACAGCGCATTGCGCCGCTGCTCGACCGCGCCTACAAGAGCCTGTCGCCGGTGGAGCGCGGCATCCTGCTGCTCGCGGGTTACGAATTCATGCACTGCCCGGAAGTGCCGTACCGGGTGGTGATCAACGAGGCGATCGAGCTGGCCAAGTCTTTTGGCGGCACCGATGGCCACAAGTATGTCAACGGCGTGCTCGACAAGATGGCGGCGCAGCTGCGCGCGCCGGAAGTGCAGGCCGCACGCGGCTGAGACTGGAGAAGGGATGATGGACGAACTCGACGCAAAGCTGAAGAAGCGCATTTACGTGTTCTATTTTGCCGGGCTGCTGAACCTGGTGCTCGGCTTCTGGGTGCTGTTCTACGGCGGCGAACTGGAGCAGGGCACGCGCACCATCATGATGCTGTTCTTCTTCGGCTTTGCCGCGGTGGATTTCTGGATGCCGCAGCAGATGAAAAGGAAATACGCCGAGTTCATCGCGGAATCGCAGCGGATGCAGCGGGAGCAGGCGGAGAAGACCGCCGGCGAGCAGAAGGCCTGAGTGCCGCGGCCGCCCGGCCGCTGCTACAATCTGGTTCGTGTCACTGGTGGGAGTGACTGAATGCCGGGTAACTACGATTTCCAGCTGGTCCTGCTGTCGCTGGCGGTGGCGATCATGACTTCATATGCCGCGCTCGACCTGGCGAGCCGCGTTTCCGGCAGCGGCTGGCGTCCCTGGCTGTGGCTGGCCGGCGGCGCCGCGGTGATGGGTGCCGGCATCTGGTCGATGCATTTCATCGGCATGCTGGCCTTCAGCCTGCCGATCCCCCTCGGCTATGACCTCGGACTGACGCTGCTGTCGCTGCTGATCGCGATTGTCGTGTCCGGATTCGCGCTGGCCGTGGTGAGAAGCCAGGTATTGACTGCCGGCCTTCTGTCGACCGGCGCAGCCTTGCTCGGGATCGGCATCAGCGCGATGCACTACACCGGCATGGCGGCGCTGCAGATGTCACCGCCGATCCGTTATGACCCCGTGTTGTTCGTCGTTTCAGTGCTGATCGCGATCGCCGCGTCGTTCGCCGCGCTGTGGCTCGCCTTCGAACTGCGGCGGCGTGATTCGATGCTGGCCGTGCTGGCCAGACTGGGGAGTGCCGGCGTGATGGGCCTGGCGATAACCGGCATGCACTACACTGGCATGGCGGCGGCGGAGTTCATTCCCGGGAGCATCTGCCTGGCCGCGGACGCCGGTGGCGTCAACAGTGATTTGCTGGCAGCACAGATCGGCGTCGCGATTTTCGGGATGCTGTCGGTGACGGTCGTGTTGTCGGCCTTGGACGGGCATCGGGCGGCACGGGTGGAGAAAATGGCGGCGACACTGCTCAGCGCCAACGAGCAGTTGCAGCTCACGGCGCTGCATGATCCGCTGACCGGTCTGCCGAATCGCGTGCTGCTGAGCGACCGTCTGATGCAGGCGCAATTCCAGGCTGATCGCAGCGGCCAGGGTTTTGCCGTGATGTTCATCGACCTCGATCATTTCAAGGCGGTCAATGACAGCTACGGGCACCGCGTTGGCGACGATCTGCTGCGCGGCATTGCGCAGGCGTTGGGTTCCTGCATTCGCCGGGAGGATACGGTCTCGCGCACCGGCGGCGACGAGTTCGTCGCCGTGCTCAATGGCATCAAAAGCCGCGCTGATGCGGAGGCGGCGGCGGGCAAGATTCTGGCTGCGCTCGCGCAGCCTTTTCAGGTCGGACCGCACGCCCTCAAGGCGTCATGCAGCATCGGCATCAGCCTCTACCCTGCGGACGGTGTTGACGCGCCGACGCTGATGGCGAATGCCGATGCCGCGATGTACCGGGCCAAGAAGGCGGGACGCAGCGGTTACCGGCTGGCCGCCGATACCGGACCCGTAGGTCTCTAGCCGGCTTCAGGCGCCCATCCGGCGTAGCCCGCCGGTGAGTATCGCCGCGAGTTCCGCTTCCTTCACGTTCCAGTTCGCCGCCGGATCGACGTCGATATCGAGATCTGCGCCCATCAGTGACTGCAGTTCGGCCTTCGGCAGCAGGCGCGCGAGTTTTTCCGCCGCGGCACGCGGGTGCGTGCGGTCGTTGCCGGGTACGATGCAGGCCGGCACGGTGATCGACCGCAGTTGTTCCGCGCTGGCACCGATCACCGGCTCTCCGTCACCGACGCGGAACTGCTGTTCCCATTCCTGCATCGCGCCAATGAACTGCGCCGGATCCATCGCCATCAGCGCATCGCGGTTGGCCGGGCGCGCGGCGATCAGTTCGCGGAAATGTTCGGTCTGGCAGACTGCGGCCATGCCGCCATCCCGGGCTGCGCGGATGAATTCGCCGTAGTATTTCTCCGTCAGGCGTTGCACCGCAAACGCGCCGCCGGTGACCCGCCACAGCAGCAGGCCGCGCACCGACTGCGGATAACGCAGCGCAAAATCGATCGACATCCGGCAGCCGGAGGAGCTGCCGCCGATGATCGCAGGCAGTGCATCCAGGTCCTGCAGCAGCGCGTGCAGGTCGTCCGCCCAGACTTCGTGTTCGGTGTTTCCGCCGCCGACGGATACCGGCGCGGCGCCGCAGTTGCGCCGGTCGTGGATCAGCACCCGGAAGCCGCCGGCGGCGACGCGTGCCGCCAGCGAGCGGATTTCAGCCATGCCGCGCCGGCCGCCGGGTGTCAGCGCGACCCAGGGGCCGCTGCCGCCGAGGACTTCACAGGGGATATCGACGCCGTTGATGCGTGCGGTGGGCATGGGGGTTTCTCCTTGCAGTGTGTTTATTCGAGCCGGATGTCGAGCTTCTGGCGCAGCGCCATGTAACGTGCGATGTCCGCCTCCAGGTATTTGCGGAATTCCTGCGGTGTGCTGCGCGGCAGCTCGGCACCTTCGGCCGCGAGACTGTCGAGCACGGCCTTGTCCGACTGCGCGATGGTCATCGCTTCGTTCAGCCGGGTGATTACACCCGCAGGCGTGCCGCGCGGCGCGAGCATGCCGTACCAGCTGGTCATCTCGTACTGCGGTACGCTTTCGCCCAGTGCCGGCAGGCCGGGGAAGGCGGCCGAACGTTTGGCGGTGGTCACCGCCAGCGGCCGCACCTTGCCCGAGGCGATATGCGGCTTTACCGACAGCGGGCCGAGCATCGCCATCTGCACTTCGCCGCCAATCAGTCCGGCAAGCGAGGGCGCGGCGCCCTTGTAGCTGATGTTGACCATGTCGAGTCTGGCGCCGAGTTTCAGCATTTCGAGGCCGAGGTGCGAGGCGCTGCCGATGCCGCTGCTGGCGAAGTTGTACTTGCCGGGGCTCGCGCGCACCAGTGCCAGCAGTTCGGGCACCGTCTTCGCGTTCAGGCCGGGATGGATGACCAGCACGAAAGGCATTCTGGCGAACAGCCCGATCGGTTCGAAACTCTTCATCGAATCGTAGGGCAGGCTGCGGTTGAAGGCGGCGTTGATGGCGTGCGCGCCGGATATCCACAGCAGGGTGTGGCCGTCGGGTGTCGCAGCGGCCGCCGTCGTGGTGCCGAGCACGCTGCCGCCGCCGGGACGGTTCTCGATGATGACCTGCTGTTTCAGGGTTTCGCCCATCGATTTGGCCAGCAGGCGCGCGGCCACGTCGGCACCGCCGCCGGCGGAGATCGGCGCGATGATGCGGACGGGCCGTTCCGGCCAGGGTTGCGCGGCGGCGGGAGTGGCGGCGAGGCCAAGGGTGGCGATGGCGGCAATTGCGAGGCGGGCGAGATTCGACTGCGCGTTCATGTTGTGGATTTTTCCGTTCGGGGCTTGTAGCGAAGGGGCGCATTCTGCACCAAAATCACCACCGGGAGTATCGGTGGACGGTGGATATTCCGGCCAGTACAAGCCGTGGAACATCGCGCCGGTGCCGGGCGCCGGTTTTCTGGTAAAACCCGGACTGGTTTTTTGATCACGCAGACAAGGACAGGATGATGGATGCAGCAGGCCAGCCGGCAAAGGACAAACGCGTCGAGACCGCGATACATCACTGGGCGCCGCGTTTCGTGTCGAGCGGTGTTCCGCTGACCGACTTCGAGGAAGTCACCGCCGGCATCTCGCGCTGGGACGAGTGGTGTGCCGCCTGGAGCGCGCGCGCGGCGATGCACGAAGAGCTGGGGCGCAGGGCGCTCGCCGGCGGTTACCCGCTGTCCGCCGGGGAACACCTCAATCGCGCGGCGATCTGTTACCACTTCGGCAAGTTCATGTTCGTGCACGACATTCCGCAGATGAAGGCGGCCCACCGCAAGGTCATCGAATGCCGCCAGCTGGCGCTGCCGCTGCTGCCGTATCCGGGTGAACGCGTCGAAATGCCGTATCAGGGCCGCAGCCTTGCCGGCATCCTGCGCAAACCGGCGGGCGCCGGGCCGCAGCCGGTGGTGGTGATGTGCGTGGGGCTTGATTCGACCAAGGAGGAACTCGAGGTCTACGAAAACATTTTCCTCGCCCGCGGTATGGCCACGCTGTCATTCGACGGGCCGGGGCAGGGCGAGGCGGAATACGACATTCCCATCCGCGGCGATTACGAGGTCGCGGTGAAAGCGGTGGTTGATTACGTGACGGCGCGCAAGGATCTCGATGCGGCGCGTATCGGCCTCTGGGGCGTTTCCCTGGGCGGTTATTACGCCGCGCGCAGCGTGGCCTTTGAAAAACGCATCAAGGCCTGCATCTCGCTGTCCGGACCCTACAGCTGGGTGGAAACCTTCGACAGCCGCAATGAACTCTCGCGCGAGGCCTTCCGCGTGCGTTCGCATGCGAAGGACATGGCGGCTGCCCGCGAGAACGCGAAAACGCTGACTCTGGAAGGCGTCGCGAAGAACATCAGCTGTCCGATCTACGTTGTCGGCGGCGAACTCGACAAGCTGACGCCGCCGCACAATGCCGAGCGCATTGCCGCCGAGGTGTCCGGGCCCTGCGAGCTGCTGATCGTCAAGGGCGGCAACCACGTTGCCAACA
Organism: Burkholderiales bacterium; assembly: GCA_019635015.1. Lineage (GTDB taxonomy): Bacteria > Pseudomonadota > Gammaproteobacteria > Burkholderiales > SG8-41. Next base: position 57,934 of record JAHCAG010000007.1, on the reverse strand, counting down.
ACCGCCGTTACATGTTCCAGACCCAGACCGCCGACTGGATGGCGGACATTCTCTGCCGCTAGGGCTTGCCGCCGCCTTCAGGACGGCGGTTTCACGCGCGGCGGCCGGCTGAGCAGGGCACCGGCCACCATCAGCACGGCATTGATCCAGAACATCGCGAACAGGCCCGCTGCGGCGGCGATGCCGCCGAACAGCACCGGGCTGGACAGCTTGGTGAACTGGTTGGTGGTGAACTTGAGGCCCAGCGTCTCGCCCGAACGGCCGTCCTTCGAATTGCTGAACATCATTATTGTGACGATCGGCTGGCCGCAGCCCATGCCCAGCCCGAAGCAGAAGGACACCAGCGCGAGCAGCAGGGGATCGTGGAACAGCGGGATCAGCGTCAGGCCGGCGGCGCCGGCGGCAAAGGCGCAGACCAGGACGCGCTGCTCACCGAAACGGCGGATCATGCGCGGCAAGGCGAAGCGGGCGACGAAGGCAGCCGCCGAATTCATCGCGAGCACGATGCCGATGGTCGTGGCCGTGAGGCCGATGGCATGGCCGTACACCGGCATGTAGACCTGGTAGAGGTTGATGCCGGCGTTGAGCAGGCAGCCGGTGGCCAGCAGGCGGCGCACCAGCGGATCGGCCAGCATGGCGCGGATGCCGCCGGCCGCTTTGCCGGGTTTGCGGGTGCCGCCGGGCAGCGCACTGCCGCGCACCGCCATCAGCGTCATCTGGATCAGCGAAATGGCGACCAGGGTGAGCAGCGCACCGCGGTGGCCGATGTGGTCCACTGACAAGCCTGCGAGCAGCGGCCCCAGGAGCTGGCCCGCCGACATCGTCAGCGTGTAATTGGCGAAATAACGCGCGCGGTTGTCCGGCGTGCTCAGCAGTCCGACCAGGTTCTGCGAGGCGAGGTTGATGAAAATCACCGACAGGCCGGTCAGCAGTCCGGCGACATACAGCGCGGGCAGTCCCGGCGCGGCCCAGGGCACCAGCACGCCCAGTCCGCCGCCGATGATGCCGAAGGTCATCGGCCAGCGCGCGCCGTAGCGGTCGACCAGGCGGCCCGAGATCACGGCCAGCAGCACCGGGAACAGGGAAAAGCTGCCGGCGATCAGGCCGACCGTCAGCGGCCCGGCGCCGAGCTGCAGCGCATAGAGGGACACCACGACCTGCGTTGCGACCACGCCCAGGCTGTTGAGGACGCTGATCGTGTAAACAAAATTGATCGACACGGGGTTCCGGAGGGAGAGGGGCCGGCTGTTACCGGTGTTGACGCGATTGTACGTTCTGCCGGCGGCGGTCATCCGCCGCTTTCCGGATCATGGAGTGCAGCCGCTGCCGCGGACGCCCTCGCGTCAGCGATACCCGGGAAAACCATGATTTCATGTTTTTTCGCGGTAAAAAAGTCGCACAGCCGCCCGGGACAGGTTTTTCCGGTTGAAATTGATGAAGGGGCGGCAGAAAATCGGGTGCGAAGAGGACGGTGATCGAGGAGGGGTCTCATGCCAGCCGGCCCGCTGAAAAGAAAACTCTCGGCAATACTTGCGGCCGACGCCGTCAGTTACAGCCGCAAGATGTCGGAGAACGAGGAAGGAACGATGCGCGTACTTTCCGCGCACCGGGCAGTCATTGACGGCATCATCGAGTTCCACGACGGGCGCATCGCCAATACCGCGGGTGACAGCGTGCTGGCCGAATTCGCCAGTCCGGTGGAGGCCGTGCGTTGCGCGGTCGAAATCCAGGATGCGCTGCGCACCCGCAACGACAGCCTGCCGGTGGAGCAGCGCCTGGAATTCCGCGTCGGCGTCAATCTCGGTGATGTCATGGTGAAAGGCAATGACCTCCTCGGCGACGGCGTCAATATCGCCGCCCGGCTCGAAAGCATTGCCGAACCCGGCGGCATCTGCATTTCATCCAGCATTCACGACATGATCCGCGGCAAGCTGGACCTCGGGTTTGTCGATATCGGCGAGCAAAGCCTGAAGAACATCGAGCACCCGATCCGGGTTTACCGGGTGGATCGGGACGGGATGGCGCCGGCAGGCCCTGATGACCCGGGTAAAACCCGGCGCAGGCGTGTTCCGGCGATGGCTGCTGCAGTGATCGTTCCTGTGCTGTTGCTCGCTGCCGCATGGTTCCTTGATCTGTTGCCGCAGATGCCCGGGGAACAGGAGCGCCAGAGGCAGGTCGCCGCCGGGGCTGAACGCCGCGCAAAAATCGAAGCTGATCTGGCGCGCGCGCAGGCTGATGCTGCAGCGGCGCGGCGCAAGGCCGAGGCCGAGGCGGCCGCAGCGGCCGATGCCAGGCGCGCGCTGGAGGAGCAGCGCGCAGCGGCATCAAAAGCCGCCGCCGCCGCCGAACTTGCCCGCGCGCGTGCCGAAACCGATGCGCTAAGGCGCAAGGTGGACGCCGATCTGGCGGCGGCGAGGCAGGTGATCGAGCGTGCGGAGCGCGAGGCTGCTGTACGGTCGCAGAAGTCCGCATCTGCCGGTCCCGGATCGGCCGTCGCGCCCCCGTCTGCGCCGGAACCGGCATCACCTGCCGGCGGCAGATGGTCGGCTTCATTGCATTGCGACGCCTGGCGCAATGTCGGCGCGGTGGATTTTCCGCTGCGCAGCCTGTCGGGCAGCGCGGGTTTCGAATTGACGCGCGGTCATCCCGAACGCCCCGGATACCTGTTCTTGCGCGGCACTCCGGCACCGGACGGCAGGCTGTTGCTGACCGGCAACGGCAGGACCGGGCCGCAGAGCCCGCGTCCCGGCACAAGCTACGAAGCAGAATTTTCCGGCATGTTGCGGTCCGGGAGCTTCGAGGGGAACGGCAGCCTGGGCGGGCGGCCATGCACCGTCAGGATGTCGCGTACTCCATGATGTTTGGGCAGGCAGGGTCAGTGTGGGCTGACACTGCCTGCCTCTGGCCGCAACGCGCCTGTATGGTTGCCCGGGACCGGAAAGTAGCGCAGTCGATATCTTTCAGGAATGAGTGACTTGCGCAATTGTTCCCGGCATGGAGGCTCGCCTCCGCACGGTTGTTCGAGGCACAATACGCCCTGCAATGCCTGCCGAATTCGACCTGATCCGCAGTTACTTCACCCACGCCGCGCCGCGCACTGTGCTGGGTGTCGGCGATGACGCCGCACTGATCGATGCGGGCAAGGGCCGCTTGCTCGCGGTCGCCGCCGACATGCTGGTTGCCGGGCGGCATTTTTTCAGGGATGCCGATCCCGAATCCCTGGGCCACAAGGCACTGGCCGTAAACCTGTCCGACATGGCTGCGATGGCTGCGACACCCCGCTGGGCGACCATGGGTATTGCCATGCCCCGTGCTGATGCACGCTGGGTGGCGGGGTTTTCCAGAGGCTTCATGGCGCTGGCGCGCAAACATGGCGTCGACCTTATCGGCGGCGACACCACGCGCGGGCCGCTGAATATCTGCGTGCAGATCATCGGCGAAGTGCCGGCGCGCCAGGCGCTGCGCCGTGACGGCGCCAAAGCCGGTGACGACATCTGGGTGTCGGGGACGCTGGGCGACGCGGCACTGGCGGTGGCTGCCAGAACAAAACGCATCAGGCTGAAACCCGCCGAATTGAAGCAGGCACAGCAACGTCTCGACCGGCCGCAGCCACGGATTGCGCTGGGTCTCGCGCTGCGCGGCGTCGCGCGCAGCGCGATTGACGTCTCCGACGGATTGCTCGCGGACCTCGGGCACATATGCGAGCGTTCGAAAGTGGCGGCAGTGGTCGCGCTGGAGCGCCTGCCGCTGTCGCCGTTGCTGCGGCGTTACCGCAGCGTGCCCGCGGCGCAGGCCGCGCTGCTCGGCGGCGGTGATGATTACGAGCTGTGTTTCACCGCGGCACCGGTGAAACGCGCCGCGGTGGAGCACGCCGCGGCGAAGGCGCGCACGCGGGTGACGCGCATCGGGCGGGTGATCCGCGCGCCGGCAGGGGTTTGCAGTGTCGTGGTGGTGGATGGCGACGGATTGCCGCTGGCTCCGGTCCGGCGGGGGTTTGATCACTTCGGATGAATCCGCGGTTGTGCAGGCGCCGGAATCGATGCCCCGTGTTTTGTGCGCGGGCGGGCTTCGGTAAACTCGGGCTGTCCGCGCCATTCCCTTTTGCTGCCTGATTTTGTTCGAGGAGGTTCACGGCATGCCACCCAACCAGCCGTTCATGATCGCTGATGCCGACGTCTACATCCCGACCTTCAAGGGCAGCAATGAACTGCAGGCTTCGGAAACCGGACTCCCTGCCGCGGCCCTCAAGCTGCTGGTGCTGATCGACGGCCGGTCGACCGTGGCGGAGATTCGCGATCAGGCAAAAACGTTCGCCACCGGGGAGCTGTTCCTGCAGGCGATGCGCGAGTTGCTGCGCGGGGGGTATGTCGACCTCGCGTCCAACCAGCTGACCCAGTCCTTCGATTTCATCGAGTTTTTCAGGGAGGCGCCGAAGCGGCCGCCGGATTCGGCGCTGGAGCAGTTGCAGTCGGAGGTCGCTTCGGGGCTCACCACGCTGCAGCAGAACGGCTATTACGTGCGCATTGCGATGCGGCCGGCGGAGTCTTCCGGATCGAAGGGCGGTGAATCCGTGCTGATCGTCGAGGATGATGCAAGCCTGGCCAGGTTCCTCAGGAAATACCTGGAGCTGGAGGGCTTCGTTGCGGCGACGGCGTCAAACCGCGATGAAATCATTGCCGGCCTGCGGCGCCAGCCGCCGCCCGATCTGGTCCTGCTCGACGTGATGCTGCCGGATGCCGACGGCTTCAACATTTTGCTGAAAATGCGCGAGCACCCGGTGCTGAAATCGGTGCCGGTGCTGATGCTGACCGCGAAGGCGACGCGGGAGTCGGTGCTCAAGGGGCTCGCCGGCGGTGCCAACGGTTACATCACCAAGCCTTTCCAGCCGGATTCGCTGATCACCGCGGTGAAGACCGTGCTCGGGGTGTCAAAGAACCCCTTCGATCACCAGGGCAGGGTCGAGTGACGGCCGCCGCACCGGACGGCCGGGCATGAGCGACGACGAACTGCGCCGGATGCTGGCCGCGGTCAGCGCGGAATTCCGTGCCGGAATGCCGGCGCGCCTGGCCACCATCGACGCGCTGTGGGGGCGGATCCTGCGTGGCGATGAGACGTCGACGGCGCTGGATGAGCTGGTCCGCGCGCTGCATGTAATCGCAGGCTCGGCGGGGACTTTCGGCGCAGAGGCCTTCGGCCGGGCGGCGGCGGCGGCCGAGGCGGCCCTCGATCCGTATCGCGACAGCCGGCAGTTGCCCAATGCCGCGGCGCAGGCGGAGATTGCGCAGCTGCTTGAAGCCCTGCATCAATCCGCCGGGCCGGATGCGCATGACTGAAACTTTCGCCCGTCCCTCGCTGCGCTTCGTATTCAGCCATCCTGCGCATTTCATTGCCTTCGGCGGCGGTGTCGGCCTGTCTCCGGCGGCGCCCGGCACTTTCGGCACCCTGCTGGCGATTCCGCTGTTTCATCTGCTGCAGCCGCATTTCGATGCGTGGACCTTCCTGGTGGTGATCCTTGCGCTGTTCTGGCTGGGTGTGTGGGCGTCTGGCGTCACCGGCCGCGCGCTGGGCGTGGCCGACCATGGCGGCATGGTGTGGGACGAGACGGTGGCCTTCCTGCTGGTGCTGTTCTTCGTGCCGGTGACCGGTTACTGGCAGGCCTTTGCCTTCCTGGTGTTCCGCCTGTTCGACATCTTCAAGCCGCCGCCCATCCGTTACTATGACCGTGTGCTGAAGAACGGCTTCGGCGTGATGTGGGACGACCTGCTGGCGGCGGGGTACACGCTGCTGGTGATCGCCGGCGCTTACGTGTGGCTGGGTTAGACGACGGAGGTGATGATGCCCGACAAGGTTCTCCATGAACTGGCAGTGAAGCTTGGTGAAGCGCTGAAGGCGCAGGGGCTGATGCTGGCGACGGCGGAATCCTGCACGGGAGGCTGGGTGGCGCAGGCGGTGACCGCGGTGCCGGGCAGCTCGCAATGGTTCGAACGCGGCTTTGTCAGCTATACCTATATTTCCAAGCGCGAAATGTTGGGCGTGTCCCAGGACACGCTGGGTGCGCATGGCGCGGTGTCGGAGCCGGTGGTGCGCGAGATGGTGGCCGGCGCACTGGCCAACAGCCATGCGCAGGTGGCGGTGGCGGTCAGCGGCACTGCGGGTCCCGACGGCGGCACGCCGCAGAAACCGGTGGGCACGGTGTGTTTCGCCTGGGGTGTGAAAAACGGCGAGCCGAAGAGCGCGACGCTGCATTTTTCCGGCGATCGCGAGACGGTGCGGCGGGCTGCGGTAAAGACTGCGCTGGAAGGGGTCCTGGGGCTGCTGCCAGCAACAGTTGATTAATATAAATATTTGTTTTTAAACATATTTTTGAAATTTATCTGGTTATTTAACCACTACTGTATAAATAAACAGTTTTTTGCCGGAAAATGTGTATAATGCAAACCGTCGATTGAGTTGCAGCACACCGGACAAACCAGCACAAGGAAGAGGACATCATGGACGAAAACAAGACCAAGGCGCTCGCAGCGGCGCTGTCGCAGATCGAAAAACAGTTCGGCAAGGGTTCGGTGATGCGCATGGGCGAGTCGGACATCGCGCGCGACATCCAGGCCGTATCGACCGGTTCGCTGGGCCTCGACATCGGGCTCGGCATCGGCGGCCTGCCGCGCGGCCGTGTCGTCGAAATCTACGGTCCGGAATCCTCGGGCAAAACCACGCTGACGCTGTCGGTGATCGCGCAGATGCAGAAACTCGGCGGATCGGCGGCGTTCATTGATGCCGAACATGCGCTCGATCCGCAATATGCCGCCAAGCTGGGCGTCAAGGTCGATGAACTGATCATTTCACAGCCCGACAACGGCGAGCAGGCGCTGGAAATCGCCGACATGCTGGTGCGTTCGGGCTCGGTCGATGTGGTGGTGATCGACTCGGTGGCAGCACTGGTGCCCAAGGCCGAGATCGAGGGCGAGATGGGCGAGCCGCAGATGGGCCTGCAGGCGCGGCTGATGTCCCAGGCGCTGAGGAAACTCACCGCCAACATCAAGCGGTCGAACACGCTGGTGATTTTCATCAACCAGATCCGCATGAAGATCGGCGTCATGTTCGGCAATCCGGAAACCACCACCGGCGGCAATGCGCTGAAGTTCTACGCCTCGGTGCGCATCGACATCCGCCGCATCGGTTCGATCAAGAAGGGCGAGGAGGTCATCGGCTCCGAGACCCGCGCCAAGATCGTCAAGAACAAGGTGGCGCCGCCGTTCCGCCAGGCCGAGTTCGACATCCTCTACGGCGAAGGCATTTCGCGCGAGGGCGAGATCATCGAGCTCGGCGTGGCCCACAACATCATCGAGAAGTCCGGCGCCTGGTATTCCTATGGCAAGGACCGCATTGGCCAGGGCAAGGACAACACCCGCGACTGGCTGCGCGAGAACCCGAAAATCGCCGACGAGATCGAAGCCAAGATCCGCGCGGTGCTGGGCATCAACGGCGGACCGCAGGTGAAGAAGGAAAAGGCGGCGCTGGAAGTGGTCGAGTCGGATCCGGCTGCCCGCAAGAAGGCAGCAGGGCAGTAATCCGGTCCGCCTGCGGCGACAGGCGGCATGCCAGCCAAAGAACCCGGTCTCAGGGCACGCGCACTTAGGCACTTGGCGCGGCGCGAGCATACCCGCCACGAACTGGCGATCAAGCTCGCGCCGCACGCTGAGTCGGAAGCCGAGCTGGCGCAGGTCCTTGATGACTTCACGCAACGCGGCTGGCTGTCGGAGCAGCGCGCAGCGGAGCAGATTGTGCATGCACGGCGCGGCCGCTACGGGCCGGCGCGCATCCGCCGCGATCTGGAGCTGAAAGGGGTGCCGGCGGAGACTGCGGCCGCCGTCCTGGCCACCCTGAAGGGCGGCGAACTGGAGGCGGCGCGGGCGGTGTGGAAAAGGAAATTCCGTGTGCCGCCGGCGAATGCGGCGGAGCGGGCGAAGCAGGCGAGGTTCCTGCTCGGCCGGGGTTTCGGCAGTGAAGTGATCGTGAAACTGTTCCGGGGGGTGGATGACCATGATGAATGAGGTGAACAAGATGACCGGAGACCGTGATGCTTTTGTGTTTTATGCCGCACTGGTGATTGCCGTGCTGACCCTGTTCATCGGGCATGAAGGGGCGCCCGACACGACGGCATCGGTCGCATCCCCGGCCGCGCAGGCTGTTCCCGCCCGGGACGCCGCCGCGCAGCAGCAGGTTCGCGCCAGCGGGCAGCCGCTGGTGCTTGCGGTTTCACACAAAACCTACTGAAGTCTGACGTCCGGTGGTTTCCCCGGTTGCCTGCGGTGGCGGGGAGGCGCCATGAAACCGCGCCGCGGTGCCGGCTGATGCGGTAAAACTGGTTTAAAATCTGCGCCTTACGCAAACCTACCGGCGCAACCGCATGAAATCCGCAGAAATCCGCGACAAGTTCCTCAAATACTTCGAATCCAAGGGCCACACCATCGTGGCCTCCAGCCCGCTGGTACCGGGCAATGACCCGACGCTGCTGTTCACCAACTCGGGCATGGTGCAGTTCAAGGATGTTTTCCTCGGGCAGGAGAACCGGCCTTACAAGCGTGCGACGACTTCGCAGCGCAGCCTGCGCGCCGGCGGCAAGCACAATGACCTCGAGAACGTCGGTTACACCGCGCGCCACCACACCTTCTTCGAGATGCTGGGCAATTTCTCCTTCGGCGACTATTTCAAGAAGGATGCGATCCACTTCGCATGGGAACTGCTGACTGGTGTCTACGGGCTGCCGAAGGAGAAACTCTGGGTCACCGTCTACCAGACCGATGATGAGGCCTGGGACATCTGGCAGAAAGATATCGGTGTGCCGAAGGATCGCATCGTGCGCATCGGCGACAAGCCGGGTGGCGGCTCCGACAATTTCTGGCAGATGGCCGATACCGGCCCCTGCGGCCCCTGCAGCGAAATCTTCTACGACCACGGCGAGGAGGTCGAGGGCTGCCCGCCCGGATCGAAGGACGCCGACGGCGACCGCTACATCGAGATCTGGAACCTGGTGTTCATGCAGTTCAACCGCGACGACAAGGGTGTGCTGCACCCGCTGCCCAAACCTTCGGTTGATACCGGCATGGGACTGGAGCGCATCGCCGCGGTGCTGCAGGGTGTGCACTCCAATTACGAGATTGACCTGTTCCAGGCGCTGATCAAGGCGGCCGCGCGCGAGACCGGCGCGAAAGACCTCGACAACAACTCGCTGAAAGTCATCGCCGACCATATCCGCGCCTGCGCCTTCCTGATCGTTGATGGCGTGATTCCCGGCAACGAAGGGCGCGGCTACGTATTGCGCCGGATCATCCGCCGCGCGATCCGCCACGGTTACAAGCTGGGCCAGACCCAGCCCTTCTTCCACAAGGTCGTGCCCGACCTGTCGCAGGCGATGGGCGAGGCCTATCCCGAACTGCCCAGGGTGCAGGACCGGGTGATGCAGATACTGAAACAGGAAGAGGAGCGTTTCGCCGAGACACTGGTGAACGGCATGAAGGTTCTGGAGCATGCGTTGACCCGTGAGGACAAGATGCTTGACGGCGAAACCGTGTTCCAGCTCTACGATACCTACGGTTTTCCGGTTGACCTGACCGCCGACATTGCGCGCGAGCGCGGCGTGCGCATGGACTATGCCGGCTTCGAGGCTTCGATGGAGCGCCAGCGCGAACGCGCCCGTGCCGCATCGAAGTTCCAGATGGGTACGGCGGTGGAATACCGGGGTGTCAAGACCGATTTCCAGGGTTACGAAAAGCTCTCGGTGGAGGGCGCTGAAGTGGTGGCGATTTACCGCGACGGTACTGCAGTGCCGTCGATCAGCCACGGCGAGAATGCAGTGGTTGTGCTCGACCGTACTCCGTTCTACGCCGAATCCGGCGGGCAGGTGGGCGACCGCGGCGAGCTGCTGGCTTCCGGCGGCAGCTTTGCCGTGGCCGACACACAGAAGATCCAGTCCGACGTGTTCGGCCACCACGGCACGCTGAAAACCGGCGTGTTGAAGGTCGGCGACCATGTCGAGGCGCGCGTCGACACCGAGCTGCGCCGGCGCACGATGCGCAACCACTCGGTGACCCACCTGATGCACAAGGCGCTGCGCGAAGTGCTCGGGCCGCATGTACAGCAGAAGGGTTCCCTGGTCGACGCCGACAAGACGCGTTTCGACTTTTCGCATGACAAGCCGCTGACTGCTGACGAGATCCGCGAGGTCGAGGCCAGGGTCAATGCCGAGATCCTGCAGAACGTCGCCACACGGGCACGCATCCTGCCGGTCGAGGAAGCGAAGAAGTCCGGGGCCGTCATGCTCTTCGGCGAGAAATACGGCGACGAGGTGCGCGTGCTCGACATCGGCAGCTCGCGCGAATTCTGCGGCGGCACCCATGTCGAGCGCACCGGCGACATCGGCGTCTTCAAGCTCTATTCCGAGGGCGGCGTGGCGGCCGGCGTGCGCCGTGTCGAGGCGACCACCGGAGGCAATGCGCTGGCGATGATTGACAATCAACTCGGCGAATTCGGCGAAGTGGCCCGCCAGTTGCGTGCCCAGCCCGGCGGCGGCGTCCACAAGGCCGTGCTGAACCTGATCGAGGAGAAAAAAGCGCTGGAGAAGGAAATTGCGCGTCTGCGCTCGAAGCTGGCTTCCGGCCAGGGCGGCGACCTGTCGGCCCAGGCGGCCGACGTCAAGGGCACCAGGGTGCTGGCGGCAGCCATTGACGGCGCTGATGCCAAATCGTTGCGCGAAGCGATGGACAAGCTGAAGGACAAGCTGAAGAGCGCGGCCATCGTGCTCGCCAGCAGCGAGGGCGGCAAGGTGACACTGATCGCCGGCGTGACCGCCGACCTCACGGGCAGGGTCAAGGCCGGGGAACTGGTCAACTTCGTCGCCCAGCAGGTCGGTGGCAAGGGTGGTGGCCGGCCGGACATGGCCCAGGCCGGCGGCACTGATCCGGAGAAACTGCCGCAGGCCTTGGCGTCGGTGCAGGACTGGGTGGAACAGAAGCTGTGATTGCACTCTGCGCCTGTCTGCAGTCACCGTGGTCCCGGCCGCGATGCTGACTGCGGTGTGCTGAATCCGGCCAGGCGCTGAGGCTGCCCGCCTGACGTCCCCGGTTGTCCCGCCGTCCAGTCACCCGGCTGGCCGGTTTTTCCGACAACCGCCTTAATCCGGCTTTCGATCCGCTGCTTTTCCGGTAGGCTCGGAGGGTGAGCATCCGCGCCCGACTACTGCTGCTGATCCTGTTCGCCACGCTGGTTCCGGCGCTGGCGGGAGTATTCCATTTCGTGGAGACCCGCGATGCCGAGGTGGCCGATGCCGGACGCCGGCTGGCGACCGAAGCAGGCCGTGTCGCCGGTGAACTGCAGGACATCATCAAGGGCACCGCGCAGCTGCATTACGGGCTGTCGCGGGCCCGCGATCTCGAAACACCCGACCGCGACACCTGTTCCCGCTTTCTCGGCAATGTGCTGAAGGCGCATCCGCAGTACACCGGAATACTGACCATCAATCCCGATGGCCGGCTGTTCTGTGATTCCCTGCGCACCGGACGTGATCTGGATCTCAACGACCGTCGTTATTTCAGGGAGGCCATGAAATCGGCGGGACCGGTGGCCGTTGAGCCGGCGTTCGGCCGGTTGACGGGAATTGCGGTGATGCAGGTGGCTTATACGGCGCGCAATGACGCCGGCGAGCCGCGGTTCGTGCTGCTTGCGTCGGTCAACCTGGAACAGATCATGCGTTCGCGCGCAAAAACGCTGCCGCTGGATGATGCCGTCATTGCTCTGGTGGACAGTGCGGGGACGATCCTGTCCTGGCAGCCCGGTGGCGACAAGCTGCGTGGCACTTCGATCGCCGATACACCGCTGTTCCGGTTCGCGATAATGCAGGGCGACAACCGGACGCAGACCGAAATTGCCACAGGCGGAGTATCCCGGCTGTGGGCGGCGAGCGCGTTGCCGGATTATCCGGAGGCCGGTCTGCGGGTGCTGGTCGGCGTGACCCGGAAAGGGCTGCTGGAGGAAGCGAACCGCAATCTCGGGCAATCGCTGGCGGTGATGGCGCTTGTGCTGTTCGCCGCCTTTATCGGGGCATGGGCGCTGTCCGAACTGGGTGTGCGCCGCCAGATTGCGCGCATCAGCATGGCACTGAACCGGTTCAGCGGCGGCGATTTCGATGCCCGCATCGGCGAGCCTTATCCGGGCGGCGAGATCGGCGGTCTGATGGCTGCGATTGACCGAGATTTCGGGCTGATCCAGGAGCAGCGCGACACCATCAACCGGCTCAATACCGACCTTGAGCGCCGTGTCGAGGAACGCACGGCCGAACTGGAGGCGGCCAACAAGGAACTCGAGTCCTTCTGTTATTCGGTATCCCACGACCTGCGCATGCCCCTGCGGCACATCGACGGCTATATCGGCCTGCTGGCAAAGGAGTCCGGCGACCGTCTTTCGGCGGAGTCGCAGCGTTACCTGCAGGTGGTCACCGAAGCCAGCCGCAACATGGGCAGGCTGATCGACGATCTGCTGGCGTTTTCGCGCATGAGCAGGGAGGAACTGAAGGAGGAACGGGTGGATCTTGATGCGCTGGTCAAGGAGGTCATCGAATCCCTGGAGCCCGAAACGCGGGGACGCAATATCGTATGGAAGCTGGCGCCCCTGCCGCCGGTGCGCGGCGACCGCTCGATGCTGAGGCAGGTGTTTGCCAACCTGCTGGGCAATGCGGTCAAATACACGGGGCCGCGGGATCCTGCGGAAATCGAGGTCGGCTGTGCAGGGTTTGCTGACGACCGCCGCGTTCTCTACGTACGCGACAATGGTGTTGGTTTCGACATGCAGTATGCTGACAAGCTGTTCGGCGTATTCCAGCGCATGCATCGTGCCGATCAGTTCGACGGCACCGGCATCGGGCTGGCCAATGTCCGCCGCATCATCTCCCGCCATGGCGGCAGGGTATGGGCCGAGGCGGAAGAAGAGCGGGGCGCGGTTTTCCATTTCACCCTGCGTCCGGCATGAAGGCGCGGGCGCTGCACTGACCGGAGAATGAACATCGATACCCTGGCCCGCATCCTGTTGGTCGAAGACAACGCCCATGACGCCGAGCTGACGATGAAGGCGCTGATACCCATCGCCAACGAAGTGCAGCATGTCTGGGACGGCGCCGAGGCGCTGGATTACCTGCATTGCCGCGGCAAGTTTTCCGGCAGGCCCCGGGGCAATCCCGCGGTGGTCCTGCTCGACCTGAAGATGCCGCGGGTGGACGGGGTTGAAGTGCTGCGGCGGCTGAAGGGAGACCCCGAGCTGAAAAAGGTGCCCGTGGTGGTGATGACCTCCTCCCGCGAGGACCGCGATCTCAATGCCTGTTACGAACTCAACACCAACGCCTACGTCGTCAAGCCGGTCAATTTTTCCGAGTTTGTTGATGCGGTGCGGCAGGTCGGTGCGTTCTGGGCCGTGCTGAACGAGTTGCCGCCCGGCGGCATGTTCCCGGGCGGCTGAACGGATTTCCCGGCGGCGGCGCCGGTTTTCAGAACGGCAGTGCGGCGTCCGCCTTGACGCCGAGCATGACGCGGCGGAAATCGTCCTGGATCCGGCTCAGGGCGTCCGCATTGTCGGCCTCGAAACGCAGCACGATGACCGGCGTCGTGTTTGATGAGCGCGCGAGTCCGAAGCCGTCGGCATATTCCACCCGCAGGCCATCGATGGTGATGATCTCCCGTGCGGCGGGAAATTCGGCGGTTTTCTGCAGCCGCTCCATCAGCAGGTGGTTTTCACCTTCGCCCAGCTGCCATTGCAGTTCCGGTGTGCTGAGGGAATCGGGCAGCGCCTCCAGCACTGCGCCGGGATCGGCGCTGCGGCTGAGGATTTCGAGCAGCCGGGCACCGGCATACATCCCGTCGTCAAAACCGTACCAGCGTTCCTTGAAGAAGATGTGGCCGCTCATTTCGCCGGCCAGCGGTGCGCCGCTTTCCCTGAGTTTTTGCTTGATGAAGGAATGGCCGGTTTTCCACAGCAGCGGCCTGCCGCCATGTTTGCGGATCCAGTCAAACAGGTGGCGGGTGCATTTGACGTCGAAAATGATTTCGGCGCCCGGCACGCTCGACAGCACGTCAGCTGCGAACAGCATCAGCTGGCGGTCGGGGTAGATGATTTTTCCGGATTTTGTGACCACGCCGAGACGGTCGCCATCGCCGTCGAAGGCGAGGCCGATCTCGGCTTCGCCACCTTTCAGCGCTGCGATCAGGTCTTCGAGGTTGTGCGGCTGCGAAGGGTCGGGATGGTGGTTGGGGAAGGTGCCATCGACTTCGCAGAACAACTCCTCGACGCTGCAGCCGAGCCGGCGGTAGAGCTCAGGCGCAGTGGCGCCGGCGACGCCGTTGCCACAGTCGACGGCGATGCGCATCGGTCGTGCCAGTTTGATGGTGCCGGCAATGCGTTCCAGGTATGCCGCCCGGATGTCGTGCCTGCGGTAACCGCCGTTGCCGGCAGCGAGGTCATTGCCGGCGATGCGCGCGCGCAGCGCCTGGATGGCATCGCCCGCCAGCGTGTCGCCGGCGAGCATCATTTTCAGGCCGTTGTACTGCGGCGGGTTGTGCGAGCCGGTGACCATCACACCGGAAAGCGTGCCCAGTTCATGTGCTGCGTAGTAGAGCATCGGCGTCGCAACCTGGCCGACATCGATGACGTTGATGCCGGCAGATTGCAGTCCGCGTGCCAGCGCGGCGGCGAGCGCAGGACCTGACAGCCGGCCGTCACGGCCGGTGACCACGGTATCGCGGCCGCGCGCCAGCGCTTCGCTGCCGATCGCGCGGCCGATGATTTCTGCTCCGGCTTCGGTCAGCGTGTCGCCGACGATGCCGCGGATGTCGTAGGCCTTGAATATGGAGGCAGGGGGAATTGCTGGAGAAGTCATTAAAATATCAATAAAAACAATTATTTATGAATTCTATCATTCGCCTGTGAAGAATTCGAGCACCTTGCGCGGCAGCCAGTCCAGTGTGCCGCCGGCGTCGGGGAAGCCGACGTGGCCGCCCTCGTCGGGGAACACCGCGCTGACCGCGGTTGCCAGTTCCTGCGGCGCCGGCAGCGCCACGGCCGGCAGGAAGGGATCATTGCGGGCGTTGAGCAGCAGCGTCGGCACAGCAATGCACGCCAGCCATGGCTTGCTGCTGGCGCGTGTGTAGTAGTCATTGACGTCGCGGTAGCCGTGCAGCGGCGCGGTGATCAGGTCGTCGAACTCGCGCAATGTGCGGGCCGCGCGCAGCCGCGCGGGATCGAACAGGCCGGGATGACATTGCAGCTTGGCCAGCGATTTGCGTTTCATCGTGGCGAGGAAATTCCGCGTGTAGTTCATGTTGAAGCCGCGTTCGAGGACGTCTGCTGCGGCATGCAGGTCGACTGGCGCGGAAACGGCTGCTGCACGCCGCACAATGTCGCCGGCCGAGCCGCGCTGTTCGCCGAGCCATTTAAGCAGCGCATTGCCGCCGAGCGACACGCCGACCGCATGCAACCCGGTGTGCCGGCTGCGCAGTCGGCGCAGCACCCAGTCGATTTCGGCACTGTCGCCGGAGTGGTAGGCGCGGGGCAGGCGGTTGATTTCGCCGCTGCAGCCGCGGAAATGCACGACCACGCCACGCCAGCCGCGCCGGCATGCGGCATGCATCAGTGCCCGTGCATAGTGGCTGTTCGAACCGCCCTCGAGTCCATGGAACAGCACCAGCAGCGGCTGCCGGTTTGACTCAATCTCCGGTCCCCGATCCTGATTTCCGGTCCAGTCGAGGTCTATGAAATCGCCGTCGGGGGTATCCCAGCGCTGGCGGCGGTAAAGGACGGGCGGCCGCGGCGCGAGCAATGCCGGGTACAGTGTCTGCAGGTTGCCGCCGGGCAGCCAGGGCGGTGCGCGGTATGCGGTTTGTGTTGTGGCCATCGCCGGATAGTACGCGGTTTACGCCGGCTGCAGCGTCGTGCCACAATCGTGGCCGGGCATCATCCGCGTCAACCATAACCAGAACAGGGAGACCGCACCATGAACGATCCCGTGGCACAGACCCCCAGCAATGACGACCGCAACCTGGCGATGCTCGCGCATCTGCTGGGCATCGTGTCCGGTTTTATCGGCGCGCTGATCATCTGGCTGATCAAGAAGGACCAGTCCGCATTCATCGACGAGCAGGGCAAGGAGGCGCTGAATTTCCAGATCACGATGCTGATCGCATTCGTGGTGGCCGGCATGCTGATGTTGATCCTGATCGGTGCCCTGCTGATGCCCCTGCTGCTGGTGGCCAACCTGGTGTTCTGCATTCTTGCCGCGGTCGCGGTATCCAAGGGCGAGCATTACCGTTATCCGTTCGCGATCCGCCTGCTGAAGTAGGGCGCGCATCCGGCAAAAAAGGGCCCCGCGGGGCCCTTTTTTGCGGCTGCGGAACGGGATCAGTCGCGGTAGGACGGATCGTTGCGGTCGAGTTTGCGCAGCAGTGCCGGCCATTCCAGCAGGCCGAAGCGGCGGCGCACGCCGGGCAGCATCAGGTTGTTGGTGTATTTGGTCACTTCTTCCGGCGGCAACTGCAGCTCGGTGTTGCAGGACAGTGCCATCACCTGCAGCTGGCAGGCGCGTTCGAGGCGGAACATGTTGTTGAAGCACTCGGGGATGCTGGCGCCGGTGGTCAGCAGGCCGTGGTTGCGCAGGACCATCGCTTCGCGGTTGCCGAGGTTGGCAACCAGGCGCTCGCGTTCTTCGAGGCGCAGGGCGACACCCTCGTAGTCATGGTAGGCAATGTCGAGGAAACGCATCGAGGATTGCGCGATCGGCATGATGCCGCATTTCATCGCCGACACCGCCATGCCGGGGAGCGTGTGGGTGTGGATGATGCATTCCACGTCGTGGCGGGCGGCATGGATCGCGCTGTGGATCACGAAGCCGGCCTGGTTGACGCCGTAGTCGGTGGCGTTGAACAGCACATTGCCTTCAAGGTCGATTTTCAGCATCGACGAGGCGGTCATTTCCTCGTAGAGCATGCCGTAGGGATTGATCAGGAATTCATTGTGGGTGCCCGGCACACGCACCGAGATGTGGTTGGCCACCATCTCCACCATGCCGTACTCGGCCATCAGCCGGTAACAGGCGGCGAGATTGACCCGGGCTTCCCATTCTTCCTTGCTGACCTGTTCGCGGACAGGTTTGTTGATCTTGATGGCTGGGGCGTTCATGGCGGACTCCTTCAGTGGGGCGTGCGCTGGATTCTACGCCCGGGCCCGCGCACTGCAACCCGGGTTTCACAGTCTGGAACCGGTGGCTTCAACTCTTTGCGTAGACGCCGGCGCTGCCGCCGGCAAGTTTCCCGAACACCGCCCCCGAGGTCAGGCCGGTGCCGCCGGGATAGTTGTGATAGAACAGCCCGCCGACCATTTCACCGGCGGCATACAGCCCCGGGATCGGCTTGCCGGCGGTATCTTCGACATTGCCGTCGCTGTTGACCTTGACGCCGCCGAAGGTGAAGGTGACACCGCAGGTCACGGCATAGGCCTCGAACGGCGCCTGTTCGATGGTCAGCGCCCAGTTCGACTTGTTGACCTTCAGTCCCTCCGTGCGGCGGCCGTCCTTGATGGTGAGGTTGAAGGGCACGTCGGTGCGCACGGCCTTGTTGTAGGCCCTGATCTCGCGCAGGCAGGCCTCGGCATTGACGCCGTCCAGTTTCTTTACCAGTTCCTCCAGCGAGTCTGCGCGCACCTTGGTCACCTGCTTGATGCGGTATTCGTCGCGCAGCAGCGGAATCGACTGCGCGTCGAAGATCTGCCATGCGAACATGCCCGGCTGGTTGAGCACCACCGCGCCGTACTTGGCGTAGGTGTAGTTGCGGATGTCGGCGCCTTCGTCGACGAAACGCTCGCCGTTGGCGTTGATCATGATGCCGATCGGGTAGCTGTGTTTCTGGAAGTTGTCTCCGACGGCGAGGTCGCCGAAGGCCGGCGCATTCATGTCCCAGCCCACGGCATGGCAGCCCGACCAGTGGCCATAGGGCAGCGCGCCGGCTTCCAGCGCCATGCGGATGCCGGCCCCGGTGTTGAAGCGGGTGCCGCGCACCTTGGCGAGATCCCAGCCGGCGCCGAGGTAACGCGTGCGCATCTCGGCATTGGATTCGAAGCCGCCGCAGGCGAGCACCACGGCCTTGCAGCGGATCTCGACATTTTTGCCCTTGTGCCTGGCTTTCACGCCGATCACGCGGCCTTCGTCGTCCTGGAGCAGTCCGGTGGCCGGGGTTTCGTAGAAAATGGTGATGCCTTCGCGCTCGCAGGCCTTGTGTTCGTTTTCAACCAGGCCGGGGCCGCCGCCCCAGGTTTCGGCGGCGAGTCCGCCGAAGAACTTGAACTTGCCGTCGATTTTCATCGCCTGGCGGCCGAAGCTGGCCTGGAATTTCACACCTTTCTTCCGCATCCAGGTCAGTGTCTCGAGGCTGCGCGAGACCAGGATTTCGCAGAGGTCGGGATCGGTGCGGTACTGGGTGATGCGGCCCATGTCGTCGTAGAACTGGTCGGCCGTGTAGGTGCCGAAGTCGGTGTTCCTGATCTCGTCGTCGGTCAGGTCCGGGACAATCTGCTTCAGGTCATCGGGACCGTTGAACAGCACGCGCATCGCGCCGGCGGTGTAGCGGCTGTTGCCGCCGCACTCCTCGATCGGGGCGGCTTCCAGCATGATCACCCTGCCTCCGGATTCACGCGCGGCCAGCGCCGCACAGGCCGCCGCGTTGCCGGCGCCGACCACCACCACATCAGGATTGCCAAACAGCTCTGAACTCATCGTGAATGCCTTCTTGAGATATCAATAAAATCAATTATTTACAATCAATTGTCAATGCCGGCCGGACGCGAGTCGTCTCCGGACAGCAGTGAATAGTTCACCGCGCGCCCGACGCCCTGGCGGAACCCTTCAAGGCGCAGCACCTGGCCCGGCGCGATGTTGGCGAGGTTCACGTCGCGGCCGAAGTCGCGCAGCATCTGCACATGCTGCTGCGGGAAGCGGTAGGGATCGGCCTCGATGACCACGTGGTCGAACCAGTCCTGGGCGCAGAGGGTCTTCAGGCTGTCCGGCGCATCCTTGGCGAGCAGATCCATCTCGCACTGTTCGACGGTGACATGGTGGATGCCCCGGGCCGCAACCGACCGCACGATGCCCTCGAGGTAATCGAGACTCAGCGGATCTTCCGGGTTTTTGCGGCCGAATTCGTAGACGACCTTGATGCCTGCCTTCTGGAAGAGGTCGATCATCCGCGCGCGTTCGTCTTCGCTGAGCGTCACGTAGTTTTCGGATATTTCGAGGCCGGGAATGGCGAGTCGCTTCAGCAGCGCGACCAGTCCGTCGAGCTCATTGCGGTGCCAGGCGTATTCGAACAGGATGCCGCCGGCGAAAGGCATCACGCCGGCGTCGAGATAGAGCTTTGTCGTGCGTTTCACCACTTCGCCGGGAATCAGCAGCGCGTTCATGGCGTAGATCTTGGCGTAGTCGATGTAGTCGGCTGCGACATCAAGCAGGTCGGCGATGCCGCGTTCGCCGCCGGACCAGCCGAAGGTGTCGGGCCCGAAATCGATCATCGAGGTGATGCCGCGGCGGCGCGGCTTCGGACTGCGTTGAGGCAGCGCGAGTTCCTTCACGGTATTGCGTTCGGTCATGGTTTTGTTCACTGATGTAGTCGGCCGCGGCCGGCCGGGGGTGTTGCAGCGGTGATTTTCCGCCGGGTGTCCTGCGCATGATGTCCATAAAAGTCCACCAAACGGACATATGAATTATAGTTGATACGCCCTCCATGATCAGTCCGGAGTCCGCGATGCAGACAGAAATTGCCGAAGCGGCGTGGGCGGAGCCGCCTAGTGCAGCGTCTTGGTGGCGGGTTCGGTGCCGCGCTCAGGCTGCGCAGATGCCGGCGCCGCAGCCGCATGATGGGCAAGCATGCGCCAGCCGCGTTCGCTGCGCTGGTAGATGTTGGTGGCGACCACCGGCTGCTGCGCGCGCGATTGGCCGGCGACGGCAATGTGTTCGTAGACACTGTGCACTGCAAGCATCATGGTGTGGATATGCCGCGCTTCGCGCAGGCTGAAGCGCAGATCCTGGCCGCCGGCAAAAATCCGGCGCCACGATTCGCGGATGTTCTCGAGGCCGGAGATGCGCGCGCCGCCGGGATGCACGCAGTAACTGTCGTCGTCGTCGGACCACACTTCCATCATCGCCTCGAGGTCGCGCCTGACGAAGGCATCGTAGAAGGCGGCTTCGGCATCCTGCGGCGTCGCGAACAGTGTTTTTTTCACGGCAGTGCTCCTGCGCGAATCAGGCGGCGATTCTAGCAAAATCGATTGCGGCAAAGACGCTCGCCGGGGAGAGGTCATTGAGGCAGCGCAGGTGTCCCAGCGGGCAGTTGCGTTCGAAGCAGGGGCTGCAGTCGAGCCCGAGGGAAAGGATGCGGACGTCCTCGCCCAGCGGGGGCGTGAACTTCGGCGAACTGGAGCCGTACAGCGCGATGACGGGGCGGCCGACGGCCGCGGCAACATGCATCAGGCCGGAGTCGTTGCTGACAACCAGTCGCGCCGCGCCGAGCAGGTCGGCGGCCTCGGCGATGTCGGTGCGGCCGCAGAGATTGATGCAGCCGCCGTCCGCCTGCCCTGCGATGGTTTCGGCGACGGCATGGTCCTTGGGCGAACCGACCAGCCAGACTGCGAATCCCCTGGCGGCGAGCATCCGTGCCAGTGCCGCGTAATGGGCCTCCGGCCAGCGTTTGGCGGGTCCGTACTCGGCGCCGGGGCAGAAGGCGACGGCGGGCTTTGCTGCATCCAGGCCGAGGCGCGCGAGCAGTGCCTGCCGTGCGGCGGCGGAAGACTGCAGCGCAGGCGGCGGCAGCGGATCGGGCAGCGCCGCGCCGGCCGGCAGCGCCAGCGCGGCAAAACGCTGGACCATCTGCGGCAGCGCCTGCTCGTCAAGGCTGCGCAGGTCGTTGAGCAGGCCCCAGCGCGCCTCGCCGCGGAAACCGCGGCGCTGCGGAATCCCGGCGAACCAGGGGATCAGCGCCGATTTCCAGGAATTGGGCAGCACCACGGCAAGGCCGTAGTTTCCGGCGCGCAGTTCCTGTCCGAGGCGGCGGCGTTCGCTTATACGCAGCGTGCCGTGGCCGAAAGGATTGACGAGTCCGCTGTGCACTTCGGGCATGCGCGCGAGCAGCGGCAGCGTCCATGGCGGGGCCAGGTAGTCGATCCGTGCGCCGGGATTACGCTGCAGCAGCAGGCGCAGCAGCGGCTGCGAAAGTATGGTGTCGCCGACCCAGGACGGACCGACGACGAGGATGTTCACAGGTGCCGGCGGGTCAGTGGCCGCAACCCGCCGTTCCTCAGTGGTGGCCGGCTGCCGCGCCACCCTTCAGGGTGTAGCGTGTGCCGCAGTACGGGCAGAGTGCCTCGCCGGTCTGTTCGACCGGAAGGAATACCCGCGGGTGCGCGTTCCACAGCATCATCGCCGGCGTCGGACAGTGCAGCGGCAGGTCGGCGGCCGTGACCTCGATCAGGCGCGATTTGTTCTCGGCAGGCTGGGTCATGGCGGGCTCAGGCTGCCACGGGCGACAGCCAGTCGCGGTGTTCCGGCGCCTTGGCGTTCACGCATTCGAAAAATTTCTTCTGCAGGCGCGCGGTGATCGGGCCGCGCTTGCCCTCGCCGATGGTCCGCCCGTCGACTTCACGGATCGGCGTCACTTCGGCCGCCGTGCCGGTGAAGAAGGCCTCGTCGGCGATGTAGAGGTCGTCGCGGGTGATGCGCCGCGCCGAAACCTCGTAGCCCATCTCGCGCGCCAATGTGATGATCGAGTCGCGGGTAATGCCGATCAACGCGCTGGTGAGCTCCGGCTCGTAGAGTTTTCCGTTCTTGACCATGAACAGGTTTTCGCCGGAGCCTTCGGCGACGAATCCGTCCACATCAAGCAGCAGGCCCTCGTCGTAACCATGTTCGGTGGCCTCGAGATTGGCGAGGATCGAATTGGCGTAGGTGCCGGAATACTTTGCGCGGCACATCGACACGTTGACATGGTGGCGGGCGTGGGAGGAGGTTTTCACCCGGATGCCTTTTTCCAGTGCCTCGGCGCCGAGGTAGGCGCCCCAGGGCCAGGCGGCGATGGCCACGTGCACGCTGGCACCCTTGGGCGATACACCCATTTTTTCCGAGCCATAGAAGGCAATCGGCCGGATGTAGCAGGATTCGAGCTTGTTGGCGCGGACGACTTCCTTCTGTGCTTCCATCAGCACTTCCCGCGAGTACGGGATTTTCATCATGTAGATGTGCGCCGAGTTGAACAGCCGTTCGGTGTGTTCCTGCAGGCGGAAAATCGCCGTGCCGATGTCCGTGTTGTAGGCGCGGACGCCTTCGAACACCGCGAGGCCATAGTGCAGGGAATGGGTCAGGACGTGGGTCGTCGCATCGCGCCAGGGAACGAGCTTCCCGTCGTACCAGATTTGCCCGTCGCGATCAGCCATGGACATGCCGTATTTCTCCGAATAATGGGTTCAGTGTTGCCGCAGGTTCCCGCATGTGTTTTGCGGGGGCGGCGGGCCGCGAGCCCGAACCGCGGCCGCCTGTTGCAGCGCCCGGTTTTTTCCGTCCGGGAGATCATTTTAGCCGATTTGCCCTGTGCTGCCGATGCCGCCGCGACCGGTTTCCGGCGTATGGGGATTTCCTGTTACCGGGTACAATACGGAATCGACAAAAAAAAGAGGGGTGGGCCCGGCCGGAATCCGGCGGGGTCATCGGGAGACGGGATGCTGACAAGGCTGCGTGCCTGGCTCAACGGCCTGAGCGAGCGCGTCATCAACGAGCAGGACAGCGAGCAGGAAAAGCTCAACAAGACGCTGCTGATCTTTGCCTGCGGCCTGATGGGGTTCGGCTCGGTGCTGTGGCTCGCGCTGTACTGGGCGATGGGGATCAAGTTTTCATCGACGGTGCCGCTGACCTACCTTGCCGTGTCCGCGGCTTCGCTGGCGTATTACGTCTATACCCTCAATTTCGCGATATTCCGGACGCTGCAGGTCAGCCTGTTCCTGTTCATGCCTTTCATCATGCAGTGGAGCATCGGCAGCTACGTCAGTTCTTCCGGCGTGGCGCTGTGGGCGCTGCTGGCGCCGGTCGGTGTGATGATTTTCCAGGGAGCGCGGCAGTCGCTGCCCTGGTTCGCCGCCTATATCGTGTTGACCGGGGTGTCGGGCTTTTTCGACTACTGGCTGACCTTCGGCATCGAATCCGGCGTGACGATGCAGAGCATCGCCGTGTTCTTCACGCTGAACTTCGCGGCAATGTCGACCATCATGTACCTGCTGATCAGTTTTTTCGTGCGCCAGCGCGACAAGCTGGCGGCGGACGTCAACGACCAGAACCGGCTGCTGCGCATCGAGCAGGAAAAATCGGAATCGCTGCTGCTGAACATCCTGCCGGCGCCGATTGCCCGGCGGCTGAAGGAGCAGCAGGGCATCATCGCCGACGGCTTCGCCGACGTCACGGTGATGTTTGCCGACATCATCGATTTCACGCGGCTGGCCGAGGAAGTGCCGCCGAAGGCAATGGTGGAACTGCTGAACGAGGTGTTCTCCCGGTTCGACGCGATGGCGGATTCGCACCGGCTGGAGAAGATCAAGACCATAGGCGATGCCTACATGGTGGCCGGCGGCCTGATCGAGCACGACGGCGTCGATTTTGCGGTCGATGCCCGCGATTA
Organism: Burkholderiales bacterium; assembly: GCA_019635015.1. Taxonomy (GTDB): domain Bacteria; phylum Pseudomonadota; class Gammaproteobacteria; order Burkholderiales; family SG8-41. The sequence continues at coordinate 34,199 of JAHCAG010000007.1, read as the reverse complement.
CACCTCGGCGATGCTCCGGCTGGCACTGGAAATGCGCCAGTACATGCAGCTGTTGTCCGAGAAAAAGGGCATGACGCTGGGCATCCACATCGGCATCTGTTCCGGGCCCGTGGTGGCCGGCGTGATCGGCACCCGAAAATTCATCTATGACCTCTGGGGCGACACCGTCAATACGGCCAGCAGGGTCACCGGTGAGGCGAAGTCCGGCGTCATCTACGTCGACGCCATGACCTACCGCCGCTCGCGCACACAGTTCGAATACGACGGTCCGATCCAGATTACCGGCAAGGGCAAGGGTGTCATCGAGGTTTATCAGCTGATCGATGTCGCGCCACACCTGCGCGATGTGACTGTCTAGCGTTCCGGCTTCCCGGATTCCCCGAACAGCACTGCCCACAGCGCCCTGACCGCGGCGGTGGCCCCGGCGACCGTGGCCGGCTGCACCCTCGCATAACGCTCCCCGGCCAGCCGCAGCTGGTGCTGCAGTTCGCGGAACCGGCGGTAGGCTGCACGCACTGCTTCAGCTTCGGCCACGCCGATCAGTCCCAGCGTGGCTGCCACTTTCAGCAGTGCCAGATTGCCGGCATTGGCGGTGAGTTCCGGATGGTCACGGGAGTGGCCCAGCACCAGGTACTGCACCATGAATTCAACGTCGATGATGCCCCCGGGGTCGTGTTTAAGGTCGAACAGGCCGCTGGTGTTGGGGTGCGCGGCCAGCATTTTGTGGCGCATTTCGATGATTCCCGCGCGCAGTCCGTCGTCGTCCCGCATCTTGCGCAACACGCCGGTCCGCAGTTCCTCAAAGCTGCGGCTGATCGCGGGATCGCCGGCCACGCTGCGGGCCCGGGTAAGGGCCTGGTGTTCCCACAGCCAGGCCTGCTCCAGCTGGTAGCGGCGCAGGCTGTCCAGCGGAGTGACCAGCAGGCCGCTGGCGCCGTCCGGGCGCAGCCGCAGGTCGGTCTCGTAGAGTACGCCCGCGGCGGTGGTGCTGGTCAGCCAGTGGTTGATGCGCTGGGCGAGACGGGCGTAGTTTTCAGCTGCTTCGGGGGCGGGATCGTCGTAGACGAAGACGATGTCGAGATCCGAGGCATAACCCAGTTCCTTGCCGCCCAGCTTGCCGTAGCCGACGATGGCGAACAGCGGCGTTTCCCGGTGACGCTGCCGCAGCCCCAGCCAGCACAGCCGCAGCACGGCTTCCAGTATCGTGCTGGCCAGGTCGGAAAGATGGTCGCTCAGCGTTTCCAGCGGCAGCGTGCCGGCGAGGTCCTGCGCGATGAAGTGCAGGGTCTGGGTATTCTTGAAATGCCGCAGCAGGTCCATCTGATGCTCGATGTCGCCGTCCGCCGCATCCAGCCCTTCGCGCAGCGTCCCCCGCAAAGCTTCCCAGTCCGGCGCGGCGAGCAGCGTGCGCGCATCGAGCAGTTCGTCGAGCAGTATCGGGTGGCGGGTGATGTACTGCGCGACCCAGGGGCTCGCGCTCATCAGGTCGGCGACGCGGTCGAGCGCGTGCGGATATTCGTGGAGCAGCGCGAGATAGGCCTCGCGCCGGCTGATGCTCTCGAACAGCGCCAGCAGCCGTTCCGCGGTGTCATCCGGGTTGCGGCGCGATGCCGCGGCGGCGATGGCCGCGGGCACCAGCCGGTCGAGCCGGCGCTGGCTGGCCGCCGGCATCTGGCGGTAGCGGCTGCCGTTGCGGAACAGGGCGAGCTGGCGCGACAGCTCCCTGCCGCGCGCAAAGCCGAGCCCGGCCAGTTGTTCCGCAGCCGTGTCATCCGCCCCGGCTTCTGCCGGCTGTTCCTGCCACAGCGCTGCGAGCGGGTGTTCGTCGCCGGCGTCGCTCTCGGAGAAAATCGAGCCGAAGTGCCGCGACACGGCGTCACGGTGCCGCGAGAGTTCGGCGAGGAAAGCGTCGGTGCCCGCAAAGCCCATGCTTCCGGCCAGCAGCGCGCGCTCCCCGTCCTGCCGCGGGAGATCCTGGGTCTGCTGGTCGTCGCGGTATTGCAGGCGGTGCTCCAGGTTGCGCAGGAAAACATAGGCGGCGGACAGTTCGCTGACGGCTTCCGGCGCAATGAAGCCGCGCTCCGCCAGCACCGCGAGCACCGGCAGCGTCGACTGCTGCTGCAGCGCGTGCTCGTGTCCGCCGCGGATCAGCTGGAACACCTGCGCGATGAATTCGATCTCGCGGATGCCGCCCGGCCCGAGCTTGATGTTGTCCTGGCGGTCGCTGCGGTTGACTTCGTGGCGGACCTGGCTGTGCAGGCTGCGCATCGAGGCGAAGGCGCCATAATCGAGATGGCGGCGGAACACGAATGGCCGCACCAGTGCCAGAAGTGCGTCCTGCCGGTCTCCGGTCAGCGGGCGGCCCTTGATCCAGGCATAACGTTCCCATGCCCTGCCCTGGGTGATCAGGTAGTTCTCGAGCATGTCGAAGCTGACGACCAGCGGCCCGCTGTCGCCGTACGGCCGCAGCCGGGTATCGACCCGGAACACGAATCCGTCTTCAGTCCATTCACTGAGCGCGCCAATCAGGCGGCGCGCGAGCCGGGTGAAGAATTCGTGGTTGCTGAGGGTGCGGCCGCCAGCGGTTTCGCCCTCCTCCGGGTAGACCAGCACCAGGTCAATGTCCGAGGAGGCATTGAGTTCCGCTCCGCCGAGTTTGCCCATGCCGACCACATGCAGCTGCTGGAGCCTGCCATCCGTCGCACCGCGCGGCTCACCATGCACCGCAGCGAGGTCGAGGTGCAGCTGCGCCACGGCCCTGCGTATCGCGACTTCGGCAAGTGTGGTTACCGTGGCGACGACTTCGGGCAGGTCGGCGAGGCCGCCGAGGTCGCGCGCGATCAGGCGCGCCAGTGTCCGCTGACGCAGCCGCCGCAGGGCGCGGCCGAGGCTGCGGTCGTCGCTGATCCCGGCGCCGTCCAGTTCGGACTGCATGGCTCCGGCAGTGAACGACTGGTCGAGTTCCGGCGTCGAAAGGACTTGGGGGTCTGCTGCCAGCAGGCGCTGCAGATAACGGCTGTAACGCGCGGCGAAGGCGATGATTTCGCCGGCATCGCGCGGACGGCCGCCGTTACCGGATTCCATGGCGGGTTCCCGCGGGTTTCGCGTTAAAATGGCTAAGCCCTTGTTTCACATTCGCATTTTATATTTTTTCAGGCCTGACATGGCGCTCGCAGCAACCCGCAACTGGATACTCGGCAGCTCGCTGCTGATTTACCGCGTGCTCACCTGGGCGGTGCTTGCAGGCGGCCTCCTGTTCGGTGCAACGGTGCTGGTTCTGCGCTACTGGATATTGCCTGATATTTCCAGCCATCGCGAAACGATCGCACGCGTGCTGAGCGATGCGACGCAGCAGAAAATCGGTATCGGCGGCATTTCCGCCAACTGGGACGGATTGCGTCCCCAGCTGGCGCTGTCGCAGGTGGTGGTGCATGACGCCGCAGGCCGTCCGGCGCTCGAGTTGCCGCGCGTCGATGCCACCCTGTCGTGGCGTTCTGCCGCGCGTCTGCAGGTGAATTTCCATTCGCTGGACATCCACAGTCCGTCATTGACGGTGCGCCGGGACAGCCGGGGCGGCATCACGGTGGCGGGCATCGCCATGAATCTCGATGCCGGTGACGGCAGCGGTTTCTCGGACTGGCTGCTGTCCCAGCGCGATATCGAAATCCATGATGCGCGGCTGATCTGGGATGACGGCATGCGTGCGGCGCCTGTCCTTGAACTGGAGCGGCTCCAGCTGCGCATCGTCAACAGCGGCAACCGCCACCGGATCGGCCTGCGCGCGGTGCCGCCGGCCGCACTGGCGTCGCCGCTGGACCTGCGTGCCGACCTGAGGGGCGAGGATTTCCGGTCTCTGTCATCGGTGCTCAACGGCCAGTTATTCGTGCAGGTCGACCATGTCGACATCGCGGCGTGGCGGCAATGGATCGATTTTCCGGTGCATTTTCCTCAGGGCCAGGGGGCACTGAGGGCCTGGCTGACTTTCGGCGGCAATGAGCTTCTGGGTGTCATCGCCGATACCCAGCTGCGCGAGGTCAAGACGCGGCTGGGCAACAGCCTGCCCGAACTCGACATGCGCGAACTTGGCGGACGTTTCTCCTGGAAACGCAGCGGTGACGGCATGGAGATCGCCACCAGCAAACTGGCGTTTGTGACCGGCGACGGACTGGTGCTGCCGGCGGTGGATTTTTTGCTGCGCCTGAACGGGGCCGGCGAACCCGGCCACACGCGCGGTGAACTTCAGGCCAATGCGCTGGAGCTGGCGCCCCTGGTGCAGCTGGCCGACCGCCTGCCGCTGGATGCGGAACTGCGCAGGTCGCTGACGGCCTATTCGCCGGCCGGTTCCCTGTATGACGTTTCCCTGCGCTGGAATGGCGCCTGGCCGAAGCCCGCCACCTATGCGCTGCGCGGCCGTTTCCACGAGTTGTCCCTGCGACGGCATGGTGCGCTGCCAGGCTTCTCCGGATTCAGCGGCAACATTGACGGAACCGAAAAGGGCGGCACTCTGCACGTGGCGACCCAGAAGGCGGTGCTGGAACTGCCGCAGCTGTTCCGCGACCGGCTGCAACTGGAGACTCTGTCCGGACAGCTGGCCTGGTCGCAGACGACCGGCGGCACCGAGCTGCGTTTCAGCAATTTTGCCTACGCCAATGCCGATCTCGCGGGAACGCTGTTCGGCACTTACCGGACTTCGGCGGACGGTCCCGGCACCGCCGACCTGACCGGTCATCTGAGCCGTGGCGTGGCGCAACGGGTGACTGCGTACCTGCCGCTGACGGTGGCGAAAAGTTCGCGCGGCTGGCTGGATCGCGCATTCACGGCGGGCAGTTCCAATGACGTGCGTTTCCGCGTCAAGGGCGACCTCAGGCATTTTCCTTTTGCCGACGAACGCAACGGCGTGTTCGAGGTCGCGGCGAAGGTCAGCGGCGGCACCCTGTTCTACGGGGAAGGCTGGCCGCGGATCACCGGCATCGAGGGTGATTTCCTGTTCCGCGGTGCCCGCCTGGAAATGAACGCGCGCGAGGCGAATATCGGCAAGGTGCGCCTTGCCAGGGTGCGGGCGCAGATCCCGGACCTGCTGCATCACGAGGAGCAACTGAACATCAGTGGCGAGGCGGAAGGTGCGACCGCCGATTTCCTGGCGTTTATTGCGGAAAGTCCGGTCAACGGGATGATCGGCGGATTCACCGAGGACATGCAGGCGCAGGGGCAGGGCCGGCTGGGACTCAAGTTGCAACTACCCCTACAATCGCTGGACAGGAGCAAGGTCAGTGGCAGCTACCAGTTCATCAACAACCAGCTGGTGCCGGAGCCCGGGTTCCCGCCGCTGGAACAGGTCAACGGGCGCCTCGACTTCACGCAGGACGGTGTGCGTGTGCCTTCAGCCACCGCCACTTTTCTCGGCGGCCCGCTGAGCGTGACTGCAGGCAGCCAGCGGGATGCGGCAGTCAGCATCCAGTTCCAGGGGCGGATCAATGCCGATGCTGCGCGCCGTGCGGGCGGCATCGAATGGCTGCGCCAGATCCGCGGTGCCACCGATTGGCGGGGTTCGCTCAGCATGCGCAACAAGCGCGTCGACCTCGTCGTCGAGTCCAGCCTGCAGGGACTCGCGGTGAATCTGCCGGCGCCTTTCACCAAAACCGCGGCCGAGGCTGTGCCGCTGCGCATCGAGCGGCGTTACACCGGACCACGCGAGGAACGCATCGCGGCCGCAGTGGGGAATATTGCCAGCGTGGTGCTGCACCGGCGTGGCGAGGGCAGGGACGCGCGGATCGAGCGCGGCGTGCTGCGTTTCGGCGAGGGTGCCGCCGGCGAGCCGCAGCGGCCGGGCATTGCGGTGTCCGGCGTGATCAGGGCGCTGGATTTCCATGAATGGCTGGCCCTGTCCGGCGATACGGAGTCCCGGGATGGCGGGCCTGCACTCTCCTCGGTCGACCTGCGCATCGACGAGCTGCGGGTTTTCGAGCGGCGATTTTCCGAGGTCGGCATCAAGGCGGCACAGCAGTCCGGGGTGCTGCAGGCTAACATCCGCAGCCCTGACATCGAGGGCGCGCTGGGCTGGCGCGGACAGGGCAAGGGGCGCCTCACTGCACGGCTGCGCCGGCTCAACCTGCCTGCTGCCGAACCGGCTGTGCCGGCCGTTCCCGCGCAGAGTTCTAAGGCGGCGGAGACCAAGGCGCCCGAGCTGCCGGGACTCGATGTGCTGATTGATGAACTGCTGATCGCCGGAAGGCCGCTGGGCAAACTCGAACTGCAGGCGGTGCAGCAGCAGCGCGACTGGCGCATCGAGAAGCTGCTGCTGATCACGCCGGAGAGCCAGTTGAACATCGACGGGCTGTGGCAGTCCTGGCTGACGCGGCCGCGGATGCAGGCCAATGTCCGCCTCGACGTCAACGACATCGGGCGGCTGCTGACCCGTTTGGGTTACCCAGAGGGTGTGCGCCGCGGCATTGCCAAGATCGAGGGCAATCTCGCCTGGTCGGGCGGCCCGCAGAAACTGGATTACCCGACGCTCAACGGCAATTTCGTTCTCGATGCCGGCAAGGGGCAGTTTCTCAAGCTTGAGCCGGGCATCGGCAAGCTGCTGGGCATACTCAGCCTGCAGTCGCTGCCGCGGCGCATTTCGCTCGATTTCCGCGACATATTCAGCGAGGGGCTGGCGTTTGACGAGATCGTCGGCGCGATCAAGGTCACCAACGGCATTGCCAGCACCGACAACCTGCGCATTACCGGCCCCGCCGCGCGCATCAACATGTCGGGCAGGGTGGATCTGGCCAGGGAAACACAGGCGCTGCGCGTGAAGATCAATCCGCAGCTGTCGGACACGGTGTCGGTGGCCGGCGCGCTGATCGGCGGTCCGCTTGCGGGACTGGCGGCCTTTGTCGCGCAGAAGCTGCTGCGTGATCCGCTGGACCAGATTGCCGCCTACGAATATGACGTCACCGGGACCTGGTCCGATCCGCTGGTGGCCCGGGTCGAGCGTCCGCAGCCGGCGCCGCAGGAAACGCAGTGAATTTTCTCAACTGCCTTGCCGGTGGCGCGCTGCTGCTGTCCTGCACGGCCGCTGCCGCGGCGCAGCTGGCACCCGAACTGTGGGATCGTCCGCGTTCTGCGGCCGCCGTGATGGCGCAGGATGCCGTCCGGCAGTCGGTTGCCGCCCATCAGGCGCGGACGGGATCGCGCATGGTCATTGTTCATGGAGTGCGGCAGGAGGCGCAGCTGCAGGCCGAGGAACTGCGGGCCTGGCTGGTGGCACTGGCGGTGGACAGCGCGCGGCTTTCACTGCGCGCGGATCCGGCGGCGACGGGATTGCGGATTGAGGTCAGCGAGTAAGAGGGCGGAAAAATGAGCACGAGAGCGGGGAGCGGGGTGCGGGACAAAGGTGGGGCGCGCGGCGCGGAACGCGCCGATGCCGGCGCAACGCGGATTGCCGCGGTGCAGATGGCTTCGGGGCCGCGGGTGGAGGCAAACCTGCGGGAGGCCGCGCGGCTGATCGAGATCGCCGCCAGGCAGGGTGCGCGCCTGGTCGCGCTGCCCGAGTATTTCGGCATCATGGGCATGAAGGATACGGACAAGGTTGCGGTGCGCGAGGAGTTCGGCAGCGGGCCGATCCAGGAATTTCTCGCGCGTACGGCACGCAGCCACGGCATCTGGATCGTCGGCGGATCGGTGCCGCTGGCCGCCTCTTCGAGGGACAAGGTGCTCAACACCAGCCTGGTCTACGACGATCAGGGCAGTTGTGTCGCGCGTTACGACAAGATCCACCTTTTCGGTTTCGAGATGGGCAGGGAGAAGTATTCGGAAGAACTCACCATCGAGCATGGTAAAAAGGTCGTGGCCTTCGATTCACCCTTCGGCCGCATCGGCCTGTCGATCTGTTATGACCTGCGTTTTCCCGAACTCTACCGGGCGATGGGCGAGGTCGACCTGATCCTGGTGCCCGCGGCCTTTACCGAAACCACCGGCAAGGCGCACTGGGAGACGCTGATCCGTGCCCGTGCCATCGAGAACCTGGCCTATGTGCTGGCGCCGGCGCAGGGCGGTTATCATGTCAATGGCCGCGAAACCCACGGTGACTCGATGATCGTCGACCCCTGGGGAGTGGTCCTTGACCGCCTGCCGCGCGGTTCCGGCGTGGTTGTAGCCGGGATGAATCGCACCCATATACAGCGTCTGCGCCGGAGCCTGCCGGCGCTGCAACACCGCACGCTGGGATGATTGATTATAAGTATTTGATTTTATTGATATTTTTATAGGCCTGACTGAACATGCAATCCGCCAACATTTTTGAAACCGCCAGCGCCGTGCTGCTGGCGCCGCATGCGCTGGACGAGGGGCGGCTGCAGACCGTGTTCGGCCAGATGCTGGCGCACCGCGTCGATTACGCCGACCTCTACTTCCAGTACTCGCGCAGCGAGTCCTGGAGCCTGGAAGAAGGCATCGTCAAATCCGGCAGTTTCAACATCGACCAGGGCGTCGGAGTGCGCGCGGTCAGTGGTGACAAGACCGCTTTTGCCTATTCCGATGACATCAGCTTCAGCGCATTGCAGGCTGCGGCGCAGGCGACGCGGGCAATCGCCCGCCAGGGCGGTGCCGGCAGCACGGCGATCGCCCGCCGGGGTGAACTGCGCGCGCTTTATGCGCCGCAGGATCCGCTGGCAAGCCTCGGCGCGCCGGAGAAGGTGGCGCTGCTCGAGCGGCTGGAGCGCATGGCGCGCGGGCTTGATCCGCGGGTGACCCAGGTCATGGCCTCGCTTGCCGGCGAATACGAAGTGGTGATGGTGGCGCGCAGCGACGGCGTACAGGCTGCCGACGTGCGGCCGCTGGTGCGGCTGTCACTGCAGGTCATCGTCGAGGCCAACGGCCGCCGCGAGCAGGGCAGCGCCGGCGGCGGCGGCCGTTTTGATTACGGCTATTTCACCGAGGAGCTGCTGCGCGACTATGCGCAGAAAGCCGTGCAGCAGGCGCTGGTCAACCTCGAGGCGCGGCCGGCACCCGCAGGGACGATGACCGTGGTGCTGGGGCCGGGCTGGCCCGGTGTGCTGCTGCACGAGGCGGTCGGACACGGGCTCGAGGGTGATTTCAACCGCAAGGGCACTTCGGCGTTCAGCGGACGCATCGGCGAACGCGTGGCGGCGCCCGGCGTGACGGTCGTCGATGACGGCACGATGGCGCGGCGGCGCGGTTCGCTCAATGTCGACGACGAGGGCAACCCGACGCAGCACAACGTGCTGATCGAGGACGGCGTGCTGCGTGGTTACCTGCAGGATGCAATGAATGCCCGACTGATGGGCGTGGCGCCCACCGGCAACGGACGGCGCGAGTCGTATGCGCATGTGCCGATGCCGCGGATGACCAATACCTGCATGCTGAACGGCGACAGGGATCCCGCAGAGATCATCGCATCGGTGGACCGCGGGCTGTATGCGGTCAATTTCGGCGGCGGGCAGGTCGACATCACCAGCGGCAAGTTCGTGTTTTCGGCCTCCGAAGCCTGGATGATCGAAAACGGCAAACTCATGTATCCGGTCAAGGGCGCGACGCTGATCGGCAACGGCCCGGATGCGCTGACGCGGGTGTCGATGATCGGCAACGACATGCGCCTCGACTCCGGCGTCGGAACCTGCGGCAAGGAAGGCCAGAGCGTGCCGGTGGGTGTCGGTCAGCCGACCTTGCGCATCGACGGCCTGACGGTCGGCGGCACGGTCTAGGCCGGCACCGGTATTCGTTTATAATGCATTGAATTTAATGGAAAGTTGGGACTGCAATGCTGCATCAGACTGACGATCTGCGGATCAAGGAAATCAAGGAACTGACACCTCCGACACATCTGCTGCGGGAATTTCCGCTCAGTGAAAAGGCGGCGAACGTCACTTTCGAGGCGCGCCAGGACATCCACCGCATCCTCCATGGTGCCGACGACCGCCTGCTGGTGGTCATGGGCCCGTGTTCGGTGCACGACGTCAAGGCGGCGAAGGAATATGCCGGCAAGCTGCTGGAGGCCAGGAAAAAGCTCGCCGCGGACCTGCTGGTGGTGATGCGCGTGTATTTCGAGAAGCCGCGCACCACGGTGGGCTGGAAAGGGCTGATCAATGATCCGAATCTTGACGGCAGCTTCCGCATCAACGAAGGCCTGAAGATTGCCCGTGAACTGCTGCTGGAACTGAACGAAAGCGGCATGCCGGTCGGCTGCGAGTTCCTAGACATGATTACGCCGCAATACATTGCCGACCTCGTGTCCTGGGGGGCGATCGGCGCGCGCACAACCGAATCGCAGATCCACCGCGAGCTGGCTTCCGGCCTGTCGTGCCCGGTCGGGTTCAAGAATGGCACCGACGGCAATATCAGGATCGCCATCGACGCCATCCGCGCGGCGCAGGCGCCTCACCATTTCCTGTCGGTGACCAAGGCCGGCCACTCGGCGATCGTATCGACCACCGGCAACGAGGATTGCCACCTGATCCTGCGCGGCGGCAAGGCGCCGAACTATGACGCTGCCAGCGTCGATGCGGCCGGTCGCGGCCTGGCGGAAGCCGGCATTCCGGCGCGCATCATGGTCGATTTCAGCCACAGCAACAGCAGCAAGAAGCCGGAGAAGCAGGTCGATGTCGGGCAGGATGTGGCACGGCAGATTGCCGGTGGCGACGACCGCATCTTCGGTGTCATGGTGGAAAGCCACCTCAAGGCCGGACGGCAGGATCTGGTGCCGGGCAAGGCGCTGGCCTACGGCGTGAGCATCACCGACGGCTGCATCAGCTGGGAAGAAAGCCGGACGCTGCTCGAAACGCTGGCTGATGGCGTGCGCAAACGCCGTCTCAAGGCGGTCGCGGCCGACTGAGCGCAAGTCCGGGACGTCCCAAAACAGGTCACTCAAACACTGCTGAAGCCATCATGGCCCACGATGATCCCGGAGCGCTGGCCGACCAAAGCAACCTCGCAAAGCTGGAGCGGGTGGGGAGCGGTGCGGCCATCGCCGGGGAGATTTTCGGGCTGGTCGGCAAGTCCCAGTTTTTCGCTGAGTTTTCCGAGGACGACATTTCGATACTGGCCGCCTACATGGAGGTCTATCGCGCACAGCCCGGTGAAATACTGATCCGCGAGGGCGACGAGGGCGATTTCATGGTGCTGATCGTCGAGGGCGAGGTGGACATCCTGAAAAAGAGCCACCGGGCCGAGCAGCAGCATATGACCAGCGCCGGCCCGGGCATGACCCTGGGCGAGATGTCGATGATCGACGGCGAGCCGCGTTTCGCGACCTGCATGGCCTCGCAGCCGACCGTCTTTGCCGTGCTGACGCGCGACAACATGGCGAAAATCATTCTCGATCATCCGGGGTTGGGCTCGAAGATCCTGGTGAAGATGGTCACCATGCTGTCCCTGCGGCTGCGCCAGACCAGCGCCCGGCTGCTGCGGGTGATGGAAGAGGCGCGCCAGCAAATCTAGCGCTGGCGGAAGGCCAGCACGGCCTGGTCGCGCAGCGTCTTCAGCAATCCCATCGAGACCGTGCCGATTGCCGGCGAGCCGGCCTTCAGGCGGTCGCCGTAAAGCAGTCCGACACAGCGTTTGTCGATGGCCAGCGGCAGCACGATGAAGCTGCGCGCGCACACCAGCCTGTGGTGCCATTCCGGGATCCGCGCACGGATGTTTTCCACCGTGCTGTCGGCGATTGCCAGGTCGACGCACTTGCCGGCGGCCAATTGGAAGACATCCGAATGGTCGCGCATGTCAAAGCAGAAGGCCTTCACCACGCCTTCGTTTCCGCTGCCGAAACCGAAACGTCCGCTGAACCGTGTGCCGCCGGTCTCGCGCAATGCCAGCAGCACGCGATCGAATCCGATGCCGCGGTACATCGTTTCGAGAACCATGCGCAGCACATCATTCAGGCTGCAGCCGTTGACCAGCGTGCTGGTGATGTCCTGGATGCCGGAGGTGAGGATCGTGCAGGCTTCGGTTTCGTCGGCCGCAGCCGGCAAGGCGGTCGCGACGGGATCCGCCGCCGGCGCTGCGTCTGCCGTTGCCGGAGTTTCACCCGTCGCGCTTCCCGATGACCAGATGCGTATGGTTTCCAGCATCGGTCCCCGGGAGTGATCGTTGATCAGCAGGCGGGCCTCTTCGTTGAATTTCTCGACGCCTTCCTCCACCGCCGAAGCATAGTCCCGCGCCGTCATCTGCATGCGGGGCCGGCAGCGGCGCACAAGATCTTCGAGGTGCCGCATTTTTTCATCAGGCCCGGTATGCGAGGCGATGCGGCAGAGCATGTCGCCGACATTGGCGGCGATGCGCAGGTTGTCGCGTCCCGCCGTCTGCGGCAAGGAAGCCGGAATGCGTTCCATGCTGCGTACCATGCGTTCGGGCAGGTTCCAGCTGCGCGCGACGCCGGTGCCGAGTTCCTCCAGGGAAAGTCCGAGCACGGCGCAGGCGGCATCATGTTCGCTGGTGCCGGCATGCATGCGCCTGCCGATCTCGATCCACTCGTCGTAGAGGTAATACATCGCGAGCAGCCGGCCGAGGTTGAAGAATACCCCGCAGATGAACCCCTCTTCGGGATCGCCGCCTCCCGCGGGACCGAGCAGCCGCCGTGTCATGATGCCGTTGAACAGCGAACGCACCACTTCGCTGCGCAGCTCTCCTGCCTGATGCCTGTTCTGCAGGTGTTCGAGCAGGATCAGCGTCACCGCGAGGTTGCGCACGGTATTGAAGCCGAGGATCATCACTGCCCGGGAGATCGTGCTGATGTTGCCGCCGAACTGGCCGTAGGTCGACGAATTGACCAGCCGCAGGAGCTTGTTGGTGAGTGAAAAATCCTTCAGCAGTGCGGTCGTCAGCGTCTGCATGCTCTCGTCGTCGCTGGCGGCGATCCGGTTGATGGTGCTGATGGTCTGGGACAGTGCCGGGAAACTGCTCCTGACGCGCATGCGCATCAGCACGAAGTCCAGCGCCCGCTGGTTTGTCACCGCGGGGGCGCCGGTGTCCGGTTGCAGGTAGGACAGCAGCGCGCGGTGCATGGCGCGGGCATCGGGGTAACGGTCCTCGCGGTTCTTGACCAGGCCTTTCAGCACGATGTCGTCCAGCCTTTCGTCAATGTCGGGCCTGATCGAAGACGGGGCCGGGATCGGCAGATTGGCGATCTTGTGCATGACTTCGAAGGGGCTGGCACCGGCGACCGCGGGATGCCCGGTGAGCATTTCGTAGAGCACCAGTGACAGCGAGAACACGTCCGCCGCCTTGCCCGCGGCCTGATCGTCGAGTGCCTCCGGGGCTGCATACTGCGGTGTGCCGGAGAGCGCATTGCGGGTGCCCTCCGCCACCGCGATGCCGAAATCGATCAGCCGCGCCTTGCCGGAACGGTCGATGACCACGTTCGACGGTTTGACGTCGCGGTGGATGATGTTCTTGTCGTGGGCATGTGCCAGCCCGTCGAGCACCTGCAGGGCGATTTCTGCGGCGGTATTGCGGTCCAGCGCGCCGCGCCGGCGCAGGCAGGCATCAACGGTTTCGCCGTCGACGTATTCGAGCACGAGATAGTGGCTGCCGTCGTGTTCGAGGGCGTCGAACACGGTGGCGAGATGCGGGTGGTTCAACTGGCCCAGTGCGCGCGCTTCAGCCAGCAGGCGGTGGGCACGATCGGCGGCTCCGCGGCCTCTGCCCACCGATTTCAGCGCAACTGCGCGTTCGAGGCGGGTGTCGCGGGCGAGGTAGACTGTGCCCTGGGCGCCACGACCCAGCGTGCCCTCGATGCGGTAACGACCGTTGCTGATGGTCTCAGGTGTGTTCATGAAGGTCCCGGCCGGCGGTTCCATGGCCGAATAATCGCAAGCTGTTGTTTATGATGAAATTTATTGATTCCGCCGCGGCCTGCGCGCGCGGGTATGCAAAGGCTCTTACGGCAGCAGGCCGGTGTTTCTTGAGCCAGCAATGGCGGGTGCGCGCTGCAGGGGTCCTTGCATTTTCAGTTGTTGCGGCGCCCCTGCGGGGCGAACCGGTCGAAGTCACCGATGACCGCGGCATCGTCGTTCGCCTGCAACAACCCGCGCAGCGCATCGTCACCCTGACGCCGCACCTGACGGAACTGGTATTTGCGGCGGGGGCCGGCGCCCGCCTTGCGGGTGTTGCACGCTTCAGCAACCATCCCCCGGAGGCAAAAGCACTGCCGGTGGTGGGCGATGCGATTCATACCGACGTCGAACGCCTGCTCGCGCTGAAGCCCGACCTGGTGCTGGCCTGGCGCAGCGGCACGCCGCCCGAAACGGTTGCGCGGATCGAGCGCGCCGGATTGGCGGTGTTTGTTTCCGATGCCGCCAGACTGGAGGAGGTGGGGCGCAGCATCGAGGCGCTCGCCGTTCTGGCCGGTACGCCGGAGACCGGCGCCTCAGCCAGCGCAGCGATTGCCCGCGGGCTGGCCGAACTGCGCGCCCGCCGCCGCGCCGGGGCTCCGGTGCGCGTGTTTTATGAAATCTGGCCGGCGCCGCTGATGACCGTCAACGGGCGGCACGTGATCAGCGAAATCATCGCCCTGTGCGGCGGTGTCAACGTGTTCGGAGGCCTGCGGCCGCTGACTCCCGAAGTTTCGCGGGAGGCCCTGCTCGCGGCGCGGCCGGAAGTGGCTCTCGGCGGAAGCTCCGCGGAAACGGCCGGCACCTACGCCGCGCGCTGGGCGGCGTTGCCGCCGCCGCTGTCGGCGATGCCGGCGTACCACATCGCGCCGGACCTGATCCAGCGTCCGACGCCGCGCCTGCTGGACGGTGCGCGGCTGGTCTGCACCCACCTCGATGCGGTGCGCGCCGCAAGGCGCTGAGCAGGGCGGCGCTCAGCCGCGATCACGGCCCTGCTGCCACAGCACGTCCCCTTTACCGCCTGCACGGTTGCAGGTCCGTGCAAGCACGAACAGCAGGTCGGACAGGCGGTTGAGGTACTGCACCGGCAGCGGCCCGACGGGCTCTTCGCCGGCCAGCGCCACCAGCGTGCGTTCGGCGCGGCGGCAGACGGTGCGTGCCACGTGGGCCAGCGCGGCGGCGCGGGTGCCGCCCGGCAGCACGAACTCGCGCAAGGGCGGCAATTCATCGTTGAAGCTCCCGATCAGGGCATCAATGCGCAGCAGATGCGTTTCGCCGACCAGCGCATGCCCCGGAAGGCTGAGTTCGCCGCCGAGATCGAAGAGATCGTGCTGTATGTCCGTCAGTGCGCCGCGCACCGCCTGCGGCAAATCCTCGGCGAGAAGCACACCGATGGCGCTGTTCAGCTCATCGACATCACCCATCGCGGCGATGCGCCTGCGGTCCTTGCCGATGCGGTCGCCGGATGACAGGCCGGTGCTGCCGTCATCCCCGGTGCGGGTGACGATTTTGGAAAGGCGGTTTGCCATGAGTGTGGTGTTCCGGGATCGTGGGCCGACATTATAGGCGCGGCGCGGCAGGATGGCCGGGCGGCACAGTCACATGCCCGCATTCATTTATCCGCTGTCGCGGCCTTCGATTCCGCTTCGGTCACCCGCAAGGGAAAGAATTTTTCGTCGAACGCGGGATCATGCAGCCACTGCGAGATGGCCTCCAGCGCCATGTCCTCGGTGCGGAAAAAATTCTGTGCGCCTATCGATGCATAGAGCCCGGTTTTCTCCATGATGCCGAGCACCTGCCGTTTCAGGCCGCTGAATACCATGGTGACGCCGTTGTCCTGCAGGCGCCGCGCAAGGTGCCGGATCATCTCCTCCCCGGAGGCATCAAGTTCGTTGATGGCGTCGCCGACGATCAGGATGTAACTCGCCTGGGGGTGTTTTGCGGCCTGGTCCAGGATCACGTCCTCGAAGTAGGGCACGTTGGCAAAAAACAGGGAACCGTCGAAGCGGATGGCGATCAGGCGTTCGCTGGTGGGCAGTCCGAACAGCTGCGCATCGCGCAGCGTGCCGTCGGGATGGCGGCCGAGCACGGCCACGCGCGGGCGCATGGTGCGGTAGAGGTAGAGCACGATCGCCAGCGCTGCGCCGATCAGGATGCCGGTTTCGAGATGCGGCGCGAAGCTGAGGGTGGCGAGAAAAGTCACCACGGCGGCAATGCCGTCATGCCGGTGGGCTTTCCACGCGTGCAGCAGCGCGGGGAAATTCACCAGGTTGAATACGGCCAGCATGATGATCGCCGCAAGTGCCGCCTGCGGCATATGGTAGAGCAGCGGCGTGAACAGCAGCAGGGTGAAGAGGACAATGGCGCCGGCGACCACCGATGACATGCCGCTCGCCGCGCCGGCGGCAAGATTGACCGCGGATCGGGAGAAGGATCCACTGACCGGAAAGGCCTGGAACAGGCTGCCGACGATGTTGGCCAGCCCCTGGCCGACCAGTTCCTGGTTGGGATCGATGCGCTGCTTGGTGCGCGTGGCCATCGACTTGGCGATGGAAATGGCTTCCATGAAGCCGATCAGCGCGATGATCATCGCCGTCGGCAGCAGCTTGATCAGCGTATCCCAGTCGAACTCCGGCGCCGCCGGGTCGGGGATGCCGGCGGGCACGCTGCCGACCACTTCGCCGCCGCCCTTGATTCTGATGCGGGTGCCGTCAATCGCGGAAATGGTCCAGCGCCGGCTGTCGGTGGCTGCGTCCTGCGGCGCGGTTCCCGCGAGGTGGTAGGCGACATGGCCCGAACCGTCCGTGACACGGTTGAACCGCAGCCGCCGCAGCTCGGCAAAACGCACGCGCTGCTCGGCCTCGACCGCGCGCAGTTCCAGCCTGAGGAATTCGAGATCGGCGTTGAGCATGATCAGGCGCGGGTGCCCGGAGCCGCTGCTGACCACCAGGTCATCTATTTCGCCGGTCTTTGCCGCCGTTTCCTGGCGCAGCACGGCGCTGCGCGCGGACAGTGCGATCGTGGAGTCGATGACATTGCGCACCTGGGGATCACGGAAGTCGGCGGGTCCGGCATCGGCATTGCGTTCGAAGCCGATGGCCCAGCTCAGTGCCGTGGTCAGTGCAACCGCCATCAGGACACCGGGCCAGCTGGGCCGGTAGCGCCGCACCAGCAGCATCACCGCCAGCGCAAGCAGCCCCATGGCGAGCGTGGGCAGGTGGGTGTCCCCCAGACGGAGCAGCACGTCCCAGACATCGGCGAGAAAGCGGTCGGAGCGCGCGCTGTGCACGCCCAGCAGCTTGTTGAACTGGGAAAGCGCGATGATGATCGCGGCCGCATTGGTGAAGCCGACAATGACCGGGTGGGACAGGAAGTTGACTATCGCGCCCATGCGGAACAGGCCCATCGCCAGTTCCATGATCCCGACCATCAACGCGAGCAGGATGGCCAGCGCAATGAACTGCTCGGTGCCGGGCGCCGCGAACTGGGCCAGTGCCGAGCCGGTCAGCAGCGAAACCATCGCCACCGGTCCGGTGGCAAGCTGGTGCGACGAGCCCCACATCGCGCCGATGATCACCGGCAGGAAGGCCGCATACAGGCCGTAGTAGGCGGGCAGGCCTGCGAGCTGGGCGTAGGCCATGGATTGCGGTATCAGCACCATCGCCACGGTCGCGCCGGCGACGGCGTCCGCGCGCAGGGATTCCCTGCGCAGCGGCAGCCAGCAGAGGAACGGGAAGATCCGCCGGCTCATCTTCATGTCGCGGCCGCCACTGGAGCCGGTGCTGCATCGCTGCGCGGCGAGCCATCCGGCAGACGGTCGCGGCATTCGCGGAAGATGCGCAATTTGCAGTCGCGGCAGGTTGCCACATCCAGCCGGGGATAGATGGCGGCCAGCGCCGGTTTTTTCACCGGAAAGACGTGACCTTCGCCGATGTCGCGCATGTAGCCGCCGCGCTTGAGCAGGTGGATGACCTCATCCTTGATCCGGTAGAAATACAGTCCGCCGCCCATCCGCCGCCGCCGCTTGGCTTCGTGGGCGAGCATTTCGGCGCCGGCGATGTCGACAAAGTTGATGCCGCTGGCAACGATCAGCAGGTGTTTCTGCGGCGTGTGTTCGCCGTATTTCAGCAGAACCTGCTGCGCATGATCCACGGCGCCGAAAAACAGCGATCCGTTGATGCGCAGGCATTTCAGTTGCGGGCAGTCGGGGAGCCCGGTATCTGCAGAGAAGTGGTAGCTGCCTTCCTCCGGATCGGGCTTGACGTCGAGTATCACCGGGTGCGAGGTGCGCTTGAGGTACAGCATCAGCGACAGCAGGATGCCGGCGTAGATGGCGAATTCGAGCTGCACGAACAGCGTGGCCAGCAGCGTGACGCCAAGGACGATGCTTTCCGGCAGGCTGGTGCGGATGATGTTGCGGATCTGCGCGATATCGATCAGACCCCAGGCGACCAGGAACAGGATGCCGGCCATCGTCGGCACCGGCAGGAACTGCACCAGTGGCGCGACCAGCAGCACGATCAGCAGCAGGAACGCCGAGGACATTACTGCGGCCAGCGGTGTGCGCGCCCCGGCCTCGTAGTTGACGCCGCTGCGGTTGAACGACCCGCTGGAGGCGTAGGCGGAAAAGAAGCTGCCGGCAATGTTGGACAGGCCCTGGCCGATGAATTCCTGGTTGCCGTCGATGCGCTGTTCGGAACGCACGGCGATGGCGCGGGCAATCGACACCGCCTCGGTAAGGCCGAGCAGGGTGATGGCGACGGCAATGGATGCGGTCTTGCGCAGGGCTTCGAGCGAAAAATCGGGTGCGGAAAACTGCGGGAAAATCCCGGACAGTGCCTTGACGGTCTCGATCTGGCCGCGTGCGTCCAGCTGCGGAATCAACCCCAGCGCAGCGGTGTACAGGGTGCCGGCGATCATGGCCACAATCATGTAGGGCAGGCGCCTGTAGCGCCGCCGCACGAACACGCCGACAAGCAGGGTGAGCATGCCGACCGATGCCACGTACCAGTTGATCTGGTCGAGACCTGCCACGGTCATTTGCAGGGTTTCGGCGAAGGAAATGCCGCGGGGCATCGGAATGCCGAGGAAGTGCGGCAACTGCGTGCTCATGATCAGCAGGCCGGCGCCGGCGGTGAATCCGAGCACGACGGTGTGGGAGATGAAATTGACCAGCGTGCCCATGCGGGCCAGTCCCATCGCCAGCTGGAAGATGCCGGTGAGGAAAGTCATCATAAGCACCAGGCGGATGTATTCCGGGGTGCCGGGCACGGCGATTCCGCTCATCGTCGAGTAGATGACGATCGAAATTGCGGTCGTGGGGCCTGAAACGAGATGCCAGCTCGAACCCCACAGGGCGGCGATGACCGCCGGAACCATCGCTGCGTAAAGTCCGTATTCCGGCGGCAGGCCGGCGATGGTCGCGAAGGCGACGCCCTGCGGCAGCACGACTGCCGCGCCGGTCAGGCCGGCCAGCGCGTCGGCGCGCAGGGTCCGGCGGTCGACCATCGGCCACCATTGCAGGAACGGAAAAAGCCTTGGCGCGAACGCTCGCAGTTCGTGCGCAGTGAGGAATGAAAACTTCAATGGGTTTCCCGATGCGACTGCACTGATTATCAGACATGGAGCCATGACTCGGCAATCAGCTAATTTTGCTGGGCAATCAGCAAATCTTTTGGGCTATAATCTGAGCCCTGCAATGTGTCCAAAACAGGAAAGAGTGCCTTCATGAATCGGATACCCGCCATCAGTCTCTGTCTGGGACTGACCGCACTGTCACCCGCCCTGGTCGCGGCAGCAGACGCCAATCCGGCCGTCAGCAGGGATAAAGTTTCGATGTGCATCGGCTGCCACGGCATTCCCGGTTACAAGACCGCGTTTCCCGCGACCTACAACGTGCCCAAGCTGGGCGGCCAGCACGCCGCCTACATCGTCAAGGCGCTGCAGGCCTACAAGAACGGCGACCGCACGCACCCGTCGATGCGCGCCATTGCCGCGGGCCTTTCCGAGCAGGACATGGCTGACGTCGCGGCCTACTATGCGGCACCCGCGGTGCAGGCGGCTTCGAAATGAAGGGCGTGATGATGAGCATCAAAAAAATGGTCTGGATCGCCGGCATTGCCGCCGTGTTTGCCGGCGCCAGCGCGCAGGCCGCCAATCCGGCGGCGGGCAAGGAAAAGTCGAAAAGCTGCGCCGCCTGCCACGGACCGGACGGCAACAGCGCTGTGGCGGATTTTCCGCGGTTAGCCGGGCAGCACTACGACTATCTGGTGAAAGCGCTGTCCGAATACAAGTCGGGTGAGCGCAAGAACGCCATCATGGCGCCGCTGGCGGCCGGCCTGTCCAAGCGCGACATCGAGGATCTGGCAGCGTTCTATTCGCGCCAGCAGGGCCTGACCGTCAAATACTGACCGCAGCGACCTGGCGGGAAGAACCGCGCTGCCGGCAAGGCATGCGCGGTTTTTTTACGTGCCGGCTGTCCCGGTTTTGCCGCGGAATTCGCAAAGGTCGCGGATCAGGCATTCCGGGCAGCGCGGGCTGCGTGCGGTGCAGACGTAGCGGCCGTGCAGGATCAGCCAGTGATGCGCATGCAGGCGGAATTCCTCCGGCGTCACCTTCAGCAGTTTGTGTTCGACGGCCAGGGGATCCTTGCCCGGTGCCAGTCCGGTACGGTTGGCGATGCGGAAAATGTGGGTATCGACGGCGATCGTCGGTTCGCCGAAGGCGATGTTGAGCACGACATTCGCGGTTTTGCGGCCGACACCCGGCAGGGCCTCCAGCGCCTCGCGGTCCCGCGGCACTTCCCCGCCGTGTTTTTCCAGCAGGATGCCGCAGGTGGCGATGATGTTTCTGGCCTTGGTGCGGTAAAGGCCGATGCTCTTGATGTATTGCTCGAGACCGGGTACGCCCAGTTTCTGCAGGGTTCGCGGGGTGTTGGCCTTCCGGTAGAGTTTGCGCGTGGCCAGGTTCACGCTTTTGTCGGTGGCCTGCGCGGACAGGATTACCGCGACCAGCAGTTCGAAGGCCGAGGCATATTCCAGCTCGCCCCGCGGCTCGGGATTGGCGGCGCGGAAACGCCCGAAAATGGTCTGGCGCTTGGCGGGATTCAAGGGGTGGCAGGCATGGTCTGAACGTGTGGGCGTGATCGTGTGGGCGTGATTATAATGGCCTGTCAAACCACGGGAGATCCGCATGCGGCAGCGGAGGGCAAAAACGGTGTGCAGACGGGTGGCGGCAGTGTTGCTGGCGGCATTCGCGACGCTTGCGGCTGCCGAGCCGGTGACCGTGGAGCGCGACAGCGTGGTGCGCGCCGAACCCCGTACTGATTCTGCCGTGGTCGCCAATTTTGCCAGGGGTGTTTCCGGAGAGGCGCTTGCCCGTCAGGGCGCCTGGGTGCAGGTCAAGACCGCGACTGCGACCGGATGGCTCTACTCTTTCAATGTGCGTTTCGGCGCGCCCGCAGGCAGTGCCGGCGAGGGGGCTGGTGCGGGATCCGTGCTGGGACGGGTGTTTGCGCCGCGGCAGAAGGTCAATGTCACCGCAACCCTCGGCATCCGCGGTCTGGACGAGGAGGATCTCAAGCAGGCGCAGTTCGACGGCGGCCAGCTGGAGGCGCTGGACGGCTTCGCCGCCAGCCGCGAACAGGCCGAGGCGCATGCCGGCGGCGCAGGATTGAGTGCAACCCGCATCGATTACCTGGCGCAGCCTGCCGCTGCTGCCGGAGCTGATCCGGGAGGCAGCCAGTGAAATCCTCGCGCAGGCTAGGTGCAATCGCGCTGGCCGGAATGCTGGGCGCCGTGGCTCCCGTCAAGGCGCAGAACATTGATCTCAACCGCCTGTTCAGCATCGGCCGCGACGCCGTAACCGCCGTCGCCGGCGTCAGCGAGCAGGAAGAGCAGACCATGGGGCGCGAAATTGCCGGCCGCATGCTGGGCGCCGCGCCACTGGTCAATGATGCGGCGCTGCAGGCCTACGTCAATCGCGTGGGGCGCTGGGTTGCCGTGCAGGGGGAACGTCCTGATCTGCCCTGGCGTTTTGCGGTGATAGACACACCGTCGATCAATGCCTTTGCCGCGCCTGGGGGCTACGTGATGCTGACCCGCGGCCTTTATGAAATTCTCGATAACGAGGCGCAGCTTGCCGGAGTGCTGGCCCACGAGATCGCCCATGTCGTGCGCCGGCATCATGTCACGGTCATGCAGAAGAGCGCCGCGCTGTCTGCCGGTGCGCAGCTCGCGCAGCGTGACAACCGTTCGGCGCTGGTCAACAACATGATCGGCACCGGCGCCGAGGTTTTTGCGCGCGGCCTTGACAAGAGCGCGGAGTACGAGGCGGATGCCATCGGCGTGGTGCTCGCGGCGCGGGCCGGTTACAACCCCTTCGGCCTTGTCGATGTGCTGCACAAACTGGCCGCGCGGGGTGCTGCCGACGGCTCGCTGGCGCTGCTGTTCAAGACCCACCCGCTGCCGGGAGAGCGCCTGGAGCAGCTGGGCGCCGCGCTGACGCCGGCGCTCGCCACGCTGCCGGCCGGGCGGGAACTGGACATCCGCCGCGTGGCGGCCGGTGCCGGGCCGATGCGTGCCGCCAAGCCCCTGCCTGCCGGCGGTGCGCGCGGCCTGGCGGAGCAGCAGCCTGCGCCGCCCGCGCAGCCGCCGAAAGGCGGCAGCGGCATAGGGATCGATCCGGGGCAGCTGTTGCGCGGCCTTTTCGGCCGCTGAGCAATTGCTTTCGCGATTCAACGCCCGGCAAGTTTGCCGGCGAGACGTGCCCGCGCGCGGGTGAGTGCGCGATCCAGCGTTTCGCGTTTTTGCGACATGACCTGCGAAGCATCCCCGCCGGGTCCGGTCCTGCGCTGCCGTGTTTTTCTGACGGAGAGGCGGCGCAACCGGGCCAGATATTTTTCGCGCAGGCGGACTGCATCCCTGCGCTGTGCACTGCGATCACGTGCCGCGCCGGTGGGCTGCAGGGTGATGCAGTCCACCGGACATGGCGGCAGGCACAGCGCGCAGCCGCTGCAGTCGGCGGTGATCACCGTGTGCATCAGGCGCCGCGCGCCGACGATCGCATCCACCGGGCAGGCGACAATGCACAACGTGCAGCCGATGCACCGTGCCTCATCGATGACCGCGGTCGCCGGCAATCCCGGTGCGCCGAGCGAGTCGTCCAGCGGCAGCATGGCGGTGTCCAGCAATGCGGCCAGCTCGGCAATAACCTCCGCGCCCCCGGGCGGACAGCGGTTGATCGCAGCCGTGCCGGCGGCGACGGCCTCCGCATAAGGCCGGCACCCGCCGTAACCGCATTGCCGGCACTGGGTCTGCGGCAACAGCGCGTCAATGGCGTCGACCGTGCTGCTCACGGGAGGGCGTCGGTTGCCGCGACGTACGGCAGCCCGGTATCGCGGGCGAGGCCGGCATGTGTGACATGCCCGGCACAGGTCTGCAATCCCGCTGCAAGGTGCCGGTCCCGGAGCACGGCCTCACGCAATCCGTGGCCGGCGATTGCCAGGGCGTGGGGCAGCGTCGCCTGTGTGAGCGCCAGCGTCGCCGTGCGCGCTACAGCTGACGGCATGTTCGGCACGCAGTAGTGGACAATGTTTTCCTCGATATAAAGAGGCCTGCTGTGCGAGGTCGGGCGCGAAGTTTCGCAGATGCCGCCCTGGTCGATTGCGACATCGACAATCACCGAGCCCGGACGCATGCGCTTCAGGTCGTCCCGGAAAACGAGCCGCGGCGCAAGTGCACCGGGCAGCAGCACTGCGCCGATGACTAGGTCCTGGTCCGGCAGCAGGGTGCGCAGCATCCGGGGGGATGAAATCGCGCCTTTCAGGCGGCTGCCGAAAACCGCTTCGAGTTCCGCCAGACGGGCGGCACTGCGGTCAAGCAGTGTGACGCTGGCGCCCATGCCGATCGCGATGCGCGCCGCGTTTTCGCCGACAGTGCCGCCGCCGATGATCAGCACATTGGCGGGAAGCACGCCCGGGACGCCGCCGGGAAGCACGCCGCTGCCGCCGTTGGCCATCTGCAGCGCCCAGGCACCGGCTTGCGGCGCGAGCCGGCCGGCGATCTGCGACATCGGCGTCAGCAACGGAAGCCGTCCCGCATCATCGGTGATGGTTTCATAGGCCATGCTGGCCACGCCGGCAGCCAGCATGGCATCCAGAAGTTTCCGGTCCGGCGCAAAATGGTGGTAACCATAGATGATCTGTCCGCGCCGCAAGAGAGGAAACTCGCTGCGCTGGATTTCCTTGACCTTGATGACCAGCTCCGCGGCATAGATCTCATCTGCCTTTGCGGCAATGGTTGCGCCGGCGGCGAGATAGTCATCATCCGAAAACCCGACGCGCACTCCGGCTTCCCGTTCGACCCGCACGGCATGACCTGCGGCAACGAGGGCATGCACGCCATCCGGCGTTGCGCCGACACGGTATTCGTGGTCCTTGATTTCCCGCGGCACGCCGATCAGCATGATTCCATCTCCCCAATGGCGCCGGCGCATTGCGCGACAAGCGCGGGTCCCGCATAGATCAGGCCGGTGTAGAGCTGGACCAGGCTGGCGCCGGCGTGGACCCGTGCCGCGGCGTCGCTGCCGGTCATGATGCCGCCAACCCCGATCACCGGCACCGCGCCACCGAGCGCCGCGGCAAGCTGCCCTGTTACTTTCTGTGCCTGTGCGGTGAGGGGGGCGCCGCTGAGCCCCCCGGTCTCGCCGCCGTGGGGCAGGTGTGCGACCGCCTCGCGTAACACGGTCGTGTTGGTGGCGATGACCGCGTCGATGCCGTGGGTGACCAGCAGTCCGGCGATGGCCGTGATCTGCGACGGATCAAGGTCGGGCGCGATTTTCAGCGCCAGCGGAACGCGCCTGCCGTGGATGTCGGCCAGTTTTCCGCGTTCTTCGCGCAGCGCCGACAGCAATTGTCCCAGCTCGTCGCCCTGCTGCAGCTGTCTCAGGTTTTTTGTGTTCGGCGAGGAGATGTTGACGGTGACGTAGCTGGCGTGTGCGTAAACCTTGCGCAGGCAGGCCAGGTAATCGTCGGCGGCGCGCTCGATCGGCGTGTCGAAATTCTTGCCGATGTTGATGCCGAGGATGCCGCGGAAACGCGCGCGCCTGACGTTGGCAACGAGCGCGTCGACGCCGTTGTTGTTGAAGCCCATGCGGTTGATGACCGCGCGCGCCGCGGGCAGGCGGAACATCCGCGGCCGCGGATTGCCGGGCTGCGGGCGCGGCGTCACCGTGCCGATTTCGATGAAACCGAAGCCGAGTCCGGCAAGGGCGTCGATGTAGTCGCCATTCTTGTCGAGGCCGGCAGCCAGTCCCACCGGATTCGGAAATTCGAGTCCCATGACGGTTCGCGGTGCTGCGGCGGCACGCGGCGTGCAGAAGCGCGCCATTCCGCCGGCAAGGCGCAGCGATTCCAGGGTCAGGTGGTGCGCGGACTCGGCGTCCAGCGTGAACAGCAGGGGGCGGAGCAGGGTATACATGCCGGCATTGTACCGGCTTGTGCCGGCCCGGCGTCGTTCAGCCGGCCAGCGCCTGCCAGCGGCCGTCGACCAGGCCTTCCATCGGCTGGAACTGTATCTTGTAGGCCATCTTCCGGCTCTGTTCGATCCAGTAGCCCAGATAGAGGTAGGGCAGGTCGAGCCGGCGGCACAGATCGACCTGCCACAGGATGTTGTAGGTGCCGAAGCTGGCGCCGGCCACCTCGGGATCGAAAAAGGTGTACACCGAGGAAATCCCGTCCTGCAACTGGTCGAGGATGCTGACCATGCGCAGTGCTCCGTGTTCGCGGAATTCGACCAGACGGGAATCGACATTGCTCTGCAGCAGGAAATGCCGGTATTGCTCGCGGCTGTCCTGATCCATGCCGCCGCCGGCATGGCGCCTAGCCTGGTAGCGCAGGTACAGCGCATAGTGCTCGGGATGGTATTTCAGATCCAGCATCCGTGATTCGAGGCAGCCATGGCGTTTCCACGCGCGGCGCTGGCTGCGGTTTTCCCGGAAGTCCTCGACATTCACCCGCACCGGCACACAGGCGCGGCAGTGATCGCAATGGGGACGGTAGGTGAATGCGCCGCTGCGGCGAAAACCGGCGCGCACCAGTTCACTGTAGACCGGACCATCTATCAGGTGGCTGGGTGTGGCGACCTGCGAGCGTGCCATGCGTTCCGGCAGATAGCTGCACGGATACGGTGCCGTTGCATAGAACTGCAGTACCGAGAGCGGAAATTCGGAAAGATAGGTCACGGATGCGGACTCAGTTCGTCGGTGCTTCGTCAGTGCGCCAGACATCAGCCGGAGCAGCATAGTCTACCAATTCGGCAAGGCGCCGCGAAAATTCGTCCCGCGGGATTTCACGCGCGCCGAAACGCGCAAGGTGCGCGGTGTTCATCTGGCAGTCGATCATGCCGAACCGCCGGTTTTCGAGCCGGTGCACCAGGCTGACCAGCGCGATCTTGGAGGCGTCCGCAACCCGGGTGAACATGGACTCCCCGTAGAACATCCGGCCCAGCGCGATGCCGTACAGCCCGCCGGCAAGTTCTCCGTCAATCCAGGTTTCGATCGAGTGTGCATGCCCCATACGGTGCAGGGTGCAGTATGCGCCGATCATGTCCGCGGTGATCCACGTGCCGGCGCCATCGCCGCGCGGGGCAGCACAGGCGCGCATCACTGTTTCGAAGGCGGTGTCGATGCGGATTTCATAGTCGCGGCGGCGCAGCCGCTTCGCCAGCGAGCGCGGCAGGCGGAACTCCGCCGGAAACAGCACCATGCGCGGGTCCGGACTCCACCACAACACAGGCTGACCCTCGCCGTACCAGGGGAATATGCCGCTGCGGTAAGCGCTGAGCAGCCTGTCGGCATCCAGTGTTCCGCCGGCCGCCAGCAAACCGTTGGGCTCGCGCAACGCCAGTTTCAGCGGCGGGAAGGGGTCACTGCTCTCTAGCCAGGGGATCATGGACGTCATTTTAAAAGGACAACCCTGCCGGCGTGCAGGGTATTTGATGTGGGTCAACATGTGCTGCGAGCGGCCCCCTTAGGATCAATCCGCATGTTCACTTCGCAAACGATCCACAACCGGGAGAAGCAGATGAAACGATGGTCATGGCTGCCAGCCTTGCTGGCGATCGGCATGATGGCGGGCGCGGCACAGGCCGCACAGGGAGACTGGCTGGCGCGCGCACGCGTGATCAACATCAATCCGGACGCCAGTTCATCGGCACTGAACCTGAACGCCAGCACGGAAACCACGCTGGAGCTCGATTTCACCTATTTCGTGACGCGCAACCTCGGACTCGAACTGATCCTCGCCACGAAAAAGCACGGGATCACTTCAGCGGGCACGAACATCGGTTCCGTGGCCCTGCTGCCGCCGACGCTGACACTGCAGTATCATTTTGCGCCGGACAGCCCGTCGTTCCGTCCCTATGTCGGCGCAGGCATAAACTACACGCGCTTCTATGACATCAACCTTCTTGCCGGTGCGGCCACCGTTGACAAAAGCAGCTGGGGCGGCGCATTGCAGCTGGGAGCCGACATCCCGCTCAACAAGACTTTTTTCCTCAATATCGACCTGAAGAAAATATGGATCGATACCGACGTCACACTGACTGCGACCGGCGCCCATGCGGCCCATTTCAAGATCAACCCGCTGGTGCTGGGACTGGGCATCGGGATGAAGTTCTGATGGGCGGGACATGACGGCAACATCGCCGTTTCCCGGAAATCACCCCGCGCCGGACTCCGCCGCGGGGTGTTTCCATTGCGGATTGCCCGTCGGTGATGCGGTGTTCCCGGTGCGCGTGGAAGGCGCCGGGCGCAGCACCTGCTGCCGCGGCTGCCAGGCCGTCGCGCAGACCATCATCGACAACGGCCTTGGCGCCTATTACCGCAACCGCACGGCCATGGCACCCTCAGCGCAGGGCGCGGCAGCGATTCCCGCTGAACTGGGCGTGTACGACATGCCGGAGGTGCAGCGCAACTTCGTCAGGGATGCCGGTGAGCATGAAAAAGAGGCGTCCCTGCTGATCGACGGCGTGACCTGCGCGGCCTGCGTCTGGCTGATCGAGCAGAGCATCGCGCGCCTTGCCGGCGTCTCTGCGGTGTCGCTGAACTATGCGACGCGACGTGCCCGGGTGCGCTGGGATTCCCGCGTCACTGCACTCAGCGCGATCCTCGGCGCGGTCGCCGGGCTTGGCTATTCGGCTCATCCTTACGATGCGGGACGGGCGGAGGAGAGATTGCGCCGCGAGCGCGGCGTCCTGCTGTGGCGCCTGTTCATTGCCGGCTTCAGCATGATGCAGGTGATGATGTATGCCGTCCCGGTGTACATCGCCAAGGGTGCGATGACTCCGGACATCGAGCAGTTGATGCGCCTCGCCAGCTTTGTTCTGACACTGCCGGTGGCCCTGTGGTCAGCCATCCCCTTTTACGACGGTGCCTGGCGTGACCTGCGCCGGGGGCGCGTCGGCATGGACGTGCCGGTCACGCTGGGCATCGTGATCGCCTTCGTGGCCAGCGTCTACGCGACATGGACGGCTTCCGGAGACGTCTATTTCGACTCGGTATCGATGTTCGTGTTCCTGCTGCTCGGCGCGCGTTTTCTCGAAATGGAGGCGCGGGCGAAGGCGGTGAGGACGCAGGAGCGCCTGGTGCGCCTGGTGCCGGCCACCGCCGAACGCATCCTGGGAGACGGCTCCGCCGAGCGGGTTGTTGCCGCGGCGCTGCGTCCGGGTGATCTTCTGCGCGTGCGTCCGGGCGAGGCGATTCCGGCCGACGGCATTGTCGTCGAGGGCAGGAGCAAGGCGGACGAGTCTCTGCTGACCGGAGAATCGCGGCCGGTCGCCAAGCGTCCCGGCGATCCGCTGACCGGCGGGGCGATGAATCTTGACGGCGTGGTGACAATGCGGGTCACGCGCATCGGCGAGGACACCGTGCTGGCCGGCATCGTGCGCCTGATGGATCGCGCGCAGACCGAGAAGCCGCGCATCGCGCAGCTCGCCGATCATGTCGCGCGCTGGTTCGTGGCCGTGCTGCTGCTGCTGACGCTGGCGACTTTCGCGGTCTGGTGGCAGATCGATCCGCAGCAGGCACTGTGGGTCGCGGTGGCGATGCTGGTGGTGACCTGTCCCTGCGCGCTGTCGCTGGCCACTCCCGCCGCGCTGACCGCGGCGACCGGTTCGGCCTACCGCGCGGGAGTGCTGGTAACCCGCGGTACCGCGCTGGAGACACTGGCGCGCGCCACCCATTTCGTGTTCGACAAGACGGGCACGCTGACCAGCGGCCGCATGGCGCTAGCCGGAGTCAGGACGCTGGCCACGGAGTCGCCGGAGCGCTGCCTCGCGCTCGCCGCGGCACTCGAATCCTGGTCCGAGCATCCGGTGGGCCGCGCACTGGTGGCGGCGGCCAACGGCGTGCATCCGGTGGCCAGCGGCGTGGGCGCCGTCACCGGTCAGGGCATCGAAGGCTCCGTGGGCGGCCGCCTGCTGCGCATCGGCAGCCCTGATTACGTGGCAGCCCTGCACGGGCAGGCGCTGCCGTCCGACCTGGAATGTGTGCCCGATGCCATCGCCGTGGTCGCGCTCGGAGATGACAAGGGCTGGATCGCATTGTTCCTTCTCGACGACGTGGTGCGACATGATGCGGCAGCACTGGTCCGCGATCTTGTGGCCGGCGGCGTCCGGGTTTCGCTGCTTTCCGGCGACCGCAGGCAGCGTGTTGCGCACACCGCGTTCGAACTCGGCATCACGGATTACGCCGGAGGGGCGGCGCCGGCGGACAAGCTGGCCTATGTGGAAAAACTGCAGGCCCGTGGCGCGGTGGTGGCGATGGTTGGCGACGGCGTCAATGATGCTCCGGTGCTGGCCCGGGCGCAGGTGTCGATCGCGCCGGGGAGCGGCACCGAACTTGCCCAGGTCAGCGCCGACATCATCCTGCTCGGCGACAGGCTCGACGTGCTGGCCGAAACCGTGCGGGAAGCGCGCCGTACGCTGCGGGTGATTCGACAGAACCTGGGCTGGACCATGGCCTACAATGCAGTGGCCCTGCCGTTGGCGATGGCCGGCCTGGTGACACCGCTCATTGCGGCGGCCGGCATGTCGGCGAGCTCGCTGCTGGTGGTGCTGAATGCGCTGCGGCTAGCGGCGCCGGAAAAATAGGACGGCACCGAAATGGACATCCTCTACCTGCTGATCCCGCTGAGCGTGGTGCTGGTGTTCGCCATCGGCGCCGTCTTCTGGTGGGCGCTGAAGAGCGGGCAGTTTGATGACATGGAGGGGCCTGCGCACCGCATCCTGATGGATGACGACGAGGACAAGCGTTAACATGGTGCGGCCGCACGGGAATCGCCGACCATGGAGCTGCATTTGCCAGTCACCCTGCCCAGACCGAAACTGAGCGTCAAGCTGTTCTGGATGGCGATCGCCTTTTTCTCGGTGGCGCTGACGGCTGTCGGCTTCACGCTCTACGAATCCTGGAAGCTGGAGGGTGGTGCGGCGGTCATCAATGACATGGGCAGCGAGCGCATGCGCTCGTACCGCATCGCCTACCTGCTGGCGCAGGATCCGCAGGGAAGGGATTCCGGCGTCAGCAGCGAACTGGCGGTGGAGTTGCGGCGTTTCGAGGAGGTGCTCGCCGGCCTGAAGGCCGGGGATCCGGTGCGCCCGCTGGTGCTGCCCAGGGATGGTGAAATACTCGCCGAACTGGTGGGTGTCGAGCAGCAATGGCAGCAGGCTTTCAAGCCGCTGGTGTTGCGGATTGCCGGTGGCGATGCCCTGCAGCGGACGCAGCTGATGCCGGAACTGCGTGTCGCCGTCGAGTCATTCGTGGAGCGGATCGACCAGGTCGTGCGGCTGGCCGAGATGCACAACGCCCGTAACATCTCGATCCTGCGCTACATGCAGTTCGGGCTGATCCTGCTGGCGCTGGTCGGGACTGTGGCGCTTATCCAGCTGATGTTCCTGCTGGTGGTGCGGCCGGTGGAGGGTCTGGCGGGCGGCATGCAGCGGATGACCGCAGGGGATTTCGAAGTCCGGCTGCCGGTCGAGACGCGCGACGAGTTCGGCGAACTGGCCGAAGGTTTTAACCGCATGGCGAGCCGCCTGCAGGACATTTATGCCACGCTGGAGGAGCGGGTCGCGGAAAAAACCCGCGATCTGGCAGACCGCAACCGCGAACTCGCAGAACTCTATGGTGTTGCGCAGCTGCTCAACGAGCCTGCAGTGACCGAGGAACTGTGCCGCGGCTTCCTGCGCCGGCTGATGGTGCTCCATGGCGCCACCGGCGGCGCCGTGCGGCTGTTCGACGCCGAAACCCGGCGCCTGCATCTTTATGCGCATGAGGGGCTTTCCGAGGAATTTGCGTCGGAGGAGCGTTGCATTGACATGGGCGAGTGCCTCTGCGGTGTGGCAGCGCAGCGTGCGCGCAGCGAGGTCGACTCGCTGGACGAGATTGCGCCAGAGATCGCCATCGACTGTCGCCGGGCGGGCTACCGTGTGGTTGCCATTTTCCCGATCCGCCTGAAAGGCGAGTTGCTGGGCGTGTTCAACCTGTATTTCAGTGCCCCGCAGCGGATCACCGCCGAGGACCGTCAGATGCTGGAGGCGCTCGGCCAGCATCTCGGCGTCGCGATCGAAAACCGGCGTCTGGCTTCGCGGGACCGCGAACTTGCGGTCTACGAAGAGCGCAGCCTGCTGGCCAGGGAACTCCACGATTCGATCGCGCAGTCACTGGCCTTTCTCAACCTGCAGGTGCAGATGCTCGAGGATTCCCTGCGGCGCAATGCCCGCGGTGAGATCGGGGAAGTGCTGGGCCGCATCCGCGAAGGCGTGCAGGAAAGTTATGACGATGTACGGGAGCTGCTGACGCATTTCCGCGTCCGGGTAAAGCAGGAGGAGGACATCGGCAGCGCCCTGCGCCACATGCTCGAGCGCTTCGGGCAGCAGTCGGGACTGCTGACTGTCTTCGAGGACGACGGAACAGGGGTGCCGCTGCAGGCGGAAACCCAACTGCAGGTGCTGCACATCCTGCAGGAGGCGCTCTCCAACGTGCGCAAACATGCCGGCGCCGGCAGGGTATCGCTCGCGGTGCGGCGTGACGCCGATTACCGCTTCACCATCCACGATGACGGGCACGGTTTCGATGTTGCCGCTGCAGCATCGGCTTCCGACGGGCATATCGGACTGCGCATCATGCAGGAGAGGGCGCAGCGCATCGGCGGCCGCATTGAGGTCCGTTCGGGTGATGGCGGCGGCACCACGGTGACCCTGACCCTGCCCGTGGTGCAGGCCGCGGCGCATGCGGCGGGGCGGCCGCACGGGGTACCGGCATGAGCGGCCGGTTGCGCGTGCTGCTGGTCGATGACCACCAGCTGTTCCGCAGCGGCATCCGCGCGCTGCTGGCACGCCAGCCCGACATCGAAGTCGTCGGCGAGGCGGCGGACGGGCTCGACGGCGTGCAGCAGGCAAGGCAGCTCAGCCCGGACGTCGTGCTGCTTGACCTGCACATGCCCGGCGCGGGCGGGCGCGATGTGGTGAAAACGCTGTCCGAGGAACTGCCGGACACCCGGGTGCTGATGCTGACCGTGTCGGAGGATGCGGAAGACCTGCTCGGCACGCTGCAGGCCGGGGCAGCGGGCTACCTGCTGAAGAACATCGATGCCGATTATTTTGTCGACGCCATCCGCAGGGCCGCGGCGGGGGATTCCGTGATTTCGCCGGAAATGACCGGAAAGCTGGTGGCGGGCCTGAAGCGTGGCGCCTCAGCCCCGCCGCGCGAGGATCATGAGCAGCTCAGTCCGCGCGAGCGCGAAATTCTTGTCGCGCTCGCCCGCGGCGAAAGCAACAAGGCGATTGCCCGCGAATTCGATCTCGCCGAAAGCACGGTCAAGATCCATGTGCAGAACATCCTGCGCAAGCTCGGGCTGCGCAGCCGCGTGCAGGCCGCAGTGTACGCCGTTGAACACGGCGTATCAAAAAAATATCAATAAAAACAATTACTTATAGTCAATCCTCGAGGTTGCCGCAGTATCCTGAGGGGCACTAGTTCTTTTGTACTAGTGAACCAGGCAGGCGCCTAGTGCGCTTGGCCTTGCGACGACCGCCTTCCGGCGAATATCGCAGCCTGGCTTGGCCCGCTACTGTCCATGCAAGCACATGGAAAGGGCGCGGCAATGACATCCCGGACAACGCAGCAGTGGTCGGTACTCGGCGGCAGCACGCTGGCATTCACCGTGTGTTTCATGGTGTGGATGATGTTTGCCGTCATCGGCATCCCGATCAAGAAAACTCTGGGCCTCAACGAAACCGAGTTTGGCCTGCTCGCCGCCATGCCGGTGCTGACCGGTTCGCTGATCCGCCTGCCGCTGGGCATGTGGACCGACAAGTACGGCGGACGCATCGTGTTTTTCATCCTGATGCTGTGCACCGTGGTGCCGATCTGGCTGATCGGCGAGGCCACGCAGTACTGGCATTTTCTGGTGCTCGGGCTGTTCGTCGGACTTGCCGGCGGCTCCTTCTCGGTCGGCATCGCCTACGTCGCCCGCTGGTTCGACAAGAGCCGCCAGGGCATGGCGATGGGCGTGTTCGGCGCCGGCAATTCCGGGGCCGCGGTGACCAAGTTCGTCGCGCCGGCGCTGGTCGTCGCCTACGGCTGGACGATGGTGCCCAAGGTCTATGCGGCGGCGATGCTGGTGACCGCGCTGGCCTTCTGGTTCCTGTCGCACCACGACGAATCCCACGTGGTGCCGAAATCCGTGACCATGAGGGAGCAGCTCGGCGTGCTGAAGGACCCCAACGTCTGGAAGCTGTGCCAGTACTACTCCATCGTCTTCGGCGGCTACGTCGCCCTGTCGCTGTGGATGACCAAGTACTACATCACCGAATACGGCTTCGACATCCGCGCCGCGGCGCTGCTCGCCGCCTGCTTTTCCCTGCCAGGGGGCGTGCTGCGCGCGATCGGCGGCTGGCTGTCGGACCGTTTCGGCGCGCACCCGGTGACCTGGTGGGTGATGCTGATCTCCTGGGTCTGCCTGTTTTTCCTGTCCTACCCGCAGACCGACCTGGTAATCCGCACCGCGAAGGGTGACATGTCCTTCCACATCGGCCTCAATGTCTGGGTGTTCACTGCGCTGATGTTCGTGATGGGCGTGGCCTGGGCGGTGGGAAAGGCTTCGGTCTTCAAATACATCTCCGACGAGTATTCGCACAACATCGGCGTCGTCTCCGGAATCGTCGGTCTGGCCGGCGGCATGGGCGGCTTCCTGCTGCCGATCATGTTCGGCGCGCTGGTCGACATCACCGGCGTCAACAGCACGATCTTCATGCTGATGTGGGGCGTCACGCTGGTGTCCCTGGTGTGGATGTACTGGACCGAGATCGT
>JAHCAG010000006.1 GCA_019635015.1 Burkholderiales bacterium | reverse complement strand
CGGAAGTCACCAAGGTCAAGCGTTTCGAGAGCGGCATTGTCAAGGATCCGATCACGATCACCCAGGACATGACCGTGAAAGACGTGCTGGCGCTGACCCAGCAATACCGCATCTCCGGACTGCCGGTGGTTGCGGCCGACGGCAAGGTCGTCGGCATCGTCACCAATCGCGATCTGCGTTTCGAGCGCAAGCTCAACCAGCCGGTCAGGAACATCATGACCCCCCGGGAGAAACTGATCACCGTGCGCGAGGGGAGCAGTCGCGAAGAGGCGCGGGTCCTGATGCACAAGCACCGGCTGGAGCGCGTGCTCGTCGTCAACAAGAATTTCGAGCTGCGCGGGCTGGTCACCGTCAAGGACATCCTGAAGTCCTCCGAACATCCCAATGCCTGCAAGGACAAGCTGGGACGCCTGCGCGTGGGCGCGGCGGTCGGCGTCGGCGAAGGCACCGAGGAACGTGCCGAAGCGCTGGTGGAGGCCGGCGTTGATGTCATCATCGTCGACACTGCGCACGGCCATTCGGAAGGCGTGCTCAAGCGCGTGCGCTGGCTCAAACGCACGTATCCGAGACTCCAGGTCATCGGCGGCAACATCGCCACCGCGGCGGCGGCCAAGGCTCTCGCCGACCACGGTGCGGATGGCGTCAAGGTCGGCATCGGTCCCGGATCGATCTGCACCACCCGCATCGTCGCGGGCATCGGCGTGCCGCAGATCACCGCGGTGGCCAATGTGGCGAAGGCACTGCAGAAAACCGATGTGCCGCTGATTGCCGACGGCGGCATCCGTTATTCCGGCGACATCGCGAAAGCGATCGCCGCCGGCGCGCATTCGGTGATGGTCGGCAGCCTGTTCGCCGGGACCGAGGAGTCTCCCGGGGAAATCGAGCTTTTCCAGGGTCGTTCGTACAAGTCCTACCGTGGCATGGGATCGCTGGGCGCGATGCAGCAGGGCTCCGCAGACCGTTATTTCCAGGAGCATGACGAACTCGACACGGAAAAACTGGTGCCCGAGGGCGTTGAGGGCCGGGTTCCGTACAAGGGCGGCGTGGCGCCGCTGATCCACCAGCTGATGGGTGGATTGCGGGCGAGCATGGGTTACATGGGCTGCGGCAGCATTGATGCCGTCAGGCGCGATGCGGAGTTTGTCGAGATCACCACGGCTGGAGTGCGCGAATCGCACGTCCATGATGTGCAGATCGTCAAGGAAGCGCCGAATTACCGCGTTGAGTAACCTGCTTCCAGCGCCGACGGCGCAGCCACCTGAAAACCCGACGTAACGGCCCCATCCGTGCATCACGAAAAAATCCTGATCCTCGATTTCGGCTCGCAATACACCCAGTTGATTGCGCGCCGGGTGCGCGAACTTCACGTCTACTGCGAACTCCACCCGCACGATGTCACTGACGCCTTCATACGCGAATTCAAACCCGACGGCGTGATCCTCTCCGGCGGCCCGGCTTCGGTATGGGAAGACAGCACTCCGCGCGCTCCTGCGCTGGTGTATGAACTGGGCGTGCCGGTGCTGGGCATCTGCTACGGCATGCAGACCATGGCCGAGCAGCTGGGCGGCAAGGTGGAAATGGGCAAGGTGCGCGAATTCGGTTATGCCGAAGTACGTGCGCGCGGCCATACCGCATTGCTGAAAGACATCCAGGACCGCAGCACATCCGATGGCCACGGCATGCTCGATGTGTGGATGAGCCACGGCGACAAGGTGATCGACCTGCCGCCAGGATTCAGGCTGATGGCCAGCAACGAGACCTGTCCGATCGCCGGCATGGCCGACGAAGCGCGCAGGTTCTATGCCGTGCAGTTCCACCCCGAAGTCACGCACACGCCGCAGGGCAGGGCGCTGATCGAACGTTTTGTGCTGGGCATCTGCGGCCTCAAAGGCGACTGGAGCATGCCCAATTATGTCGAGGAGGCGGTCGCGCGCATCCGGCGGGAGGTCGGCGGCGAGGAAGTCATTCTCGGTCTTTCGGGCGGCGTCGACTCGTCCGTGGCGGCCGCGTTGATACACCGCGCAATCGGCAAACAGCTGACCTGCGTCTTCGTCGACAACGGCCTGCTGCGGCTCAATGAAGCCGAGCAGGTCATGGCAACCTTTGCGCAGAACCTGGGCGTCAAGGTGATTCACGTCAATGCCCGTGACCAGTTCATGGGCCACCTGGCCGGTGTCACCGACCCCGAACAGAAGCGCAAAATCATCGGCCGCGAATTCATCGAGGTTTTCCAGGCTGAATCGGCAAAACTGCCCAAGGCCAAATGGCTGGCCCAGGGCACGATCTATCCGGATGTCATCGAGTCGGCCGGCGCCAAGACCAAAAAAGCCCACACCATCAAGTCGCATCACAATGTCGGCGGCCTGCCGGACACCCTGCACCTGAAGCTGCTGGAACCGCTGCGCGAACTGTTCAAGGATGAGGTGCGTGACCTCGGCCTGGCGCTGGGGCTGCCGCGTGACATGGTGTTCCGGCACCCGTTCCCGGGCCCGGGGCTCGGCGTGCGCATCCTTGGCGAGGTCAAGGCGCAGTACGCCGACCTCCTGCGCGAAGCCGATGCAATCTTCATCGACGAACTGCGTGCCTCCGGCTGGTATGACAAAACAGCGCAGGCCTTTGCCGTATTCCTGCCGGTAAAATCGGTGGGCGTCATGGGTGACGGGCGCACTTATGAGTATGTGGTGGCTCTGC
This sequence comes from Burkholderiales bacterium, assembly GCA_019635015.1. Taxonomy (GTDB): domain Bacteria; phylum Pseudomonadota; class Gammaproteobacteria; order Burkholderiales; family SG8-41. The sequence goes on along the minus strand of JAHCAG010000006.1, from coordinate 136,781 downwards.
GCGCGGTGCAAACCACGGACTTCATGACCGCCCACTGGGCGGAGCTGCCGTACAGCCTTCTGGCGAAGGTGTCGAACCGCATCATCAACGAGGTGCGCGGCATCAACCGCGTGGTTTACGACATTTCCGGCAAGCCGCCTGCCACGATCGAGTGGGAGTGAGGCATTCCGGCAGAGGAGCCTGAAATGGCCAATACGCTGTACGGCATCCGCAATTGCGATACGGTGAAGAAGGCACGCGCCTGGCTCGATGACCGGAAAATCGAATATTCCTTTCACGATTACAAGACTGCGGGCATTGGCGACCTGCTTCTGCAGCGCTGGTGCGATGAACTGGGTTGGGAAACACTGTTGAACCGTGCCGGCACCACCTTCCGCAAGCTGTCCGATGCGGACAAACAGGACATCACCGAGCGCAAGGCCATTGCATTGATGCTGGCGCAGCCGTCGATGATCAAGCGGCCGGTGCTTGATATCGGCAAACAGCGTCTGGTCGGCTTCAAACCGGAACTCTACGAGCGCGTCCTGCGCACGACATGACCGCGCATGGACGATTCCGTTTTCATGCAGGAAGCCTTGATGCTGGCAGCAAGGGCCGCCGCCACTGACGAAGTGCCGGTAGGCGCGGTGGTGGTCCGGGATGGTGCAATTGTCGGCCGCGGCTGCAATCAGCCCATCGCCGGGAACGATCCGACGGCCCATGCCGAAATCATGGCCATGCGTGATGCCGGAAGGACGCTGGGCAATTACCGGCTCGCCGACTGCGATCTCTACGTGACGTTGGAGCCCTGCGTGATGTGTTCGGGCGCGATCATGCATGCGCGCATCCGGCGGGTGATCTACGGCGCGCGCGATCCCAAGACCGGCGCCTGCGGCAGCGCAATCGACCTGTTTGCACAACCGCAGCTGAATCATCACACCGCTGTCAGCGGCGGCCTGCTGGCCGATGAGTCCGTGGCCCTGCTGCAGGATTTTTTCGCCCGGCGGCGCGGCAAAAATTGAAAATCGCCATTCGCATCGGGACGCAGCGCCTGGAACTGTACGAAGACCGGGACAGTCTGCTGCAAAGTTATGCCATTTCCAGCGCATTGAAGGGCACCGGGCAGCTCAGGGGCAGTTTCTGCACGCCGCTGGGCCGCCACATCATCCGCGCCAAGATCGGCGCGAACCAGCCGGAAAACACGGTTTTTGTCGGCCGCCGTCCCACCGGTGAAATCTACACGCCGGAACTGGGTGCCGCTTTTCCCGGCCGGGACTGGATGCTGACCCGCATTCTCTGGCTGTCCGGCTGCGAGATCGGCCACAACCGGCTGGGTGAGGTCGATACCATGCGGCGCTATATCTACATCCACGGCAGCCCGGATTCGGTGCCGATGGGGGTGCCGGGTTCAATCGGCTGCATCCGCATGCGTAACCGGGATGTCATGGATCTGTTTGACCGGGTTTCCGTAGGAACACCTGTAAAAATATCAATATAATCAAATAGTTATATAATTCCATCCATTTGCATGCAATGCATCATGCAGCATCTGCAAATCTGAAATCATTACCCTGAATATATAAAAATCTTTTAAAAACAGATAGATAATCTAGTCGTGCGCAATCATTGTGCGTTGCGCCAAATTGGGCTAAATTGTGCGCCGCAAACTGCCGTAACAGGCAGCTAACCCTTAAAGGCGACGCATGCGACTCAAAGACAAGGTAGCCATCATCACCGGTGCAGGCAGGGGCATAGGCCAGGCAACCGCCGTGAAGTTTGCCCGCGAGGGTGCCAGGGTCGTGGTCTGCGACCTCACGCCGGAGTGGATCGACCAGACCGTCACACTGTGCAAGGAGGCCGGTGCCGAAGCCATTGGTTGCGTGGCTGATGTGAGGGACCTCAAGTCGCTGCAAGCGATGGTCAAGACCACGCTTGACCAATGGGGACGGGTGGATTGCCTGGTCAACAATGCCGGCATCGTCATGGATGCCCAGCTCAAAAACATGAGCGAAGAGCAGTTCGACCGTGTTCTCGACATCAATCTCAAGGGTGTTTTCAACTGCACCAAGGCGGTCGTCGACAGGATGCTTGAGCAGCAGTCGGGCGTGATTCTCAACGCCTCGTCGATCGTCGGGCTTTATGGGAATTTTGGCCAGACCAACTATGCCGCCAGCAAATTCGGCGTGATCGGCATGATGAAAACCTGGGCGCGTGAACTGGGGCGCAAGGGCATCCGCGCCAACGCCATCTGCCCCGGATTCATCGCAACCGACATCCTCAAATCCATGCCTGACAGGGTGCTGCGGGCACTGGAAGAAAAAGTGCCGATGGGCAGGCTCGGCCAGCCCGAGGAAATCGCCAACACCTTCGCTTTCCTCGCTTCCGACGAAGCGAGCTACATCAACGGCGCGGTGATCGAGGTCAGCGGCGGCCTGACCATCTGAGCATCCGGACTGCCGCCTTTTCAGCGGCCGAGCAGTTCACGAATGCCCGCGGGAGAGGGGGAGTCGAGTACCCCCCTCTCTGTGATCAGTGCGGTGACCAGTTCCGCCGGCGTGACATCGAAAACCGGATTGCAGATGCGGATGTCCTGCGGTGCCCAGCGCATGCCGCCGTAACCGGCGACCTCCCCGGTGCTGCGTTCCTCGATCGGGATTGCACGGCCATCGGGCGTATCGGGGTCGATCGTCGATAACGGGCAGGCCACGTAAAACGGAATGCCGTGGCGCCTTGCCAGCACCGCCATCATGTACGTGCCGATCTTGTTGGCGACATCCCCGTTGGCGGCAACGCGGTCTGCGCCGACGATGACCGCGTCTATGCTGCGCTGTCCCATCAGGTGGCCAGCCGCGCTGTCAGCAATCAGTGTCACCGGAATTCCGTCCTGCTGCAGTTCCCAGGCGGTCAGGCGCGCGCCCTGCAGGAAGGGGCGTGTTTCGTTGACAATGACTTCTATTTTCTTGCCGGCGCTTGTGGCAGAACGGATGATGCCCAGGGCTGTGCCGTGTCCGGCAGTGGCCAGCGCGCCGGCATTGCAATGTGTCATCACGCAGCAGACATCCGGCAGCAGCGCGGCGCCGTGCGTGCCCATTGCACGGTTGATGCGGACGTCTTCGTCCGCGATGGTGCGTGCGGCGATCAGCAGGACATTGGCGCGGGCGCTGTTGTCCAGGCCGGCGCTGCCGTCAAGCTGCCTGCGCATCCGGTCCAGCGCCCATTGCAGGTTGACGGCGGTCGGCCGGCTTGCGCCCAGGACGTCAAATGCCTGTTTCAGGCCGGCATCGAACTGCCCTGTGGACTGTCCGCGCAGCCGCCGTGCTTCGACCGCAATTCCGTAGGCTGCAGCGCAGCCGATCGCCGGGGCCCCCCGGACCACCAGGTCACGGATGGCGCCGGCCACGGCTTCCGCGTTGGTGAAACGCGGATATTCGAGCCGTGCCGGAAGCAGCCTCTGGTCGAGCAATTCGAGGGAATCATCGACCCAGCGCAGGGTATGGAATGCAGTCATTTTGCAGGCCTTGTACGGACTGATGTCAGTGCTTCATCTGTTGGCGTACCCGCAATTCAAAGCCGCCGTATTCGAGCTCGGCGCGCGCAATGTCCTGTTCCCCCGCAGCGCGGTAGCTGCCGTGGGTGGAGGCGCGGGTGATGATGTCGATGTCGTGCAGGTAGATTTCGGCGGCAATCGCGGCGTAGTGCGCGTTGACGCCAAAAGCGCAAAGTCCGAAACGGGGGTCCAGCGCGATCCGCGGTGCAGCGTCGATGCGGCCCGCGGCCGCCGCGCCCAGCGTACGCTCCAGATAATTGCGGTAACGGTCGGCATAGGCGGCCACATCACCGTCGATCAGCGGCACCCGCTTGGTGAAAATCGCGTGCTGCGGCGTCGGAGGGCCCTGTTGTGAAACCGCGGCGAGATCCGGCCGCTGCGCGAAGGCGAGGGTTTCGCGCGTGCAGGCCACCGTCATGGCAAGCGGATAACCGGCAATGGTCGATGTTGCGATCCGCAATTGCTCTGCCGCTGCAAGATCAGGATTCCGCGGAACAGGCGGTATTGCTGTAACGGCATGTTGTTGCAGATATCGCTCGGCCATGCCGACCAGAAGCTGCAGATTGTTGTGGGAGTCGCGTGCCGTGTCGCCGAAAGCCACCACGCCATGGAACGCCAGTATCAGGCCGATGGTGTTGGCGGTGGCTTCGCGTTCGAGGACCGATTTGCAGGCGCGCGCCAGCGCGGCGCCGGAATGACGGTAAGGCACCACCGGCGCACAATCGCCGAAGGCGGCGGCGCAGGCCTCTGCACCCCGGGCCACATTGACCACGGCCAGGACAGCATCGGCATGGGCGTGTTCGACAAAAGTGCGGGGCAGCGCTGCATGGAGCAGGGTTTCGATCGATGGTTTGGGCGCGCTGGACACCCGCTTGCAGGCATCGACGCGGCGCATCAGTTCAGCATCGGGCAGCTTGTCATCCGCGAGCAGGGCACGCAGCGCAGCCAGATCCAGCGCGGTGAAATCCTCTTCGCGCACTTCCGCGAGGTTGGACCCCGTCCCCTTTACATACAGCGTGCCGTCCAGCTTCAGCGAGGTGTTGCCGCCGCCATGCAGCACCAGCGCCGGGTCGCTGCCGATCAGGCGCGAAGTGTAGGCGCGCAGGGCAAGCGCTGAATCGCAGCGCCGCGCAGCGGCTTCATCCCAGACGGGTTTCATGGGGGCTCATTATAATCAGTGACATGCGCAAATCTTCGGGATTCACGGTTCGCACCGCCTCATGGTCCGCTGACAGGGCGGTGCTGCAGGAACTGCGGCGTGCAGTTTTTATTGTCGAGCAGCATGTTCCGGAAGAACTGGAGTGGGATGAAGCCGATGCACTGTCACTGCATGCGCTGGCCCATGACCACCACGGCCTGCCGGTGGGAACCGGCAGGCTGCTGCCCGACGGCCGTGTCGGCCGCATGGCGGTACTGCGCGGGCAGCGGGGCCGGGGGGCAGGCAGTGCAATACTGGAATACCTGATCGGCCAGGCGCGGCTGCAGGGTCTGCGGTCGTTGCAATTGCACGCGCAGACCCATGCAATCGGGTTTTACGCACAGCAGGGTTTTGTCGTGCAGGGCGGGGAGTTCATGGAGGCCGGTATTCCCCACCGGCTGATGAGACTCAGCTGGTGACAGTGCGGGCAGCGTTTTCGAGCCGGAAGGCGCGGGCGTCCTCGCCCTGGGGACGTCCTCCAGGACCATAACGTTTTTCGTGGACAAAAACGTCCCCCGAGGCATGTACCAGCAGCAGCGTGGATGTCCTCGTGCCGTACAGGTCGCCGAGAATGAAGGGAGGCGAGAGTTCGCGTTCACGCTGGCGATCAATGCCGGTATCCGGCAGTTGCGCTTCCCGTGCCGGTGTCTGTTCGGAAAGCAGGGCGAACAGCGCATTGCCGATTGCATCCGGATCATCACTGTTCCGGGTGGCGGCCAGCGCAGCAATGCCCGCAGTCACCTTGGGCCAGGGGGTGTCCAGAAGGTGGTTGCTCAGACCGTGCACGCCGGTTGCCACAGGCACTACGCCGCTGCCGCGGTTGGAGTGGAAATACAGGGCTTCAATATCTCCGGCGATCAGACTGTAGGGGTTGTATTGGCTGCCGTCGATGCCCGCCATGTATGCGGAAGCGGCGCTGTCACCGGTCAGGAAATTCCCGACCAGGGCGCCGCGCGAACGGGGCGCCGCCGCACCGGGGCGTCCCTGCCGGTAGTTGGTGACTGCGGCAAAGCGGCCGTTGGTGTTGATACCCATCCAGGTACCGCCCTGTTCCAGGTCACGGCCGGCGTAAACCGCGGGATGGTCGTCCCAGAAGGTGGCAGCCGCTGCCGGACGGCTGAAATGTTCGTCACGGTTTGCGGCGACCACCAGCGGGAAATGGCGATGGGCGCGGAAACTGAAGAGGATCAGGCACATGCCTTATTCCGCAAAACATTCGGTGTGCCGGCTGCTGCCCGGCTGCAGCAGCGGCTGGATTTGTGCTGCGGCCACGGCTTCAGCCAGTTCCCATTCGAATTTCGCCTCGTCGGCGACGTTTTCGTAGATTTCCATCCACAGCAGCGGTTCGTTGCGTTTCTTCAGCACGCGTCCGCGAATGCCGGTGCGCTTATGCACCGCTTCCAGCAGCGTCCTGACGGCGTTGCCGCAGGCGGCGGCCTGTGAGGGTTCAACACGATAGTAGATGTAATAGGACCAGGTCATGTGTGTTCGCCGTTTCAGGTGACTGCGTAAGGCAAATCCAGCAGGTCCAGTTGCGGCCCCTGCAGGCTGCCCAGGTGGTATCGGGATGAATGGGCATAGGCGGTCTGCAATACCGCGAGCACTTCGTGTCCGGTGCCGGCCGCTGCGGCAGTGACAATCATTCCTGCCGCCTGGTCGCCGAGTTCCACGCAGTACAGCTTGTCGCCCGCTGCGGCCGGAGCGTCCAGTTTCGCGCGGAACATCCTTTGCTTGAGTTTTCCGAGGTAATGGGTGCGGGCGACGATTTCCTGGCCGGGATAACAACCCTTGCTGTAACTCAGTGCGCCGATCAGGTCGAGATTGACCATCTGCGGCACGAACTGCTCCTGCGTCGCCGGCACGATGAACGGTATGCCGGCAGCGATGTCGAGGCGTTCCCAGTGGCCGGACCCGGCTGCTGCGATACCTCCGGCACTCGCGCGCGGCAGCACCAGCAGGTAGCGGTCATACGGCAGTTTTATCGTGCGGACAGCCGCGGCGGTGTCGACCACCGTGTGCGGAGAGGCCGGCATTGCGCCGCCGAGATTCGTGATGTCGGCGGCCGCTCCCTCACCGGAAACTCCGGCCAGCGCATCGTCAGTGATTTCGGCTTTGACCTTCGCGCGCAGGATGTACATCGACAGCCTTTTGCGCATGGCTTCTGCGAGTGCGGCAGGCAGCAGCATCGTGTAGCCGGTGTCATCCGCCGACAGCAGGAAGGTCGCGAGCAGGCGGCCTTTGGGTGTGCAGTATCCGCCGTAGCTGCTGCGGCCGCTTTTCAGGGCCTGCACGTCGCAGGTGAGTTGGCCATGCAGGAAGGACTGCGCATCGGCACCGCTGAAGCGCAGCAGGGCGTATTGGGGCAGGGTAACGGCGGTCACGGCAGTGTCATGGAGAGGCGAAGATCATGGAATGAGCCGCATGATACCGTTTCTGCCGTTGAATTCAAAAAAATACATTAAAAACAATATGTTATGAATCAAATCGAAGGGCTTTGCATTCTTCCGGTGAATCCGTTGCAATGCCATGCATGGACAAGGTTCACTTTCCGCCGGTCATCCTGCAGCCGGCATACCGGCTGGCCGCCATTCTGGCACTTGTTCATGCGGGAATCGGTGGCTTGCTGCTGTTCATGCCGCTGCCACTGTGGGTGCTCGTCATGCTGATGGTCGGTGTGCTGGCGAGTGCCGTGCATGGCATCTGGCGGCAGGCCCTGCGGCGCGGTTCCCGTGCGATCACCCGCCTGCAGTTCCGCAACCGGGAGCAACTGGAAATCGGCCGCCGCGACGGCAGCCGGCAATCCGGACGCATCCTCGGCAGCAGCACGGCGGGAACACTGTTGACCGTGCTGAACATACGCCTCGAGAGGCAGCGCTGGCCGGTGCATGTGGTGGTGACGCACGACAGTCTCGATGGCGACGGATTCCGCCGCCTGCGGGTCTGGCTGCGCTGGGGGCCGCCGCCGGAAGGGCAGGTCATGGAATGAAAAATACCCGCCTCGGCGCGGCATTGATCGCAGGCATGTGCTGGGCTCCCGCCTTCGGCCAAACGGCGCAGACGCTGACCCTGTTAAATCCATATCCCGCCACCGGTGCCGTCGATATCGCCGGCACCGTGGTGATGAGCCGCGCATTGCGGGCGATGCAGAACCAGGTCACGCCGTCGACCACGGATGCGCTGATCGAACATCTGCGGCACTCGCTGGCCGCCGGCCTCGCCGTGCCGGTAGCCGTGGAACGCAATTCGCGCGAAGGTGGTGCGGCAGCGGCGCGATTGCTGCCGCGCCGCAAGGCTGTGCTGTTCAGCGGCAGCGGACTGGCAGCAGGCGCGGCACTGGACGCGCTGGACCGGCTGGAGCCGCTGGCCCTGGTGGCGCGGATTCCGGTGGTGCTGGTGGTCCGGGCCGATGAGGCCGCAGGCATCAGGCAACTGATGGCGAAGACGCAGCCCATGCCGCTGCAGATCGGTGTTGCCGGCGAGCGCAGCGCCGGTATCCGGGTACTGACCGGCATGCAGCCCGCTTATCGGCAGGGACTTGTGGCCGTGGCTTACAACGGAGGCAATGGGGCATTGCGCGGATTGCTCTCCGGGCAGGTTCCTGCCGTGCTGGTGCCTTTGCCGGCAACATTGCCCTATGCAGTGGGCGGCCGCGTGCGGATCCTTGCCATTGCGTCTCCCGCCCGCCATCCGGTGCTGCGGCAGGTACCGACGTTTTACGAGGCGGGTGTGCATGGCGTGATCGCCGCCGGCTGGCATGGCCTGTTTTCATCGCCGGAGATGCCGGCTGTCGAGGGCATGCAGCTCCGGCGGGCATTGGCAAAAACGCTGTCTGCGGAGTCGTTGCGAGAAACCGTTTCCGCGCTGGGTTACGAACCCGGCTTCCAGGATGCGGCTGCACTGGGGGCGCTGCTGGCCGGAGAAATGCGGAATGTGATGCCCGTGCTGGCGGATCTTAGCGTTCCGACTCTTCCGGCGGCTTCACCGCACTGAACATTTTCAGCAGCGCCAGGTCGTAGACGATTTTCAGGCCACCGCAGATCACCAGCGGCCAGCCAAAAGTGCTCATCGCCAGCAGCGCGCCGGCGAGCGAGGGACTCAGGGCGCTGGCAAGGCTGCGCGGCACCGCGGTCAGGCTGGCGGCGGCGGGGCGTTCTCCCGGAGACACCACGGCCATCACGTACGAGCTGCGAGCCGGCACATCCATCGACGACAGCGCGCTGCGCAGGAACAGGAACAGCAGCGCCAGTTCCAGCGTCGGCATGAACGGCACCAGGATCAGGAACAGGTTGGCCGGGAGATGGGTGTAGACCATCGTGTTGATCAGGCCGAAACGCGCGGCGACCTTGGCTGCGGCCAGGTGGGAGAACGCGGTCAGCAGCCCGGTCCAGAAAAAGATGGTGCCGGCCGCTGCCACTGAAAGTTCGAATTTCTGGAACAGCCACAGCGCCAGCAGCGACTGCACGGCAAAACCGCCGGCGAAGGCGTCGATGCTGAACAGCCCCGCCAGCGTGTAGACAATGCGGCGGGATTTGCCGAGGGGTACCGGTTGTTCGTGATTCCTGGATTCCAGTGCAGGTGACAGGCGCAGGTAGAGCAGGAAACTGGCCGTACCCAGCAGGGCATACAGCAGGAACATGGCCTGAATCGCAGGCAGCAGAGCCGCGCCGCCCTCCGGCGCGTAGAGATCGGGCAAGCCCGCAGCCTGGGCGCCGATGGCGGCGACAAGCGCCCCGATCAGGCTGTAGCGCGCAAACAAGGCGGTGCGCGATGTTGCCGGAGCCGCACGGGTCAGCAGGGTCTGTTCAAGCGGGGAAAACAGGGTCACGTCGCTGGCGGCAGGATTCAGCGTGCCGACGACCGCGACCACGAACAGCGGCCAGAATTCCGTCAGCACAGGAACGGCCAGGCCGGTCACGGCCATCAGCACGCTGGCCAGCAGCAACAGGTGACGGGCGGAATGGCGGTGAGCGATGAAACCGATGCCGAGTGTCATCAGGCCGGAACCCAGCAGTGTCGCGGTGACCAGCAGTCCGATTTCCCAGGCACCGTATCCGAGCAGGGTCAGGTAATAGGGCAGCAGCAGACTGACAAAGCCGTCGCCAAACGCACGCAGCGCACGTGCGGCGAGCAGTGCGCGGGCATCGGGCAGGGTGCCCGGCGGAAGCAGGAAATTGCGGATGATCATGATCGTGAAGGCCAGAAGGTTAACAGGAAAGTCCGCAGCGGAAGCGCGCCGGTGCCTGAGCTATACTCCGCGCTTCGTCGACCTGATGCAGCCAGAACGGAGATCCCATGATCGAGCTCTACAGCTGGGCAACACCCAACGGCCACAAGATCCACATCATGCTTGAGGAGACCGGGCTGCCGTACCGGGTGCACGGCGTGAATATCCGCACCGGCGAGCAGTTCAAGCCCGAATTCCTGAAAATCAGTCCGAACAACCGCATTCCCGCAATGATCGATCCCGACGGTCCCGGCGGAAAACCGCTTTCCCTGATGGAGTCTGGGGCGATCCTGCTTTATCTGGCCTCGAAATCAGGGAAATTCCTGCCTGAGGACATCGGCCGGCGCTGGAGCTGCATGCAGTGGCTGATGTGGCAGATGGGCGGCGTCGGTCCGATGTTCGGGCAGGCCAATCACTTCCGCCGCTACGCCAAGGACAGGATTGAATACGCGATCGAGCGTTATACCAACGAAGCCAACCGGCTGACCCATGTGCTGGACAAGCAGCTGGCGCAGTCGAAGTTCGTGGCCTGTGACGAGTACAGCATTGCCGACATGGCGATTTTCCCGTGGATGCGCGGCGCCGAAAGCCGCGGCATCGACATGAACGAGTATCCCCATGCCAGGCGCTGGTTTGATGCCATCAATTCCCGTCCCGCGGTGCAGCGTGCGCTGCAGGTGCTGGCGGGCGAATCGAACAGCAATCCGGTCGACGACAAGGCGCGTGAAGTGATGTTCGGGAAAACCCAGTTCCAGAAACGCTGACCCATTTCCCGGGCCGGGAACGACCTTGACCGCCGAAAAGAAAAATGTCGCGCTGTTGTGCGCGGCGCAGGCGCTGCTGTTCACCAACAACACGATCCTGATCGCGATCAACGGTCTGGCTGGTTATGCACTCGCCGCCGACAAATCATTGGCAACGCTGCCGGTCACTTTTTATGTGATCGGCGCGGCGCTGACGACGCTGCCGGTGTCCCATCTGATGCGCAGGGTGGGGCGCATCAACGGTTTCACCATCGGCACGCTGATCGGCATCCTCGGCGCGCTGATCTGCGGTTACGCGGTGTACAGCCACGGCTTCTGGATGTTGTGCGCGGGTACGCTGGTGATGGGCATCTACAATGCCTCGGGCCAGTATTACCGTTTCGCCGCCGCCGACGTGGCCAGCCCCGATTTCAAAAGCAAGGCGATTTCACTGGTGATGGCCGGTGGCCTGGTCGGCGGCGTGCTGGGGCCGCAAACCAGCAAATGGACCAAGGATCTGCTGCCTGCGGAATTCCTCGGCAGCTATCTCGCGCTGATCGGTTTTTGCGTGATTGCACTGGTGCTGCAACGCCTGATGAACATTCCGCGGCTGACCGCGGCCGAGCAGAAAGACCAGGGGCGGCCCCTGCGTGAAATCGCCCGCCAGCCGGCGTTTCTGGTCGCCGTGATGTCAGGCATGGTCGGTTACGGCGTCATGAACCTGCTGATGACTGCAACGCCACTGGCGATGAAATCCTGTGCGCACCCCTTCAGTGATGCGGCCTTTGTCATCCAGTGGCATGTCATCGCGATGTTCGCGCCGTCCTTCGTCACCGGTTCTCTGATCAAGCGTTTTGGCGTGCACAACATCCTGTTCACCGGTGTGCTGTTGAGCCTGGCCTGCGTCGCCATTGCGCTGTCCGGTGTCGAAGTCATTCATTTCTGGCTGGCGCTGGTGCTGATCGGCGTCGGCTGGAATTTCATGTATCTGGGCGGCACCACGCTGCTGACCGAAACCCATACCCCGGCGGAAAAAGCCAAGGTGCAGGGCGCCAACGACATGGCCATTTTCATCACCATGGCCGTCAGTTCGGCTTCGTCCGGCTGGCTGTTTTCGGCCCGTGGCTGGGAGATCATGAACTACGGCGCGGTGCCGTTTCTGCTTGCCACCGGAATCGCCATCCTGCTCTTCGGCAGGGGCCGCCGCCGCGCCGCCACCTGACCCGGTTTTTGACAATTTGATGTAAAATCCGGGCGATCCGGCAGAGCGGAATCCCCCCATTTCGCTTTGCCTTTATTTTTTCATAAAAATCAACGTGTTCCGCACGAGGAGTCCTTGATGAATCAGCCGGCGACCAAGGCGCAAGTGATGCCTGCGATGGGCAGTCCCTCTTATGTCACCCATGCAAAACTGCTGGCCTGGGTTGCCGAAGTTGCGCAACTGACCAAACCCGAGCGCATTGTCTGGTGCGACGGCTCGCAGGAAGAATACGACCGTCTGTGCAATGAAATGGTCGCGGCGGGCACGCTGATCCGCCTGAACCAGGAAAAACGCCCGGGTTGCTTCCTCGCCCGTTCGGATCCCGATGATGTGGCGCGGATGGAAGACCGCACCTTCGTCTGCAGCAAAAACAAGGACGACGCCGGTCCCAACAACAACTGGATGCCGCCGGAAGAGATGAAGGCGACCATGCGCAAGCTGTACGACGGTTGCATGCGCGGCCGCACCATGTACGTGATCCCGTTCAGCATGGGACCGCTGGGTTCGCACATCGCGCACATCGGGGTCGAATTGACCGATTCACCGTATGTCGTGACGAGCATGCGCATCATGACCCGCATCGGCCGCAAGGTGCTGGACATCCTCGGCAGCAATGGCGAGTTCGTGCCCTGCCTGCACTCGGTGGGCATGCCGCTGGCTGCCGGCCAGAAGGACATTGCCTGGCCGAGCAACAAGGAACACAAATTCATCACCCATTTCCCGGAAGAGAAGCTGATCTGGTCCTTCGGCAGCGGCTACGGCGGCAACGCGCTGCTGGGCAAGAAGTGTTTTGCGCTGCGGATTGCGTCGATCATGGCCAGGGAGCAGGGCTGGCTGGCGGAACACATGCTGATCCTGGGCATCCAGCCGCCGGGCGGCAAAAAACATTACATCGCAGCGGCTTTCCCCAGTGCCTGCGGCAAGACCAACCTGGCGATGCTGGTGCCGCCGAAAGCCCTTGAAGGCTGGAAGGTCACGACCATCGGCGAGGATATCGCCTGGATCAAGCCCGGTCCGGATGGACGGCTTTATGCGATCAACCCGGAATACGGCGCTTTCGGCGTTGCGCCCGGCACTTCGGAAGAGACCAATCCCAACTGCCTCGCAGCATTGAAAAAGAACACCATCTTCACCAATGTCGCGATGACCGATGATGGCGACGTCTGGTGGGAGGGGCTGACCAAGGAGCCGCCCGCGCACCTGATCGACTGGACCGGCAAGTCCTGGACTCCCGACAGCGGTCGTGTCGCGGCACATCCGAACTCGCGTTTCACGGTGCATGCGGCGCAGATTCCCTCCATGGATCCGGACTGGGAAAACCCCGCCGGTGTGCCGATCAGCGCATTCCTGTTCGGCGGACGCCGCACCACCACGGTACCGCTGGTGACCGAGGCCAAGGACTGGAAACACGGCGTTTACCTGGCGGCGACGATGGCTTCGGAAACCACCGCGGCGATCATCGGCAAGGTCGGCGTGGTTCGCCGCGATCCCTTCGCGATGCTGCCGTTCTGCGGCTACCATTTCGGCGATTATTTCAGGCACTGGCTCGAGGTCGGGACGAAAGTAAAACAGGCGCCGAAGATTTTTGCGGTGAACTGGTTCCGCCGCGATTCCAACGGCAAATTCATGTGGCCCGGTTTCGGCGAAAACATGCGCGTGCTGAAATGGGTGGTCGAACGCTGCGAAGGCAGGTCCGGGGCAGCCGAGACGCCGATCGGCAACATGCCACGGTACGAAGACATCGAGTGGAGCGGGCTGGCCGGTTTCAGCCGCGAGACCTTCGACACGCTGACCCATGTCGACCGCGATGCCTGGCGCGCCGAGATCAGGGATCACGACGAGTTGTTCGGCAGGCTCGAATCCCGCCTGCCCGAGGAAATGGCCGCACAGCGCAGGGCGCTGGAGCAGACGTTATAAGCCCCGCGCGATCCATGCATTTGCAGCAGCAACGGCGACCGCGCTGATGCACGGTCGCCGTTTCATTTCATAACAGGAGAAACGCCCATGGCACAACCGAATTACGGATTTGCGAAAAGGCAGCGGGAACTCGCCAAAAAACAGAAGAAGGAAGAAAAGCGGCTGCGCAAGCTGGCGGAGCAGGGGACACAGCCGGAGGACGGCGCGCCCGGTCCGCAGGACGGCGAGACCGTCAAGGATGTTCCTCCGCAGGCTTGATGATCAAGCGGGTGCGGCCGGGTTGATGCCGGCAGGGGCGCTGCAGGCGCCCTTTGTTTTTTATAAAAACAAATATTTATAGATATCCCTGTTGCCGTCAGCCGGCATTCCCGGGATATTCAGCATGCCGCATGGGGCATTTTCAAGCCCTTCGCGAATCCTTTCCGGCATGTTTTCATGGGAATGCGAACAGTGTTCAAACGATGGCATGTACTTCTGCGGATGCTGCTTGCAGGCTGCCTTGCTGCAGGAACCGCTCCTGTTGCGGGTGATACCGGTCATCGACAAACGCTGATACACGACGGACTTGTCCGCAGCTATCTTGTGCGGGTGCCTCCGGCCGCAAAAAGCCGTCCGGAAAAACTGCCGCTGGTCCTTGTCCTCCACGGCGGCGGCGGCAACGCCGCCAATGGTGAATCGATGAGCGGATTCACGGCGCTGGCGGCGAAGGAGGGATTCATCGTCGCCTATCCCGATGGCAGCGGCCGGATGCGGGACAGGCTGCTGACCTGGAATGCCGGTCATTGCTGCGGTCATGCGATGAAGAACCGGATCGACGACGTCGGCTTCATCAACGCGCTGCTTGATCGCCTGATCCGTGATCATCCCGTCGATCCGCGGCGCGTTTATGTAACCGGCATTTCCAACGGCGGCATGATGGCGCATCGCCTCGGCAGCGAGCTGTCGCAACGCATCGCGGCAATTGCGCCGGTGGTTGCGGCGGTATTCGGCGATGAAAAACCGCCGGCATTGCCGGTTTCCTCGCTGATGATCAACGGCATGCTGGACCGGTCGGTGCCTTACCAGGGCGGACCACCCGGCGGCCGTTTTTCCGATGCCTGGGATGGTACGCCGGTGAAGCCGGCATTGGCGCAGGCGGAATTCTGGGGTCGGGCCAACCGCTGCGGCGGGCAGCCCGTGAAGGAAGAGCGCGGAGCAGTGCTGCACTGGCGATACCGCTGTCCGGCGGGACAGTCGGTGGAACTGTATCTGCTGCAGGATACGGGGCATACCTGGCCCGGTGGACGGGGCGGCCGGCCTGGTGCTGACGATCCCGGCTCAACGCTGGATGCCACTGCCGTCATATGGACATTTTTCAGGAAACACCGGCGGGCGGCGATCACAGCGCCGTAACGCAATAAAAAAACGGCGCATGTTGCGCCGTTTTTGTGATGGGCCGGCATCGCGCCGGCCCTGATTCAGGGTCAACCCCGTGTTTCGACCTGTTGCAGCGGTTCGCTGCTGACATGTTCCACCGGCGGACGGATCCGCTTGACCCGCCTCGGCGCACCGTCATCCGTGTTCTGGGTGAGGGCCTGCAGACGCTCGCGGCTGGTTTCGACCTGCTGCAGATCCGATGGCCAGTCGAGTTTTACCGGTGTCGGTGCCGGAGCCACTTGTTCCACCTGCGGTATTGAAACTGCTGCAGCAACCGGCATGGCCACTGGTTCCGCCGGCGGCAAGGGTGGCGCATGCGCCGGTTCCGGCTCCGCTTCGCGGGGAGCCGGCACTGCCACGGCCGGTTCCGGCGCAGGAACGAAAGGCGCGGAAGGCATTGCAGCCAGGGGAGCGGTGGTCTGCGCCGTTTCCTTCACGGTCTCTTCGACCGGCGCATACATCGCATTGGGAACAACTGTCGCGGCATCCGGACCCGGTACAAAAGGTGTGCGGGGATACCAGACGCGGTCACCGCGCTGCTGCGGCTGGCTGCCTTCGGCGCGGGCTTCACCGTTACGATCGGCACCGCCGCGGCGTCCACGACGACGGCGACCGCCGCTGCGTTCTTCGCCGCCCGGATCATTGCCCGGCACGGGCATCGAAGCCTCGTTCAGGGCAGGCGCGGTTTCGGCGTGCGGCGGGTTTTGCTGAGTCTGGAATTCAGCCTGTTGCGGTTGTGCGGACTGATCGCGTTCAGGGCGGGAATCTCGGCGTGCCTCCCGTCCCTCGCCGCGGCCGCGCCGCTGGCTGTTTTCAGTGCGCGGTTCACCGGCTTCGCGTTCCGGACGCTCTGCGCGTTCGCTACGTTGTCCCCGCTGGCCACGTCCGCGCTCATTGCGCTCGCCGCGGCCACCGGAGCCGGCGCTGCGTTCGCCGCGCTGCGGGCGTCCGCCACGGCCGCGGTCATTCCCGCCGCTGCCGCCGTTGCGTCCGGATGGACGGGGTGTCGCCCGTGCGGGTTCGGCGGCGGCGGCCGAAATTTCCGTCGCCGGTTTGCGGCGGAACCAGCCCATGATCTTGCCGATGATGCCTTCTTCCCCGGAGGCAGGAAGCGCCGGTGCGGCCGTGGCTGCCGGAGCCGCAACCGCAACCGGTGCAGACGGGGTCGGTGCCGGCTGCAGGGGGGTGATGCCCTTGACGGCGGCTTCCGCGCGCGGCGCCACGGGTTCCGTGCCGGCAGCGCCTTTTTCCTCTTCTGTCGGCAACTGCACCATCTCGTAACTCGGCGCCAGCGGTTCACTCTGGTTCAGGTCATCATGGCGCAATCGGGCAACGGTGTAATTCGGCGTCTGCAGATGCACATTGGGAATCAGCAGGACGTTGACACGGTGGCGGGCCTCCAGCAACTGCAGGTCGACGCGTTTTTCGTTGAGCAGGAAGGTTGCCACGTCCACCGGCACCTGGGCATGCACGGCGGCAGTGTTGTCCTTCATCGATTCCTCCTGAATGATGCGGAGGATGTGCAATGCGGTCGATTCGGTGCCGCGGATGTGGCCGGTACCGTGGCAGCGCGGGCAGGCGCTGTGGTTGGATTCGCCGAGCGAGGGGCGCAGCCGCTGGCGTGACAGTTCCATCAGGCCGAAACGCGATATTTTGCCGGTCTGCACCCGGGCGCGGTCGTATTTCAGCGCGTCGCGCAGCCTGTTCTCGACTTCGCGCTGGTTGCGCTGCGATTCCATGTCGATGAAGTCGATCACCACCAGGCCGCCAAGGTCGCGTAGCCGCAGCTGGCGTGCCGCTTCGTCGGCGGCTTCGAGGTTGGTGCGGAAGGCGGTCTCCTCGATGTCGGCGCCGCGGGTCGAGCGCGCCGAGTTGACGTCGATCGACACCAGCGCTTCGGTGTGGTCGATGACGATGGCGCCGCCGGAGGGCAGGTTGACCGCACGCGAGAACGCGGATTCGATCTGGTGTTCGATCTGGAAACGCGAGAACAGCGGTACATCGTCGTGATAGAGCTTGGCCCGGTTGACGTAATTGGGCATCACGTGGCTCATGAACTGCACGGCCTGCTCGTGGATGGACTCGGTGTCGATCAGGATCTCGCCGATATCCTCGTGGAAGTAATCGCGGATTGCGCGGATCACCAGGCTCGATTCCTGGAAGATCAGGAAGGCGCCGTCCTGCTGGTTGGCCGCGCCTTCGATGGCGGTCCACAACTGCAGCAGGTATTTCAGGTCCCAGTTCAGTTCTTCGGCGCTGCGGCCGATGCCGGCGGTGCGGGCGATCACGCTCATGCCGCTGGGCACGTCGAGCTGGGCCACGGTTTCCTTCAGTTCGGCCCGTTCCTCGCCTTCGATGCGTCGCGAGACGCCGCCGCCGCGCGGGTTGTTCGGCATCAGCACCAGATAACGTCCGGCGAGGCTGATGAAAGTGGTGAGGGCAGCCCCCTTGTTGCCGCGTTCATCCTTGTCGACCTGAACGATGATTTCCTGGCGCTCCCTCAACGCGTCCTGGATGCGGGCGGTGCTGACGTTGATGCCGGGCTTGAAGTAGGCGCGGGCGACTTCCTTGAAGGGCAGGAAGCCGTGGCGGTCATGGCCGTAATCGACGAAGGCGGCTTCGAGGCTGGGCTCGATGCGGGTGATGACGCCCTTGTAGATATTGCTCTTGCGCTGTTCCTTGCCGGCGGATTCGATGTCGAGATCGATCAGTTTCTGACCATCGACGATGGCGACGCGCAGCTCTTCAGCCTGCGTCGCATTGAACAACATGCGTTTCATTTCTTCTTCTCCCGCGCTCAAGGATTTGCACGGGATGCACACTACGGCAACCGCCCGCGGGCGGCGGACTCAGAATGTTTCAGTCGATTGGCAAAATCATGAATCGATCGTGACCGGGGTCCTGGTTATGCAGTGTGTCTTGCAGGGATTCGCGACATGCGCAAATCCGGGAATTCAAACAGTGCCTTGAGCGCGTAATTCATCTAATATCGCTACTTCCATCGGTGAGCGACTTTAACCCTGTATTCATTGCAGCCACGGCCTTGGCCGTGACCTCAGCAACAGCGCCTTTGCCGCATTCGCGTATCGGGGGCAGCCATCGCAGGGCACACCAGTTCCGGAATTCCTTCGCGTCGGGCTCGGGCCCAGGTGCCGGTTTCGGCATCCGCGTTGTCCGCCAAGAGTGTGACCTTAAGAAGTATAAGTAAATGAACAAGTTAAGTAAAGATTCCACATTGCGGCAGCCCATCGGCGAGGACGCGGCTGGCCAGCGCATCGACAACTATCTGATGCGTAGGCTTAAAGGGGTGCCCAAGAGCCATATTTACCGGATCCTGCGCAGCGGTGAGGTCAGGGTCAACAGCGGCCGGATTGGTCCGGATTACCGGCTGCAACGGGGCGACGAGCTGCGGATACCGCCGATACGGGTGGCACAGCCTGCTGAACGCCCGTCCGTGGCAGCGGCAGCCGGATTCAGGCCGGAGGTGTTGTTCGAAGACGAAGCATTGCTGGTTATCGACAAGCCGGCAGGTCTGGCGGTGCATGGCGGCAGCGGGGTCAGTTTTGGCGTGATCGAGGCGTTGCGCCAGTCCCGCCCCGGGCATTCCTTCCTGGAACTGGTGCATCGCATCGACCGCGAGACTTCCGGTGTGCTGATGCTGGCAAAAAAAAGGGCAGCACTGGTGGAATTGCACCGGCAGATGCAGGCCGGCGAGGTGTCAAAACATTACTTCACGCTGGTCAAGGGCTTGTGGAAGGAGCGCAAGCGCATGGTCGATCTGCCGCTGGAAAAAAAGGTGCGTGCTTCGGGCGAGCGGAAGGTCAAGGTCGGTCCGGCGGGTGATTCCGCGATCACGATATTCCGCCTGGAGCGGCGCGTAGGGCCGTACAGCCTGCTTGACGCCGAGCTGAAAACCGGACGCACCCACCAGATCCGGGTTCACCTTTCCCATCTCGGTTATCCGATCCTCGGTGATGACAAATACGGTGATTTCGCGCTGAACAAGGCGCTGGCGAAGCAGGGACTCAAACGGATGTTCCTGCATTCCGCAAAAATCGGCATCCGCCATCCGCTGAGCGGCGGCAAGCTGCTATTCGAGGCTCCGCTGCCTGCCGAACTGCGCGGATTCATAGAAGCTTCCCTCAAGCCGGGTCGGTATGACACCGAAGTTTGAACTGCTGGTTTTCGACTGGGATGGCACGCTGATGGATTCGGCTGCGGCCATTGCCGAATCACTGCAGGCGGCCTGTGCCGAACTTGGTGTTGCGGTGCCCGGCGAACGGCAGGCACGTTACGTGATCGGCCTCGGCCTGACGGATGCGCTGGCGTACGCCGTGCCCGATCTGTTGCCGGAGCAGTATCCACGACTGCTCGAACTCTACCGCCGCCATTTTCTGCTGCGCGACCGCGGCACGACCCTGTTTCCGGGAGCCGCAGAGATGATTCGCGAACTGAGTGAGCGCGGTTTTCTGCTGGCGGTTGCCACCGGCAAGAGCCGGCGTGGACTGGATCGCGCACTGGAGGAAACCGGGCTCGCGCCATATTTCGACACCACGCGCTGCGCCGACGAAGGATTTTCGAAGCCGCACCCGGGCATGCTGCAGGCGGTGATGGATACGCTGGCCGCGACACCTGCGTCGACGGTGATGATTGGTGATACGACCCATGACCTCGAAATGGCCGGCGCCGCCGGCGTGGCCGCGGTTGCCGTAACCTATGGCGCCCATGAACGGAGCGCGTTATTGGCTTGCCGGCCCCTGGCGATGCTGGATGAGCTGCAGGGCTTGCGGGATTGGCTGCTGTTGCGGCGATAATGTGACTGAAACTCCCGAGCATCAGCAAATAAATTAAGTATTTGTTTTTAAAGGATATTATATGTCAGATCAGCAACCTTCCGGCCCCCACTGGGAACGGGCACTACTGGAAAAAGTGGCGCTCGCCGCGATCCAGGAACAACGCCGTTCCCGCCACTGGGGCATGTTTTTCAAATTGATGGTGCTGCTGTACCTGTTCGCGCTGCTGTTCATCGGCATGGGCTGGCTCAGTGGCGGTGAAGGCTCCAAGGGAAGCCATACGGCGCTGGTGGATGTCTCTGGAGTCATAGCGCCCGGATCCATGGCCAGTGCCGACAAGGTGATTGCCGGGATGCAGGCTGCGTTCAAGGACAAAAACACGAAAGGCGTGGTCCTGCGCATCAACAGTCCCGGCGGCAGTCCGGTACAGGCGGGGTACATCAATGATGAGATCAAACGCCTGCGCAGCAAATACCCGGAAGTGCCGCTATATGCGGTGGTCGAGGACATCTGCGCTTCCGGCGGTTATTACATCGCCGCCGCCGCCGACCGGATATACGTCGACAAGGCGAGCATCATCGGCTCCATCGGAGTGCTGATGGACGGTTTCGGTTTCACCGGGACCATGGAGAAACTGGGGGTCGAGCGCCGCCTGCTGGCCGCCGGCAGGAACAAGGGCTTCCTCGACCCGTTTTCACCGATCCAGCCGGAGCAGACGGAGCACGCTGAAACCATGCTCGATGACATCCACCAGCAATTCATTACGGTGGTGCGCCAAGGACGCGGCAAGCGGCTGAAGGAAACGCCGGAGATGTTCTCGGGCCTGCTGTGGGTCGGGCAGAAGAGCATCGACCTTGGCCTTGCCGATGCGCTGGGCAGCCTGGATTACGTCGCGCGTGAAGTGATCAAGGCCGAGGACATCGTCGATTACACGCAGCAGGAGAACATTGCCGAGCGTTTTGCGCGACGTTTTGGCGCGGCGGCGGTGGAAACACTGGTCAAACTGGGCGGGATCGGCAGCCTGAACATCCGGTAAAGGCCTGACCCGTGCTCACGCTCCGGCGTAGACCAGGAAGACCGAAGGGCGCCTGTCGATTGAGGGGGGCTTCCTGCGCCAGTCCGCAATACGCTGCGTGCGCACCTGCCCGGATGGCTGAGTAAGGTCGGTTGCCACACAGAGCAGCGTGTCCGGCGCGCAGCTGTCGAGCAGCGCCTGCAGCATGGCATCGTTGCGGTACGGCGTTTCGATGAAAACTTGCGTGGCATCGTCCTGCCGCGAACGCCGCTCCAGTTCGCGCAAGCGTCCCGCGCGTGCCGCATTTTCGACGGGCAGGTAGCCGTGAAATGCGAAACGCTGGCCGTTGAGGCCGGAAGCCATCAGCGCCAGCAGGATGGACGAGGGACCCACCAGCGGCATGACGATGATCCCGGCCCGGTGTGCGGCGCGCACCAGCAGTGCGCCGGGATCGGCAATGGCCGGACATCCCGCTTCCGAGAGCAGCCCGACATCGCAGCCCTGCAGCAGCGGTTCGAGCAGTCCGGGTATGGCCTCAGCCGGCGTGTTCTTGTCGAGTGTTGTGATGACGGCTTCGGACAGGGGACGTGGGTAGCCGGCCTGCTTCAGGAAGGCACGTGCCGATTTCGGATTTTCGGCAATGAAACGGGCAAGCCGGCCTGCAATCGAAAGCACATGCAAGGGGAGCACGTCCGGGAGACTGGATGCGCCAAGACCGGTGGGCAGCAGGTACAGCGTGCCGGGAGAAAGGGCCGCGCTCACGGGATGACGACGCCTTCCTGCCGCAGCATGCCGACCAGCGCAATCAGCGGCAGGCCGATCAGCGCGGTCGGATCTTCGCTTTCTACGCGCTCGACCAGTACGATGCCGAGGGACTCGATCTTTGCGCTGCCGGCGCAGTCATAGGGCTGGTCCTGCTGCAGGTAACGCTCGATCTGCGCCGCTTCCAGTTTGCGGAAACGTACCGTGGTCGGCACACACGCCGTGTGCATTGATGCAGCGGCGGCGTTGAGCAGGCAGAGCGCGGTATGGAATGTCACTGTGTTGCCGCTCATGGTGCGGAGCTGTTCGGTTGCGGCAGCGTGGGTGCCGGGTTTGCCGAGGACCCGGGTGCCGAGAACCGCGACCTGGTCGGAACCGATGATCAGTGAGGCGGGTTCGCGTTCGCCGATTTTCCGGGCCTTGGCTCCGGCGAGCCGGAGCGCGGTTGCGACTGGGGTCTCGCCCGGCAGAGGACTTTCGTCGATATCCGGGGCGAGGGCAGGGCAATCAATGCCGATGCGGGCCAGCAGTGCCTTGCGATATACGGAGGACGAGGCCAGTACGATCAGGGGCCGGGTTGCCATCGACGCCCTCCTAAGTGCCTGAAACGGCAGGTGTTAGGCGGGCGGACAAGACCCGCGGCACCGTGGGTCCACAGGATAAAAGGGCGGGGCTAAGTGCTTGGCTTAACAGGGAATTTGGCATGATTATTTTTGACAGCAGATGCCGAAAATACTATCATGCGCCGCTTATGTCCGGACCCGATGCAGTGTACCGCCTTGAGGATCCGTTTGCATTTGCGCGTGCCGGCGGTTCGCGCAGCGGCGTGATCGCGATTGCAGCCATGCCGCGGTTGCTGGATCGGGTGGCCGACACCGGAGGGACGGTTTCCTACGAGCTGCGCGGCAGGCTGGACCAGCGCCAGCGGCCGTTGCTGGAACTGGAAGTCGCCGGAACAGCGCATATGCGCTGCGATCGCTGTCTGGCACCGCTGGATTTTCTGCTGAAACTGGCCTCCAAAGTGCTGATCGCAGAGCCCGGGGCGGCACAGCCGGAGGATGCAGACGATCCTGAAACACCGGAATGGATCGAAGCCGGACAGGAACTGGACGTGCTGGAACTGGTTGAAGACGAGATTTTGCTGGGCCTGCCGTATTCGGTCAGGCATGGCGACGGAAAGTGCAGTGATTGGAGCGCAGAGGGCGGTCGCGGTGGAAAAGTTTCGCCGTTTTCAGCCTTGGCTTCCCTGCTGGATCCGGAACAGACGAACAAAGATTAAATTTTCAGGAGATTGACATGGCTGTACAGCAAAACAAGAAGTCCCCTTCCAAGCGGGGTATGCACCGCTCCCACGATGCGCTTGTCAAACCCGCCCTCGCCGTGGAGCCGACCTCCGGTGAGGCGCATCTGCGTCATCATATCAGCCCCAACGGCTACTACCGCGGCAAGAAAGTAATCAAGGCCAAAGGCGAGTAATACGCCACGGCACTTGCGGGATGACCGGCTCCGCCGAAGTCGGCAGGGCCCGATGAGGAGGATCCCTTGAAGGATGTGACTGTTGCCATCGATTGCATGGGTGGCGACCACGGCGTGCGCGTAACCGTGCCCGCTGCGGTCGAATGGTCACGCCGTGACGCCGGCTGCAGCTTCGTGCTGGTTGGGCTGCAGGAGCAGATCCTTGTGGAGCTGCAGCGTGCCGGAGCAGTACCCGGCGACCGCCTGCGCGTGCATCACGCCAGCGAGGTGGTCAGCATGGACGAGCCGCCGGCCACCGCGCTGCGCGGCAAGAAGGATTCCTCGATGCGGGTTGCCATCGACCTTGTCAAAAGCGGCGAGGCGCAGGCCTGTGTCAGTGCGGGCAACACCGGCGCGCTGATGGCCATTTCCCGTTTTGTGCTCAAGACACTTCCCGGCATCGACCGGCCGGCGATTGCGACCATGCTGCCGACCCTGAAAGGCCATACCCACATCCTCGATCTCGGCGCCAACGTCGACTGCAGCGCCGAACACCTGTTGCAGTTCGGCATCATGGGTGCCGAACTGGTGGCTTCTGTCGAGCACAAGCCGCGCCCCACGGTGGGGCTGCTGAACATTGGCGAAGAAGACATCAAGGGCAACGAGGTGGTCAAGGATGCTGCGCTGCTGCTGCGCGCCAGCGGCCTCAATTTTCACGGCAATATCGAAGGCGACGACATCTACAAAGGCACCACTGATGTCGTGGTATGCGACGGTTTTGTCGGCAACGTCGCGCTGAAAACCTCGGAAGGGCTGGCACAGATGCTGGCGACCTACCTGCGCGAGGAATTCAGGAAAAACCTGCTTACGAAGCTGCTGGGGCTGGTGGCGATGCCCGTGATCAAGGCTTTCAAGGACCGTGTCGACCACCGCCGCTACAACGGCGCAAGCCTGCTGGGCCTGCGCGGCGTGGTCATCAAGAGCCATGGCTCAGCGGATGCCTTTGCCTTCGGTTTCGCAATCGAACACGCAGTCAATGAAGTGCGCACCGGGGTGCTCGTGCACATCAGCGAAAGGATGGCTGCACTGGAACAGAAAGCCCAATCCGCATGACGATTATCCATTCGCGCATTGTCGGCACCGGGAGCTACCTCCCGGAAAAAACAGTGACCAACGCCGATCTCGCGGCGATCATGGAGACTTCCGACGAGTGGATACGGCAGCGTACCGGCATCCGTGAACGGCACGTTGCCGCAGATAACGAAAATGCCAGTGACCTCGCGCTGAAAGCCTCGCAGCGCGCACTTGAGGCGGCAGGCATTTCCGGCAGGCAGCTTGACCTGATCATCGTTGCCACATCAACGCCGGACATGGTTTTTCCGAGCACCGCGTGCCTGTTGCAGGCGAAGCTCGGAGCAAAGGGCATGCCGGCCTTCGACGTGCAGGCGGTATGCAGCGGTTTTGTCTATGCGCTGGCGACGGCGGACCAGTTCATGCGGTCCGGCCGTTACGAACATATCCTGGTGGTCGGCGCTGAAGTATTCTCCCGCATCCTCGACTGGGAGGATCGCGGCACCTGCGTGCTGTTCGGTGACGGTGCAGGCGCGGTGGTGCTGAAGCGCAGCGAAACCCCGGGCATACTCGCGGCGCCGCTGCATGCGGACGGCAGCCATGCCGGCATCCTTTCAGTGCCGGGCAGCGTCTGCGGCGGCAAGGTCAGCGGCAGGCCCCTGCTGCAGATGGACGGCACGGCGGTGTTCAAGTTTGCGGTCAAGGTGCTGGAGGAGGTTGCACTCGAGGCGCTGGCCGAGGCCGGGCTGCAGAAATCCGACATCGACTGGCTGATACCCCATCAGGCCAACATCCGCATCCTGCAGGCCACCGCAAAAAAACTGGGGCTGCCGATGGAACGGGTGATCACGACAGTGGACCGGCATGCCAATACTTCCGCGGCTTCGGTGCCGCTGGCGCTCGACGAGGCGGTGCGCGATGGCCGTATAAAATCCGGGCAGCATGTGATGCTGGAAGGCGTCGGCGGGGGGTTCACCTGGGGCGCCGTATTAATCAAGTGGTGAGGATCAATCAACGATGAAGCTGGCTTTGGTATTTCCCGGACAGGGTTCGCAGTCGGTGGGCATGATGCAGGGCTTTGCCGGCAGCAGGGTCGTACGCGACACCTTCACGGAAGCTTCCGATGCGCTGGGACAGGATCTTTGGCGGCTGGCGGCCGAAGGTCCCGCAGACGAACTTAACGCAACAGTCAACACGCAGCCAGTGATGCTGACCGCGGCATTTGCGATCTACCGAGCCTGGCAGGAGGCCGGTGCTCCGGCTCCCGCAATGATGGCCGGACACAGTCTCGGGGAGTACACCGCCCTGGTGGCTGCCGGCGTGCTGTCCTTTGCCGATGCCGTGCCGCTGGTGCGTTTCCGCGCACAAGCAATGCAGGAAGCCGTGCCGGTGGGTACAGGGGCGATGGCGGCAATCCTCGGCCTCGATGACGATGCGGTGCGTGCCGCCTGCGCAGAGGCGGCTCAGGGCGAGGTTGTCGAAGCCGTCAATTTCAATGCGCCGAGCCAGGTGGTCATTGCCGGACACAAGGCTGCCGTGGAGCGCGGCGCCGCGGCAGCGAAGGCGCTTGGCGCCAAACGCGCGGTGATGCTGCCGGTCAGCGCGCCCTTTCATTCATCACTGCTGAAACCTGCGGCGGAGCGCCTGCGGGAAAGGATGCAGGACATTCCTTTCGGGGCATCAGCGATCGCCGTGGTCAATAATGTCGATGTCGCCGTGATCAATGAGCCGGCGCAGATCAGGGACGCGCTGGCGCGCCAGGCCTGCAGCCCCGTGCGCTGGGTGGAGACCGTGCGCGCATTTGCGGCACAGGGGGTCACCCATGTTGTCGAATGTGGCCCGGGCAAGGTGCTCGCCGGCCTGACCCGGCGCATCGAGGACGGCCTGCAGGGATTCGCAGTTACCGATCCGGCATCGCTGCAGCAAACCATGGAGGCTCTGCGATGAACACGCTGAAGGGAAAGTTGGCGCTGGTCACCGGCGCTTCGCGCGGCATAGGCCAGTCCATCGCGCTCACGCTGGGTGCGGCAGGCGCCACGGTCGCCGGCACGGCGACGACGGCAGCTGGCGCGGAGGGCATCACGCGGGAGTTCGCCGCAGCCGGCATCGGCGGCGCAGGTTATGCCATGGACGTCAATGATGCCGCGCAGGTCGAAGCGGTGCTGGCGGCGATACAGCAGCAATGGGGCGATGTGGTCATCCTCGTCAACAACGCCGGCATCACACGCGACAATTTGCTGATGCGGATGAAGGACGAGGAGTGGGACGCGATCATGTCGACCAACCTCAAGGCGGTCTATCGACTGTCAAAAACCGTGATCCGCGGCATGATGAAGGCACGATCAGGGCGTATCATCAACGTGACTTCGGTAATCGGCGCAATGGGCAATGCCGGTCAGAGCAATTACGCGGCCGCCAAAGCCGGTGTCGAAGGGTTTTCCCGGGCCCTGGCCCGTGAAGTGGGCAGCCGCAACATCACGGTAAACTGCGTGGCGCCGGGATTCATCGACACCGACATGACGCGCGCGCTGGGCGATGCCCAACGCGCGGGATTGATCGGCCAGATTCCGCTGGCCAGGCTTGGGAAGGTGGAGGATGTGGCCGCTGCCGTCGCCTATCTGGCTTCCGATGCGGCCTCTTATGTGACCGGCTGCACGCTGCACGTCAACGGCGGCATGTAC
Organism: Burkholderiales bacterium; assembly: GCA_019635015.1. Classification (GTDB taxonomy): domain Bacteria; phylum Pseudomonadota; class Gammaproteobacteria; order Burkholderiales; family SG8-41. Next base: position 109,719 of record JAHCAG010000006.1, on the reverse strand, counting down.
ATGGGCTAGAATGCGCGGCGCGCGCAGTTCGTGCGGGCAATGCGGTAATTGTTCCAGATCATTGTTTTTAAACGGTTTTTTAAATACGGTTTGTGGTAAAATTCACGCTTTTACAGGGTTGCCGGCATGTCCGCTCACGGATCCGGACGACTCCAGACATCATCAAGCAACGCGAAAGGGGACAGTAGATGGACAATATCGAGCAGCGCGTCAAAAAGATTGTTGCCGAGCAACTCGGAGTCAACGAGGCTGACGTCAAGAACGAGTCGTCCTTTGTCAATGATCTTGGCGCAGACTCTCTGGATACCGTCGAGCTGGTGATGGCGCTGGAAGAGGAGTTCGAGACCGAAATTCCGGACGAGGAAGCCGAGAAGATCACGACGGTTCAGCAGGCTACGGACTACATCAAGGCCCACCAGAAAGCGTAAGTTCGCGGGGAAGGCGCGTGCCTTCCCCCTATTTCCCACGGATCAGGGGGCGTTTCGCGCCCCTTCCCGCATCATGCCGCGTCCAACCACCCGCAGAGTTGTCGTGACCGGACTGGGGATCATTTCCCCGGTCGGCATCGGCATCGACGAATCCTGGTCCAGCATCATCGCCGGGAAATCCGGGATCACGAAAGTGACCCGGTTTGACGCGTCGGGCTACACCTCCCAGATTGCCGGGGAGGTCAAGGGTTTCGAGGCCGGCAATTACCTCCCGGTCAAGGAGGCACGGCGCTTCGACACCTTCATTCACTACGGCCTGGCCGCGGGCATTGATGCCATCAAGGATGCCGGCCTTGATCTGGAGAAGCTCAACCGCGAGATGATCGGCGTTTGCATCGGTTCCGGCATCGGCGGCCTGCCGCTGATCGAGGAAACACACAATGCGGTGCTCGCCGGCGGACCGCGCAAGATTTCACCGTTTTTCGTGCCGGGATCCATCATCAACATGATCTCGGGCCAGCTGTCGATCATGTACGGACTGCAGGGGCCGAACATCTCGGTGGTCACCGCATGCACGACAGCCAACCACAGCATCGGCGAAGCCGGACGGTTGATCGAATACGGCGACGCCGACATCATGATCGCAGGCGGTGCCGAATCGACCGTCTCCCCGCTCGGCATCGGCGGTTTCTGCGCTGCCCGCGCGCTTTCCTCGCGCAATGACGACCCCGCCGCGGCAAGCCGGCCGTGGGACAAGGATCGCGACGGCTTCGTGATGGGCGAGGGGGCCGGAGTGCTGGTGCTGGAGGAATACGAACACGCGAAAAAGCGCGGCGCCCGGATTTACTGTGAACTGGCCGGTTACGGACTGAGCGCCGATGCCCACCACATCACCGCGCCCTGCGGAGACGGTGCGGGCGCCGTGCGCTGCATGAACAATGCGTTGCGCAACGCCGGCCTCAATCACGACCAGGTCGACTACATCAACGCCCACGGCACCTCGACGCCGCTGGGTGATGTCGCGGAAACCATCGCGGTAAAGAATTGCTTCGGAGCACATGCCGGAAAACTTGCGGTCAGTTCGACGAAGTCGATGACCGGACACCTTCTGGGCGCCGCCGGCGGCATCGAGGCGGTGTTTTCAGTGCTGGCGATCCGTGACCAGGTGGCGCCACCGACCATCAACCTGGTCAACCAGGATCCGCAGTGCGATCTCGATTACGTGCCCAATACCGCACGCCCGATGAAGATCGATGTCGCACTGTCCAACTCCTTCGGCTTCGGCGGCACCAACGGCAGTCTGGTGTTCCGCCGGATCTGATCCCCGCCGGGACGAGCCGGCGGCCACAGCAGTCATGCTGATCACACTGGTTGACGGAGTACCGGATGCCGGTGTCCCTGCCGATGACCGCGGCTTGACCTATGGCGATGGCGTATTCCGCACAATGGCGATGCGCGGAGGCAAGGTGCAGCGCTGGCCACGGCATTACGCGAAGCTGGCATCCGACTGTGTGGCGCTGGGAATCCGGCCGCCGGCAGAGACTGAACTCCTTCACGACATCAGTGCCATTGCCTCGCGCGCCCCGGATTGCAGCCTGCGCATCACGGTGACCCGGGGCAGCGGCGGCCGCGGTTATGCCGGGCCGGCAAATCCCCGGCACCGGCGCATTGTTTCCGCGGACCTGCCGCCTGCCTATCCCGGGGAGTGGGCAACCGGCGGTGTCGCCATCCGGCTGTGCACGCTGCGATTGTCGGAACAGCCTGTTCTTGCCGGCGTCAAGCATCTCAATCGCCTGGAAAACGTACTGGCGCGCGCCGAGTGGAATGATCCGGACATTGCCGAAGGGCTGCTCCAGGATGCCGCCGGAAACATCATCGAGGGCACGCGCTGCAATGTGTTCCTGGTCGAGAACGGCACGCTGGTGACACCGGATCTTTCCCGCTGCGGTGTCGCCGGAGTCACCCGGGATCTGGTCATGGAATCCGCGGCGCACCACGGAATGCGCTGCAGTGTGGAGCCGGTCAGCTGCCTGCGCCTGCAATCGGCGACGGAAGTCCTGCTGGTCAACAGCCTGATCGGCGTGTGGCCGGTGGCTGCATTCGGGTCGCTGCGGTGGCGGGAATTCGCTGTCGCGGTGCTCGTGAGAAAATGGCTCGATGAATTCGATCATCCGTCTGTTTAAGTTCCTGCTGTGGTCTGCGGTGCTGGCAATGCTCGCGGCCGCTGCGGGGCTGTATTACTACGCGCACCGCGACCTCGGGCTGGGGTCGTCGCCGGCAACCTTTGAGCTGCGTGCGGGCAGTTCGCTGCGCAGTGTATCGGCGCAACTGGCGGCTGCCGGGATCATCGGTCGCCCCGAGGTTTTCGAACTGGTGGCCCGCCTGCGCGGTGAGTCGGCGAAGCTGAAGGCCGGCAATTACGAGTTCTCCGGTGCGCTGACACTGATGACCCTGCTGGACCGGATCACCCGGGGCGATGTGACGCTGGTCGCGGTGACATTTGTCGAAGGGTGGACATTCCGGCAGGTGCGCAAGGTTCTGCAGGAACATCCGAAGCTGCGCGCCGAGGCGGCGGACCTGAGCGAGGCGGAAGTGCTGCAGAAACTGGGCATCGCACGGCCGTCGGCCGAGGGCTGGTTTTTCCCCGACACCTATCATTTCAGCGAAGGCACGACCGATCTGGCAATACTGCGCCGCGCGCACCGGTTGATGTTGCGCCATCTTGACCAGGAATGGGAACGGCGCGCGGAGGGGCTGCCCCTGAAGTCGCCCGAGGAAGCGCTGATCCTCGCCTCCATCGTGGAGAAGGAAACAGGACGCCCCGAGGAACGGCCACTGGTCGCGGCCGTATTCATCAACCGGCTGCGAATCGGGATGCGGCTGCAGACGGATCCGACGGTGATCTATGGCATGGGAGAAGCCTTTGACGGCAACATCCGCAAAAGCGATCTGACCACGGATACGCCCTACAATACCTATACCCGGGCCGGACTGCCGCCCACACCGATAGCCATGCCGGGACTGGATGCGCTGCGCGCCACGCTGAATCCGGCTGCGAGCGATGCCATGTATTTTGTTGCCCGCGGCGACGGCACTTCCAAGTTTTCACGGACGCTGGCCGAACACGAGCGGGCAGTGGATATCTACCAGCGCCGGGGACGCCCACGCCAGTGAGCCGCGGCAGATTCATCACGCTGGAAGGCATGGACGGTGCCGGAAAGACCACGCATCTGGAATGGCTGCGCGGACAACTCGCCGGGCGCGGCCTGCCGCTGACCGTCACGCGGGAGCCGGGCGGAACCCCGCTGGGTGAAGCGCTGCGCGGGCTTCTGCTCGACAGCCGCGAACCGCGGACTCCGGATACCGAGGCACTGTTGATGTTTGCCGCACGCCATGAACATATCGTGACCGTAATCGAGCCGGCGCTGGCCGCAGGCCGCTGGGTGCTGTGCGACCGCTTTACCGATGCCACCTATGCCTACCAGGCCGGCGGCAGCGGCATGGCCTGGGATCGCGTTGCGGCGCTGGAGCGCTGGGTGCAGGGCGAACTGCAGCCGGACCTTACCCTTTATTTCGACCTCAGCCCCGAAGTCGGGCGCAAGCGCACGCGGCAGGTCCGTGAGCCGGACCGCTTTGAGCGGGAGCAGGCGGCGTTTTTCGAACGGGTGCGGGCGGCCTACCTGCGAAGAGCCACGGAACACCCGCAAAGAATCCGCATCATTGATGCTGCGCGCAGCGTTGCCGAAATTCAATCAGAGCTTCAAAATATAATTTTAAACTATTGATTTTAAATAAAAAATTTGCATTAATCTTGCTGCTGTTTATAACTTTAAACAAATACCATAACTTGCTGATTATTAATGATTACCTGGTTTAAAGCGGAGTTGGAGCAGGTGCTGGGACAAGGCAATCAACTGGCCCATGCGCTGCTGGTGAAAGGACCGCGGGGTATCGGCAAGCAGGATTTCGGCATGGCGCTGGCCAGGGGGCTGCTGTGCGAACAACCGGCTTCCGAGGGTGCAGCCTGTGGCAATTGCAGTGCCTGCGGCTGGATGGCTTCCGCTGCGCATCCTGATTTCCGCATTCTTGCGCCGGCGACCGAAGGGGAGACTGAGACGGAGGCCGATGAAGGTGTAAAAAAAACCAAGGCTAGTCCGTGGATCAGCGTCGAACAGGTGCGGGAACTGCATGATTTCATCCACGTATCCAGCCATCGCGGCGGGTGCAAGGTCATCCTGGTCAGCCCGGCCGAAGCCCTGAATGTCAATGCCGCCAACGCATTGCTGAAAAGTCTCGAAGAGCCTCCGCCACGGACCCATTTCATCCTGATCAGCCACCGTCCGCAGCGCCTGCCACGCACCATCATCAGCCGTTGCCGCCAGCTCAGTCTGGGGCAGCCGGATCCGGCCGTCGCCCTGGCCTGGCTGCGGCAGCAAGGGGTGGCGGAGCCCGAAGTCGCCCTGGCCCAGTGTTCCGGGGCGCCGCTGCTCGCACTGGCGGCGAGCGAGGGCAAGGAGTTGGCGGGGCGCCGGGATTTTCTCGGACACATCACCGATCCGGATTTCGATCCGCTGGCTGCCGCCGAGGCGCTGCGCGACCTTCCGCTGGAACGATTCATCGGGTGGATGCAGAAATGGACCTATGACATTGTCAGCCAGCGCATGCTCGACAGCATCCGCTACAACCCGGACATGGCGCGTGAACTCGCGGTTGTCGCGCGCCGCGTTGAGCCAGTGGCGGCATTGCGGCTGCACCGCAAACTGGTGCGCGAACAGCGCAACATCCATCATCCGCTGAACACGCGCCTGTACATTGAAAGCGTGCTGTTCGCCTATGCCGGCATCGTGAATCCCGCGCGCAAGGCTGCCTGAAATGCTGGTCGACTCGCATTGCCACCTTGATTTTCCCGAATTGGCCGACAAACTGCCCGAGGTTCTCGAAGTCATGCGCGAGAACGGGGTTGCGAGGGCCCTGTGCGTCAGCGTTACGCTGGAGGATTTTCCGAAAGTCCTGGCCTTGGCCGAACGGCACCAGCAGTTCTACGCTTCGGTCGGGGTGCATCCGGACTATGCCGATCTGCACGAACCGTCCGTGGGCGAACTGGTCGAACTGGCGCAGCATCCGAAGGTGGTCGCCATCGGCGAAACGGGCCTGGACTATTACCGCCTGACCGGCGATCTCGAATGGCAAAGGGAGCGTTTCCGGGTGCATATCCGCGCTGCGCGCATGGCCGGTAAACCGCTGATCATCCATACCCGTTCTGCGGCTGCAGATACGCTGCGGTTGATGCGGGAAGAGGGCGCAGGGGAGGTCGGCGGCGTCATGCACTGTTTCACCGAAAGCTGGGAAGTGGCCCGCGACGCACTGGACCTCGGGTTTTACATTTCCTTTTCAGGCATCGTGACGTTCAGGAATGCCAGGGATCTGAAGGAGGTTGCCCGGCGGGTTCCGCTGGAGCGGATGCTGGTGGAAACCGATTCCCCCTACCTGGCTCCGGTACCTTACCGTGGCAAGACCAACCAGCCGGGCTGGGTTCGCCATGTCGCCGAAGAAATCGCCCGACTGCAGGATCGTGAATTTTCCGAGGTGGTCTCGACAACAACTAATAATTTTTATAAATTATTCAATTTAAACAAATAGATATATGATTATTCGATACTATTTTATGAGGTTGCTGCTACTGGTTTTACTGGGAAGCAGCGCGAGTGTCCATGCCGGCGCCTACGAAGACATGCTGCAGGCCATCCACCTCGGTGATGAAAAAGCCGTTGCCGAACTGTTCCGGCGCGGCATGGATGTCGATACGGTCAGCCCCAAGGGCGAAAGCCTGCTGATGCTCGCGGTTCGTGAAGGCGCAAGCAATGTGGTGAAAACCGTACTGAACGCCCGTCCGCGCCTGCATACCCGCAACCCCTTGGGTGAATCCGCCCTGATGCTGGCCGCGATCATGGGACATGCCGAAATCACCAAGCTGCTCCTGGATGCTGGAGCTCCGGTCAACCAGCCCGGCTGGACACCGCTGATTTATGCCGCTGCCCGCAACCGGGTGGATATCGGCCGCATGCTCATTGCCAAAGGGGCCGATATCAATGCGGCGGCCGAGAATGGCACCACGGCGCTGATGATGGCGGCGCGCGAAGGCCATCTGCCGATGCTGCTGATGCTGCTGGAGCACGGCGCCGACGCCAAATATGTGTCCCCATTCGGACATTCGGCTCTGGGTAACGCCCGGGACCGCGGGCACGCCGAAATCGAGGCCGTGTTGCGCAGGGCGGGTGTTGAGGAATGAAGGATTGTCTTGAATAACAGCCTTTGTGATCAAAGGCTTCGATCTTATTATACGTATAATGTGTATTATGTAAAACAACAGTCGCAGAAGGAATACGGCATCAAGTAATGCCGACCATCAGCTTCTGGAGGTTTTACGGCCGTAGTTCCCTATCGCTTCGACCATACGGTCGAGTTCCGCGTCGACCTTGGTCTTGGCATCCGGATCGTAGGGGTAACACAGCAAGGCCATGTCTTCGAACAGGCCATGAACCCGGGGCTGGCTGGCATACACCAGCTTGCGCTGGGCATTCTGGACCGACGGGATTTGCATGAATTCCCTGCCGTCTTCCCAGTAAATCGAGAGAGTGATGATCTGTGTGTTCAGGCGCAGCAGGCGGACGATGAACTCGAAACGCACCGTGTGCATGCCTTTCGACCGCAGCTCGATCAGCTTTTGCGGCGGCAGCGGAACACCCTGTTTCAGCGCCGTAATGGTTTCCATGTCACTCACGATCAACCCCCTGACCGTCCCTGTTTCTTCTGGTATGGCCAAGTATGCGCGACAGGGCAAGGCCGGGCAAATCTAACAAAATGTTAGATTTGCCCGGCCTTGCCTGGAGGCCTTTGCCGGCACTGGAGAGCCAATTCAGGCACAGCAATCCCCCCTCAGACGCGCTCGATTACGACCGCCATGCCCTGCCCGCCGCCGATGCACAGCGAGACCAGTGCATATTTGCCGCCGATACGCTCGAGCTGACGCGCTGCCGTCAGTGCAATGCGCGCGCCGGAGGCACCAAGCGGATGGCCGACGGCAATTGCGCCGCCATTGGGGTTCACCCGTTTGTCGTCAAAAGCCACGTCAAGGCCTTTGAGGCAGGCCAGCACCTGGGCCGCGAAGGCTTCGTTGATCTCGATGATGTCCATGTCCTTGACCGACAGCCCGACGCGGGCCAGCGCCTTTTTCGACGCCGCCACCGGGCCAATGCCCATGATGTCGGGGCGGACGCCCATTGCCGCGGTGGCGATGATGCGCGCCATCGGCTTGGCGCCGGCCTTTTCACCGGCCGCCCGCGAGCCGACGACCAGCGCGACCGCGCCGTCATTGACGCCCGAGGCATTGCCGGCGGTGGTGACGCCGCCTTCGTACAGCACCTTCATCTTGGCCAGCGTGGCCATGTCGGTACCCGGACGCGGGTGCTCGTCCTCGGCGACCGGCGGCACCGGGCCCTTGCGGGTCGGCGGCAGTTCGACCGGCGCGATTTCGCCGGCGAAGAAACCCTCGCCCTTGGCGACCTGGAATTTGTGCTGGGAAGCTGCGGCAAAAGTGTCAGCCTGCTCGCGGGTGATGCCGTATTCACGTGCCAGGTTGTCGGCGGTCTGCGGCATCTGGTGATTGCCGAACTGCTTGTCGAGTTTCGGATTGGAGAAACGCGGGCCGATGGTGCTGTCGAACATCTTGATGCCGCGATCGAAGGCGGCTTCGGCACGGCCGATGACGATCGGCGAACGGCTCATGCTCTCGACGCCGCCGACGATGAACACGTCACCCTCGCCCGCAGTGATCGAGTGCGCCGCGTGAGCCAGCGCGCCGAGGCCACTGGCGCAGTTGCGTTGCAGGACAGTACCCGGAATTTCGATCGGGAAACCTGCGGACAGGCCGGCATGGCGCGCGACGCAGCGGCTGTCCTCGCCGCTCTGGTTGCCGCAGCCGACGACGATGTCCTCGACCTGTTCGATCTTGAATTTCGATTTCGCCATCACGTTTTTCATGACGTCGGCGAGCAGGTCATCGGGGCGGACTTTCGCCAGCACGCCGCCGTGGCGGCCGAACGGGGTGCGCAGTCCTTCGTACAGATAAGCGTCGAGCATGGTTGTTCCTCTCGGTTCAGGGTTCGGGGGTCAGCAGGGACACGCCGAGCTTCGAGCGGCGGGTCATCCAGATGTTGGGACGGTAACGCGGGTCAGCGTAGATCGCGTTCATGTTCACGAGCACGCGGTGGATGCGCTCGACGCCGACGACATCGCCGAATTTCAGCGGGCCGTTGGGATAGTTCAGTCCGAGGGTCACCGCCTTGTCGATATCCGCCGGTTGCGCGGTGCGGCTTTGCGCGATCGAGCAGCCGATATTGACGATCATCGCCACGATGCGCTGGGCGATGAAGCCCGGGCTGTCACGGCAAACCGTCACCGGCACGCCGTCGGAGGCGAGCAGGCCGTGGGCGGCCTCCTTCACGCGGGCGTCGGTCAGCGGCGTGCCCATGATCGTGCGGCGCTTGACCATCGGGAACAGGGTATCGACGGCCACGGTGCGTTTCGGATCCAGGCCCTCTTCCACCGCGCAGCTTGTTGCATCCTTGCCGATCGGAGTCACCAGGATCAGCGCGTCGGCGGAGGGTTTGGCTCCGCTTTCGATGTTCGCGCCGAGCTTTGTCAGCAATCCGGTCAGGATTTCATGCCCGGACGGTTCGGCCTTGCTGACCCAGACGCTTTTCGGCTTCGCCGTCGGCGCCGGAGGTTCCGGAGCAATGATCGGCTTCATCTCGGCGTCGTAGTTGTAAAAGCCCTTCTTGCTCTTGCGCCCGAGCACGCCGGCTTCGTAGCGCGATTGCATGATCAGGCTCGGGCGGTAGCGCTGTTCCTGGAAGAACTGGTTGTAGATCAGCACCGAGGCCGGCTGGGTGACATCAAGGCCGGTCAGTTCCATCAGCTCGAACGGTCCCATGCGGAAGCCGCCGACATCGCGCATCACGCGGTCGACATCGACGAAGGATGCGACACCCTCATAGACCAGGTGGGATGCTTCCAGCGTGAAGCCGCGGCCGACCTGGTTGACCAGGAAGCCCGGTGCATCGGTCAGCCGAACCGGCTCGCGCGTCATGCGCCGGCCGATGGTCATCAGCGCTTCCGACACCCAGTTCTCCGTCTGCAGGCCGTCGATGACTTCAACCAGCTTCATCAGCGGCACCGGATTGAAGAAGTGGAAGCCGGCGAAGCGCTGTGGTGTTTTCAGCTTGGCGGCGATGGTCGTCACCGACATCGACGAGGTGTTGGTGGCGAGGATGCATTCCGGACTGACGATGGTTTCCAGTTCTCCGAACAGCGCGCGCTTGGCATCGAGGTTTTCGATGATGGCCTCGACGACCATGTGGCAGTCCTTGAACTCGGCCAGCGACTGCGCGACCTTGATGCGCGCGGTGGCGGCGTCGGCATCGGCCTGCGTCATGCTGCCCTTCTCTGCCGCACGCGCCAGCATCTTGGCGACAAAATCGCGTGCCTCCTCGGCGGCGCCGGCGCGGGTGTCCATCATCACGACCTGCATGCCTCCGGCGGCAGTCACCTGCACAATGCCGCGCCCCATTGCACCGGTACCGATCACGCCGATACACAGATCAGCACGGTTGGCATCAAAACCCATGGTAAGCCTTTATAAAAATATTAATAAAAACAAATACTTATGTTACTTTCCCTTGAATACCGGCTTGCGCTTCTCGGCGAAGGCGGCCTGCCCTTCCTTGTAGTCCTCGCTCTTGTAGCAGACGTCGACCATTTTCTGCAGACGGTCGAGGTCGCGCTTGGCCGGGTCCTTGCCGTATTCGATCAGCGAGGCCTTGACCGAAGCCAGGGTCAGCGGTGCATTGGCGGCGATGGTCGCGGCATAGTCGAGCGTGTATTTCTCCAGCTCGGCCGCCGGCACCACGCGGTTGACCAGGTTCATCTGCAGCGCTTCCTGTGCATTGAACTGGCGCGCAGTGAAGAAAATTTCCGCGGTGAACTGCGGGCCCACCACGTCGGTCAGCCGTTTGACGCCGACGAAACGGTAGCCCAGACCCAGCTTGCCGGCGGGCACACCGAATTTCGCATCATCGGCGGCAATGCGGATGTCGCAGTTGACGGCGATCGCGGTGCCGCCGCCGATGCAGTAGCCGCGCACCATCGCGATGGTCGGTTTGGCGCATTCCTGCAGCGATTTGCTGGCGAGATCGGCTGCTGCGTTGTAGGCCGCCACCGCATCCTCGCTGCTGCGTTTTTCCTTGAACTGGGAAATATCGGCACCGGCGACAAAAGCCTTCTCGCCCGCGCCCTTGAGGATGATCACGCGCACTTCGGGGTCGGCCGCGAAGTCGTTGAGGATGACCGGCAGCGCCTGCCACATTTCGAAGGACACCGCATTGTGGCGCGCCGGGTTGTTGAAGGTGATCCAGCCGATGCCGTCTTTTTTCTCGGCAATCAGGCGGTCCGTCATGGTCTGAGGTGCGTTCATGTTCATCCCCGTGAGTTCATACTGTGTTAATCGGAAAGACCAATATTTTAACCGATGATGGGGCCGCCCATCCCCTTCGCTCAGCGCTGATTCGAGGTTGCCGCGCCCTGCCAGACATGCTCGCGCCAGCGCACACCGATCCAGACCGTCAGGGCCAGGCCGACGAGGCAGTAGGCCGATCCCGTCATGCGGAATCCGAAGTATTCAATCAGCGGGCCTGAGGCCATCAGCCCGATCGGCAGTGTGTAGATGGCCAGCATGCGGATGCCCATCACGCGGCTGCGGAAACGTTCCTCCGAACTGCGCAGCAGCATGGCCGCCATGGTCACCATGCTCAGGCTCTGCGCGAACCCCGACAGCAGCAGCAACGCGACGCCCGCCGCCAGGCTGTCGACTTGAACGAACAGCAGTGTCAGCAGATACCACCAGAAACAGGCCCCGACCATCATCCGGGCCGGCTGTACCGCATGACCGAAACGCGTCAGCAGCAGCGATCCGACCAGCGCGCCACCGGCGAATCCCGCGACCAGATAACCAAGGCCGGTCTGGTCGGTGCCGTAGACCTCCCGTGCCACGTACGGCAGCAGGCCGTTGACCAGCGGGAAGGCCGTCAGATTGACCAGCAGTGCCAGCCAGATGGCGGCCAGCAGCGGCGGCGTGTTCCAGACATAGGACAGCCCGTCGCGCAAATCCCGCCACACCGAGGCATGCGGTGCCAGGGACTGCCCTGCCCGGACTTGAGGCCTTGCATGAACGCCGAAGGCGAGCATCAGGCTGGCGAAATAAAACAGGGCCACTGCCACATAGGCCAGCCCGATTCCCAGGGTCGCAACCAGCCCTGCTCCGGTCAATGCTCCCATCACCCGCGCCGAGTCCTGGGTGGTGCGCGAGATGCTCGCCCCGCCGACAAACTGGCCCACCGGCAGCGTTTCACCGATCAGTGCATGGCGCATAACCAGGTCCGAAGGCCGCACCAGGCCCATCAGCGCGGTAATCACGAAAACGTGCAGCGGTTGCAGGGCGCCGGTCAGCGCCAGCACCATCAGCAGCGTGGCCAGCAGCGCATAAAATCCGCGCATTGTGCAGTACACCCGCTTGTTGCCAAGGCGGTGTCCGGCAACGCCAAACAGCGGCGACAGCAGCGTGCCGGCGTATTGCAGGGAGGCAAACAGCGTCAGCAGCAGCACCGAGCCGGTCTCGACCAGGATGTACCAGCCGAGGATCAGTGTCTCCATCTCGAAGGCCCAGGAGGCGGCGAGATCGGAGGGCCACTGGAAACGGAAGCTGCGGACGCGGAACGGCGCCAGCGCCGGCGCGCGGGTGACGGTGCTCAATCCGCGGGCATGCCGTTGCGCAGCAGGTCGCGGGCGATGAACCAGCGATGCACTTCGCTAGGTCCTTCAAAAATGCGGAACACGCGGCAGGCGCGGGCGATGTATTCCAGCGGCAGGTCTTTCGAAACCCCCATGCCGCCGAGAAGCTGGATCGCGCGGTCGGAGACGCGGGCGATCATTTCGCTGCCCTGCAGTTTGACCATTGCCGCCTCGCGCCGCCAGTCGCTTCCACCCTGGTCCATCTTCCAGGCGAGGCGCCAGGTGATCCAGCGCACCATTTCCATTTCCTGCCAGCTGTCGGCCAGCCACCATTGGACCTGCTGGCGGTCGGCGAGCAGAGCGCCGAAAGTCTTGCGTTCATTGGCCTGCTTCAGCATGTAATCCATGCAGCGCCGCGCGTAACCCAGCGAACGGCAGGCGATTTCCATGCGGCGCACGCCAAGCCGGTTCTGCATCGGTGCGAAACCCTTGCCGACCTCGCCCAGCACCTGGGCGTCGGACAATTCGACGTTGTCAAAGAACACCGCGTACGGCGCGTGTTCCCCCATGGTGTTGAACACCGAAGGGATCGACAGTCCCTTCGTGTCCTTGTCGACGAGGAAGGCCGTGATGCCGCCGCGCGAGCCCTTCTCCGGGTCGGTGACCGCCATGACGATGATGAAATCGGCCTTGCGTGCGCCGCTGATCCAGATTTTCTGGCCGTTGAGCAGCCATTTGCCGTTCTTGTATTCGGCGCGGGTTTTCATGCCCGCGGGGTCTGAACCGGCGCCTGGCTCGGAAATCGCGATCGCACTTTTTTTCTCGCCGCTGGCGTAGGGCAGCAGGTATTTCTTTATCTGGTCATCCTTGCAGGTTTCGCGCAGCATCCACAGGTTGGGGCTGTCCGGCGGCAGCACAAAAGGCACGATGCTGGTTTTCAGCTCCTCGATCACCACCGCCTTGGCCAGCATGCCCATGTTCTGGCCGCCGTATTCTTCCGGCACATCGATGCCGTAAAGTCCGATCGCCTTCGCCTTGCGGTTGAGCTCCTGCTCGGCGTCAGGATCAATCAGCGGCGCATCGGTCAGGCCGCGCTCGGCCTCGCGTCTGATGACGTCACGCTCCAGAGGCAGCAGTTCTTCGCGCACGAAACGGGCGACGGTGTCGCGCAGCATGCGCAGTTCTTCGGGCAAGGTGAAATCCATGGCTGTTCTCCTTTCAGTCCAGCAGCATCAACCAGTCGACGGCGGTGGCGCCCTGCGGCCCGGCAAGCACCGGATTGAGATCCAGTTCCGCCAGCCGCGGACCCGCGGCCGCGCCGAAGCAGGACACCGCGCTGATCATCCGCGCCAGCGCCTGCCGGTCCACCGGCGGTTTTCCGCGCACGCCGTCGAGCAGCACCCGGCTCTTCAGTTCATCCAGCATCCGCAGTGCTTCGCCCTCCGTCACCGGTGCGGCGCGGAACACCACGTCCCTGAACACTTCGATCAGCACGCCGCCCAGTCCCACCATCACCACCGGCCCGAAGGTCGGGTCGCGTTTGAGGCCGATCACCAGTTCCACATCACCCTGCGCCATCGCCTGCACCAGCACGCCGGCGATGCGCGCGTCAGGCTTGTACGCCCTGGCGTTGGCGAGGAGCCTGGCATGGGCCGCGCGCACCGCCGCGGCATCCTTCAGATTCAGTGCCACGCCCTGCGCTTCGGTCTTGTGCAGGATGTCCGGCGATTCGATCTTCAGCACCACCGGGTAGCCCAGGGCTTCGGCCGCGGCAACCGCTTCGTCGGCCGAAGCCGCGAGTTTTGCCGCGGCGGTTTTTACGCCGAAGGACTGCAGGAGGACCTGGCCCTCAAGGCTGCCGACAGCGCCGCTGGCTGCGGGCAGTGCCGGTGGCGGCAGTTGCAGCGCGGCACGCGCCGGCGCATCGGCCAGCCAGTTGCGCCTCGCTTCCGCGTAACGCGCCAGCGCTGCCACCGCATCCACCGCGGGTTCGGCGCTGCGCAGGTAGGGAATGCCGTGTTCGCGCATCAGTTTCACGGCGATGTCCGGAATGCCCATCCAGCAGACCACGAAAGGCTTGTCGGTCTGCGCCTTGGCCTCGACGAAGCTCTGCACGGTGATCTCGGCGTACTTGTCGGTGAAGGACAGCCAGACGATGGCGATGTCGACCTTCGGATCGGAGAGCAGGATTTTCAGGCTGTCGCGCATCAGCGCAGGGTTGACCAGGCCCTGGGCGGTGATGTCCACCGGATTGCTGGTCGAACCGAAAGCCGGGACCACCTTGCGCAGTGCGGCGACGGTGGCATTCGACAGCGTTGCCACGTCAAGCCCGATCTCTTCGGCGCGGTCGGCCATCAGCGCGCCGGCGCCGCCGGAGCGGGTGATGAAACCGATGCCCTTCCCCGCCGGCAGCGCGCACTGGCTGAAGACATCGACAAAATCAAGGATCTGCTCGTCGCTGCGCGCGCGGATGATGCCGCGCTGGCGGATCACGCCGTCGAACACGGCGTCCTCTCCGGCGAGCGAACCGGTGTGGGAGGCAATGGCCTTGGCCCCGGCACGGGTGCGGCCGACCTTGGTCAGCACCAGCGGCTTCGCCCTTGCCATGGCATCCTCCGCCACCTCGAGCAGGCCCGGGCCGTTCTTCAGGCCTTCGATATACCCGGCACAAACCCGGATTCGATCCTCGGTAACGATTGCCCGCATGATGTCGACGAACTGGACGTCTACCTCGTTGCCGGTGTTGACGAAGTAGCCGAAGTTGAGTCCGCGCTTGCGCGCGGTGCCGGCGGTTGCGGTGCCCAGGGCGCCGGACTGGGTGACGAAGGCGGCGGGGCCGTCGGGCGTCGGTCCCAGCGAAAACTGGCTGAAGGTTGCCATCACGTTCTCGGCGACATTGACCAGGCCGAGGCAGTTCGGTCCGAGGATGCGCACACCACTGTCCCTGATCGCCTGGCGCAGTTCGGCTTCGAGCCTCACGCCGTCGCCTCCAACCTCGCTGAAGCCGGAGCTGAACACCACCGCCGCTTTCACGCCCTTGCGGCCGAGCTGGCGCAGCGTATCCGGTACGTGTTTGGCCGGAACAGCTACCACTGCAAGATCCACGGTGCCCGGAATCGAGGGAATATCCGGATAACACGGCAGATCGAGCAGCACGGGATATTTGGGATTGACCGGGATGATGCGGCCGGCGTACTGTTTGTCCACCAGCGCTTTCAGCGTGCGGCCGTTGATCTTGTTGAAGTCGGCAGAGGCGCCAATGACGGCGATCGATTGCGGATGCAGCAGGGCCTGGATGGCGTCGTTCATTTAATGGACTCTCTGAGGGGTCGGAGTGACCGCGCGAAGATAACGGCTGCGGATTGCCGGGTCAAACCGGAGTCGTGCTAGATTTGCATTGTCCTTGATAAAAAAACGAGAGGAGACCACATGAAAATAGTGCTGCGGTGCGTTGCCGCAATCCTGCTGACGGCATCCGCATCATGGGCTGTCGCCCAGAGCGCGCAGAACTTCCCGAACCGGGCGCTGCGCATGGTCATCCACTTCCCGCCGGGCGGCCCCACCGACTTCGTCGGCCGCGCGCTGGGGCAGAAACTGAGCGAAGCCTGGAAGCAGCAGGTCATCGTCGAAAACCGCCCCGGCGCCGGCGGCATCATCGGCATCGAGAGTGTGCTGCGCGCACCGCCCGACGGCTACTCGATGCTGTTCGGCACCGGTGGGTCGCTGGCGCTGGCGCCGGCGCTGAATCCCAAGCTGCCGTACGATGTTTTCAGGGATCTTGCACCGATCACGCTGCTGGTGGTCAATCCGCAGATCCTCGTTGTCCACCCTTCTCTGCCGGTGCGTTCGGTCAACGACCTGATCAAGCTGGCGAAAGCCAAGCCCGGCCAGATCAACTATGGCTCGGTCGGCCCGGGCAGCCCGCAGCACATGGGCATGGAACTGCTGAAATCGATGGCGCAGGTCAATCTCGTGCACATTCCCTACAAGGGCACCGCGCCGGCGATGACGGACCTGATTTCGGGCCAGATCTCGGCGATGTTCAACAGCATGCCCTCGGTGCTGCCGCACATTGCCAGCGGCCGCATGCGGGGCATTGCCGTCGGCAGCGCAAAACGCTCGCCGGCCGCACCCGACATTCCGACCGTGGCCGAATCGGGACCGACCCTGAAGGATTTCCAGTACGTGACCTGGTACGCCATGCTCGCGCATGCCGGTGTGCCGAAGGACATCATCGCCAAGATCAACGGCGAACTGGTGAAAGCCCTGTCCGAGCCGGAAATGGCCAAACGTTTCTCCAGCCAGGGCGCCGAACCGGCGCCGAGCACGCCGGAAGATCTCGCGAAATTCATGCGCAAGGAATTCGAGGACTGGAAGAAGGTGATCAAGGCCGCCAACATCAAGCTCGAATGAAGCGCGATCCGGTGCAGCCATGAAAAACGGCAGCCATTGGGCTGCCGTTTTTCATAAGTATTTGATTTTATTTATTATTTTTGATTTCCCGCAACAATCCCCGCGCCGCGTTTTCAACCAGGTCGAGCACCTGCTCGAAGCCCTGCGCGCCATCGTAGTAGGGATCCGGCACTTCCGCTGGCACCTCCCCTTCGGCGAACTCCAGGAACAACCTTACCTTTGCATGATGTTCCGGCGGGCATTGCTGCAGCAGGAGGTTGCGGTTGTGTTCATCCATGGCCAGCACGTAGTCGAATGCCGCGAAATCTTCGCGCGCAACCTGCCGCGCCCGCAGCGGCGACAGGTCATAACCCCGGCGTGCCGCAGCGGCCTGCGCCCGCGCATCCGGCGGGTTGCCGATGTGGTAATCGTGGGTGCCGGCGGAATCGATGTGGACATGCTGCGCCATGTCCTCCGACTCCACCAGATGCCGGAACACGCCTTCCGCGGTCGGCGATCGGCAGATGTTGCCCATGCAGACGAACAGTACCCGGGTCATGATGTTCAGGCGGCGTCGATGAACAGCCGCTTTTTCAGCAACTGCAGTTCATCCCGCAACTGCGCCGCCTTCTCGAACTCAAGGTTGCGGGCCGCCGCCAGCATCTCTTTCTCGACGCGCTTGATCTCGCGGGTCATTTCCTTGTCGCCCATCTCGGCGTAACGCGCCTCGTTCTGCGCCGCCTTCAGTTCCTGGCGCGCCGAATCCTGGTTGTAGACACCGTCGATGATGTCCTTGATGCGTTTGGTGACGCCGACCGGCGTGATGCCTTCCTTTTTGTTGTGCGCCAGTTGTTTTGCGCGGCGGCGCTCGGTTTCGCCGATGGCTTTGCGCATCGAATCGGTGACACGGTCGGCGTAGAGAATGGCCTTGCCGTTGAGGTGGCGCGCGGCGCGGCCGATGGTCTGGATCAGCGAGCGCTCCGAGCGCAGGAAACCCTCCTTGTCGGCGTCGAGGATGGCGACCAGCGACACCTCCGGCAGGTCGAGGCCTTCGCGCAGCAGGTTGATGCCGACCAGCACGTCGAATTCGCCCAGCCTCAGGTCGCGGATGATCTCGACGCGCTCGACGGTGTCGATGTCCGAATGCAGGTAACGCACCTTGATGCCGTGTTCGGCAAGGTAGTCGGTGAGGTCCTCGGCCATGCGTTTGGTCAGCGTGGTCACCAGCACCCGTTCGCCGGCGGCTATGCGCGCATTGGCCTCCGACAGCAGGTCGTCGACCTGGGTGCTGGCAGGCCGCACCTCGAGCAGCGGGTCGACCAGGCCGGTCGGCCTTACCACCTGCTCCACCACTTGGCCCTGGTGTTCGCGTTCGTATTCGGACGGAGTCGCCGACACGAACACCACGCGGCGCATGAATTTCTCGAACTCGTCGAAACGCAGCGGCCGGTTGTCCAGCGCCGAGGGCAGGCGGAAACCGTATTCGACGAGATTCTCCTTGCGCGCACGGTCGCCGCGGTACATGCCGCCGACCTGCGGAATGGTGACATGGCTCTCGTCAATGATCATCAACGCATCCGGCGGCAGGTAATCGATCAGCGTCGGCGGCGGCTCTCCCGGTGCGCGGCCCGACAGATGGCGCGAGTAGTTCTCGATGCCCTTGCAGAAGCCCATCTCGTTGAGCATTTCGAGGTCAAAACGGGTGCGTTGCTCGATGCGCTGGCATTCGACCAGCTTCTGCTGTTTCTGGTAATGCTCGATGCGTTCGCGCAGCTCGACCTTGATCGCCTCGATCGCACGCAGCGTGGTCGCGCGAGGCGTGACATAGTGGCTCGACGGATAGACCGTGAAACGCGACACCCGCTGCAGGATGTGCCCGGTCAGCGGGTCGAAGACCTGGATACTCTCGACCTCGTCGTCGAACAGCGAGACGCGCACCGCGGTTTCCGAGTTTTCCGCCGGGAAAATGTCGAGCACATCGCCACGGACGCGGAACACACCGCGCTTGAATTCGATGTCATTGCGTTCGTACTGCATCGCCGTCAGCCGCTCGATGGCCTCGCGCTGGGCGAGTTTTTCGTTCTCGCGCAGGTGCAGGATCATGCCGTGGTAGTCGACCGGGTCGCCGATGCCGTAGATCGCCGAAACCGTGGCGACGATGATGGTATCGCGCCGCTCGAGCAGGGCTTTGGTCGCCGACAGCCGCATCTGTTCGATGTGCTCATTGA
This sequence comes from Burkholderiales bacterium, assembly GCA_019635015.1. Classification (GTDB taxonomy): domain Bacteria; phylum Pseudomonadota; class Gammaproteobacteria; order Burkholderiales; family SG8-41. The sequence goes on along the minus strand of JAHCAG010000006.1, from coordinate 90,827 downwards.
TGTTCGAGTCCTTTTCGATGAACAGATCCTTCGAAGGGACGTAGGCCTCGGGCTGGTAATAATCGTAGTACGAAACAAAATACTCGACCGCGTTTTCCGGGAAAAACTCGCGGAACTCGGCATACAGCTGTGCCGCCAGCGTCTTGTTCGGCGCCATGACCAGCGCCGGCACGCCGAGGCGGGCGATAACATGAGCCATGGTGTAGGTCTTGCCTGAACCGGTGACGCCAAGCAGGGTCTGGCTGACCAGGCCGGCGCGCACCCCCTCCTCCAGCTTCGCAATGGCTTCGGGCTGGTCGCCCGCCGGCGCGAAGGTCTGGTGCAGCCGGTAGGGGCTGTCGGGGAAGGTGATGATTTCCATGCGGATCCGGGCAAAAAGGTCGATGTTACCGGTTTCGGCCGACTGCCGTGCTGGCTGCCGGCTGCGGACGACCGAGATTCCGTTTGGGTGCACTGCAAAAACACGGATAAAATGAGGCCTTGCGCCCATTTTCAATGACTTTCTGACGACTTTTCCGTTTCCCCTCCTCCAATGACCTCCTCCGTACTCGAAAAAATCGAAATGGCGCCCAAGGATCCGATCCTGGGCGTGACCGAAGCCTATGTGGCCGACACCAATCCGAAGAAAGTGAACCTCGGCGTCGGCGTCTACACTGACGACGACGGCAAGGTGCCGGTGCTGCAGTGCGTGCGCCGTGCCGAACAGCAGCTCGCGGAAAAACCGCTGCCGCGCAACTACCTGCCGATCGACGGCCTTGCCGCCTATGACCGCGCTGTCCAGGAAACGCTTTTCGGCGCCGACAGTGCGGCCGTGAAAGCGGGCCGCATCGTCACCGTGCAGACACTCGGCGGCACGGGCGCCCTCAAGGTCGGCGGCGACTTCCTGCGCCGCATCAATCCCGGCGCGGCGATTCACATCAGCGATCCGAGCTGGGAAAACCACCGGGCGATCTATGAATACGCCGGATTCACGGTAAAAACCTACCCGTACTACGATGCAGAGACCCACGGCCTCAAGTTCGACGCCATGATCGCGGGGCTGGAGCAGCTGCCGGCAGGCGACATCGTGCTCCTGCATGCCTGCTGCCACAATCCGACCGGGGTCGACCTGACCGCGGCGCAGTGGGAAAAGGTCATTGCCGTGGTCAACAAGCGCAAGCTGGTGCCTTTCCTTGACCTTGCCTACCAGGGTTTTGCCGACAGCCTGGACGCGGATGCGCAGACGGTGCGCCGTTTCACCGCGGAATGTCCGGCGGTGTTCGTGTCGAGCTCGTTCTCGAAGTCGCTGTCGCTGTATGGCGAACGCGTGGGCGCGCTGAGCATCGTCACTGCAAGCAAGGAAGAGGCTGCGCGCACGCTGAGCCAGCTGAAGCGGGTGATCCGCACCAACTATTCCAATCCACCCACCCATGGCGGCCAGGCAGTGTCGCTGGTGCTGACCACGCCGGAACTGCGCGCGCAGTGGGATCAGGAACTGGGCCAGATGCGCGACCGGATCAAGATCATGCGCAAGCAGCTGGTGGACAAGATCCGCGAGCGTCGCGCCGATTTCAATCTCGACTTCATCGTCCAGCAGCGCGGCATGTTTTCCTACTCGGGTCTGAGCAAAGCGCAGGTGCACAAGTTGCGCGAGCAGTATTCGATTTATGCCATCGACAGCGGCCGCATCTGCGTGGCGGCACTGAATTCAAAGAACATCGACTACGTCGCCGACGCGATCGCCAAGGTCCTGGTCGAAGGCTGAGGCGGCAGCGACGGGAAACCCCTGATAGCCGGCGCCGGGCGCCGGCTATTTCTTTTTGTCGCCGCCGAACAGCCCCTCGGCCCAGTTGCCGACCTTGGCGCCGACCGAGGTGCCGACGCCGGGCCCGAGCACTGCCGTGCCCAGGGCCGCCCCGGTGACCGATGCCCCCGTCGGCAGCGCCATCGGTGAATCCACGGTGCCGCTGACGTTCAGCGGCACCGTGGCCGAAGCCAGCTTGCCGCTGCCGACCCGTGCGTTGATGCGGCCCGACAGTGCCTTGCTGGGTGCGATGGTGACATTGCCTTCCGCCGCCAGCGAGCCGGACGCGACTTTGAGATTCGTGATGCGCTGGGTGCCGCGGTCCAGCGCATAGTGTCCGGACAGCATGTCGAAACGGGTCTGCCCGCTACTGTCCTTGCTCAGCAGGCTGGACGCCGCTTTCTGGATGTCGATGCCCTGCAGCACCCCGTCGCGGATGTCGAAGGGGGTTTCCAGCTTCAGGACATTCTGCAGCTGGCCGGCCGAGGGCGCACTGCCGGAGAACACCGGCTTTGCGGTCAGGCGCCCGCTGAGTTTCGTCTGCGGCGAAAACAGCGGCACCAGGTCGCGCAGTTCAATGCCGTTGACCTGGTAGGCGCCCTTCAGTTGCAACCCCTTCTGCCAGGCGACCGAGCTTGCTCCGGTGACCGTGCCGCCGTAGAGTTTCGCGCGGATATCCGACAAGTTGGCATCACTGGTGCTGGCCACTCCCTTGATCTGCAGTTCGTCGAACAGGATTGGCGGGCCTGCCGGCGGACGCCAGCCTTTCGCATCGACCTCGATGCCGAATTTTCCGCCCGACGGAATGACCTTTGCCCGGAACTTGCCGTCGCGTGCAGTAATGTCCGCCCGTTCCGGGAATCCGTTTGTGGCAAGGCTGATGCGTGCATCAAAAGGACCGAAAGTCGTTTTCTGCAGCTGGAGCAGCGCGTCATCAAGCTGAATTGCGCGGACCTGTACCTTGAAAGCGGCCGGTTTGGCCTTGGGATCCACCCTGGTCCACGCGGGGATGCTGTCCAGCGCGCGCTGGTTCAGCACCAGTCCTTCAATGTCGATGCTGCGGATGACCTTGGTGTCAGAGAGCATCGACAGCAGATCCGGTGTCACCGCGATGCGGCCAACCCGGACATCCGCCTTGCCGATCTCCACACCATCGACAACCACGTGCGGCAGTGGCAGGCCCGCCAGCCTCACCCGTTTGATGGTGACGGGTTCCTTGAGCTTTTCAGCCAGCAACTGCTCGATGCGCGGCCGGTAGTCCTCGATGGATATGAACAGGGGAACGACTGCGAGAACTGCCACCAGCACTGCAAACAGCAGAATAAGGCGTTTTAACCACTTCATTTTCATTGATTTTCCGCGTTGACCCACTTTCGAAGCACGGATAGAATACGCCCCTCGTTGAACCGGTAACAACCGGTTTTTCAAGCACAATTCCCCGATAGCTCAGTCGGTAGAGCGACGGACTGTTAATCCGCAGGTCCCTGGTTCGAGCCCAGGTCGGGGAGCCATGATTTTAAAGCGTCAAAGCCATCCCGCGGGATGGCTTTTCGCTTTTGAGGCCTGGCTTGCGCATATCGCATACGCGTCATCGAAAACGCAACTGCCGCGCTGTCCAGCCGTGAATCTGCAAATGCTTCAGGCAGTCTATGCGGAGTCAGCGCCCCGTGTATTTTGAGGGCGCGCGGGTTTTTTCCCGATGCTGCTGGCAAGGCATGCAGCGTTTGGCGCTGGGATAGGCTTTCAGGCGATCGTAAGCCACGGGCTCGCCGCAGTCGATGCATTGGCCATACTGCCCGTCGGCAAGCCGCTGCTCTGCCGCGGCAATGTCGCGCACTTCACCGATATCCCGCAGGACTTCCGCCTCCGATATGTCACGCAGCAGGCTGGCGGCGGCTTCGTCACCCATGTCGCCGACGCCTCCCACCAGTTCTGCATGATGTGCGTTTCCGGATCGCGCCAGCACCTCGCGGATTTCGTCCAGGAGTTGACTCTTGCGCTTCGCCAGCGCGTCTTTCAGCGAGGCCAGCTGTTTTTCGTTGAGTGTGTTCATGCGGGGGATGATGCTGCGCGCCGGACCTGCAGGTCTTGATCTGTGTCAATTTTCAGTGGCAAATCCCAGGCCCATCGGATTTTCCGGGCATCGTGAAGTCGGGCCTGAGTGTCATTCCTGCGCCGGCTTCAGCCGTCGATTTCGAATTCCCCGTTGATCTCGATGACTGCGCGACGCGGCAGCTCGGCGATGCCCACCGCCGAGCGGGCATGGCAGCCCTTCTCCGGCCCCCAGATTTCGTAGAACAGGTCCGATGCGCCATCCATGACCGCGAACTGGCGTTCGAAACCGGGGGCGGAATTGACCATGCCGAAGAGACGGATGATCCGCGTGACCCGGTCGAGGTTGCCGGTGTGGGCCTGCAGCGTGGCCATGATCACCAGCGCCACCGAGCGCGCGGTTTTGTAGGCGTCCTGCTCCGACACTTCGCTGCCGACCTTACCGGTGGTGACGACGCCCAGCGGCATCTCGTGGCGTCCCGAGCTGTGGCCCGACAGGTACAGCACTTTTCCGGACTGCACGCATGCGGTGCGGTTCTTGCTGGCGTGGGGATGCACTGGCGGCAACTGCAGGCCGAGTGCATGGATGCGATCGAGGATGATGTTCATGTTCAGTGAATTATCCGGAAGAAGAAATGAAACCCGCGGCGTTTTGCCGCCGCGGGGCGCGCGGAGTCAGGCGCCTGCCGTCACCGCACCGATGGCTGCGAACAGGTTTGCCACGGTTTCCCGCGGAATGTTGCGGGTGATGAAGACGATGCGGGTCGAATGGTCGTCGCTGGGCCAGGCTGCGAGTTCCACCGGGGGATGGAACAGGTGCTGCACACCCTGCACCACCATCGGCCCCTTGTGCCCGGCGACGTTGATCAGTCCCTTGACCCGCAACATGTCGGAGCCGCGCAACGCGCCAAGCACCTCCATGGTTTGCGAAAAAGCGGCCCAGGTCATCGGTTCCTGATAACGCAGGCAGAATGATTTCACGTTTTCATCATGGCGATGGTGATCGCCGTGCTCGTCCGGCTCGCCCATCCAGCGTTCGATGTCAGCCAGTTTGGCCTTGGTGTTGCGCAGGCCGACGTCGATCAGGAATTCGAGATCGATTTCGCCGTTGACGGCCCGTTTGATCGGGGCCTGGGGATTCAGCTCGTGCAGCCGGGCCTCGAGCCTGCCCGTGGCCTCCTCCCCGGCGAGATCCGATTTGGTGATGACAATGCGGTCGGCCAATGCCGCCTGCTTCAGCGGCTCCTGCATGGTGTCCAGCTGTTCGATGCCGTTGACGGCATCGGCCAGTGTAACCACGCAGTCCAGCCGGTAATGGGCCAGCAGCATGTCATCGGTCATCAGCGTCTGCATCACCGGTGCGGGATCAGCGAGACCGGTGGTCTCGATGATCACCCGGGTGAAGTCGATGATGTCGCCGTTGCGGCGTTTGACGAACAGGTCGCGCAGCGTCTCCTGCAGATCGCCGCGCAGCACGCAGCACAGGCAGCCGTTGTTCAGCAGCATCATCTGTTCGGACGAGACCTCGACCAGATCGTTGTCGATCGCCTGCTCGCCGAACTCATTGACGATGACGGCGACCCGGTTCATGTCGGGCCGCTTCAGCAGCTTGTTGATCAGCGTAGTCTTGCCGCTGCCGAGGAACCCGGTGACGACGCTGACCGGGAATTTCCCCGAAAGTGCATCCAGCATTGCGTTGCGGCTCCGGTCAGATGTCCATCTCGAGGATGTAGAGGCCGCCGGCGAAACGGTCCACCGTGTAAATCAGGCGGTTCTCGTCCACCCAGACGTCGTTGATCTGGATCGAGCCCTTCGGCGACAGCTTGGGGGCGCCCGGCACGTAGTAGGCGACTTCCTGCGGCTGGTACGCATTCGAGATGTCGAATGCACGCACACCGCCGTTGAAGAAGGTGCCGACGATCAGGTTGTCGGAGCGGAAGGAGGCCGGTCCCGGCAGGTTCTCGTGGATGTTGTGCGCGCCGTAACGGCCGCCGCGCTTGACGAAACTCTCCAGCGGCGGCAAAGGCAGCGTCGACATCGGCACCAGGTTGGTTTCGGCACTGGCATTGACGACCCAGCCGAGTTTCGGCCAGTCGATGCCGTCGTCCTTGGTGCACTCGTCGGTCACCAGCAGCATGTCGCGGCTCATCAGCGGCATCACCGTGTGGCAGAAGCCGTTGTACGGCGGCGAATAACGCCAGTTGGTGACAACCCTGGGATTAGCTTTGTCGGAAATGTCGAGGATCACTGCGCCGCCGTCGAGATAGGCGACATAGGCGCGGTCCGGACGCTCGGGATAGACCAGGATGTTGTGCGGGCGGTAACCGCCGTCGAACTTCGGATGACGCGGCGGCGGCGCTTCCTTGTCGCCCTTGTGCGTCCCGGGGTAATGCCAGCGACCCACTTCTACCGGCTTCGACGGATTGCGCACGTCGATGATGCGGTAGAACTGGAAATCGTTCGGGTGCGTCGGCTCGAAATCGGCAGAGCCCGAGGTCAGGTGCACATACTCGCCGTCTACAAACCATACGCAGTGCGCGCCACGTGAATGCGGGCCGGAGGCGTCAAAATGCGAAATCAGCTTCGGCTTTTCCGGGGTGCTGATGTCAAAAATGTCCATGCCGGCCGGTTTGTCGCCGACTTTCTTGGTCTGGTAGGCCACCACCATGATGTCGCCGACCACGTCGAGCGAGTTCGAGCGAACGCGTTCATGCGGCAGATCGGTCTGGCAGATGACTTTCGGGTTCTTGACGTCGGAAACGTCAACCGCGGTGAAGTTTTTCGGTGCCGATTCATGCGCCAGCCACAGGATGCGGCGGCCATCCTTGGTGATCTGCATGTTGATGCCCTCGCCGATGCCGCCGAAACCGGCGAGCTCGTTGTGGGAGATCAGCTTCATGTTGCGGGAAATGGTCTGGGCAGCCTGGCCCTGCGGCGACATGGTCGGTTTCATCGGGTCTTTCTCTTTCGGGTTTTTGAAATGATGCTTTTCTTGCGCTTCACGCCGGCCATCTGCTCCAGTACGGCACAGACGGCGGCGGTGTCCTCCAGCGCGCGGCCCTGCGCATGGGCTGCGGCATAAAACGGTTTTGAGGCTTCGAACAGCGGCACCGGGCAATGCAGGTCGGCCGCGAACTGCTCAATGATATCAATATCCTTCTTGTAGACGTCGATTTTCATCGTCGCCTGGCTGTAGTCGCCGCGGATCATCAGCGGGCCGCGCACCTCGAACATCCGCGAATTGCCGGCGCCGTCCCGGATCACCTTGTACAGCAGATCCAGGTCGAGCCCGGACTTCATGCCCATCACCATGGCCTCGGCGGTGGACAGGTTGTGGATCGTCACCAGCAGGTTGGCGACATACTTCAGTTTCGAGCCGTTGCCGTATTCGCCGCAGTAATAGACGCTGCGCGAGAATCCCTTCAGGGCTGCTTCGGCGCGCTCGTAGGCGCGGCGGTCGCCGCTGGCGTAGATGGCGATGTCGCGGTTGGCGGCCTGGGCGCCGGTGCCGCTGACCGGACAATCCAGGACAACAATGCCGCGCCCGGCGCAGCGTTCGCGGATCTCGTGTTTTTTGGCCAGCGGCAGTGTGCTGGTTTCGATGACCACGGTGCCCCGCTTCGCCTTGTCAGCGATGCCGCCCCTGCCGAAAAACGCCGCATTGACTGCGGCAATACTCGGCAGCGAAGTGACCAGCACGGGACATTTCGCGTAAACCGCCGCGGCCGTTGTTGCCGGCGTACCGCCGAGTTTCCGCAATGCCGCCCGCCTCCCGGCGTCGATGTCGTAGCCGGTGACTGCGAAACCCTCCGAAAGCAGGTGGCGCGCGAACGCGCCACCCATGATGCCGAGTCCGATGCTGCCGATATTCTGCTGCTTGATGACGGCACTCCTTGCGTCTATGGCTTGCCTGACAAGCCGAGGAAATCCATGACTTCCTTCAGCTCGGCATATTCCGATTCGAAGAACTTGCGCGTTTCAGCCGAGTTCTTGTAATTGATGACCCACTGGTTCTTTTCGGCCATCGACTTGAAATCGGGGCTGTTTGCGATCCTGCTGAACACGCCATCCCAGTATGCCGTCTGTTCCGGAGTGATTTTCCCGGGGCTGATGACACCGCGCCAGTTTTCAAAAACGCCTTTATACCCGAGTTCGGGCCAGGTCGGGCCGTCGGCCAGCGCACCGGGAAGGCGTTGCGGCGAGGAAATCGCCAGCAGACGCATCTTGCCGCTGGTGACATGCGGCGCGATCTGCACTGCCCCACCTGACAATACGTCGACATGTCCACCGAGCAGCGCCGTTATCGCTTCACCCGTGGAATTGAAGGCAATCATTTTGGCTTTCTTGATGTCCACCTTGCCGGACATCAGCGGCAAGCCGAAGGAAATATGGTGCGTGCCGCCCAGCGCGCTGCTGAGCGCGAGGCTCAGGCTGCCGGGATCCTTGCGCAGCACTTCGATCAGATCCTTGCCGGTCTTCAATGGCGAATCGGGGCGCACGGCAAAGGCGATGTATTCGGTGAGCATCACCGCCTGCGGTGTGAAATCGCGGAAGGACAGCTTCAGCCGGCCATTGATGTGGCTGGTGTGCAGCGTCGATGAAGTGATGCTCAGGAAATGCGGATTTCCGGACTGCTGGTTAAGGAAGTTGTAGGCCACTGCGTGGCCGCCTCCGGAGCGGTTGACCACGGCGCTTGAGGACGGAACCAGTTTCAGTTCGTCCCACAACTTCTGGAAGCTGCGACCGACATGATCCAGCGATCCTCCTGCACCGGCCGGCACGATCAGTTCTACGTGACGGTCGGGTTTCCAGTTCTGGGCATGCGCAGCGCCGCTGAGCAGCGCCCCGATAATGCCGATGGAAATATATAAACCATTGATTTCAAACAATTTTTTCATCGTTCCTCTCCGGTAATGGTTTGAATACACGGCCGATGTTCCCTGCTGCTGCAGACGATCCCTGCACCGTGCGGTGTCGCACGGTGCGGAACCTGTTCTTGTTCTTGTTCTTGTAAGACCTTGGGTGCTCAGTTCGGTTTCATGTTGACCCGCGCCTGCTCGGCCTCCTCGGGTGACATGTTGTCGATGCGGTTTTCGAGCCAGGGTGTCGAGCATACCGTCGCATACCGCGCATGTTCGCGTACCTGCAGGCGGTAACGTTCCCCGCGCGGGACATAGACGATATCTCCCGGCCCCAGGGTCTTGCGCGCGCCGCCTGCCTGGGCGTCGATTTTTCCGCTCAGCACGTAGACGAAGAGTTCGCGTTCCGATACCGCTTCCGGTTCGGCGTAACCCGCCGGCACTTCGAACAGACCGAAAGCCAGCCGCTCACCCTCGATCCAGTTGACGCAACGGCCGGATCGCGGCGGCGCATCCAGGCTGTCGAGGATCGGATGGAAGCACACCGGCAGGCCTTCGATGATCGCCTGCGACTTGCCCTGGGTTTTCTGGTGCTTGTCGCGGTCGCCGACGTTGTATTTTTTATTGACCTCGGCCACGGTCATCGCCTTGTCCGGCACCGCCTCGTCCTCGGCCAGCCCGACCACGGTCCAGGTCTTGTCCTTGATGTAGAGGTACTGCAGGTTGCCGTCTTCGGTCGCCTTCATCGAGTGGCGGGCGTAGGCCGGCGCATGGACGAAAGTGCCGGGTTTCACGATCCGTCGGTCCTTGCCGACGATGGCATTGATCTTGCCGCGGACCGGAAAGATCAGCAACTCGTTCGGGTGGTAATGCAGCTCGGAGCCGGTGCCGGCCACCTTGTGCAGCAGGCAGAAATAGATGTAACGCCCCTCGATCACCGGCGCCTTGCCGGTGGACAGGTGCGGTGTCAGGTAATTGCTCTCGAAGTCCTCGAAGCGATGAAAAGGCATGTTTGCAGCCCCGCATGGTGGTGTTGAACAACTGTCGGGCCGGCCTTGGCGCCGGTCACCTCCTCCTGCGGTAATCCTAGCATGCAGCAGCTGGCCTTCCGACCGTGGTCCACGATGTGCTAGCTGCGTAACCGGGCCAGCGTGTCGTCGATCAATTGACGGGAGATATGTACCGGTTCGGGCAGCTCAGGCAGCGCGTTAATTGAAAACCAGCGTGCATCCTCGAGCTCATCCGGATCGGGCAAAACCTCGCCTCCCGCCCATTCCGCGCTGAAGGCCACCACCAGCGAATTGGGGAACGGCCAGGGCTGGCTGCCGAAGTAACGCGGATTGCGGATGTCGACGCCGACTTCTTCCTTCACTTCACGCACCAGGCACTGCTCCAGCGACTCTCCAGCCTCCACGAAGCCGGCTACCACGGTGTAACGGCCCGGTGCATAGTTCGGCTTGCGTGTCAGCAACAGTTCTCCCCGGCGGTAGACCAGCGCCATCATCACGGGCGCAATGCGCGGGTAATAGACAATGCGGCAATCCGCGCATTCCACCGCCCTGTCGGCGGCATGGGATGTCGTCGGTGCGCCGCAGGCGCCGCAGTGGCGATGGGTGCGCTCCCACTCCAGCAGCTGAAAGGCCTGGCCTGCCAGCGCCGAAACCAGGTCGTTGCCCTCAAGGATCAGCGCGCGCAGTCCCAGCGTCTCAAGCCCCGCGGGTGGTTCGGCGCCGCGGGGCAGTTGCAGGCCGTAACAGTGGCGGCCATCGAGACGGCCGAGGTACTGCGCTGTCTTGAGCGGCAGTCCGCTCAAGCGGGCGTCAAGGCGCGGCAGCTGCGGCATTCCGCCACCGTCGCGCGCGATCAGCACGCGGCTGCCCTGAAACAGGCAGCAGACGATTTCCCCGTCGATGAAAGCCGGGCCCCGATGGCCCGGCACGAACAGGTCCTGCGTCACAGTTTCAGATCTTGCCGTCAAACAGCGCGGTGGCGGCGTTGCAGAAAATGTCCTCGCGCTCCTTCTGCGTCAGGCCCGGCGTCATTTCGACGCGGTCCACCGGCGCCATCTCGCCCATGTCGAAGGGCGCGTCGGTGCCGAGCACGATTTTTTCCGAACCGATGACGTCGATCAGGTGGCGGATCGACTGCGGGCTGTGGGTCAGCGCATCGAACCAGAAGCGTTTCAGCATCGCCATCGGATCGGATCGGGTGAATTCGGCCGTGTCCGGGCGCACCTTGTGGCCATGCACGAAGCGTCCGATCTGGTACGGCAGGAAACCGCCGCCGTGGGCCAGCAGGATCTTCAGGTCCTTCAGCTCGTCCAGCGCGCCGCTGAACATCAGCTTGCCGACCATGATCGTGGTGTCCAGCGGATTGCCGATCAGGTTCATCAGGTAATAGCAGTCAAGGCGCCCCGCCGCGCCCTGGGTGTTCGGGTGGGCGAAGACCACCACCTTGAGTTCCTCGATGCGTTTGAGCACCGGGCGGAATTTCGGATCGGCCAGTTCCTCCTCGCCAATGGCCGTGCCGAGCTCGACGCCCCTGAAGCCGTATTCCTTCACCACGCGTTCCAGTTCGGCGATGGCCGCCTCCGGATGCTGCATCGGCAGCGTCGCCATGCCGCGCAGGCGGCCGGGTTTCGCCGCAACCATCTGGGCAACGCCGTCATTGACGATGCGCGCGGTCTCTATCGCCAGTTCATCCTTCAGGTTGTAGAAAAAAGTCTGCGGCCCCGGCGAGATGAAGGCGATGTCGATCTTCTTGCGATCCATTGATTCGAGCTTGGCGTCGGCATCGTAGAACTCCGGCTCGAACGGAAAACGCACCTTGCCGCGGATGAACACCCGGTTGTGGCCTTCCCCCTCGATTTTCGTGTTGTAGACGGGATTCGCTTGCATCGCCCTGACGATGGTTTCCGGAATCACGTGGTTGTGCACATCGATGCGTTTCATTACTGCTCCTGTTTGCGTGTTTTCTTCTGCGGCGTCGTCCGCGGTGCCGGTTTTTTCACCGTATTGCCCGGGAGGCTGAACACGCCGTCTTCCGCCAGTGCACGCACTTCGGCGGCCATGATCTGCACCACTTCGTCGATGGCCGCGGAAGGCCGGCGCTCCGCCTGCTGGCCGAGCGTGAGTATACGATGGATGTTTGCGTCGGCAACCGGCGCGGCCGTGATGTTCCCGGCGGTCACGTCGTCGTGAAATGTCGACACCGGCATCAGTGCGATGCTGATGCCGCGGAGCACGATGCGGCGGATGGCCTCGACCGCGTCGATTTCCGCCTCCACGCTGACCCGGGAACGGTGGCGCTGCAACTGTTCGTCGGCGATGATGCGTATTGCCTCGGTGCTGATCACCGGCGTGCGTGCCAGCTCTGCAACCGTGAAAAAGCGTTTTGCCGCGCGCGCCTGCGCCTTCGCGAATACCACGATGGGCTCGGAGATCAGCGGCGTAACCTTCACCGAGCGTGAATTCACGGGATTGGTCAGCACGGCAATGTCGGCGCGCCCGGCCTGCAGCCAGTCGTAGAGCTGGTTGCTGAAGCCGTCGACCACCTTCAGGCTGATTTGCGGGCACTGCCGGCGCATGCGTTCGACGACTCCCGGCAGCAGCAAGGGGCCGGTGGTCGGCGACACGCCGAGAATCACCTGTCCCTGGGCCGCTGCGCCGCCGCTGCGCAGGCCATCCTGGGCGCGGCCCAATTCGCGCAGGATGCGCTGACAGTGCTCCAGGAACTGCCGTCCCGCAGTAGTCAGGCGCACGCCGCGTGGCAACCTGACCAGCAGCGGCACGCCCAGTTCGTCCTCCAGGGCATGGATATGCCGCGACAGCGCCGGCTGGGCGATGCGCAGGTGCTGGGCGGCGCGGGTGATGCTGCCGAGTTCGGCGATCTGGACAAAATAGCGGATGCCGCGCAGGTCCATGTTTTGGGGTTATTCCGTCCTGAGATAACAAAGCGGCATGTTTTATGGCCACCGGGTTTTCCGGAGAAAAGCGCCGCATGGGCAGCTTTTCCCAACGATGCAATGTTGCGATGCGCCATGCCCGGGGCATGCCATTGCTGTAGTTTAGCCATGCCGGATTGTTATGTCACGGGGACCTATTCGGTATTTGTCCCTGCCGCCGTCCGTGGCTAACATGGCAACCGGTTCAACAAACAGCCGCATCACGCCCGCATTCCGCAATGATTGCGGACAGGCTCATCCCGAGGGAGAAAACCGCAGTGAAGCAGATCAACATGGGCATCATCGGCACCGGCTGGTGCGGCGGCATCCGCGCCGACACCTGTGCCATCAATCCGGCGGTGAAGGATCTCCATATCGTCGAAACCCGTCCCGAGCGCCTCGCCGAAGTGGCCAAGTCCTGCAATGCCAGGACCGCCACCGATGACTACCACAAGCTGCTCGAGGTCAAGGACCTCGATGCGGTGATGATTTCGGCTACGCCGGAAAAACTGCATTTCCCGATGGCGCGAGACTGCCTTGAGCGCGGCCTGCACGTGTTCATGGAAAAACCGATCGCCGTGGAGCTGCATGAAGCCGATGAACTGATCGCGATTGCCCGCCGCAAGGGCGTCAAGTTCACGATCGGATATTCGCAGCGCTACAACCCGAAATACGCCTACGTCAAGAAATGCATCGACACCGGCCTGATCGGCAAACCGGTCAGCGCCCTCGTCTCGCGCCACATCCAGCGCAGCCTTGGCGCCAAGATCACCGGCCGCAGCAAACTCTCGCCGGCGGCGATGGAGGCAACGCATGACCTTGACTTCATCCTCTGGTGCCTCGCCCCCGCCAAGCCGATCCGCGTCTATTCGCAGCTGAACTTCGGCGCGATGAAGGCCAACAGCGGCGCCGAGGTGCCGGACACGCAGTGGATCACGGTGACCATGGACAGCGGCATGTCCTTCGTCATCGGCGCCGGCTGGAGCCTGCCGCCGGGTTACCCCAACGCCTGCTCGACCTGGATCGAGATGATCGGCACCGATGGCGCGGTGATCTGCGATGACACCCATCGCGACGTGATACTCAACACCATGAAAAGCGGCATGCAGTTGCCGATGTCCTCGATGCCCGGCGAACGCGTTGACCACGCCTTCGCCGGCCCGATGCACGCCGAAACCGTGCATTTCATCGAGGCCGTCTGCTGCGACCGCCCGGTGCTGGTCACCGCCGAGGAAGCACGCCAGGTGATGGAGGTCTACATTGCCGCCGACCTGTCGGCCGAACGCAACGAACCTGTGATGCTGCCGCTGCCGGAATCGCGCCCTTTGGCTGCGGCAGCGGGACGCTGAAAAAACCCTTTAGCCACAGAGTTCACAGAGAACACAGAGAAGTTCAAAACAACAAACCATAATGCCTGATTGCAAATGCCAGCCGGATTGGTTTTTCCCTGTGAGCTCTGTGCCCTCTGTGGCTAAGTTTTTGACTTTGACTTTGTTCTGGAACACACCATGAAGAAAAATCCCAAGAAAATCGGTCTCGCCATCATCGGCGCCGGCCGCGTTGGCCTGATCCGTGCCGAACTCGCCGCCCGCCATCCCGAGGTGGGCTGGATCGGCATTGCCGAAATCAATCCGGAGCGCGGCGAGATCGTGCGCGAGAAATGCGGCGGCGACTTCGTCACCACGGACTTCCGCGAGCTGCTCGCCCGCCCCGAAGTCAATGCGGTGGCGGTGTGCACCGACGAGCACCTGCACGTCGATCCGGTGTTGATGGCGGCCGAACGCAAGCTGCCGATGCTGATCGAGAAACCCCTGGCCACCGACCTCGGCGAATCGGCGCAGACCCTGGCGGCCATCGAAAAACACGGCGTCGATGCCGTGATCGGTTACACCCAGCGTTTCCGCCGGCGCTGGCTGGTGGCCAAGGAAAAGGTGCGCACCGGTTCGCTGGGTGAAGTCACGATGGTGACCTCGCGCGCTTTCATGAACCGCCTGGTCGCGATCGACAACTACAAGCGCAGCGACAACCGTGCCGAAGTGACACCGATGGTGATTTCCGGCACCCACGCGCTCGACGTCGTGATGTGGCTGATGGAAGCCAAGAAGCCGGTCGAGGTCTACGCGCGCTCGGTCAACAAGGCGCTGGGCCCCAGCTGGCAGGGTGTCGACGGCACCGGCTACACCATCAGCTTCGATGACGGCGCGATTTACCACGGCGTGATTTCCTGGGCGCTGCCCGAGGTCTGGCCGGGTGCGGTCTACAGCCTCGAAGTCGGCGCGGTGGGCACTGAAGGCGTGCTGACCATCGATGACACCCACCGCGACATCGTGCTCGCCACCAACCTGATCCAGAGTGAAGGTTATGCGCCGGACAAGCGCCGCCACGTCGACTTCCTCACCAGCTACCCGGTGGGCGACATGGCGCTGGGCGAACTGCGCGGACCGATGCGCGAGGAAACCAATTCGTGGTTGAATCGGGTATCACTGGGCGTCCCGACGCAGCATGCCACTGCAGCTGAAGGCCATAACCGGCTGATGCTGACCAAGGCGATTGACCTGTCAGCGAAATTGAAACGACCGGTATCCCTGCCCATCGCACCGGGCGACGAAAAAGTTTAATAAAAACATATAGTTAACACCAAAGGAGAGAAAAATGAGGACATGCAATCTGAAACGCCTTGCCTTGGCCACTGCATTGTCGACCGTGGTGTGCGCTCCCGCATTCAGCGCGGAAGGCTACCCCAACAGGCCGATCCGCATGATCGTGCCTTTCGCTCCCGGTGGAGCATCCGACCTGGTCGGCCGCATCATCCAGCCGGCGATGGCGGACCTGATGAAACAGACTGTTGTTGTCGACAACCGTCCGGGTGCTTCCGGCAACATCGGCGTCGAGACTGCCGCGCGCGCGACGCCTGACGGATACAACATCCTGCTCGGCAACGTCGGCACCATGGCCATCAACCCGGTTTACTACACCAAGTTCCAGTACAAGCCGCTGGTCGACCTGATTCCGATCACCCAGGTCGTCGATGTGCCGGGCAGCCTCGTTTCGCATCCTTCGGTGCCGGCAAAAACCGTCAAGGAACTGGTGGCCCACATGAAGGCCAATCCCGGCAAGCTGAACTATGGCGCCGCGGCGCCCAGCAGCGCCAACACGCTGGAGGCGCTGATGTTCCTCAACATGTCCGGCACCACTGCGACGATGATCCCGTACAAGGGCGGCGCCGGCCCGGCCACCATCGGCGTGCTCGGCAACGAAGTGCAGTGGCTGATGGCGACCTTCAGTTCCACGGTGACCTTTGCCAAGCAGGGACGCCTGCGCATGCTGGGCATCATCGCACCGGAGCGCAGCGCCGCGATGCCCGAGGCGCCGACGATGCGCGAACAGGGTTTTGACATGGTCGTCGGCTCCTGGCAGGGCCTGTTCGTGCCCAAAGACACCCCCGCCAATGTTGTCAGCACGCTCTACAAGGTCGGCCAGGCTGCGATGAAGGATCCGACAGTCGTCAAGAGGCTCGGCGACAGCGGCGTGGCGGTGGTCACCAGCAAGAGTCCTGCCGATTTCCGCGCCTTCGTGAA
This sequence comes from Burkholderiales bacterium, assembly GCA_019635015.1. Classification (GTDB taxonomy): domain Bacteria; phylum Pseudomonadota; class Gammaproteobacteria; order Burkholderiales; family SG8-41. Next base: position 74,612 of record JAHCAG010000006.1, on the reverse strand, counting down.
AAGCGAAACGGATCGTTTCGGCAAGGCCATCCGCGACAACAAGATCCAGACGGAATGATGATTCATTCCGAAGTTCACTGACATATCCACCAGCCAGGAAAGCCAGGATGAAACTCGCCACCTTCATGATGCCGCTCCACCCTCCCGGGAAGAGCTATCCGCAATCGCTGCGCGAAGACCGCGAAGCCATCATTCTGGCCGATCGGCTGGGCTTTGAAGAAGCCTATGTCGGCGAACACGTCACCGATGCCGCGGAAACCGTCACGCACTGCATGACCTTCCTCGCCTCGCTGATTTCGGAGACCAAACGCATCAAGCTCGGCACCGGCACGATCAACATTCCGAACTCGCATCCGGCAGCCATTGCCGCGCAGGTGGCGATGCTCGACAACATGCTCGAGGGCCGCTTCATGATGGGCATCAGCCCCGGAGGCCTGATGTCGGATGCCGAGGTCTTCGGCAACCTTGGCAACGACCGCAATGCGATGTTCGTCGAGGGCATCAACATGGTGCTGAAGATCTGGGAGTCCGAGCCGCCCTACAATCTTGAAGGCAAGTTCTGGAAAATCAGCACCGAGAAGACGATGATTCCCGAGATCGGCCAGGGCATCATCCTCAAGCCCTTCCAGAAACCGCATCCGCCGATCGTCGGCACCGTGGTGGCCCCCTACTCCAAGGGCGTCACTGCAATGGCCGAACGCGGCTGGCTGCCGATCTCGGCCAACTTCCTGATGCCGGAATGGGTGAAGACGCACTGGCCCAATTACGCCGAAGGCAAGAAGAACATTGGACAGCTTGCCGATCCCGCCGACTGGCGCATTGCAAAAAGCATTTTCGTCGCCGACGACGAAGCCACCGCGCAGCGTTACGGCAAATCGGCCGAAGGCCCCTATCATTTCTATTTCAAGCAGCTGGTGCGCAAGCTGGTCGGTTTCGGCAACCGCGGCAACCTGTTCAAGGTCGACCAGAACATGCCGGACTCGGCGATCACCCCGGAATACGTGACTGACCAGCTGGTGCTTGCCGGTACGGTCAACAGCGTGGTTGACCAGATCCTCGCCTTCCGCGAGAAAGTCGGTGATTTCGGCACCTTGGTCTATGCCTGCCACGACTGGATGGACCCGAAACTCGGCAAACGCTCGATGGAACTGCTGGCCGAAAAAGTGATGCCGGCAGTCAATGCAGCCATCGCCAGGGGCGGCAAGGCCGCCTGATCACACCGCAACAGCAAGGAGAAACGCGTTGTTCAACGTCGCCGTGGTCGGCATGGGCTGGTGGGGCAAGATCATTGTCCCGCTGCTCAAGACCAGCAAAAAAATCAGTGTCAGCACCGTCGTCGAAATCAATGCCGCGGGCATTGCGGATTTTGCGAAACAGCACGGCGTCAAGGTCGTCACCAGCCTTGATGAAGTGCTGAAGGATCCCGCCATCCAGGGCATCGTGCTGTGCACGCCGCATACCCAGCACACCGAGCAGATCATTGCGGTGGCCAATGCCGGCAAACACGTGTTCTGCGAAAAACCGCTGTCGATGACCCGCGCCGATGTGCTGCGCGCGATCAAGGCCGTGAATGACAATAAAGTCGCCCTCGCGGTCGGCCACGAGCGTCGTTTCGAGCCGCCGATCATCGACCTGATGAAAGTCGTGAAATCCGGCGAGATCGGCGTGCCGCTGCAGGTCGAGGCCAATTTCAGCCAGGACAAATTCCTGACCCTCGCCGCCGACAACTGGCGGCTCTCCGGCAAGGAAGCGCCGGCCGGCCCGATGACGGCGACAGGAATTCATCTGCTTGACCTCTCGGTGGGCGTTTTCGGCGAGGCCGAGCGTGTGCTGGCCAGCGTCAAGCAGCTGGGCAGCCAGCTGGTCAACGGCGACACGCTGGCGATCCTGGCTTCGTTCAAGAATGGCGGCCATGCGCTGATCAGCGCCATCCTCGCCACCCCCTTCGAGGGCCGCTTCGCGGTTTATGGCAGCAAGGGCTGGGTCGAGGTACGCGACAAGACCCATCCCGAGAAGCCGACCGGCTGGACCTTCACCAAGGTGGTCCGTGATCGCGAGCGGGAAACCCGCGAATACCCGCCGGCACCGAACGTGCTGGCCAATCTCGAAGCCTTCGCCGACGCCGCCGAAGGCCGCGCCCCCTACCCGGTGCCGCAGTCGGAGATGATCGCCAACATATCGGCGCTGGAAGCGATCTTCAAATCGGCCGCCAGCGGCCAGATCGTCAACGTCGAGTCCTGAAAGGGGCCGCAAGGCAATGACCACACCCGCGACGCAGCCTGGATACGCCGACCTCGTCGCCCGGGCGCAGGCGCTGGTACCGGTGCTGCGGGAACGCGCATCACGCACCGAAGAGCTGCGACGCATACCTGATGACACGCTGCGCGACCTGCATGGCAGCGGCCTGTTCCGCATGCTGCAGCCGAAACGCGTCGGCGGCAGCGAGCTGTCCTACGAAGCGATCGTCGAACTGACCGCGATCATCGGCCGCGGCTGCGGCTCCACCGCCTGGGTGCTGGCCAACCTGGCCAACCACCACTGGATGCTGGCACTGTGGCCGCGCGACGTCCAGGACGAGATCTGGGGTCCTTCGGCCGACGCGCTGGTGGGTTCGGCGCTGATGTTCCCTGCGGGACATGCGGAACGCGACGGTCACGGTTTCCGTTTGTCGGGACACTGGAAATTCTCCAGCGGCATCGACGCCTGCGACTGGTGCATGCTGGGGGGCATCGTCCACAGCGCCGAGGGCGAGCTGCCCGAGTACTACGTGTTCCTGGTGCCCAAGGCCGACTACAGCATCATCGATACCTGGCATGTCGCCGGACTGCGCGGCACCGGCAGCAAGGACGTCGAGGTGGCCGACATTTTCATTCCGGCCCACCGCGCACTGTCCGTCAACCGCATGAAGGGCGGCGTCGGCGCGGGCGGCGAAACTGCGGCACTGTACCAGTTGCCGGTGTTCGACATGTTTCCGTACGTGGTTGCCGGCGCGGCGCTGGGCATCGCCCAGGGCGCGCTGGAGGTGTTCAGCGAGGATATCCGCCACCGCATCACCGCCTATTCAACCACGCTGCTCGCCGATTACGCCACCACCCAGGCGCGGCTGGGCCATGCCGCGGCGGCCGTGGCCGGTGCCGAGCGCATCCTCATCGGCAACTGCCGTGAAGCCATGGCGATTGCTGCCGGCAAGGCAGTACCCTCGCGTGAACAGAAGATCCAGCTGCGCCGCGATGGTGCCTATGCCGCGCACCTGTGCACCGAAGCCGTCGATCTGCTGTTCGGCGCCGGTGGCGGCGAGTTCCTCTACAACCAGCAGGCGATCCAGCGTTCCTTCCGCGACATCCACGCGGCCAACAGCCATTACGCGCTGGCCTGGGACATCGCGACGACGATGGCCGGCAAGTCGCTGCTGGGCATCGCCGCCGACCTGCCGACGCTGTAAGCCATGTCCGAATCACCCGCTCCGGCCAGCCCGGGTTTCGATCCGCGCGATTTCCGCAATGCGCTGGGGCTGTTCGCCACCGGCGTCACCATCGTCACCACCCGCACTGCCGAAGGCGAGCCGATCGGGCTGACCGCCAACTCCTTCAGTTCGGTGTCGCTGTCGCCGCCGCTGGTGCTGTGGAGCCTGTCGCTGCGCTCGCCGAACTTGCCGAACTTCCTGCAGGCCACGCATTTCGCGATCAACGTGCTGGCGCGCGACCAGATCGCGCTGTCGCAGCGCTTTTCGAAACCGGTTCCGAAAAAATTCGAGGGCATCGCCCATGGCTTCGGCGCACAGGGCATGCCCCTGCTCGATGGATCCGCGGCGCAGTTTGAATGCCGCACCGAAGCGCGCCACTACGCCGGTGATCACGTCATTTTCATCGGCCAGGTGCTGCAGTACCGTTATGCCGAGCACGATGCCCTGGGTTATTTCCGCGGTCGTTATGTCGCGATGAATGCCATCGACATTCCTTAATTACAAGGCAATTAATTCATAAGTATTTGATTATATTGGTAATTTTATGATCAATGCAGCGATTGTAGGTCTCGGCTGGTGGGGCAAGAGCATCGCTGATGCGGTGCAGGGCAAGAGCCGGAAACTCCGCTTCGTGCATGGCGTCACACAGGAACTGGAGGCGACGCGTGACTACGCGAAGTCAAAAGGCTTCAGGCTGTCGGCCACGCTCGAGGAAGCGCTCGCCGATCCTGAAGTACAGGCTGTCGTGCTGGCAACACCGCATTCACTGCATTGCAGCCAGGTGATGCAGGTCGCCGCTGCAGGCAAGGCGGTGTTCTGCGAAAAGCCGCTGTCGCTGACACGGGCGGACGCCGAACGCGCGGTGGCGGCCTGCAAAAAAGCCGGCGTGCCGCTGGGTGTCGGCCAGAACAAGCGTTTCTGGCCGTCCTGCACGGAGCTGCGCCGCGTGATTACCAGCGGCGCACTGGGCCGCATCATGCATGTCGAAGGGCATTACTCAAACGAGCACTCAAGCAAGTTTTTCGCACCCTGGCGCGACCTGCCGGCGGAGACGCCGGGAGCGGGCATGACAGGCACCGGCATTCACATTCTCGATGCTTTTGCGAATGTCGCCGGGCCCGCGGAAAAAATCACCGCGCAATTCATCTCGCACCGCGAGGGCGCCGATCCGCGCGACACGGTGTCCGCTCTGTTCCGTTTCAAAAACGGTATCAGCGGCTTCCTCGGCGCGGTACGTGCCTCGCCGCTGTATTTCCGCGTACATGTTTTCGGTGACGAAGGTTCGGTTGAAGCGCTGGACGAGACGCGCACCATCATCCGCCTCAAGGGCGGAAAAACCGAAGTGAAGGATTTCCCGAAAATCGACTCGGTGCTGGCGGAAATCGACGCTTTTGCCGACGCCGTGAGCGGTGTTGCCCCCTACCCGATCACGACGACGGAAATGATCGATACCATCGCCTCCTTCGAAGCCATCATCACCTCGATCCGTACCGGCGAAGCAGTACGCCTCTGAACCGCGGCGGCCTCAGCCGCCACCGGCACGCCTGAAAATCCCCAGCAGCTCGGCGCGATCCTGCGTTTTTGCCAGCGCCACCATCAGCAGCAGACGCGCCTTGAGTCCGCTCAAGTAGCCGGCCGGGATCGCTCCCTTGGCCACCAGGCTCTGGAAGGAACCGGGGTAACCCTTGCCGGCATGCGGCGCGCCCGAAACAAGGCGCAACCCGGCAACCACGGGAATGCCCGCATCGATTGCGGCACAGACACCGGCGTAATACGGCGCATTGACGTTGCCGCCGCCGCTGCCCTCGAGCACGATGCCGTCCACCTTCGCCTGCACGCAGGCACGGAACAGCAGATCGCTGCCGCCCTGCACCATCTTGATGATGGGCACTTCGGGTTTCACGTGATCCACTTCAAGATGGATGCGGCGCTGAGGCATCGCAAAAAAATCGACGCCGCTGTATTTCGAGACGGCACCGATCGGTCCGCCATCACGCGCGCCGAAACAGGTCACGACTTCCGGATTGACCTTGGTCACGTCACGGGCGGCGAATATCTGTCCGGCCAGCGCCACCATGACACCGCGGTTGCGTGCTTCGGGGTCGGCGGCAATCATCGCCGCATACAGCAGGTTGCGTGGACCGTCCGGATCCTTTTCATCGGCGTTGCGCTGTGCGCCGGTGAACACCACCGGCTTGTCCGAGCCCAGGGTCAGGTCCATCAGGTAGGCGGACTCCTCCAGCGTCGCCGTGCCATGGGTCACCACCGCGCCGGCGACCGCATCGTCCGCCAGTGCCTTGCGCAGGGTGTCGCGCAGGCCAAAAGCTGTCGGCGTGTCCATCAATGCGCTGTTGATGTTGGAATGCTCGATGACACGGATATCAGCGATTTTTTCCAGTTCGGGCACGGCGGCAACCAGATCGGCTGCGGTGGCAGCCGATACATGCCCGCCGAGTTTGGCGTCGTAACGGGAAGCGATGGTGCCGCCGGTGCCGACGATGCAGATTACGGGTTTTTTCATGGATGAAAAGCGGATCAAAGAGTCAAAATGAAAACCGGGCCGCGGATGCGGCCCGGTGCTGCGTGAAAAAGGACGCGCTTTCAGTCGGCCTTGATGTTGGCTTCCTTCACCACCCTGGCCCAGCGCTTGATGTCGCTGGCCACCAGCTGGCGGAACTCCTCGCCGGATGTCGCCATCACGTCGAGGCCCATGGCTTCGAAGCGCCGGGTGGTTTCCGGTTCCTTCAGCACGCCGCGGATGGTGGTCGAAAGTTTGGCCGTCACCGGTTTCGAAATGCCGGACGGCGCCAGCATGCCCTGCCAATCGAGCACATAGAGGTCGCCCGCACCGGCTTCCCGCATGGTCGGCACTTCAGGCAACTGGGCGGACCGGGTCTTGGCGCCCACGGCAAGGGCACGCAGCCGGTTGCCCTTGATGTGCGGCAACGCCGAGGTCATCGATGCAAAGCTCATGCTCACGTTGTTGCCCAGCAGGTCGGCCACTGCCGGGCCGCCGCCCTTGTAAGCGATGTGGGTCAGCTTGATGCCCGTTTGTTGTGCAAAGAATTCACCAGCAAGGTGCGGAGCACCGCCAATGCCGGAGGAGGCGAAGGTCAACTGGCCCGGTTTTTCCTTCGCCTGCGCGATCAGCTCCTTGACCGAGGTCAGCGGCGACTTGACGTTGACGACCAGCACGTTGCCGACGGCACCGTTCATGGTCAGGAATTCGAAATCCTTGAGCGGATCAAAAGGCATTTTCAGCAGACTCGGATTGACCGAAAAACGCAGCGAAACAATGCCGATGGTGTAGCCGTCAGGCTCGGATTTCGCCACCAGGCCCGCACCGATCACGCCGCCGGCACCGCCGCGGTTGTCTACGACAATCTGCTGTTTCCACAGTTCGTTCAGGCGTTGCGCGATGACGCGTGCAGCACCGTCGCTGCTGCCGCCGGGAGCTGCGGAAACCACGAGGCGGATCGGACGATTGGGGTAATCGGCCGCCTGCTGCGCCGAGACCGGCAGCACGGCTGCGCCAAGCGCGATCACCGGCACGGATATGAGGTATTTCTGCAGCGCATGGATCATGACATTCTCCAGTTCATGTTTCGGGGCCGGCATTGCCGGGCCCGATGGATAAAGCAAATTTCCTGCCACATGGGCAACTTTGCGCTCATTCGAAATCTTCGCGCGGAAACACCGGAGGCAAAGGCTCGACGGCATCCATCTCGACGCCCAGTTCGGCCTCGATCTCGTTCATGGATTCGAGCAGCGCCGACAGCCGCAGTGTGACATTGTCGAGGTCCTCCTCGGGAATGTCGAGATCGGCGATACGTGCCAGGGCAAGCGTCTGTTCTCGTGTCAGCATCCTTGTTCTCCTTCAGGCCGCCGCAGCGGCGGTGACCGACAGATCGGGATGGCGCTTGTGCCAGGACGTGGCCTGTTCATAGGCATGGCCGACACGAAATACCATGGGCTCATCAAAGGGACGACCCGCGATCTGCAGCGACAGCGGCAAGCCCTTGCTGCTGAAGCCCATCGGCAGCGCCAGCGCCGGGACGTTGGCCATGCTGAAAGGATAGGTCGATATCCGCCGCAGCAGCACCTTCATTTTCATCGCTTCCGCCGAGTCGACGGTTTCCCGCGTGGCCTCGATCAGACCCGGCGGGTTCAGGCTGGTCGGGCAGACGAGCACGTCGCACTGACGCAGCACTGCCAGCACTTCGTTGCGCACCAGCGCCCTCGCCCGCATCGCGCGGTGATACACCGCAGCGGGAATCAGCGCGCCGGCGGCGAGGCGTGTACGCGTGCCGTTGTCGAGTTCGTGCCAGTGCCCGCGCAGCCAGCGCTTGAGCATCATCGCCGCGATGTCCGAATCCGAGGTCAGCAGCTGCAGCGGTACCGCGTATTTCGCCCTGGGCAGCGACACCTCCGATACCTCTGCGCCAAGTCCGGACAGCACCTTGACTGCCTCGCGCATCGCTGTCATCACTTCCGCATGGGCGCCTTCGGGCCAGCAAAGTTCGCGCACCACGCCCACCTTCAGACCGCGCAGATCCCCGCTGAGGGATTGCAGGTAATCGGGCACCGGCCGTGTGCTGCTCAGCGCATCGCGCGGATCGTGGCCTGCGATCCCCTGCAGAAACAGCGCATTGTCGGCGACCGTGCGAGTCAGGGGACCGATGGTGTCCGCGGTCCAGCCGTACATCACGCCGCCATGGCGGCTGACGCGGCCGAAGGTCGGCCGCAGGCCGACAATGCCGTTGGCGGCCGCCGGGCTGCGGATGGAGCCGCCGGTGTCCTCGCCCAGCGAGGCGGAAGTGAATCCTGCGGCCGGTGCGATGCCCGATCCGCTCGAGGAACTGGCCGGATTGTGTTTGATGTTCCAGGGATTGCGCGGCTGGCCGTAGGCGAAGTCGATGGTGCCGCCCTTGCCGAATTCATGCAGGTTTTCCTTGCCGATCAGGATTGCACCGGCGTTTTCCAGGCGCTCGATGACGGCGGCATCATGATCGGGAACGTTGTCGGCCAGCAGCCGCGACCCCAGCGTCGTTCTGACGCCACGGGTATTGAGCTGGTCCTTCACACCGAAAGGCAGCCCGTGGAGCGGCCCGCGCCAGCGTCCGGCGGCGATCTCGCTCTCGGCCGCTTTGGCCCTGGCCAGTGCCCTGTCGGCCAGCACGGTGATGTAGGCGCGCAGCACGGGATTCCAGCGTTCGATGCGCGACAGGCTGGCGCGCAGCAGTTCAACCGGCGACAGCTTGCGTTCGCGGATCAGGCGCGACTGTTCCGTCGCGGTCATGAAAACAATCTCGTCGCTGGTGTCGGCCATGTCCTTCCTTGCAAGTCCTGGAAATTTCAGTCTGGCCATTTCTATATCACGTGCGCTTCCTGCGTGCCAGTTGTCCGGATAGTCACATAAAGTGGACGACAAAGCCTGCGGTTCTGCGTAATGTCGTATCTTCAGGCCCTCGTTTCCAGGGAGATCCACCATGCTTCACCGAAAATCAGCCGTGGCCTGTGGTACAGCCGCGATCGCACTGCTCTGCGCGGCACAGGCCGTGGCACAGACTTCCGCAGCCTATCCGTCGCGCGCGGTGCGCGTCGTGATCCCCTACCCGCCAGGCGGCGGCAATGACATCATCGGCCGCATCATCGCCGATGAGCTCGGCAAGCGGCTCGGGCAACAAGTGGTCGTCGACAATCGTGCCGGCGGCAGCACGGCCATCGGCGCCGAACACGTTGCCCGCTCGGCTGCCGACGGTTATACCCTGCTGATCACCAGCCACACGACTTATGCGCTGCTGCCGAACCTGCGGCCGAAACTGGGTTATGACCCGCAACGCGATTTCGAGCCGGTGTCGCTGCTGGCGACCCAGTCCTTCGCGCTCGCCGTGCATCCCTCGCTGCCGGCGACCACGGTGAAACAGATCATTGCGCTGGCCAAGGCAAGGCCGGGACAGATGACCTTCGCTTCGGCCGGCGCCGGTACCGGCACGCACTTTTCCGGGGAACAGTTCAAGGTGCTGGCGGGCCTCGACATCCTGCATGTGCCTTACAAAGGCGGCAACACGGCCATCACCTCGGTGCTGAGCGGCGAGACCACGATGACCTTCGGCAGCCTGTCGGCACTGTCGACCTTCGTCACCACAAAGAAGCTGAGGATCATTGCGGTGACCAGCGCCAAGCGATCCATCCTGGATCCGAAAATCCCGACCATTGCCGAAAGCGGGCTCAAGGGTTACGAGATGACGCCCTGGTACGGCCTCACTGTGCCTCGCGGCACACCGGCTTCGATCATCGAGCGTTTGAATGCAGCCGTGGTTGCGGTGACCCAGGCGAAGGAATCGCAGGAACGGATGATGAAAGTCGGTTACGAGCCGGAAGGCAGCACGCCGCGTCAACTGGCCGAACACATCAAGGCCGAGCTGGCGCGTTACGCAAAACTGATCAAGACCATCGGCTTTACCGAATAGGCGCCAGAGCAGGCGCGCGGAAAATCAGTACTGATTGCGCACTTCCGTGATCTGCGGATAACGGCGCCGCACCAGCGCCTCCACCACCTGTTTGAGATCCAGCGGTGCCCGCGGGCAGCCGCTGCAACTGCCCTTGAGGCGTACCGTCAGCACGGAATTTTCCACTGAAACAAACTCGATGTCGCCGCCATCACGCCGCAGTATCTGCCGCGCTTCGGCAAGGACGGCTTCGAGGCCCGCTGCATCCGGTGCGGCAGTTTCCGCTCCTGCCGGCGGCTGTGTGGCGAGCTGCCGGCGGAGTTGCGCCTGCTCCCTCGCAATGCGCAGTGCGGCAACAGGGTCGGACAGTTCCAGCCGGTCCAGCTCTTCCTCGGTATAGAACGGCGCGTCGGTTTTCAGCGGCGCGGACATGCTGCAGTTCAGCCGATCCGGCGCCGTGCGTTGCGGAACATGCGCAGCCACGGGCCGTCGTCTGGCCAGCCGGCCGGATGCCAGGAGTTCTGCGCCGTGCGGAATACGCGTTCGGGATGCGGCATCAGAATCGTGAAGCGGCCGTCCGCCGTAGTCAGGCCGGTGATGCCCTGGGGCGAACCGTTGGGATTGAGGGGATACACCTCGGTCGCTGCGCCGCGGTTATCGACATAGCGCAGCGCCACCAGCGGTTGCGCCGCCTGCAGCGCGGCGGCATCCACGAACTCGGCGTAACCTTCGCCGTGGGCCACTGCCACCGGAATGCGGCTGCCCGCCATGCCTTCGAAAAACAGCGACGGCGAATGCTGCACTTCCAGCGTCACGAAACGCGCCTCGAACTGCTCGGAGCGGTTGCGCACGAAATGCGGCCAGTGCTCCGCGCCGGGAATCAGTTCCCGCAGGTTGCTCATCATCTGGCAGCCGTTGCAGACGCCCAGCGCAAAGCTGTCGCCGCGCCGGAAGAAGGCTTCGAACCCGTCGCGGGCGCGCGGGTTGAACAGGATCGACTTCGCCCAGCCCTCGCCGGCGCCGAGCACGTCGCCGTAGGAAAAACCGCCGCAGGCGGCTACACCCTTGAAGTCACCGAGGCTGACGCGGCCGGCAATGATGTCGCTCATGTGCACATCAACCGTCTCGAATCCGGCGCGATCAAAAGCCGCTGCCATCTCGACCTGGCCGTTGACGCCCTGCTCGCGCAGGATCGCCATCCGCGGTCGCGCGCCCTTCGCGATGAAAGGCGCGGCGATATCTTCGGCGGGATCGAAGGACAGTTTCGGGGCAATGCCGGGATCGGCGGCGTCGAGTATGCGGTCGTATTCCTGCTGTGCGCTTTCCGGGTTGTCACGGAGCTGCTGCATGCGGTAGCTGGTCTCCGACCAGGCGCGGTGCAGGTCGGTGCGTGATTCGTCGAGCACGATCGCACCGTCGACGCGCACCAGCAGCCGGTCCTTGTCGCCGACTTCACCGATGACGGTGCTGCATTCACCGAGGCCGGCCTCGGCAAGGATCTCCAGCACCGCTTCACGATCGTCCAGGCGGACCTGCAGCACGGCGCCGAGCTCCTCGCTGAACAGTCCCGCCGCGGCGTCGCCATAAAGATCGAGCCAGGCGCCGCAGCGCGAAGCGAACAGCATTTCGCAGACCGACGCCAGCAGGCCGCCGTCGGAACGGTCGTGGTAGGCCAGCAGCAGTCCGTCCGCGTTCAGCTTCTGGATCACCGCGAAAAACGCCTTCAGGTCGTCGGCGCTGACGACGTCGGGCACCCGGTCGCCGGTCGCGTCGTAGACCTGCGCCAGCGCCGAAGCACCCAGGCGGTTGCGGCCGCGGCCGAGATCGATCAGCAGCAGCTCGGTTTCGCCGCAATCCGTGCGCAGTTGCGGCGTCAGCGTGCGGCGGGCGTCGCTCACCGGCGCGAAGGCCGAGACGATCAGCGACAGCGGTGCGACCACTTCCTTGCGCGTTGCGCCTTCGTTCCAGGTGGTTTTCATCGACAGCGAATCCTTGCCCACCGGAATGCTGATGCCCAGCCGCGGGCACAGCTCCATCGCCACCGCGTGCACGGTGTCGAACAGCGCCGCATCCTCGCCGCCGTGGCCGGCTGCGGCCATCCAGTTCGCCGACAGCTTGATGTCGCCGATTGTTCCGATCGCCGCAGCGGCGATGTTGGTGATCGCCTCGCCCACCGCCATGCGGCCGGAAGCCGCCGGATCGAGCACCGCCAGCGGCGTGCGTTCGCCCATCGCCATCGCCTCGCCGCGGAAGGTGCAGAATCCCATCAGCGTCACCGCGACATCGGCCACCGGCACCTGCCAGGGACCGACCATCTGGTCGCGTGCGGTCATGCCGCCGACCGTGCGGTCGCCGATGCTGATCAGGAAGGTCTTGTCGGCCACCGCCGGCAGCCGCAGCACGCGATAGGCCGCTTCGCGGATGTCGATACCGGCCGCGTCGAAGACCTGGCCTTCGCGGACGATGCGTTTGACGTCGCGCAGCATCTTCGGCGGCTTGCCAAGCAGCACGTCCATCGCCATGTCGACCGGCTTGTTGCCGAAGACGCGGTCATGCACCTGCAGCTGGCCGTCGGCGGTGGCCTTGCCCACCACCGCGAAAGGACAGCGCTCGCGTTCGCACAGCGCGCGGAAGCGCTCCAGGTCCCGCGGCTCGATCGCCAGCACATAACGTTCCTGCGCCTCGTTGCACCAGATCTGCAGCGGCGACATGCCCGGCTCCTCGCTCGGCACGTCGCGCAGTTCGAAGCGCGCGCCGCGCTGCGCCGAATGCGCCAGTTCCGGCAGCGCATTCGACAGGCCGCCGGCGCCGACGTCGTGGATCGACAGGATCGGATTGGCATCGCCCAGCGCCCAGCAGCGGTCGATGACTTCCTGCGCGCGGCGCTCGATTTCCGGATTACCCCGCTGTACCGAGTCGAAATCGAGGTCTTCCTGGTTGGCGCCGGTGTCCATGCTCGAGGCGGCGCCGCCGCCGAGCCCGATCAGCATGCCGGGACCACCCAGCTGGATCAGCAGCGCGCCTTCGGGCAGCGCGTGTTTCGAGGTATGTCGTGCCGCGATGTTGCCGAGGCCGCCGGCAATCATGATCGGCTTGTGGTAGCCGCGGACTTCGCCGCCGACGCGCTGTTCGTAGCTGCGGAAATAGCCCGCCAGGTTCGGCCGGCCGAATTCGTTGTTGAAGGACGCGCCGCCGATCGGACCGTCGAGCATGATCTGCAGCGCGGAGGCGATGCGGCCGGGTTTGCCGACCGGATTGGCTTCCCAGGGCTGCACGGCGCCGGGGATGCGCAGGTTCGACACCGAGAAGCCGGTCAGTCCCGCCTTCGGCTTGGCGCCGCGGCCGGTGGCACCCTCGTCGCGGATTTCGCCGCCGGCGCCGGTGGAGGCCCCGGGGAAGGGCGAGATCGCCGTCGGGTGGTTGTGCGTCTCCACCTTCATCAGGATATGGGTCAGGTCCCGGCTGTAGCCGTAGCCGCCGCCCTGCGCCGGATAAAAACGCTCGACCTCAGCCCCCTCGATCACCGAGGAATTGTCGGAATACGCCACCACCGTGCCCTGCGGATGCTTCTCATGGGTGGTGCGGATCATGCCGAACAGCGAGCGCGGCTGCTTCTCTCCGTCGATGATCCAGTCGGCGTTGAATATCTTGTGGCGGCAATGCTCGGAATTGGCCTGCGCGAACATCATCAGCTCGACGTCGGTCGGGTTGCGGCCGATGCGGGTGAAATTGTCGAGCAGGTAGTCAATTTCGTCCGGCGACAGTGCGAGCCCCATTTCGGTGTTTGCGTGCATCAGCGCGGCGCGACCGCCGCCCAGCAGGTCAACGGTCGCCAGCGGCTTCGGTTCGATGTGCCGGAACAGCGCTTCCGCGTCATCCAGCGCGCCGAGCACCGACTCGGTCATGCGGTCATGGATCAGCGGCAACAGCACTTTGCGCTGGGCATCCGTCAGCGGCTTGCCGGCGACACTGCACCACCAGGCCACGCCGCGCTCGATGCGCTCCACCGCCGGCAGGCCGCAGTGTGTCGCGATGTCGGTCGCCTTCGACGACCACGGCGAAATCGTGCCCAGCCGCGGCGTCACCAGCAGCAGCCTGCCCTGCTGTGTCACCGGCGCTGTCGCCGGGCCGTAGGTCAGCACGCGCTCGAGCTGAAGGCTTTCCGCTGCGTCCAGCGCCTGCCGCAATTGGATGAAATGCCAGTATTCGGCGTTGATTTGCAGGCCGGGAAGGCTTGCGGCCGTGGCCTGAAGCAGCTTGCTGCGGCGGAATGCCGAGAGGGCGTCGCGTCCTCTGAGCTTGAGGAAATGCGGCATGGTATGCGGATGTTGGTAAAGCGCAATTTTACCCGAAACCTGCAGCAGGCCGCCGCGGTGCATGCGCTAAAATCGCAGGATGAACAGCCACTTGCCGCATGCGGCGCCGGTGCTGCTGACGGTCGACCTGCGCGGCGTCGAGCAGGCTGCCCTCGCCGGCCCCGATCCCGCACCCCTGATGGCCCGCGCCGGCCTGGCCGCCGCCGAACTCGCGCGCAAACTGGCCGGCGACAGTGGCAAGCCGGTGCTGGTGCTGGCCGGTCCGGGCAACAACGGCGGCGATGCACTGATCGTCGCGTGTCATCTCAAGTCCTGGTGGTTCAAGGTGGTCGTGGTCTGTCCCGCAGGCACCGGCAAATACGCCGGCGACGCTGCAACGGCACTGCGCGCCTGGCAACAGGCCGGCGGTGAAATCGCCGCTACCCTGCCGGCCGGAGAGGAATGGTCACTGGTCGTCGACGGCCTGTTCGGCATCGGCCTGCAGCGCGACCTCGCCGCGGATTTCATTGCACTGGTCGAACAGATCAACGCGATGGACGCGCCGGTGCTGTCACTTGACGTGCCCAGCGGCCTCGACGCCGACACCGGCTGCGTGCGCGGTGCGGCCATTGTTGCAGACCACACCCTCACTTTCATTGCGCTAAAACCCGGCCTGCTGACCGGGGATGGCCCTGATCACTGCGGCATCCTGCAGGTCACCGATCTCGGCCTCGGCGACGCCGTGGCAACGGCGCCACATGGCGTGCTGATCACGGACGGCGTGCTGACCCGCCTGCTGCCGCCCCGGCCGCGCAACTCGCACAAGGGTACCTACGGCAGCGCCGGCATCGTCGGCGGCGCGCACGGCATGAGCGGTGCCGCCCTGCTTGCCGCACGTGCGGCGCTGAAATGCGGGGCCGGGCGCGTTTATGCCGGACTGCTTGCCGACGATGTGCCGCTGCTGGATCCCCTGCAGCCGGAACTGATGCTGCGCCCCGCGGATGGCGTTCTTCGTCTCGAACATCTCAGCGCCCTGGCCGCTGGTCCCGGACTCGGCGATTCGCCCGACGCAGCGGAATATCTCGACTGGGCGCTCGAAAAAGACCTACCGCTGGTGCTCGACGCCGATGCGCTGAACCTGCTTGCCGCCTTCCCTGAACTAAAAAACAAATTGAAACAACGGGTTGTGGAAACCATCCTGACGCCGCATCCCGCCGAAGCCGCGCGCCTGCTCGGCTGCGACACTCACCAGGTGCAGGCTGACCGGGTGGCTACGGCCCTGCGACTCGCCCGTGAATTCCGCTGCGGCGTGGTGCTTAAAGGCTGCGGCAGCGTCTGCGCCTGGCCGGACGGCCATTGGGCAATTAACCGTTCAGGCAATCCGGGCATGGCCACGGCCGGCATGGGGGACGTGCTGACCGGCGTCCTCGTCGCATTGCTGGCACAGGGCGTCGACGAACGGCATGCACTGACTGCAGCGGTTCATCTGCACGGTGCCGCAGCGGACCGATTGGTCGAAGCCGGCATCGGACCGCTCGGATTGACCGCCGGCGAACTGATTGATGCCGCGCGGATGCTGCTGAACCGTCGCTGAGGCGGCTCAGGTCGCCAGCGCGCGCACCACAAAGATCCCGAGCAGCGTCATTGCCAGCGATCCGATCAGGTGGCTGCTGATCAGCAACAATGCCCAGCCGTAACGCGCCTGCTGCAGCAGCATGACCGTTTCCAGCGAAAACGCCGAAAAGGTGGTGAGGCTGCCGAGAAAACCGGTAATGAACATCAACCGGTACTCGGGCGCCAGCGCAGTGTGCTGGATGAAGTATTCAAATGCCGCGCCGATCATGAATCCACCCGCGAGGTTGGCGACCAGCGTGCCCATCGGCAATGCCGGCACCAGCTGATTCAGGGCCAGCGCCAGCCCCCAGCGCGACCAGGCACCGAACATGGCTCCGATACCGACTGCCGCGAACGCGGTGAAATTCATGACGCGTATCTCAGCTGGTCACGCCGATGTTCCAGGGCACGTATTCATGGTCGCCCAGACCCAGAAGTTCGCTCTTGGATTTTTCGCCTGAAGCAATGCGCAGCATCAGGTCGAAAATTTCCTGCGCTTTCTGCGACAGTGATTTCGTACCGTCGAGGATCTCGCCGCAGTTGATGTCCATGTCCTCGGCCAGCCTGCTGTACATCGGCGTGTTGGTCGCCAGCTTGATCGACGGCACGGGTTTCGCGCCGAACATCGAGCCGCGGCCGGTGGTGAACATGATCATGTTGGCACCGCCGGCGATCTGCCCCGTCGCCGACACCGGGTCGAATCCCGGCGTGTCCATGAACACGAAACCGCGCTCGGTGACCGGCTGCGCGTAGTGGTAGACCGCATTGAGCGGGCCGGTGCCGCCTTTCATCGAGGAGCCCAGGGACTTCTCGAAAATGTTGGCCAGTCCGCCGTGCTGGTTGCCCGGGCTGACCACACCGTTGATCTGGGTGTCCTTGCCGGCGTTGTAGACGTCCTTCCACCAGCGGATGCGCTCGATCAGCTTCTCGCCGACTTCGCGCGATCTCGCGCGCCGTGTCAGCGTGTGCTCGACACCGTAGATTTCCGGGGTCTCCGACAGGATGTGCGTGCCGCCGTGGCGTGCCAGCAGATCCATCGCCGCACCCAGTGCCGGGTTCGCGGTGATCGAGGAGAATCCGTCGGAGCCACCGCACTGCAGGCCGATCATCAGGTGACTGGCCGGCACCCTCTGGCGCACCACCTTGTTGGCCTCGGGCAGCATCTCCTTCAACGCGGCGATGCCCGCCTCGATGGTCTGGCGCGTGCCGCCGGATTCCTGCATCACGAAAGTTTTCAGGCGGTCGCTGACATCGATCCCCTGCTCTTTCATCAGGCCCTTGATCTGGTTGCGTTCGCAGCCGAGGCCGATGATCAGCGCGCCGGCCAGATTGGCATGGCGTGCATAACCGGCCATGGTCCGGCGCAGCAGATCCATCGGTTCTCCGGTCATCTCCATGCCGCAGCCGGTGCCGTGCGCAAAGGCGCAGACGCCGTCGATATTCGGATAGTCGGCCAGGCGCTCCGGCGTGAAATATTCGGCGATCTTGTGCGCCACAGTGGCCGAACAATTGACCGTCGCCAGCACGCCGAGGTAGTTGCGCGTCGCGACCTGGCCGTTGGCGCGGACGATGCCCATGAACGAGGCGCGCTCCGCCTCCGGAAACATCTGTTCCGGCTTGTAGTCGCGGGCATAGGCATAGTCGCGGTCAAATTCGCGGAACTCGAGGTTATGCGAATGCACGTAGGTGCCGGCCGGAATGTCCGCGGAGGCAAAGCCGATGGTCACCGCGTATTTGAGGATCGGCTCGCCCTTCTTGATGTCGCGGGACGCAATCTTGTGGCCCGCGGGAACCTGGCTTTTCGCAGTCAGGCCGCCATCGAGTTTGGTGCCGATGCCGATGTCGCCACGGGCGATCAGCACGTTGTCGTTCTCGTGGAGCCGGATCACCGGCCCCGATGCGGGTTTGTCCTTGATGTGTATGACGCCGTCGTCCATGGACCTGCCTCCTGGGTAAGCAGCCGCCATTTTATCGGGAATGTGGTCATCACAGAAACGGCGTGGTCCTATCCGGTTGTCAGTGTGCTGCAGTGCCCAGGCCTTCCTGTCCCGGGCATGCCTTCGCCGGACTAGGCGCATGCACCGCTTTTCGCATAGCATCAAAGAGCATCTTTCACTCTTCGCCCCCTACTCCTCCATGAACGACCATATTGTGCAGAACTGGAAAGTCGCCAAACCCGTCGCCTGTTCGCGGGGCGGCATCGTCACCTCGCAATGCCGCATCGCCAGTGAAGCCGGAGCCCGGATTCTGTCCGCCGGGGGGAATGCCGTGGACGCCGCGGTAGCCACTGGATTGGCACTGGCGGCGGTCGAACCCTGGAACAGCGGTTTGGGCGGTGTCGGTTTCATGATGATTTACCTCGCCCGTGAAAAGCGGGTGCGCGTGGTCGATTTTGGCCCGATGGCACCCGGCAACCTCGATCCTGCCGATTACCCGCTGACCGGCGGCATCACCAAAGACCTGTTTACCTGGCCCGCCGTGCAGGACGACCGCAACGTGCACGGCCCGCTGTCGATCGCCATACCGGGACAGGTCGACGGAATGGCCACGGCACTCTCGAATTTTGGCAGCATGGCTTTCCGCGATGTGATGCAACCGGCGATAGGCTTGGCCGAAGAAGGCATTGCAGTCGACTGGTACCTGACGCTGAAGGTGGCAACGATGGCCCGGGAACTGTCACTTTATCCGGCGACCCGCGATGTCTGGCTGCCCGGCGGCTTGCCGCCGGTAACCCCTGCAGGCGCTCCGCTTGCACGCCTGCAGCTGAAAGGCCTGGCCCGGACATTACGCCACCTGGCGGATGCCGGGCCACGGGATTTTTACGAGGGCGACATCGCCGCCGGCATCACCAACGACCTGCGGGCGATGGGAGGGAATCTTTCGGCAGCGGACCTCGCCGGATTCCGTGCGCGCATCGTCGATCCCGTGATCACCAGCTACCGCAATGCCCGGCTGGCGCTGCCGCCGCAACTTACGGCGGGCCCGACAATGCTGCGTGCGCTGGATCCGCTGCGTGGCATCACCTTCCCTCCCGGAGGTCCCGGGGCCGATGCCTTCACAGCCTATGCCGCCGCCCTGCGCGAGGCCTATGCTGAACGCCTCGCCAATATGGGCGACAACAGTGACCGCCGCGATCCCTCGACCACGACCCACCTCAACGTCATTGACCGCGAGGGCAATATGGTGGCGCTCACCCAGACGCTCCTGTCCGTGTTTGGATCCAAGGTCGTTCTACCGTCAAGCGGTGTGCTGATGAACAACGGCATCATGTGGTTCGATCCACGTCCGGGTTCACCCAACAGCCTCGCTCCGGGAAAACGTGCCCTGTCCAATATGTGCCCGGTCATCGCGATGCACGATGACCGCCCCTGGTTTGCGATCGGCGCTTCCGGCGGCCGCAAGATACTGCCTGCGGTATACCAGATCAGTTCCTTCCTGATCGATCACGGCATGGGTCTCGGAGAAGCTTTCCATCACCCGCGCATCGATGCCAGTGGCGAAGAGACTGTCGGCGTCGATCCGCGCCACACCGGGGCCGTGCGCGCGGCACTTGCCGGACAGTTTCCTGTGCAGTTGAACGAACTGGTGGTTTACCCGACGAACTATGCCTGCCCCAGCGCGGTACTCCGTGACCCGGTAACGGGCGAACATCAGGGGGTTTCCGACGTGATGTCGCCTTGGTCTGGGGCTGTTGCCGCCGGATAAAGGAATGCGGCACTGAAGCAGTCCGGTGTTGCACGGACAAACAAAAAAAACGGGCGGAAACCGCTTCCGCCCGTTTTCTGCCGCATACGCGGACTCTCGTGAAACCCGCGACTGGCCGGCGCATCGCCCTTGTGGAGCGGCCGCGCCTTTCCCGATGCCGGGTTATTTCAGATCGAAACGATCCAGGTTCATCACCTTGTTCCAGGCCGCGACGAAGTCCCTGACCATCTTCTCCTTGCCGTCGGTACTGGCGTAGACCTCTGCATAAGCGCGCAACACCGAGTTGGAGCCGAAGACCAGGTCATTGCGCGTGCCGGTGTGCTTGACCTTGCCACTCTGGCGGTCACGGCCTTCGAACACCTCTGCGCTGCCGTCGGTCGCCTTCCACTCCGTGCCCATGTCGAGCAGCCTGGTAAAGAAGTCGTTACTCAGCACCCCCACCTTGTCGGTGAAAACGCCGTGCTTGCTGCCGTCGGCATTGGTGCCGAGCACACGCATGCCGCCAACCAGCGCCGTCATTTCGGGCGCAGTCAGGGTCAGCATCTGTGCCTTGTCGACCAGCATGGCTTCGGTCGGCGTGCCGCCCTGTCCCCGGCCATAGTTGCGGAAGCCGTCGATAACGGGCTCGAGCACGGCAAAGGACTCCGCGTCGGTCTGGTCCTGACGGGCATCGACCCGGCCCGGCGCGAACGGCACTTCGACCGCCACGCCGGCAGCCTTCGCCGCCTGCTCCACACCCACGCAACCCGCGAGCACGATCACATCGGCCAGCGAAGCCTTGCCGCTCGCCTTCTGGATGTCTTCCAGTTTGGCCAGAGTCTTCAGCACGGGCTTGTTGATGGCCCAGTCTTTCTGCGGCGCGAGACGGATGCGCGCACCGTTGGCCCCACCGCGCTTGTCGCCGCTGCGGAAGGTCGAGGCCGAAGCCCAGGCCACCGACACCAGGTCGCTCACGGAAAGGCCGGAAGCGGCAATCTTCGCCTTGAGGTCGGCGATGTCGGCCGCGGTCGGCCTGTGCGTGGCCGCCGGCAAGGGATCCTGCCAGATCAGGTCTTCCTTCGGCACCTCGGGTCCCAGGTAGCGTGCTTTCGGCCCCATGTCGCGATGGGTCAGCTTGTACCAGGCACGCGCGAAGGCGTCGGCGAAAGCCTGCGGATTCTCGAGGAAACGCTTCGAGATCTTGCCGAATTCCGGGTCGAAGCGCATCGTCAGGTCGGTAGTCAGCATCGTCGGCTTGTGGAACTTGCCCTTCACATGCGCATCCGGAATGATCTCCGGCGCGTCCTTGGCCACCCACTGCTTGGCGCCGGCCGGCGACTTCACCATTTCCCATTCGTACTTGAACATGATTTCGAGGAAATCGTTGCTCCAGCGCGCCGGCGTCGTGGTCCAGGTCACCTCAAGTCCGCTGGAGATGGTGTCCTTGCCGTGCCCGCTGCCGAAATTGCTGTTCCAGCCCAGGCCCTGTGCTTCGAGCGGCGCGGCTTCGGGCTCCGGTCCCTTATGTGATTCCGGCGCGGCACCGTGGCACTTGCCGAAGGTATGGCCGCCGGCGATCAGCGCGACGATCTCCTCGTCGTTCATCGCCATGCGATAGAACGTCTCGCGAATGTCCTTCGCTGCCAGCAGGTAGTCGCCGCTGGCGTTCGGGCCCTCGGGGTTCACGTAGATCAGGCCCATATGCGAAGCACCGAAGGGTCCCTGCAACTCGCGCTTGCTGTCATCGATGCGCTGCGCATCCACGCCCAGCCATTTCATTTCCGGTCCCCAGTTCACGTCCTGGTCCGGTTCCCACACGTCCTCGCGGCCGCCGGCGAAGCCGAAGGTACGGAAACCCATCGACTCCAGCGCCACGTTGCCGGCGAGGATGAACAGATCAGCCCAGGAAATTTTCTGGCCGTATTTCTGCTTGATCGGCCACAGCAGGCGGCGGGTCTTGTCGATGTTGACGTTGTCCGGCCAGGAATTCAGCGGCGCAAAACGCTGCTGGCCGCGCCCGCCGCCTCCGCGCCCGTCGATGGTGCGGTAGGTGCCGGCGGAGTGCCAGGCCATGCGGATCATCTGCGGACCGTAGTGACCGAAGTCGGCCGGCCACCAGGGCTGCGAATCGGTCATCAATTTGACCAGGTCGGCCTTAAGCGCCTGGTAGTCCAGTTTCTTGAATTCTTCGGCGTAGTTGAATTTTTCGCCGAGAGGATGGGAACGGTCGCCATGCTGGTTGAGCAGATCGACGCGCAGCTGGTTCGGCCACCAGTCGCGGTTCGAACTGCCGCCACCGGCGACATGGTGAAAAGGGCATTTGGCTTCGGTAGTCATGAGTTGCCTCCTTGGGGGTTGTGACACTTTGTTTCGGCCTCGTCCGGAGCCTGCAGCGGCCGCCTGGTGACGTCGCCCTGGAACTCCGGTTTTACAGACGCAGGGACAGCTTACTCACGCCGTAATGATTGCTCAAATTGATTTTTATTAAGTTTTTAATAGCTAATACCTATGCTGATGTTCATGGAGCAACAAGCTGTTTTTAATGGGTTATTTCAATTTGCACTACGCAGCAGCCGGGCGGGTGACAGGCGCAGCCTGCGCATCAGGTAGAAGGCGCCCAGTCCCAGGCTGCAGGCGCTGACGGTCACCGCGGTCAGCGCCCCCGTCCACAGCAGCCCCGTACTTTCCAGTTGCAGCCGGAAATGCAGCAGTGCAAGCGCGAGGCCGCTGCCGGTCACCACGGCAAAAGCCGAGGTCAGCAGTGCAAGCAGCAGGTATTCGAGCTGGAGGCTGCGGCGCACTGCACCGAGCCGCGCGCCCAGCACGTGCAGCACGCTCGCCTCGTAAACCTGGCGCGCGCGGCTTGCCGCCATCGCGCTGGCCAGCACCAGCAGGCTCACCAGCAGGCTGACGGCGGCGATCATCGCCAGCCCGCCGCCCGCGCGCCCGAGCAGGACCCGGGCCTCGTTGAGTATGCCCTCGGTGCGCACGCTGATCACATTGGGCAAGCCGGCGGCGATCCGGTTCTGCGCCGCCAGTGCATCGGCCGCATTCATGTACGCCGCTCCGACATACCGTGTGACATGGGGATCGAGCACGCCATCCGAAAATATCGCCTCCAGCCACAGCCGCGACTGGAAACGCCGCTGGCTGTAGATCGCCGCGAGTTGTGCCTCGACCCGGGCGCCCGTGATCTCGAATTGCAGCCGGTCGCCGACCTGCAGGCCAAGCTGATCCGCCTCACGGTCTTCCATCGCCACCAGCGGTGGACCGGCATGGTTTTCAGGCCACCAGGCGCCACGATCGATGACCACGTCGTCGAAGTTTCCGCTACGGTCACTGAGCTTGTGTTCGTCCCGGGCTTCGAGGACCTGCCGCGCATCTCCGCTGTCGCGCAGCGGCGCATTGTTCACCGCTGTCAGGCGGCCCAGCACCAGCGGCGCAAGCTTCAGCTGCTCAAGACTGTCCGCCTTGCCAAGCGTTTCACGCAGGGTATCGCGCTGCGACGGCTGCACATCGTAGAACACCAGCGCCGGCGCATTTTCAGGCACCGTCTCGTTGATGGTCCGCAGCAGCGACATCACCACCAGCGTGGATGCCACCAGCAGGGTCAGTGCCGAGCCCAGCGAAATCAGCGCAGGCCGCAGGGGCGATCCGGCGCGGCCGACGCTGGCAATGGCCAGCCGCCACTCGAAGTGGCTGGCGAACCGCGGTTGCCGCAGCAGCTTCCGCGCAAGCAACTGCAGCAGGCGAACGCCGCCCTCAAGCAGCAGCAATACCAGCAGCATGGCCAGCATGAAGGCCAGGCCAAAACGCGGATCGGGCATCACCACCACCAGCAGCACCAGCGAAACGGCGGCACTGGCGGCGGTCAGATAAAACCATCCCCTGCCCGCCCTGGTGTCAATGCCATGTAGGCCGCGAAACAGCGCTGCAGGCGATACCGACACTGCACGCCCCAAAGCAGGCAGCGCAAACGTAATCGCGGTCAGCACACCGAAACACCAGGCCAGCAGCAAGGGACCGGCCAACTGCGACAGCACCGGCGCCAGCGGCAGTCGCTCCGCAGCCAGTGCAATCCCCGCCAGCGCCAGCAGGCCGCCCAGCAGCACGCCGGCGAGGCTGGACAGGCCGGACAGCATCAGCAGCTGGCCGAGGTAAAGCAGCGCCAGGCGCCGGTCACGCAGGCCCAGCGCGCGCAGGGTGGCCAGGGTGCCGAGTTTGCCCTGCAGATAGGCATGCACACTGTTGAACACGCCGAGGCCGCCGATGAACAGCGCGCTGAACCCGATCAGCAGCAGACCCGAGCCGATCTGCCCCAGCACTTCAGCCATGCGGTCGCTGCGTTCGGCGAAGCTGCGGACTTCCCAGGTCGCCTGCGGAAAGGCTGCAAGCAGGGCCTCGCGCAGATCTTCGGGCACAGACTCCGTTCTGATCCGGTAGCGGTATTGCACGCGACTGCCCGGCTGCAACAGGCCGGTCGCGGCCAGGGCTTCAGCGGCAATCATCACCGGCGCGCCGCTCCAGTCGGCGCGCAGGCTGCGGTCCGGCTGATGCCGGATTAAGGTCCGCACCGCAAAGCGGTCATTGCCGATGGCCACCTCGTCCCCGGCACCCACGCCAAGGCGCTGCGACAATGCCGCGTCAATCGCTATGCCCCAGCGGCCATCGCGGCGCTCCAGCGCAGTGCCGAGCGCTTCAGGCGGATCGAGCCGGACCTCGCCGTAGAGGGGATATTGCGCGTCGGTACTCTGCAGCTCGACCAATTGGCTGCGACCGTCTGCGGTACGCAGCATGGTGCGGAACTCAGTCAGCAGCGAGACCCTGCCGCGTTCGTTCAGCCAGGCCAGTTCCGCCGCATCCAGCGGGCGGTCATGCCGGATTTCAAGGTCGCCGCCGAACAGCGCCCGCGCATCAGCCTGCAGGTTGTGGCTGACCAGCTGGTAGAGGCCCCCGCCTGCGGCAACCAGGCAGACCCCCAGCGCCAGGCAGACGCAGAATACCCACAGCGACTGGCTGCCGGCGCGCAGGTCGCGCAAGGCCAGGCTAAGCAGGAATCGCATCACGCACCGCAGCGATGGAAGCCGGCTTCAGTTCCCGCAGCCTGCCCTCATGCAATCCCAGCACGCGGTCGCAGCGCGCCGCGAAATCCGGATCATGGGTCACCAGCACCAGTGTGGCGCCTGATTGCGCGTTCAACTCGAACAGCAGCTCGCGGATACCCCCGGCCGTCGTGTCATCGAGATTGCCGGTCGGCTCGTCGGCCAGCAGCACCTTGGGACCATGGGCCACCGCCCGCGCAATCGCCACGCGCTGCTGTTCACCGCCGGAGAGTTGCGCGGGATGGTGATGCATGCGGTCCGCCAGGCCGACCCGCTCCAGTTGCAGTGTCGCCCGTTCCAGCGCATCGCGCCGGCCGGCGATCTGCAGCGGCAGCGCCACGTTGTCCAGGGCACTGAGGCTGCCGATCAGGTGGAAAGACTGGAAAATGATGCCGATGTGGTCACGCCGCAGGTCGGCCAGCGCATCGGCATCGAGCTGGTCAAGCCGCGTGCCGTCGAAGGCCACCGCCCCTGCCGCCGGACGCTCCAGCCCTGCCAGCAGCAACAGCAGCGAAGTCTTGCCCGATCCGGAAGGTCCGGTGATGGCGATGCTCTGTCCGCGCGGAATGTGCAGATCCACGGACCTGAGCACTTCGATGCGCGCAGTGCCGAGGGCATAGTGCATGGACACATCGTGCAGATCGATCAAGCGGGATCCCCTTGAAAGACTCGACGCGGACATCTGCGGCGAATCGAGTTCTGTTATTTTCAGTCAATGCCGGATTACCCATTGTTGACCGCGCATCCAGGCACAGGTTCCGCATGTCCTGCCGTCGGGACCGGGACCAGGCGCTCAGGGGCTTCGTTTGTCGGCTCCGCGCCCCGGGTCCGGGGATCCGTCAAGGAACCGCGCCAAGACCTGCGTTCCGCCCGTTCCCAACTCATGGTATCGAGTTGCGCATCAACAGGCTCAGCACCGGCCAGCCGTGCAGCACGGCCTCACTGTAACCGACATCGAATTCGGCGAGGGTGTGGGCTTTCAGCGGCTGCGGAAGGCTGTCCACCAGAACGAGAGGCAGTTACACCGAATTTTTAACTTCGAAATTCAGCAGTCGCCGAAGTCGGCCTGATGGAATAACCAGTTAGGTGCGGTGCGATGCTAGTACTTTTCGCAATGTGCGGCCGCATAGCCGTCCTCCCATTCGCACTTGGGGCAAAGCCCAGCTTCTTCGTACTCCACATTCGAGAAGAGATAGCCTGCCTTGCATGACTTGCACTGGAGCACTGGTTCTCTATGACCACACAGCGCACAGACCTCTGCCTCCATGTCAAATGTCTCGTTGCCGCATACAGGGCATTCCATCGTTGAGATGTCGCTGTCCTCAAGCATTTCGAGGACGCGGGCTTTTTCGAGCTCATAAAACTCCGCGTACTCATTGAGACGCTTCCAGGCTGGATCTTCAATTCTGCGTCCAGCCCAATCGAGCCCTACCTCATCCGAAGCGAATCGAAAAATGAAGGCCAGGACACTTCCAATGACAACCTTTGCTTCCGCCGCATCAATGGAAAACTCGTAGTGCTCAATTTCATTTCTTTTCTCTCTGATGGTTTTTAGAGCACTTTGATCGGCTTCATTGAATTCCACCTCCCCAATCCTTTGAAGGCGCCGTAACGCATCCGCAGCCGTTACGGTATGTGCTGTTGCGGATGGGTACTTGTCAACGTCGGACAGGATGAATGCGGGATGAATTCTGCGCAGGCGTTCCTTGAAGAGAAGTTCTGCTACGTGAGAGAGGTCCAAGATGATGCGCTTGAACGTTCCCGCCGTAGATACTTTGGGCATGGCATTGAGATGAGAAATCGCATGCTCAAGGCTGTCGAGCGCATTCTCTACAAGGGTGAGCTTCTGTGCTGCCATTGACGTGAAATCAAGCGCCTAACTTCACCTTCAGCGGCGCGCAGCTTACGGCGCGTCCGCTGCAAGGGATGGTTGGTCGGCATAGTCTCTCGCGACACTATCGAGAATAACGGAATCACTTAGAATCATCGCCCGCCTTTCATGCACGCTCCGAGAAGTGGCGCAAACCTGCTACGGTCGCGGTCGCCCATATCTAGCATTGTTTTCTCTGCCCAAGTTCGGCACTCCTTTTCCAGGAGAGTCTCACGCGGAATCGCGAGACCGACACCAATAATTGCTATGACGATTGCTAACAGCGCAAGCAACTTAGCCTGTCTCGATGCCTTGATTGCGTGCCGAAATTCCAAGTATTGGAGATAACTAAAGTACGCCTCCGGACGCAGAATCCAATCTTGGATCTCGTCCGGGTGCCCCTTTTGCACCTGATATTCGCTGAGAGAGTAGATGCTGCCGGCGACAAAGCGAAATTCTCTTTCAGAAATTCCACACACTGCGCATGCATCTTTGGACTTAAACGCGTGGTTCCGCAGCGTGTACGCGATAAGCTGCACATACCTGTGCGGGTCAGGATCGGGCAACTGAGACCACTGGAAAAGTGTCATGACGCCCAACTCTCCGCGCTAACCTGCCAACGACGACGCGCGGAGCGCGGCGAGACACGAAGAACTGCTCTCTTGGACGGTCAGATTCAGCGTGTTGTTAGATCGAGATCGCCTCATGGCCTATAGCCTTCGCGTTCTGCCTGCTCAGTAATCGGGATTGCGTCAATGGTGGGCAAGTGCACCTCTCGAAAATGAGTTAGAAGCATTTGAACGCTAGACCGTGAGCGACAGTCTTCGTGAGGTATGAATCCACGTTTATAAGAGCTACCGAATCAACCTTGTCTCCGTACTTCTTCACTGCATTAGCTCTCAAGTTATTAATCGCCTGTTCCGGGAGATCCCATGTGCCTGATTCAGCGGACACCGGGCCAAGCTTCATGCAATTATCGAGTTGGGTGCTGACCTGTCGGTGCAACATGATCTTGGCGGCCTCGGGGGGCATCGTTACGCAGCTTGTAGACCCCAGAGCTGCAACACAGAGAAATACCAACCTCTTCATCGTTCTCTCCTTTAAGAAGCAGCGCAAATAACAAAACCGGCAAACCCCGCAAAAACCGCTGCAACTTGTTGATTTTGCTTGAATTCAAGCCAACGCGGATTATTGTAAGTTATTGATTTTATTGACTATTTTACAGCACTACCGTCACGTCTTCCACCGCTCCGCCGCCTGGTCATCCGCCACCCGCGCATCCACCCAGCGCGCACCCTGCGGCGTGATTTCCTTTTTCCAGAACGGCGCGCGGGTCTTCAGGAAATCCATGATGAATTCGCAGGCGGCAAAGGCATCGCCGCGATGGGTGCTGGCGACGATCACCAGCACGATCTGGTCGGTGGGTTTGAGCGTGCCGACGCGGTGGATCACCAGGGCATCGAGCACCTCCCAGCGACCGCGGGCCTGGTCGATGATTTCGGTGATGGCCTTTTCGGTCATGCCGGGGTAATGCTCCAGCGTCATGGTGGCGACGCTGTCACCTTCGTTGATGTCGCGCACCACGCCGACAAAGCTGGCGATCGCGCCGATTTTCGGATTGTCTTTGCGCATCGCGGCCATCTCGGCGCTGACGTCGAAATCCTGCTCGTGGATGCGTACGCTCATCGCATCAGCCTCCGGTGACCGGCGGGAAAAATGCCACTTCGTCGCCGTCCTTGATCGGCGTATCAGCCATCGCCACACTCTGGTTCACTGCGGCACGCAGGTTGCGGCCTGCGGCCATTTCCTTCGCCCAGGCATCGCCGCGCTGCTCCAGATGCGCGCGCAAGGCCCCCAGCGTATTGATGCCGGACGGCAACAGCAGTTCTTCACGGCCGGTGCCCAGTGCTTCGCGCAAGCGTGCGAAATAGAGCAGCGTGATCATGCGCCCTGCCCCAGGCCGACCTGCTTGAGGATGAAGGCCGCGATCATGTCCGGCGCATTCAGATCGAGCTGCGGCAGTTGCGTTTCGACCCGGGCATCGCTGGCAATGGCGACGATGTTGCTGTCGTGCGGATGGATCATCGACTCGCCCACCTCGGCTCGATAAACCTCGAGCTTGGGTATCGGTTCGTGCTTGAAACCCTCCACCAGCAGCAGGTCACAAGGTGAAAGCCGCTGCATTTGCTCCTTGAGGGTCGGCTCTGCCGCGCCGCGCAGTTCATGCATCAAGGCCCAGCGCCGGGATGAGGTCACCAGCACTTCGGTGCAACCCGCATGGCGGTGGCGGAAGGAATCCTTGCCCGGCTGATCGACGTCAAAAGTGTGGTGCGCGTGTTTGATCAGCGAGACCTTCAGGCCGCGCTGCACGAACAGCGGGATCAGTTTCTCGATCAGCGTAGTCTTGCCACTGCCGGAATAACCGGCAAAGCCGAATATTTTCATGGAATCAGGATATTGCCCATGCCGGATGCGATTGAGTCGCCATGATAATCCATTCGCGCCACCGTCATCCCGGCCGTGCCGGCGTGCGCGATTCATCAGCGGGCATCAGGTGTATGCCCTCGGCCAGCAGCGAGAGGCCGATGGTGACACCGGCGGCGATGCCGTTGCGCCTTGCTGTGTGCGCAGGCACATTGAGGAACAGCGGTGGCCGTTCGGGGCCGTTGACGGCGACGGTCAGCGCGACATTTTCTCCCAGAGAAATGCATTCGGTGACGGTTCCGGACACCGGATTCTCGCGTTCGCCCAGCGATGGACGGTCACGGCGGTGCAGTATCAGATGTCCCTGCGGAATTGCCCAGGTGACCTGCTCGCCGGCGGCAAAGGCCGGCTGCAGCCTTGCCTCGAGGCGATGTCCGCGCCACTCGATCAAGGTGACGCCACGGGTTTCATCATGTTCGATGACGCCGGCACGGAACACGTTGCGCAGGCCGACCAGCTGCGCCACCTCGACGCTGTCGGGGCGCGTCATCACGTCATGCGGTACGCCCGTCTGCAGCGTGCGGCCCTGATGCAGCACGCACAGGCGATCGGCAAGCATCAGCGCTTCGTCGAGGTCATGGGTCACCAGGATCACTGGCATCGCCAGTTCGCGGCGCAGCTCGGCCAGCTCACGATACAGCCGCTGGCGCGTGGCACGGTCCACGGCCGAGAACGGTTCGTCGAGCAGCAACACCCGGGGCTCGCGCGCCAGCGCCCGCGCCACCGCGACACGCTGCTGCTGGCCGCCGGACAGGTTTCGCGGCAGGCGTTCCTCAAGACCTGCGAGCCGCACCCGGGACAATGTCTCTCGCGCGCGCCGTTCGCGTTCAGTAGGTGGATATTCCAGCAGGGCCTCCATCACATTGTGCAGGGCACTGAGGTGCGGAAACAGCGCATAGTTCTGGAACACATAACCGACCCGGCGCCGGCGTGCAGGCCAATTGATCGATTGAGCGGCATCGAACCAGGTATCGCCGTTGATGCGTATTGAGCCCTGCTGCACCTGCAGCAGCCCGGCAATGGCGCGCAGGATCGAGGTCTTGCCGCTGCCGGACGGCCCGACCAGCGCCAGCACCTCGCCCGGCGCACAGCTGAGGACGGCATCCAGCGGGATCGGCCCCTGCTGCCGCAGCCGGACGTGGATGCCCGGCTCAGCCATGGCGGCGCGCTTGCGCACGCGATGACGCGTAATAGGCCGCGCCGATCGCAATCAGTGAAATCAGCAGCAGCGCCGCCGACATGATGCCGGCGCCGGCATGGTCGAAAGCCTGCACGCGGTCGTAAATGGCGATGGCAATGGTCTGGGTCTCGCCCGGAATGTTGCCGCCGACCATCAGCACCACGCCGAACTCGCCCAGCGTGTGCGCGAAAGTCAGCACGACCGCCGACAACAGGCCCGACCATGCCAGCGGCAATTCGATGCGCCACAGCGTGCGCCAGGCCGACAGGCCGCAACAGGCGGCGGCATCGCGCACTTCCGGCGCAATGGCTTCGAATCCGCGTTGTATCGGCTGGATGGCAAACGGCAGGTTGAATATCACCGAGGCCACCAGCAGCCCCTCGAAGTTGAACACCAGCGTCCTGCCCACCAGCGATTCGTAAAGTCGCCCGACCGTGGAATCGCCGCCCATCGCCACCAGCAGGTAAAAACCGAGCACGGTGGGTGGCAGCACCAGCGGCAGTGCCAGCAGGGCCTCGACCCAGGCCTTGCCCCTGAACTGCCTGACGGCCAGCAGCCGCCCCACGCCGATGCCGACCGGCAGCAGGATCAGTACCGTCCATGCGGCCAGTTCGAAGGACAGCTTGAGCGCGGACCAGTCCATGGCGATTTATTTTGAAGCGACCTGCGGCAGGGTGAAGCCGTAGCGCACAAAGACCTCGCGTGCTGCAGGCTGCTGCAGCCAGGCGTAAAACGCACGCGCGGTATCCCCCGCCCCCTTGACCAGCACCATGCGCTGGCGCAGGGGATCGTGCAATTCTTCGGGCAGCAGCACGTACTGTCCCAATTTCGCGAGCTGCGGTGCCAAGGCCAGCGAATAGGCGAAAATGCCGCCCTGGGTCGAGCCGCTGGCGGCGAACTGCGCCGCCTGCGACACGTTTTCGCCCAGCACCATGCGATCCCGCAATCCGTCCCACAGGCCCAGCTTGCGCAAGGCCTGTTCGGCGGCACGCCCGTACGGCGCGTGCTCCGGATTGGCGATCGCGAAGCGGCGGATCTGTCCGGCAGCGAGCGCCCTTTTCAGTCCGGTCATTGCGGTGTCGAGCTGCAACGGTGAACCCTGCGGCGCAAATAATACGATGCGGCCGGTGGCATACAGCGTGCCGCGGTCTTCAGTGCGTTCTGCGGCATGGAGTTTGAACACGAAACTTTCATCAGCCGACATGAACAGCTGGAACGGCGCCCCCTGGGCGATCTGCTGGTAATAATTGCCGGACGAGCCGAAGGACAGGCGCAGTTCGCGCTTCGTATCCGCACGGAAACGCGCGGCGATTTCCTCGACCGCGAACTTGAGGTCGGAGGCGGCGGCAATGGCCGGCACATCAGGCTGTGCGACCGCTACCCGTGAAAACAATAAAAATATCAATAAAAACAAATACTTATAAATATACATCACAACATCCTCAAAGGCAGGCAGACCTTGCTGCTGCCCCCACCCTGCAAGGACAGCTCAGTCACGCTGACGGGAATGCCGTACAGCTGCTGCAATTGCGGGGCCGTCATCACTGCCGCGGTTTCACCGCAGGCCACCAGCCGTCCCTGATGCAGCATCGCCACCCGGTCCGCGCACAAAAACGCGTGATCCGGATCGTGCGTCGACAGCAGCACACCGATGCCCTCGCCCGCCAGCGCGCGGATGCGCTCCAGCACCCGCACCTGGTTGCCGAAATCGAGGTTCGCCGTCGGCTCGTCCATGATCACCACGCGCGCCTCCTGCGCCAGCGCCCGCGCGATCAGCGCCAGTTGCCGTTCGCCTCCGGAAATCTGCGTATAGATGGCATCGGCCAGGTGGCTGATGCCCATGCGCTCGATGGCCGCGGCTGTTGCCGCGTGATCACTGGCAGACGGCGCCGAAAACAAGCCGAGGTGTGCCGTGCGACCCATCAGCACGGTTTCACGGACGGTGTAGGGAAAAAATGCGCCATGCGCCTGCGGCACATAACTGATCTGCCGCGCAATGGCATCGCGCGCAAGGTTGCGTGTATCGCGGCCCTCGATCATTACGCTGCCCTGCTGCGGCGGCAGCAAACCGAGCAGCGTCTTGAACAGGGTGGTTTTGCCGCTGCCGTTGGGGCCGAGCAGGCACAACACTTCGCCGGAGGCGAGTTCCAGCGTGACATCACTGCCGACGCGGTGGTCACGATAACCAAACGCCAGGCCTTGCGCGGACAGTTTCATGGCCTGCCCCTCATTGCCAGCCCCGCCGCGCAGTTGTCAGTTGCCACAGGAACAGCGGCGTGCCGATGAAGGCCGTCAGCACCCCCAGCGGCACTTCGACATCGGCGATGCTGCGCGCCAGCGTATCCACGCCCACCAGAAAGCCGGCGCCCAGCAACACCGATACAGGCAGCAGCCGCGAAAAATCCGGGCCGGTGATCAGCCGTGCAAAATGCGGGATCACCAGGCCGATCCAGCCGATGACGCCGGAAATCGCCACCGCCGCCGAGGTCATCAGCGTCGCGCCGACTATCACTGCGAGGCGAATCCGCACGGTCGCCACGCCCAGCGCACGCGCCTCCTCGTCATCCAGCGACAGCACATTGATGCGCCAGCGCAGCAGCCACAGCGGCAACAGTCCGGCGAGCATCAGCGGCCCGGCAATCCAAAGATCACGCGGACTCACTGACGCCAGGCTGCCCAGTAGCCAGAAGGTGATCGCAGGCAGCTGGTTGTAGGGATCGGCGAGATACTTCATCAGGGCGACAAAGGCGCCGAGCAGGGAACCCAGCACCACACCGGCGAGCACCAGCACCAGCAAGGGATCATGGCCGCGTACCGCCCGTGCCACCACATACACCATCGCCACCGCAGCGAGGCCGCCCGCCAGAGCCATGGACTGGATGGCAACGATGCCCAGCGACAGGAATATGCCCAGCACCGCACCGACCGCGGCACCGGCCGACACGCCGAGGATGTCCGGCGACACCAGTGGATTGCGGAACAGGTTCTGATAGGCCGCACCCGCGGCGGCCAGCGCTGCACCGACCAGCAGCGCCGCGATCACCCGCGGCCCGCGGATCTGCAGCACCACGGTCTCTATGGCTGGATCCAGGCCATGTGCCGCACCACCCAGCCAGCTCCACAACACGCGCAGCAGATCCGGAAAGGCAACGGGATAACGCCCGATGGAAAACGCCAGGGCGACCATGCCGAGCAGGCCCGCGGCAGCCGCGAGCAGCATCAAAGGCTGCCGGGCGGTCATGGCAGCGACGGCGCGGTGTTCAGCAACTGTTCGAGTTGCGCGGCGGTGGGCGCCTGATGATAGAACCGGCTGTAGAAATCACGCACGATGGGCCGCAGGTCTTCGGGAAAGGCTTCAGGATACAGCACCCGCGCCAGCCAGCGCAGGCCGATCAGCCGGTTCAGTGACGGCGGAAAATCAATCCAGCCGAAGGGTAATGCCGGCGAAAGATGCAAACGGCCGGCCCTGACCGCAGGCATTGCGCTCCAGACCGGATGGCTGCGTGCCAGCACGTAAAAATTCGGATCGGTGGTAATGATCACATCCGGACTCCAGCGCAACACCTGCTCAATCGACACCTGAACCAGCCCGCCCTTGCCCAATTCGGCGGCCACGTTGCGCGCACCGACCTGCTCGATGCTTTCCATGTTGATTGAGCCGGCCAGCCCGGTATTCACACCCTGCGGACCGCGGCCGTAATACACGCGTGGACGCTGCGCCGGCGGAATTTTTGCAACCCGCGCGTTGATCTCGATGATCGTACCTCGGGCATATTCCGCCAGTGCAGCTCCGCGGGACTCTTCTCCGGCAATCTGACCGAACTGCACAATCACTTCCGCCATCCGGTCGAAATCGCCGTCGAGCAGCAGGTACGGAATGCCGGTCTGCGCCTGCACACGATCAGCCAGCGAAACATAAGTGTCGCGGATGGCACCGTAGTCGATGATCAGATCGGGCCTGGCCTTGACCACGATTTCAACATTGGCGGTATTGCCGCGCCCGGTCAGCCGTCCATAGGCCGGCAGGTCGGCATAACGCGGCGCGACGAAGGGCCGCTCGGCATCACGAAACGGCGAGGTCCAGCCCATCAGTTTGTCGGGGGCCACGGCAAAGGCCAGGACGCTGGCCGGTGGTCCGGCGGCATAAATACGCCCCACCCGCGCCGGCAGTGTGACCTTGCGACCGGCGCCATCAGTCACCAGGCGCGTGCCCTGCCCGCTTGCGATGCCCGGCAGCAATCCGGTGATCGCCGCAGCGCCCAGCAGTCTGCGACGCTGCAGGTTATGCGCCATGATTCACAGGCTTTGAGTCAGAGCCGCAGCCAGCCGCGGCGTGCGATATACAACATCAGGATGCCGAACAGGAAGGCAATGCCGACATTCCAGATCGCCAGTGCCGCGGTGCCCAGTGTGACAAACCGTTCACCCTTGTCGCGCGCGAAATCGCAGGAGCCCAATGCCAGTTGCAGCCCGGCGAGAAACAGCATCACGCCCAGCGCCGGTTGCGGAAACAGCCGCAGCAACACGGCCAGCGAATCGCTGAAGCCCAGCGCCAGAACGATCAGGATGACGCCGAGGATCACCGGCGCGCCGCCGCTGCGCGCGCCGAAACTGACTTGCGCCGCCATGCCGCCGGCGCCGTGGCACATCGGCACCGCACCGATGACACTGCCCAGCGTGTTCATCAGGCCTGTCGACAGCGCCACCTTGCGCTCTGTCACCGGCCGGTCGGGGAATTCCTTGGTGCTGAATTCCACCGGTGCCAATACTGCGTTGCCCAGTGTCAGCGGTACCTGCGGCAAAGCCAGCAGCACGATGCCGGTGAACACCGCCGTCCATGACAGATCAGTGAACGGCCATGCCGGCGGCACAAATCCGGGCCGGGTGGCCGCCAGCACATGGGCCATGGACGGGTCACTGAGCAATGCCCAGGCCACGCCGCTGAGGAGAATCAGCACCATGGCAAAAATCGCCTTGCGTGCCAGCAGCAATATGGTGATCAGCAGCAGGGGGGCGGCGAACCAGACTGCCGTTGCCATCATCTGTGTGCCCTGCAGCATGAACGCCAGGCCGAGGCCCAGCGTGATGCCGATGATCACCGGACGGCCGATCCAGCGCAGCACCCGATCCGCGGTTCCGGTGATGCCCAGCAGCAGCCATATCAGCCCCGTTGCCAGGGCAGCCACGGCAATCGCTTCCGGCGTCACGGTCGCCGTCTGTGCAGCACCGGCAATCGACACCGCGCCGATGGCTTTCATCGGCTGCACCGCCATCGGCGTGCGGAAATACAGTCCGGTGGCGACCAGGGCGGCGCCAAATCCCAGCAGCATGCCTGCCGGCGCAACACCGACCACGGTGACATAAGCCAGCAGGAAGGGCACCAGCGTGCCGAGATCACCAAGCGCACCGGACCACTCGCGGCTGTCAAATAACAGCCACGAAGTTGTCGCCGGCGCCGGCTTCAGACCACCAGTTTGCACTTCAGCCATGCAACCCTCCTCCGCAGCCTGTCATGCTAACGCAGACCGGACGGACGGGCGCAACAACGGCGGTCAGCGTTTGGCGTTGGGGAAAAACAGCTGGTCGGTGCCGATCTTGTAGTCGGCAATGGTTTTCTGGCCTTCAGGCGAAACCACCCAGTCGACAAAAGACTGGCCCAGCTCTTTTTTGACATGGGCGTGTTTCGCCGGATTGACCAGCATGATGCCGTACTGGTTGAACAGGCGCTGATCACCCTCGACAACGATCACCAGATCGCCGCGGTTCTTGAACGACAGCCAGGTGCCCCGATCGGTAAAGGTGTAGGCATTCATGCTGGAGGCCGTGTTCAGTGTCGGCCCCATGCCGGAACCGGTCTCGCGGTACCAGGTTCCCTTGCCGGTCTGCGGATCGATGCCCGCGGCTTTCCAAAGCCGCAGTTCGGCCGCATGGGTGCCGCTCTTGTCACCGCGCGAGGCAAACGGCGCCTTGGCCGCCGAAATTTTCTGGTAAGCCGCGATGATGTCCTTGCCGCCGGCGATTTTTGCCGGATCGGCCTTCGGCCCGACCAGAACAAAATCGTTGTACATCACCTCGAAGCGCTGCACACCAAAGCCGTCGGCAACAAATTTTTCCTCGGCCACCTTGTCGTGCACGAACAGCACGTCGGCATCCCCGCGCCGCCCGGTTTCCAGTGCCTGTCCCGTGCCCTGCGCAACCACCCGCACCTGGATGCCGGTTTTTTTCTCGAATACCGGCAACATGTGTTTGAACAGGCCTGACTGTTCCGTCGAGGTCGTTGACGCCACGGTGATGAATTTCTGCTGGGCCCACGCCGCAGGCCCCTGCAGCATTCCCGCCATCGCCAGCGCCAGTACAGCCCCCCGCATAAAGGTTTGATGATTCAATCTCATGGCATTTCTCCTCTGATGAAAGTGGCCGCTTCAGTTGAAGCAGGCTCTTTGAAAAACCGGTCGATGGGCGTGTGCTCCATCAGGCGGCCGTTGCTGATAAAAAGAATTTCGTCACCCAGCCGCCGCGCCTGGCCAAGGTTGTGCGTGGTCATGATGATTTTGGTGCCGGAAGCATGGATGGCATTGATGATGCTCTCGATATCCTGCGTCGATGCCGGATCGAGGTTGGCTGTCGGCTCGTCGAGAAACAGCACGTCGGGGCCCAGCGCCCAGGCACGCGCCAGCGCCAGCCGCTGCTGCTCACCCCCCGAGAGCACCCGTGCCGGGCGACCGGCATGCTGCGCCAGTCCCACCACTTCCAGCACGTCCATCGCGCGCAGCTCGCTTTCGCGCCGGGATTTACCGGCGAGTTTGAGTCCGTAGACCACGTTGGCCAGCGCCGAACGGCGCAACATCACCGGGCGCTGGAACACCATGGCCTGGTGCCTGCGCGGATCACCGTTGCGCAGGCCATGCCAGACAACGCGCCCGCCGGTGGGCTGCAACAGTCCATGGCAGAGCCGCATCAGCACACTTTTGCCGGCGCCATTGGGACCGAGGATGATCGTCCGCGGGCCGGCTTCGATGCGCGCGGAGATGCCCTCGATGATCGGCGTGCTGCCGGCGCTGAAGAACAGGCGGTCAAGTTCGAGCGGCAGCATCTCAGCCATACCTCCGCTGCGCCAGTTCGCGCAGCAGCGCTGCCGCGGTATTGAGCAGCAATACCAGCCCGATCAGCACGATGCCCAGGCCGAGGGCCAGCGGCAGGTCGCCCTTGCTGGTTTCCAGCGCGATGGTGGTGGTCATTACCCGGGTCACGCCGTCGATATTGCCGCCGACGATCATCACCGCCCCCACTTCCGCCGCGGCACGGCCGAAACCGGCGAGCAGGATGGTCAGCAGCGAAAACCGGGTATCCCAGATCAGGGTCATCGCCGCATTCAGGCGCCGGGCCCCGAGCGAGCGCAGTTGTTCGTCGTATTCGCGCCAGGCATCCTCAAGGGTCTGGCGGGACAACGCAGCGATGATCGGCACTATAAGCAGGGTCTGTGCAATCACCATCGCCGTCGGCGTGAACAGGATGCCGAGGCTGCCGAGGGGGCCGGCTCGCGAGAGCAGCAGGTATACCAGCAGGCCCACCACCACCGGCGGCAGGCCCATCAGGGCGTTGAGCAGGACGATCAGCGCCTGACGGCCCGGAAATCGCCCCACGGCGATCACCGCTCCCAGCGGCAGGCCGATGCAAGTCGCGATCAGCACCGCACTCAGGCTGACTTGCAGGCTGAGCCCGACGATTTGCGCCAGCGTGGCATCAAATCCGGCGATCAATGCCCAGGCCGCGGCAAACGCCTCCCACAAGCTGGTCATGTAAATATTTTCATAGTCATAGGTTTCCGATGATCTGGGATCATGGGAGAATCCATAACATGCAAAAATTTGCCAGTATGAATATTTCAGGACAAATTCGCTGGACCCTCGGCGACCTTGAGATCGATCCCCGGCTGGTGGCCCTGATGGAAGCCGTGGCCCGCCACGGCAACCTCCAGGGTGCAGCGCGCAGCGCCGGACTCTCCTATCGCCATGCCTGGGGGCTGTTCGAAGCCGCAGCCACGCAACTGGGCCAACCCCTGGTGCTGCGCCAGCAGGGCCGCGGGACCGTCCTTGCCCCGCTGGGCGCGCGCCTGCTGGAGGGCATGGTCGATGTCAACGGCAGCCTCGCGGCGTCATTGCGCGAAGGCGAGGCCCGGATGAGCGAACATCTGGAGCGGGCGGAACTCGTTGCCGGTTCGCCAATCCGGGTCGGCATGCATGCGAGCCATGACCTGGCCCTCGCCCGGATGCGCGACATCGTCGCGCGCCAGGGCGATTTCGAACTGACGCTCAATTTCCACGGCAGCCTCGACTGCCTGGCAGCACTGCGCCGCAAGCAATGCGAAATTGCCGGCTTTCATCTGCCGGCGATTCCCGGTACGCGCACACTGGCCGCCCAATTCCTCCCGTATCTGCAGCAGAAAGGCTGGCGTGCGGCACACCTCCTCGACCGCACCCAGGGCCTGATGGTGGCGGCAGGCAATCCGAAAGGACTGACCCGGCTGAATGACCTTGCCGGTGGCAAGATTCGTTTCGTCAACCGGCAGCCCGGCTCCGGCACCCGCCTCTGTTTCGATTTTCTGCTGACACAGGCGGGCGTGCAGCCGGCCAGCATCCATGGTTACAGCCACGAGGAATTCACCCACGCGGCGGTGGCCGCGACGGTAGCCAGCGGCATGGCCGACGCCGCCTTCGGCATCGAGGCTGCCGCCCGTGAACAGGGGCTCGACTTCGTGCCCATCGTCAACGAACACTATTACATCGCCTCGCGCAACACGCTGCTGCAGCGCCCAGGCATGCGCAAGCTGCTCGCCTGGCTGGACAGCCGGGAATTCCGCCGCCTGGTCAACGATCTGGCGGGTTACCGTTCAGTGGCCGCACTGCGCTGGGTCGATGCGGCCGACATCATCGAATAACGACTCTGCCCTGCTAGAATCCTGCCATCCCCCGCATCGAGGAATGCGCCATGAGCACCCGCCCGACACTGCGCGAGCTGTCCTGCGCCGATGACTACGATCCGAATTCGATGCCCGTGCCCAGGGCGCGGGAAGTCATCGCGCAATTCCTGTCGCCGATCTCCACCATCGAACGCGTGTCGGTGCGCGCTGCGCTCGGCCGCGTGCTGGCTGCGGACGTGATCTCGCCCGTCGACGTGCCCTCGCATGACAACTCCGCGATGGACGGTTATGCCCTGCGTTTTGCCGATCTCAAGTCTGATGGCACTGTCACGCTGAAGGTTGCCGGCAGCTCCTTCGCCGGAGTGCCCTACCAGGGTGTGCTCAAGACCGGCGAAGCCGTACGCATCATGACCGGAGGCGTGGTGCCCGCAGGCGCCGACACCATCGTCATGCAGGAGCATGTCGAAACGAAGGACGGCCAGGTCAGCGTTGGCGGCGGACACAAAAAAGGACAGAACCTGCGCAAGGCCGGTGAAGACCTGCAGCGCGGGCAGCCGGCGCTGCGCCGCGGCCAGCCGGTGCGTCCCGCGGAAACCGGGCTGATCGCTTCACTGGGCATCGCTGAAGTGCCGGTTTACCGCCGGCTGCGGGTCGCGTTTTTCTCCACTGGCGACGAACTGGTCTCGATCGGCCTGCCGCTGGGTGAAGGCCAGATCTACGACAGCAACCGTTACACCATCCACGGCATGCTGACGCGGCTCGGCTGCGAAGTGATCGACATGGGCGTGATCCGCGACGATCCGCAACTGCTCGAAGCCGCGTTCCGTGAAGCCGCCGCGGTCGCCGACGTGGTGATCACCAGCGGCGGCGTATCGGTCGGCGAAGCGGATTTCGTCAAGGACCTGCTGAACAAGCTCGGTGAAGTCGTGTTCTGGAAAATCGCCATGAAACCCGGCCGGCCGCTGGCCTACGGCAAGATCGGCAATGCCCATTTCTTCGGCCTGCCCGGCAACCCGGTGTCGGTGATGGTCACCTTCTACCAGTTCGTGCGCGATGCGCTGCTCAAGCTCTCCGGCCGCGATCCGATCGAAGCGTTGCCCTCTTTCCGGGTACCCTGCACCTCGACATTGAAAAAAGCGCCGGGCCGTACCGAATTTCAGCGCGGCATTCTCACGCGCGACGCATCCGGCGATCTCAGCGTACGCGTCACCGGCGAACAGGGCTCCGGCATCCTGCGCTCGATGTCGGAAGCCAACTGCTTCATCATCCTGCCCACCGAACAGGGCAACGTCACGCCCGGAACACTGGTCGACGTGCAGGTCATGGAAGGCGTGATCTAGAACAACAAGGCAGGAGGAGCGGCCCCTTGAGCAGCACACAACGGCCCCTGCGCTGGGGCGTGGTCGGACTCGGCTGGGTCGCCACGGACTTCGTCGCCCCCGGCATCGTCAAAAGCCCGGGATCAAGGCTGACCGCCTGCCTCGGCAGCAATCCGGAAAAAACCCGTGCCTTCGCCGCGAAATTCGGCGTTCCGCACCAGCATGCCGACCTCGACGGCCTGGTCAGTGACACTGAAGTCGATGCCGTCTACATCGCGCTGCCCAATGCCATGCACCATGCCGCGGTCCTCAAGGCGGCCGCCACCGGCAAACACATCCTCTGCGAAAAACCCTTTGCGATGACAACGGCGCAGGCCCGCGAAATGGTCGACGCCTGCCGCAAGGCCGGTATCGTGCTGCGCGTTGCCCACCAGATCCGTCTCGACGCCGCCGTGGTCCGTGCCCGCGAAATCGTGAGCTCAGGCCGACTCGGCCGGCTGGCGGAAGTCTCGCTGGAGCGCGCCTCCGGCCTCGGCTCCCGCGTCTCCTGGCGCAATGACTTCGAGCAAAGCGGCGTGATCTACGACGTCGGCGTGCACCTGCTCGACCTGATCCAGTACGTGACCGGCCAGCGCTTCGTCGAGGTCGCCGCCTTCACCCATCCCGACCGCCGCCGGAAAAAACCCGATGACACGATGACCGTGCTCGGCAGGCTGGAGGGCGACTGCCACGCACTGGCGAAAGCCACCCGTGAAGTCGGCAATGCCGGGAACAACCTGCTGATCGAAGGCAGCGAGGCCACGCTGGTCACTTCACCGCTGCGTTTCGCGAAGGAACACGTGATCACCGTGCGTGACGCCGGGGGCGGGATCGAGGAGGAACGTTTCCCGGTCAGTCCGGCCTACGACCTGCAGGTGCGGGCTTTAGAGGACGACGTTGCCGGCAAACGCAGCCTGCTGCCTGATGGCGAGGACAGCCAGTACATCGTCGCGGTCACCAACGCCGTTCTGCAGTCGATCGACGAACGGCGCATCGTCACCGTAACCCCCTGATCCGGACGAAGAGCCAAACGGAGGACATCATGATTGTGCGCACCGTAATCGCCATGACGGCCCTGCTCGCCGCAACCGCACCTGCCGTCCATGCACAGGTTTACCCGTCCAAGCCCGTGCGCATCATCAATCCCCTGGCAGCCG
This sequence comes from Burkholderiales bacterium, assembly GCA_019635015.1. Taxonomy (GTDB): domain Bacteria; phylum Pseudomonadota; class Gammaproteobacteria; order Burkholderiales; family SG8-41. Next base: position 33,033 of record JAHCAG010000006.1, on the reverse strand, counting down.
GCGGCAACGTCGACATCGTCGCCCGCGGCATCGCGGAGCAACTGAGCCGCTCCCTGGGGCAACAGGTGCTGGTGGAAAACCGTCCCGGCGCCAGCGCACTGGTCGGCACCCGTTATGTCAGGGGCCAGCCCGCCGACGGTTACACCTTCCTCGCCATCGCCAACACCTTTGCCCGCGTGCCGGCGATCATCAAGGATCCCGGCTATGACCCGTTGAAGGATTTCACCGGAGTTTCGCTGACCTGTGACATTCCGATGGTGCTGGTGGTCAATCCCGCGCTGCCGGTGAAGAGCCTCAGGGAATTCATCGCGCTCGCAAAAAGGCGGCCCGGCGAACTGACCTACGGTTCGGCAGGAACCGGTGGCACCGGCCATGTTGCCGCCGAGATGTTCAGCCAGCAGGCCGGCATCCGCCTGATGCACATCCCCTACAAGGGCAATGCCCCCGCCACCACGGATCTCGTCGGCGGCCAGATCATGCTGATGTTCGACCAGGTCAGCACTTCAGCCCAGTACATCCAGGCCGGCCGCCTGCGCGGCCTCGCAGTGACCACCAGAACACGTTCGCCGGTTTTCCCCAATATCCCGACCATCGACGAGGCCGGCGTCAAGGGCTTCGAGGACAGCACCTTCAACGGCATCGTCGCACCGACCGGCACGCCACGCGATATCCTTGAAAAAATCCGCGCCGAAACGGTCAAGGCCGTTGCCGTGCCCGCGCTGAAGGAGCGTTTCGACCGGATCGGCATCCCGCTGGTCGCCAGCAGTTCCCTTGACGAGTTCAACGCCTACCTGCGGCGGCACGTCGGGGAATTCGCGGCACTCGCAAAAACCGCGGGTATCCAGGCCAATTGACATTCCAGCAACGGAGGACGCATCGTGCCCGTAAAACACCTTGAACATTTCCTGATCCAGACCGCCGACATTCAGGCCACGCGCGACTGGTATGTCGACGTGCTGGGCTTCCGCGAAGGCCCCCACCCCGACTTCAAGTTTCCCGTGGTCTGGCTCTACCTCGGCGACACCGATGTCGTGCACCTGACCCAGGGTGGCAAGAATGTCAGCGAGAACCGCAAGGCCTACCTCGGGCAGCAATCGGATGCAGTGCACGGCAGCGGCGTGGTCGACCACGTCGCCTTCCGCTGCAGCGGCCTGCGCGAGATGATGGAGCATCTGCGCAGCCGCAAGGTCGAATTCCGCCAGCGCATGGTCAGCGATCAGGGCCTGTTCCAGCTGTTCCTGCTCGATCCCAACGGCGTCAAGGTCGAACTCAATTTCGCCAATGCGGAAGCCGATGGCATCACCCCGGAACTGATGGCCGCGGCGCTGCCGGCATGAGCACTCCGCAGTGGCGGGTGCGCCAGTACCACTACCTTTCGGAAAAAAGCCACGTCCATCCCTTTCTCGTCGACCTCTGGCAGGAAGTCGAGACAGCCACCGGCGGTCGCGTCGCGGCGACCGTGACCGCAGCCAATGCCGGATTGCCGCCGACGCACCAGGCCGTGGTCGACCTGCTGGTCGCCGGCGACATCGAGTGTTATGTGCTGATGGGCGGCCTGCTCGGGCCGATGCTGCCGGCCATGGAAATCCAGGGCCTGCCTTTCGCCTTCGAGAGCCACGAGCAGGTCCACCGGACACTGGACGGCCCGCTCGGCGACTATCTGCGCCGCGAACTGCGTGCCAAGGGCATCCATGCCTTGCCCTACGGCCTGCTGGAAAACGGATTCCGCCACATCTCGACCGTGGACCGGCCGGTCACGAAGGCGGCCGACCTCGAGGGACTGCGCATCCGCATCCCGGAAGGCAGGATGTTTGCCGATGCCTTCGAAAGCCTCGGCGCGGTGCCGGTCGAAGTCAACGTGCTGAAGCTGTACGATGCCCTGAAGAACCGCGAGATTGATGCCCAGGAAAATCCGCTGTCGATCACCGAGGCGCTCAAACTACATGAAGTGACGCACCATGTCGCGCTGACTTCGCACATGTGGTCCGGCTTCAACCTGATCGCCGGCGGCAGATTCTGGGACAAGCTGCCCGAAGACATCCGCCAGACCATTGAAGGCATCGCGCGCAAACACGTGGCGCGGCAGCGCGCGCACACCGATGCCCTGAACCGCGCTCTGGAATCACGTATTGCCGGATGGGGTATGACAGCCACCACGGTGGATCGCGAAGATTTCCGCCAGCGGCTGCGCGATGCCGGTTTCTACCGGCGCTGGCGGGAAATTACCGGGGAGAAAGCCTGGCAACTCCTTGAGAAGAGTATCGGGAGTATTTCATAAGTATTTGTTTTTATTGTAATTTTTATAACTTTCTCGCAAGAAAAAAGCCCGGCAAGCCGGGCTTTTCAATCGAATGAAACGGACAGCGGCTATTTTTTCTTCGCCGCTGCCACAGCGCCACCCTTCTCCCTCTTGTAACGGTCCGCGACCCGATCCTGGGCCTTCGCCAGCAGATCCGCCTCCTTTTTCGCCGCTTCAGCGGCTTTTTTCTTTGCGGCTTCCGCCACTGCCGGATCCACTGGCGGCGGTGCCGGCAACTTGGCCGACGCCGCCCCGATCAGGCAGCCCATCATCAACGCCGTCATGATTGTGACTGCTTTTTTTGGCGTCTTCATGCTCTCCACCCCTCCTTCATAGACGATGCAACGGCAGGGCTTGCTGTCCCGCCGCCTTTGTTGCCGGCAACCGCTTCCCGGTACCAGTATTCGTGGTGTTCCTTGGCCCAGACTTCGTCGACATACCCCGTGCGCATGGACTCGTAGGCCCCCTCGACGCCGATGGTGCCCATGTAGATGTGGCCCAGCGAGAGGGTCATGAACACGACCGCGGCAATGGCATGGATCACGTTCATCTGCTGCATCAGCTCGCGGCCCTGTTCAAAATTCGGGAAATTGAGCACCAGGCCGGTGACGCTCACAACGACACCCAGCAGCGTTACGCCAATCCAGAACCAGGCTTTTTCACCGGCGTTGAAACGGCCTGAAGGCACATGTTCACCCGTCAGCAGGCCGCCGCCCTTGGCGAACCACTGCATGTCATGCCGCTTCGGCAGGTTGTCCTTAACAAAGGTCAGGAACATCAGGATCGTGCAGAACGCGAACACCGGTCCGACGAAGTTGTGGATGAACTTGGATGCCGTCGCCAGCCAGGAAAACAGCGTGTAGCCGAACACCGGCAGCAGGATATGTTTGCCGAACAGGATCACGATGCCGGTCACCGCAAGCAGCACGAAGCTGATTGCAGCGCCCCAGTGAACCATCCGGTCCCAGGCGCCGAAACGCAGCAGCTTCCTGCCTGCGGGCTTCTCGTGCAGCTTGATCGGCCCTTTCAGCGAATAAAACGCGCCGATGATGATCATCATCGCCACGATCAGCCAGCCGCCGTAGATGGTGATCGGACCGTTGCGCAGTTGCCGCCAGGTCTCACCGGCCGGCTGCATCAGCACCGCGGTCTCGACGCCGCGCACCTGGGTGGTCTGGTACGGATTGTCGCCGCTGCGCACATCCCGCCACACCGGTGCGTTGTTGCCGGGCTGAACCTGCTGGCGTGCCGCCTGCTCCTGCGCCGAACCGGTGTCTGCCGCCACCGCAGACAGCGGCATTGCGGCAACCAGCGCGCACGATACAACCACCAGCCACTGCTTCAGGACTGCATGCATGGCGTTCCCCCGTTGTTCAGTTGCCGCTGACGCGCGCGTATTCGTTCTGGCCGACGGTGCGCGCCTTGATGGCCTTTTCCCAGGCTGCACGGTCGTTCTTGAACAGTTCATTGTCCCAGGGCTGCTTGTCCGGCTTGCCCTGGTACTGGCCCTGCTTGTACACCGTGACCTGTGTTTTCTCGCCGCAACCGGCCAGCAACAGGAAGCTGCCGGCAATGGCCGAAACCAGCAGTTTTTTCATGACTTGGCCCCCGCGGGCGGTGTCGGCGCCCTCTCCGGCTTGCCGTAGGCAGTACCCCAGCCCCAGACTTCGGCACCTTTGCCGCGTTTCAGCACACGGTTGCGGTAGATATCCGCCACCACGTCGCCGTCGCCGCCGAGCAGCGCCTTGGTCGAGCACATTTCGGCGCAGGCCGGCAGCTTGCCTTCGGACAGGCGATTGCGTCCGTATTTCCGGAACTCCGCCGCGGAGTTGTCGGCCTCGGGGCCGCCTGCGCAGAAGGTGCACTTGTCCATCTTGCCGCGCATGCCGAAGGCGCCGTCCTGCGGAAACTGCGGGGCACCGAAGGGACAGGCGTAGAAGCAGTAGCCGCAGCCGATGCAGAGATCCTTGTCATGGAGGACCACGCCTTCAGAGGTCTTGTAGAAACAGTCGACCGGGCAAACCGCCATGCAGGGCGCATCGGAACAATGCATGCAGGCGACCGAAATCGATTTCTCGCCCGGCAGGCCGTCGTTGAGCGTCACCACACGGCGGCGGTTCACGCCCCAGGGCACCTCGTGCTCCTGCTTGCAGGCGGTTACGCAACCATTGCACTCGATGCAGCGCTCGGCATCACACAGGAATTTCATTCTGGCCATGTTGTTCTCCTGGTTCTCTGTTCGTTACGCCTTGGACACCTGGCACAGCGTGGTCTTGGTTTCCTGCATCATGGTCACGATGTCGTAACCATAAGTGGTCGCCGTGTTGACCGCTTCGCCGCGCACGATAGGCTCCGCGCCCGCCGGATAGTGCTTCTTCATGTCCTCGCCCATCCACCAGCCGGCGAAGTGGAAGGGCAGGAACACGGTGCCCGCACCGACGCGTTCGGTGACCAGCGTCTTGACCTTGAGCCGCGCCTTGGTCGGTGATTCGACCCAGACATACTCGTTGTTGCGCACGCCGCGGTCATTGGCATCCTTCGGATTGATCTCGACGAACATCTCCTGCTGCAATTCCGCGAGCCAGGGGTTCGACCGGGTCTCGTCGCCGCCGCCTTCGTATTCGACCAGCCGGCCGCTGGTCATGATCAGCGGATACTGCTTGCCGGCGTCCTTGTTGGCGTCCTGTACCGACTTGAACAGCACCGGCAGGCGCCAGCGGTTTTTCTGGTCGGCATGTGTCGGGTATTTATCGATCAGGTCCGGCCGCGGGCTGTACAACGGCTCACGGTGCAGCGGCACAGCATCCGGGAAGTTCCACACCACGGCACGCGCCTTGGCATTGCCGAAGGGGTGGCAGCCATGTTCCTTCATGAACACGCGGATCATGCCGCCCGAAGGATCGGTCTTCCAGTTCTTGCCCTCGGCCGCCTTTTTCTCGTCTTCCGTCAGTTCGTCCCACCAGCCGAGTTTTTTCAGCAGCACATGGTCGAGTTCCGGGTATCCGGTGGTGAGGTCGGCCCCCTTGGAATGCGAGCCGTCTTCGGCCAGCAGGTTGACGCCGTCCTTCTCGACACCGAAGTTGGCGCGGAAGTTGCCTCCGCCATCCATGATGTGCCGGTCGGTCTGATACAGATTCGGCGAGCCCGGATGCTTGATCGCCGCGGTGCCGTAACAGGGCCACGGCAGGCCGAAATAGTCGCCATCGAGCACGTAACCGGTCTTCGCGTCCTTGCCGCCTTTCGCGCGCAGTGTCTTGATGTCGAAGACATGCATGTTGCGCATGTGCGCCTGCAGCCTCTCGGGCGACTGGCCGGTGTAACCGATGGTCCACACGCCGCGGTTGATTTCGCGCAGCGTGTCTTCCATGTCAGGCTCGTCCATGCCGCCTTTGCCCTTGGTCAGCTTGATCTTCGCCGTCAATTCCTTGGCGAAGCCGAACTTCTGCGCCAGCTGGTACATGATCATGTGGTCGGTGCGCGCCTCGAACATCGGGTCGATCACCTTCTCGCGCCACTGGATCGAGCGGTTCGAAGCGGTGCAGGAACCCGCGCACTCCAGCTGCGTCGCCGCCGGCAGCAGGTAAACGCCATCCTTGCGTGACATTGCCGCCATCGCCGCGGTGGCCGAGGGATAGGGGTCTATCACCACCAGCGTATCGAGCTTCTTGATCGCGTCGATCATTTCCTTGCCGCGGCTCTGGCTGTTCGGCGCATGGCCCCAGAACACCACTGCACGCAGGTTGCTGTCCTGGTCAATCAGCTCGTTCTTCTCCAGCACCGCGTCGATCCAGCGCGACACCGTGATGCCCGGCTTGGTCATCATGCCCGGCGCAAACTGCTTCTGGATCCACTCGAAGTCGACACCCCAGACGTTGGCGAAGTGTTTCCACGAACCTTCGGCGATGCCGTAGTAGCCCGGCAGTGAATCCGGGTTCGGGCCGACGTCGGTTGCGCCCTGCACATTGTCATGCCCGCGATAGATGTTGCAGCCGCCGCCGGACACACCGACGTTGCCCAGCGCCAGTTGCAGGATGCAGGATGCGCGGACAATCGCATTGCCGTTGGTGTGCTGGGTCTGGCCCATCGCCCAGACAATGGTGCTGGGCCTGTTCTTGGCCATTTTCTCGGCAACGTCGCGGACTTCCGCTTCCTTCATTCCCGTGACTTCCTCGACCTTCTCCGGCGTCCACTTGGCCGCCTCCTCCTTCACCTTGTCCATGCCGTAGACACGGGCCTTGATGTAGTCCTTGTCTTCCCAGCCGTTCTTGAAGATGTGGTGCAGCATGCCCATCAGGAACGCAACGTCGGTTCCCGAACGGATGCGGTAATAGGTGTCGGCCTTTGCCGCGGTGCGGGTGAAGCGCGGATCGACGACGATCACCTTGGCCCCGTTTTCCTTGGCATGCAGCGTGTGCAGCATCGACACCGGGTGCGCCTCGGCGGCGTTCGAACCGAAGAACAGGATGCACTTCGAATTCTGCTCGTCGTTGTAGGAGTTGGTCATCGCACCATAACCCCAGGTGTTCGCGACACCGGCGACCGTGGTCGAGTGGCAGATGCGCGCCTGGTGGTCCATGTTGTTGGTGCCGAAGAAGGACACGAACTTGCGGAACAGGTAGGACTGCTCGTTGTTGTGCTTGGAAGAGCCGATCCAGAAAGTCGCATCCGGTCCGGATTCCTTGCGGATCTTCATCAGGCGTTCGCTGACCTCGGTCAGCGCCTGGTCCCAGGAAATCTTCTCCCATTTGCCGTTGCTGAGCTTCATCGGCGAACGCAGGCGGTGCGAGTTCTCGTGCATGCCGTGTTCGCGGATCGAGGCGCCCTTGGCGCAGTGGGCGCCGAGGTTGATCGGCGAATCGAACACCGGCTCCTGGCGCACCCACACACCGTTCTGGACCACCGCGTCGATCGCGCAGCCCACCGAGCAGTGGGTGCAGATCGTGCGTTTGACCTCGAGCGCGCCGCCGGCGGCCTTGTCCGCGGCCTCGGCCTTGCGCATGACCGGAAACGGCAGTTGCGACAGCACCGCAGCGCCGCCGGCGGCCATGCCGCTGCGTCTGAGGAAAGTACGGCGGTCGATGGTGCTGCCGGTGAAGGCCGATGCGCCGCGCGCAAGCCGGCTCGGTGCAGCGGCAGTCTGGCTCGATTTCCGGGTGAGTAACATGATGTGCTCCTCAGACCTTGGTGGTTTCGTAATAGCGGCGGACATGCGCCGTCAACTGGTAGCCCTTGCCCTGCTTCGCGGCCTGCTTTTCCTCCCGGCCGCCCTCACCGGCTCCCCTGGTGGCGACCACGGCGGCGGCTGCAACACCGCCGGCACTGGCGGCGGCGAGAAACTTCCTGCGGCTCAATCGGGTGCTCATGTCGTTCCTCCTTCAGGCAAGCTCGAAATATTCGGATTCGTTGGCAAAAAAAGCGGCGGCAAAACGGGAAACGCTGCGGTAAAACGAAGTCTGTCCGGCCTCGTCCAGCGCGATGCACAGCGCGGCAAACCAGGGTGCCAGGTAATGGCGGAAAAAGGCCTGTTGCGCGGCAAAGGACATCTCCGGCGCGGCATCATCGACAATCAGCCCGCGCATCACGTCGCACAGCGCGGAAATGTGATCCTCGTATTCCACAGCCTCGTCGGCGCGCCGGTAACCCAGACGCAGCAGATCCTCGCGCAGTTCAGCCAGCAGATGGCCTTTGCGCCGGCCTTGCATGTAGCTTGAGGCATACAAGGACACCGGGGGACGCCCGGTGCTGACAAAAGTGTCGTCGAATTCGCTGCGGATGGCCGCAACATCCGCCTGCCGGGCCGCGTCGGCAAGTGTCTGCCATGCGCTGTGAAGTTCGCCTGCGGCTTCGCCGATCACGTCACGTAAGTCGGCGATTTGTCGCAGCAGTTCAGGCGTGGGCGCCGCGAAAAAGAGGTGACTCAGCAGACCGTAGAGCGCACTGCGGATACCATCGCCATCCTCCCTTGCGGAAGACGCGGGCACGGCCTGCCTGTCTGGTATTGCCGTCGCGCTGATCATTTTCTGCCGTCGCAGCCAATATGTGAAACAGTGCCTATCTTAGGTGCGTTTTTTCCAAACTTCCACCCTCATCGCAGCAAAGGCGACGATTTGTGAACCAGATATTTCAGAGATCATTTATGTTGCCATGCCGCGAATTCTGCAACAGATCGACCACTCGGCAATCCGCGCACATCTTGATGCGGTCCAGCGCACCCGGCTCGGCGAACATCGAATGCTGACTTAGCCGTGACAACATGCCGTCCACCATCTGCCTGGTTCCAAAAGGTTTTCCGCATTTGACGCAATCGAAGGCCTGTGCTTCGTTGAGGGTCCGTGCGGTCTTCGCCTGCCCCGTCAGGAGCAGACGCGGCTGCAGCGACAAGGCCTGTTCCGGGCATGTGCGTACGCACAATCCGCATTGCACGCAATTCTGTTCGAGAAAACGCAGGGCCGGTGTTTCCTTGGAATCGAGCAGCGCACCTTCCGGACAGGACCCGACGCAGGCCATGCACAGGGTGCATTTTTCCTTGTTCACCTCGACGCTACCGTAGGGCGCGCCCGATTTCAGTGCAATCGCATCGGTCTTTTTGGGAGCATGGCTGCGCAGGTGGTCAAACACGAAATCCAGCGTGCCGCGCTTGTCATTGCCGAGATTGAAACCCGCTGCGGGCAATGAAGCGGGCCGCGGCAGCGCCCACAGCCTGCGTTCGGCATCCGCCAAGTCAGCAACCGGCAGCCAGCAGGCGCGTTCACCTTCGTAACCGAATCCCGCGAGCAGTTCCTGCATCAGCGTCACCTGGCGTTCGCCGGCTTCGACATAAGCCGCCGCCTCCGATCCCGCGCCGAGCACGACCACCTGCGCCGCGCCCAGCGCAATGGCGCCGAGCATCAGGTCGATGCCGATGGCGGCCACATGCAGCACCTCCACCGGAATCAGGTCCGCCGGCAGTCCCCGGCCCCGGCGCGCCAGCATCGCCAGCAACTCGCGGCCGTCGGTACTGTTATGGAACAGCAGCCGCGGATTGCGTCCGCCTGCGGCCTGGTAAGCCTTCAGGGCCGCCTTCAGCCGCGTGCCGGTATCGGCGACACGCGGATAGGCGTAAGTCATCGCGCCTGACGGACACACCGTCGCGCAGCCGCCGCAGCCCATACACAGATGCGGCTCGACCACGACCCTGTTTTCCTTGATCAGGCTGCTGATCGCGCCGGTTGAACAGACGTCGATGCATTTCGTGCAGCCGGTGATGCCCGAACGCGCATGGGCGCAGAGCTTCTCGCGATAGACGAAAAATTTCGGCTTCTCGAAACTGCCGGTCATCTGCCCGAGTTTTCCCGCGGCCAGCGCCTGCTCCAGCGGATCGCGGCCCGGCGCGAAATACCCCTGGGGCGGCTGCTCTGTACGGATCTGCGGCGTGTCGTCGAGGTCCAGCACCAGATCAAAGCGGTCTTCACGCAGAGACTCACCACGGTCGAAATCGATCGCCTGCACTGTGCCGCAGGCTGTCACGCATTTACGGTGGCTTTTGCATTTGTCCAGATCGATCTGGAAGCTGAAATCGATGGCCTGCTCCGGACAGGCTTCGATGCAGGCGCCGCAGCGCGTGCAGGCTTCAAGATCGATGGGATTGCCCTGATTCCAGCTGGCGGCAAAGGCGCCGAGATAACCGGACAGCGCGCGCACTTTTCCCGAATGCACGGGATAACGGCGTTCGCCCGGCAGTTCCGCACAGCGCCCTCCGTCGGTCATCAGCACCGTCACCGAGAACTGCCCCGCGAGCCGTTCCGCCCAGGGCAGCGCCGCCGCACCGGGGCCGACAATCAGCAATTCATTGCCCGCTTCGTAACTCACCGTCGGCACCGGCTCGGGATCCGGCAGGTCGGCTGCCGCGAGCAGCGCCGCCATTTTCGGCACAGCCTGCGCCCCCTCTTCCGACCAGCCCGCAGTTTCGCGGATATTGACGAAACGGATGACACCCTGCCCGCCCATCTCCTGATGCAGCGCCGTAAACAGCGGTGCCTCCTGCGTGCAGGCCACCAGCAGGTCGTCCCCGGATTTCACTGCAGCCTCGAAGCTGGCGAGATGATGCCGGCAAAGCTCGCTGCGCACGGGCACAGCCTCGTCGCCCGACGCTCCGGCGAGGATCTTGCCGTCGACCGTCATGGTCTTGTTGCAGTTGCAGAGCAGCGTTTTGTGCCTCATGGGGAATCCGCTGGAAAGAAAGTGTGGGCAGTCTACGCGGTTTGCGGCGGCGCTCCGGGATCGTCATCCGGTTTCTGCGCGACCGGCGCAGGCTCCGTTGCGCCTTCGATCGACGGCGGAGGCACCGCTTCCTTCTCCTGCGCAGCCAGGGACGCGGCTTCAGCCGCCGCCTCGGCCTCCACCTTCTGCTGCGGCGTCATCGCGCGCCGCTGCTGGGCCTGTTCATCCGTCTCCTTAGCCCAGCCGAAGATTTTTTGCGCCTGCTTCAATTCCGCCAGCATTGATGCCGGCAGCGGATCGGAAATCGAATAGTCGTCGATATAGACATCGAGCCCGTCCATCACGTTGAAATGCGGATCGCTGAACATCTTCTTCAGCGCCGCGCGGCGCAGGGTTTCATCGACCTTGGGATGCAGGAAACCGCGGTAATCGGAATCGATGCCCATCTCCTCCACCGGCGGCAGCGGCGGCGGCTCTTCCGCGGTGGCCGGCGTCACCGGTGCCGGCGGCTTCAGCGCCTCCTCGCGCGCGTCGCGCTTGCGGCGCGACCAGCGGGAGAGGAATTCTTCCGGGGATTCAGCGGGTTTACGTTCGGACTCGGCCATCGTGTTTCCGGATCTCAATCGGGGCGCCAGTTGCCCATGCGCCCCTTGTCCCTGCTGGTCGCATATTTGGCCTTCTTGCGCGGCTCGGGCCTGTAGTGCTGCTCGCAGAACTGCGCCATCCACGGCAGCAGCTCCAGCGGCAGTGCAACCCCGTCGATACTCTCGCCGCTGTCGAGCCAGCGCGAACCTTCGTGGTAACTCACCGTCAGCAACTGCGGCTTCGCCAGCCCGCCCTCCATGCGCCACAACACAAACACCTTCGGCTGCGGCGACGTGATGTTCATGTAATACCCTTCGGCCTCGTCACGCTGCAGCGCAATCTGCAAACCCGGGTAAAGCATCTCCATGCGTCCGCCGGCCTCCTCGATCAGCACCCGCGGCGATGCGGCCGGGTCGAGGTCGGGCACAACGCCTTTCACTTCCCATTTTTCGCTGGCCCAGCGGTTGTTCAGTGGCGTGCGCATCATCACCACGGCGGCAGCCCAGCGTTGCGTCACGGATGTCGGGGATTCGGACATGAAGGCCATTCTGCGGGAGAAGCTCGCGGGAAACAATCCTGCAGCGCAGCTAAATACCTGATTTGCAAGTGCTGTCTTCCTTGCGCCGTGCGATTCGACTTTGCCATAATCGGCTTCCAATCCATACTGCGCCATGACCCTGATCCCCACTGCAAACCCCGCCACCACCGCCCGCGACCATCTCGGCCGGCCGCTGCGCGACCTGCGCATCTCGGTGACGGACCGTTGCAACTTCCGCTGCGTCTACTGCATGCCGAAGGAAAAATTCGGCAGCGACTACCAGTTCCTTGAGCGCAAGGCGCTGCTGTCCTTCGAAGAGATCACCCGCCTGGCACGGCTGTTCACGACCCTGGGCATCGAAAAAATCCGCCTCACCGGCGGCGAACCCCTGGTCCGCCGCGGCATCGAGCAGCTGATCGCGATGCTTTCTGCGATTCCCTGCCTCGACCTGACACTGACCACCAACGGCTCGCTGCTCGCCAAAAAAGCCGCGGCCCTGCGCGCCGCCGGGCTGAAGCGGGTCACCGTCAGCCTCGACTCGCTCGACGACGCCGTGTTCAAGGCGATGAACGATGTCGATTTCCCGGTGGCCAAGGTGCTCGAGGGCATTGATGCCGCCGCTGCAGCCGGCCTGACCCCGGTCAAGATCAACATGGTCGTCAAACGCGGCGTCAACGAACACAGCATCCTGCCAATGGCGAAATTCTTCCGCGAACGCGGCCACATCCTGCGCTTCATCGAATACATGGACGTCGGCGCCACCAACGGCTGGCGCATGGATGAAGTGGTCAGCGCGCGCGAGATCGTCGACATGATCAGCCGCGAACTGCCGCTGGAGCCGGCCGACGCGAACTACAGCGGCGAAGTCGCCGAACGCTGGCGCTACAAGGACGGCTCAGGTGAAATCGGGGTCATCGCCTCGGTCACCCAGGCCTTCTGCCGCGACTGCACCCGCGCCCGCATCTCCACCGAAGGCCAGCTCTACACCTGCCTCTTCGCCACCGCCGGCCACGACCTGCGCGCGCTGCTGCGCGGCGGCGCCAGCGACGAAGCCCTCCTCGCGAAGATCGGCGGCGTGTGGAGCGCCCGCGACGACCGCTACTCCGAAATCCGCGGCCGGCAGACCGTGCCGTTGAAAAAAATCGAGATGTCCTACATCGGCGGCTGACCCGAAGCACCGCTTACAAACACCGCCGTGTCCAAACCCGAAATCACCCGCGCCACCCGCCCCCTCACCGTCGAAGTCGAATCGATCAATGAACACGGCGAAGCGCAATCCACGCCCATCGCCGGCGAACACCCGCTGACGATCTACATCGACAAGCGCGAAATCGTCACGTTGATGACCCTGGGCCAGAACCCTGAAGCGCTGGTGCTGGGCTATCTGCGCAACCAGCGGCTGGTGCCATCGATCGAACACATCGCCGCAGTGCAGGTCGACTGGGAAACCCAGTCCGCCGCCGTCACCACGCGCAAGGCGGTCAAGAATCTGTCGAAGAAAATGAGCAAACGCACCGTCACCACCGGCTGCGGCCAGGGCACGGTGTTCGGCGACCTGATGGAAGAAATCGACAGCATCCGGCTGCGCGAGGACGTGCGCTTGAGCGAACCCGGTCTCCATGCCCTGCTCGACGCCGTACGCCGCCACGAAACCATCTACAAAAGCGCCGGCGCGGTGCACGGCTGCGCGCTGGCGGCGGTCAACGGCGACAGCGCGGAAATCCTGCACTTTGTTGAAGACGTCGGCCGCCACAACGCGGTGGACGCCATCGCCGGCCTGATGTGGCTGGAAGATATCGACGGCTCGGACAAGGTGTTCTACACCACCGGCCGCCTGACCTCGGAAATGGTGATCAAGGCCGCGCAGATGCGCATCCCCTTCCTGGTCTCGAGATCGGGACTCACCCAGATGGGTCACGACGTCGCGCTGCGCACCGGCATCACGATGATCGGTCGCGCCGTCAACAAGCACTACCTGCTGTTCACCGGCCGCGAGCGTTTCGTCAAACCGGTCAGCCGCACCGCCTTCACATGAACGGGATCAGCGGGATACTCCTCGCCGGCGGCCAGGGCAGGCGCATGGGCGGTGTCGACAAGGGCCTGCAATTGCTGCGCGGCAAACCGATGGCGCAGCACGTCATTGAACGTTTCGCCCCGCAGGTCGATGAACTGCTGATCAACGCCAACCAGAATCTTGAACAATATCAAGCGCTTGGATATCGCGTCATCCCTGACGTCATCGGTGGTTTTGCCGGTCCGCTGGCCGGACTGCACCGGGGACTGAGCGAAGCCACGCACACGCTGGTGGTCACCGCGCCCTGCGATTCCCCCTTCCTGCCGCTGGACCTGGTGGCGCAACTGAAAGCCGCGCTCGACGCGAACAACGCCGACCTCGCCGTCGCCAGGACCGGCGACCAGCCGCACCCGGTGTTCAGTCTGTGCAGAAAGTCCGTGCTGCCGAGCCTCACTGCTTTTCTCGAAGGCGGCGGGCGCAAGATCGATCTCTGGTATTCGGAACTGAAGGTGATGGAAGTGCCGTTTGCGGATGAGGCGGCGTTCCGGAACATCAACACGCGGGAAGAACTGGCGGCCAGCGGCGGGGACGTCTAGCGGACTCAGGTCGCGCGGCGCGCCTCGCGCAGCAGTTCACGCGCGACTTTCACTGCGGCTTCTGTAAACTTGCCCACCAGGCCGGCGCGTTGCAAACCCTTGGGAAACCCCACCGCAAAACGCTGATCAATGCGCACGCTCAGCGGTCGCAGCACGAGATCACGACTGATGTATTGCGCGCCGAGCAGCTCGGGTACGAGCGCAATGCCGAGGCCGTTGGCGGCAAAGCCGCAGGCCGCCCCCACCGCATGCGTTTCCAGCCTCACGGTCGGCGCCTTCCCCGCACGGTTGAGCAGCGCCCGCACCTCCTGCAGCCAGGCCGCGTTCCGCCCCAGCATGACCAGCGGCTCCCGCGCCAGATCCTGCGCGCGAACGCTCGCCCCCCTGGCGAGCCTGTGCGCAGACGGCAAGGCGCAGGCAACGACGCTGTCCACCAGCGGCAGCGTCGAGATGCCGGCGTGTTCCATGGGTTCTTTCAGGATGCCGACATCGACTTCGTGCTTGGCGAGCATCGCGGCGATGGCCTCGTAGCTGCCCAGCTCGACCGCATAACGCAGATCCGGATGCGCCGCCGCCAGGCGCGCGACTATGCGCGGTAGCAGCACCTCGCAGAAACTGTAAGGTGCGGCGATGCGCAGCGTGCCGGTATTGTTGGCGCGCATCCTCCGCACCGCGTTAAGCACACGTTCGACCCCCTCGAAGGCGTGCGCCACCTCGCGGTAAAGCTCGACGGCATGCGCCGTGGGCAGCAGCCGCCCGCGCTCGCGGGCGAAGAGGTCGATGTCGAGCGCGGCTTCGAGCTGCGCCAGTTGCCGGCTCACCGCCGGCTGCGACAGCCCCAGCAGGCGTGCGGCGGCGCTGGCCGAACCGGTGTCCAGGACCGCACGGAAAACCTCCAGCTGCCGATAGTCCATCACTCCTCCATATCATGCATAAAACGCATAGGTTAATACGTTTCAGGAAACTGCTTGCGTGATTTCCGCGGGCTGCGGACACTGCTCCGCATCGCAACCCGGGAGCCCCGATGAACAGCCGCCAGACTGCAGCCCTGCCGCCGGTGACCCTGCACGATCCGCGGTCCGCGCCGCTGCCGCTGGTTTTCGATTCGCCGCACAGCGGTTTTGCCTTCCCGCCGGAACTGGCGCCGGCTGCGCCGCTAGAAGCGCTGGCGACCAGTTGCGACGCCTTTGTCGACGAGCTCTACGGCAAAGCGCCCGCGCATGGCTGCACACTGATCGCCGCCACTTTTCCGCGCTGGCTGATCGACCCCAACCGGGCACGCGACGACATCGACCCCGAACTGCTGGCCGCGCCCTGGCCCGGCCCGCTCCAGATTTCCGACAAGTCGCGCAGCGGCATGGGCCTGATCCGCCGCCTTGCACTGCCGGGCGTCCCGGTGCACGGCCGCAGGCTGGACGTGGCCGAGGTCGAAGGCCTGATCCGCGATTACTACGATCCCTATCACGAGGCCCTGCGCAGCCGGCTTGACGCCCTGCACAGCCGTTTCGGCAGCGTCTGGCATGTCGACTGCCACTCGATGAAATCCCGCGGCAACGCCATGAACATAGACGCCGGCCGCGAGCGCCCTGATTTCGTGATCGGCAACCGCGACGGCAGCACCTGCGACGGCGATTTCATCGACTGCGTCGTCGGCACGCTGCGCGGCTTCGGCTACCGCGTCGGCGTCAATGACCCGTACAAGGGAGCCGAGCTGGTGCGCCGCTACTCGAACCCCGCCGCCGGACGCCACAGCCTGCAGATCGAGGTCAACCGCGCGCTCTACATGGATGAAACCAGCCGCGAGCGCCACCAGGGTTTCGCCGCACTGGAAGCCAGGCTCGAGCGGCTGATCGTTGCGCTGACGGATTTTGTGCGCGAACGAATCGCCCCCGGCCGCAGCGGCCGCGCCGCCTGAATGCCGCATCCGCCCATGCTCACCCGCAAAAACAGCCTTTGCGAGAACCGGAGACCCGCCATGCCAACGAACCATCCCGAAGCCGCCCCCCGCTTACTCACCGCCGCAGTCGCCGCAACTCTTGGCAGCCTGATCATGCTGGCTGCAGCACCAGCCTCTGCCGCCAGCGCGACCTATCCCCAGCGCCCGGTGCGCCTGATCCTCGGCACCGGCGCCGGCGCAGCGCCTGACGTCACTGCGCGCATCTACACCGCGAAAATGACCGAGCTGCTGGGGCAGCAGTTCGTCGTCGACAACCGTCCCGGCGCCGGCGGCATCATCGGCATGGATGTGGTCTCGCGTGCAGCGCCCGACGGCCATACGCTGGTCGGCTGCAGCCTCGGCCAGGCGATCCGCCCGGCCATGCACAAAAAACTGCCCTACGACACGGTGGCGGATTTCACCCGCATCACCCTCTACGGCGCAGTGCCCAATGTGCTGGTGGTCAACCCCTCGGTACCGGTGCGCAGCCTGAAGGAGTTTGTCGCCCACGCCAAGGCCAACGACGGCAAATTCCGTTATGCCTCCTCCGGCATCGGCCTGTCACCGCATCTGACGATGGAGTATTTCAAGACCCTCGCCGGCTTCAGCATCCTGCATGTGCCGTACAAGGTCGGCGCCCAGGCCACCAACGACGTCATCGCTGGCGAAGTGCATACTCAGTTCAACAACCTGCCCTCGCAACTGACCAACATCAAGGCCGGCAGGGTGCGCCCCATTGCCGTGACTGCGATGAAACGGCAGGCACAACTGCCCGATGTGCCCACCTTTGACGAATCCGGTTTCAAGGGTTTCGAGGTGACCGTCTGGTACGGCATCTGCGGCCCGGCAAAAACCCAGCCTGCGGTGGTCAAGCGACTGGTCGATGCGACGAATAAGGCTTTGGCATCAAAAGACCTGCTGTCCAAGTACAACGAGCACGGTGTCGAAGCACGCGACTGGTCCGGTGAGAAATTCGACGCCTTCTACAAAGCGGAAATTGCGCGTTGGGCGAAGGTCGTGAGGACCGCGGGAATCGAGCCGGAATAAGTCCGCCGTAATTCGGAGGTGAGGTGTGGCCTGCGATGCTGCCGGCCCGCCTAGCTTTTTTCGTCCGCTTAAGCACCCGTCCCTATCCCCCTTCCCCCGCTCCGGGTCCTGCGCAGGCCCAGTGCTGCTCAGGCAGAATGCGGAAGGCACCTAGATGCACCAGGAACGGGATGGACACCGGAAAAACTTTCACGACCGCCGATGGCACGCGCATCGCCTACCGCCTGTTGCGGCCCGGCACACCGCGCCGCACGCTGCTGTTGCTGCACGGACTGGCCAGCAACCACACGCGCTGGTCTGAATTCACCTCGACAACACGGCTTGCCGCCGGCTGGGACATCCTGAGTCCGGACCTGCGCGGCCACGGCGGCTCCCTCTTCCGCGGCCGCATCGACATGAAAACCTGGTGTGATGACCTGGAGGAACTGTTGGCCGTGGAAGGCGTGACGCAGGCCGTGGTCGTCGGCCATTGCCTCGGAGCCAACCTCGCGCTGTGGTTCGCGCAGCAGGCACCACGGCAGGTATCCGGGCTGGTGCTGATCGAACCGATGTTTCGCGCGGCGTTGACCGGTCACCGGACACAGCTGGCGGCTCTGCGCCCGCTGTTCGCCGCGCTGGTGCCACCGCTGCGCCTGCTCGCCGCGCTGGGACTGCACCGCCACCGCCTGGAGCAGCTGGATCTTGCCGCGCTGGATCGCGAGGCCCGCGCGGCGATGGCTGCCACGGGGCATTTTCCGGAAGCCCGCTACAACTCCGTGCTCGAGGATCTGCGCAGCCTGCCGACCTCCACCTATCTGCAGGGCCTGCTGGCCGTCACCGGCCCCCTGCCGGCACTGGCATCGATAGCCGCGCCGACACTGTCGCTGCTGTCGGCAGGAGGCAGGTTCAGTGACCCGGAAGCCACGGCGCGGCTGCTGGCACCGCTGCCGCAAGGCCGCATCCTGCGCATCCCCGCCCTGCACTGGATTCCGACCGAACAGCCGCAGCTGATGCGCGTAGCGATCGAAGCCTGGTGCGATGAACTTGGGGCCCGGTCCGGGGCATGAGCGCTGCGGATTGCGGCTCGACACCCAGCAGCATATTGAACTCCACCGGCGGCTACACGGATCCGCGGCCTTGAGTCGGCCCGGCCGTCCGTGCAAACCAGCCGTGGATCAACCCGGCCTGGAAAAAACGCACCGGCGAATCAAAGCCGCCGGACGCAATGATCGATGCCACCGTTGTTTCAGGCAGCACGGCCACATCCTCGGCATAGGCCTTGCGCATCCGCGCCAGCCCTTCCTGCGGATGGCCGGCGGCGCCCATCATGTTGAACCAGGCTGCGAGCAACGCCGTGTATTCAGCGGAGCGTTGATCCGAGGCCAGGTCGGTGCTGGCGAGGAGCCGTCCGGCATCAGCCTCGCTGCGATCGCGCGGAAAAACTCTGTACGCACTTCCGGATCGAGAAAAAACTGCGACACCAGAAAACAGGTGGCCGCATCGTGCAGGCCATCCGCCGGCAGCGATTCCAGATAACCCTCGTGGAATGTGCAGCGCGTGGCAAAACCCCCGGCTTCGGCCCGCTGCCGGCACACGTCGAGCATCGCGCCCGAAGGCTCCACGGCGGTGAATCGCCAGCCCGGAAACTTCGCGGCCAGGTGGGCCAGTTCAGTGCCCGTCCCCACTCCGACACAGAGCAGCCGCGCGTCGGCCGGCAATGCGGCGAATACCGACTCCAGCAGGTAATACAGCGCCTCACGGATCGGCGCCATCTTTGCCCACTGCCGGTCGTAACCGGCGGCCTGCTGGTCGAACAGGGATTTGAGTTCATCGCGGTGCATGGGATATTTATTTGGAAGTCAATTCGTCCGCGACCCGCAATGCACCCCGCAATCCCACCTGCGCATCCATTACCACCCGCACCGGTATCCCCGACAGCAGCGGCGTGAACGCACCTTTGCCGGTGAAGGCGCGCATGAAGCTGCCGTCCTTCAGCCGGGTGACGATTTTCGGCGCGATGCCGCCGCCAATGTAGACGCCGCCGTGCGCGAGCGCAGTCAGCGCGATATTGCCGGCGAAGGAACCGTAGGCCGAAATGAACAGGTCGAGCGCGCGCACGGCCAGCGGGTCGAGCTTGTTGAGGCCGTATTCGGCGATTACCGCGCTGGGATCGGCGCCGGCGCGTTTGGTGGCATCGAGCAGCTGTTTAGACGGCACGCCGAGGCCGGTCTCCTGCAGGAAGCTGAACACGCGCATCAGGCCGGGGCCGGACACCACGCGCTCCCAGGATACACGGCCATAGGTGCGGCGCAGGTGCATCAGCAGCTTGTCCTGCAGTTCGTCGATCGGCGCGAAGTCGGCGTTGCCGGCTTCCGAGGGCAGCACTTCCCAGCCGCGGCCGTTCCAGTGGATGACACCGACCCCGAGGCCGGTGCCGGCGCCGATGATCACCGCGGTACCTTGCTCCGGCGCTTCGGCCGACTGCAGCGTGGCGAAGCTGGCATGCGACAGCTCCAGCACGCCGAGGCCGGCGGCGTGGAAATCGTTGACGATCTGCACCGGCGGCAGGCCATAACGCGAGGCGACGTCAGCGGCATTGAGCTCCCAGCCGAGGTTGGTCAGCGTCGATTCGCCGTCGGCGACCGGGCCGGCGACGGCGAAAGTCACCGCGGCGAGCTGCGGCCGCGCGGCGGCAGGCTCGGGCAGCGCGAGGAACCGTTCGAGCAGCGTGTCGAAACTGGCGAACTCGCGGCTCTCGAAGGATTTTTCGTAGAGCACGCGACTGCCGCCACCGGTCTGGCGTTCGGCGATGGCGAAGCTGGCGTGGGTGCCGCCGATGTCGGCGGCGAGGATGAAGCGCGGGATGATGGTCATTGTTTGGGGTTGTTTTGGGTTTTGTGGCAGCCCCTCACCCTAACCCTCTCCCCGCTGCACGGGGAGAGGGAATTCGGTGAGTGCTTCATGTTGTAATCTTGGCACCCGTAGGACGCATGCGCGCGAGTGGATTCTGCCGGTAGAACTGTGACAACTGGTCGTAGACCGCGGGATACAGGCCGTGCAGCGCTTCGGGGCGTTCGAAAAAAAGTTCGCTGGTGACGGCGAAGAATTCCGCCGGGTCTTCGGCGGCGTATTCGTCGAGCAGGGTTTCCTCGCGTTCGTCGAGGCGCCGCTCGAAATCGGCGAAGGCGGCGCTGAACACTTCACTCCAGGCCCTGCGGTCCATGTCCGCGTGCAGCGGCGGAAAACCGTTGGGTGTGCCGTTGCGCATGTCGATCTTGTGCGCGAATTCATGGAGCACGACGTTGTAGCCGTCGCCACCGTCGGCTTCCTGGGCATCGCGCCAGGAGAGGATCACCGGGCCGTGTTCCCAGGCTTCACCCGACAGCGGCGCGCGCACCTTGTGCATCACGCCGTGTTCATCCATGTAATCGTGTTCGACGATGAATTCGTCGGGATAAACGATGACCTCGACCCAGTCGTCATAGAGCTCGAAATCGAGATTCAGCAGCAGCAGGCAGGCCTGTGCGGCGATGACCAGCTGTATTTCGCGGGTCATCTGCAGGCCGCCGGCACCGCTGACTGCCTTCTGGTCGAGAAACAGCGCGGTCAGTTCGCGCAGCCGGCGCTGTTCATCGGCGGACAGCAGGCGGAAAAAGGAGAAACGCGACATCAGGCGCAGCCACTGCGCATCGTCGATCGGCTGCCGCTCGACGGCGCGTGTGCGGCGCCAGCGGCCGAACCAGCTGCCGAGACCCATCGTCTCAGCTGCCATCCCGGCCGTCGCCGAGTTTCAGCACCTTCGCGCTTTCCGGCGCCTCGTCATCGAGCTCGACGCCCTCGATCTGGGCGAAACGCTGGGAAATCTTGCCGCTGGTGACCTGCACCTTCTCTACGTCGTCGTAGGCCTGGCGGATATGTCTGGCAAGGTCCTTCATGCGGTCATCGAAGCGGCCGAATTCCACCGCCAGCCGCGACAGCGAATCCTTGATCACATGGATCTGCTTGCGCGTCTCGACGTCCTTCAGCACCGCGCGCGCAGTGTTGAGCACTGCCATCAGCGTGGTCGGCGACACGATCCACACGCGTTTGGCGCTGGCGTATTCGACGGTCTCGGCGTGGTGGGCGTGGATCTCGGCGAACACCGCTTCGGCCGGCACGAACATCACCGCGCCGTCGGAAGTCTCGCCGGGGATGATGTATTTTTTCGAGATGTCGTCGACATGTTTGCGGATGTCGGCGCGGAACTGTTTCTGTGCCAGCGCATGGTCGACGTCGTTGACGCCGGCTTCGAACATGCGGTGGTAGTTTTCCAGCGGGAACTTCGAATCCACCGCCACCAGCCCGGTCGGCTGCGGCAGACGCAGCACGCAGTCGGCGCGGGTGCCGTTGGACATCGTCGCCTGCATCTCATAGGCGTTGGGCGGTAGCACATTGCGCACCAGACCTTCGAGCTGCACCTCGCCGAAGGCGCCGCGGGCGCGTTTGTCACCGAGCAGTTCCTGCAGGCTGACCACGCTGCCGGTCAGGCTCTCGATTTTTTTCTGCGCCTCGTCGATGGTCGCCAGACGCGTCATCACGCTGACGAAGGTCTCGTTGGTTTTCTTGAAACCCTCGTCGAGGCGCTCGTTGACCTTGCCGGCGATTTCACCGAGCCGGGCGTCGATCTTGGTGTTCAGCGATTCGGTGGTCGCGGCCAGCCGCTCCAGCAGCGCCTCGCGCTGGCCGCCCATTTCCTGGGTCAGCGTCAGGCGCAGCGCATGCAGCACTTCGCGGGTCTGCTTCAGCTCATCGGCGGTGGACAAGCGCTGGCGTTCGCCGGCTTCACTGACCTGCCCGCCGATGCGGTCGCCCTGTTTCGTCAGGCCGTCATGCAGGTCGCCGAGCATCGCGCGGTGTTTTTCCTCCAGCGCCTGCTGCAGTTCCAGCGTCATCCTTGCCGCGGCCTTTTTCTGCAGCATCAGCACCACACCGAAGCCAGCAAAAAAAGTCAATAAAATCAATAATATATAAAATACCGGGAAATCGCTCATGGGCACTCGCTGCGTTTCGCCGAAGTATAGCCTCCGCGGTCGCGCCGCGGACAGGCTTCAGGACAGTTCGCGCAGCACGCGCAGCGGCGCCACCTGCAATACGCGACGCGTGCCGAGGTAACCCGCCGCGGCGACCCCGACGATGCTGCAAGCGAGACCCACCGCCCACACCGCCGGGCTGAAGCTGTAGCCGACGTTGATGATGCGGTCGGCCAGCGCATAACCCAGCGCATTGGCACCGGCGGCGGCGATGATGCCGGCGAGCGCACCGATCATCGCGAACTCGGCAAGATTGGCGCGCGCCAGCTGCGAACGGCTGGCGCCCAGCGTGCGCATGATGGTTGCCTGGTAGAGGCGTTCGTCCTGGGTGCTGGCAATCGCCGCATACAGCACCACCAGCCCCGCCATCAGCGTGAACAGGAACACGAACTGCACCGCGCGCGAGACCTGGGTGATCATCGCCTGCACCTGTGTCAGCACCTGGGCGACATCAATCAGCAGGAAATTGGGAAACTGCTTCACCAGCGCATTGAGCAGATCGACATTGCCCGGCGGCAGGTAGAAGCTGGTGACATAACTCAGCGGCTTGTCCTCGAGCAGGCCCGGCGGCGCGACGAGAAAAAAGTTGACGTTGAAGGAATCCCAGTCGACCTTGCGCAGGCTGGTGACTTCGGCGGTGAACACGCTGCCCGCGGAATCGAAGGTCAGGCGATCGCCGATTTTGATGCCCAGCGAGCGCGCGATGCCGTCCTCCATCGAGAACTGGTCGCGGCGCTGCGGTTTGTCGCCCCACCAGCGGCCGGCGACCAGCAGGTTGTCGGACTGCATCTGCGTCGCCCAGGACAGGTTGAACTCGCGGTCGACCAGGCGCCGCGCGCGGTCATCGCTGTAATCGGCGGAGGACACCGCACGGTCGTTGATGCCGGTCAGGCGCGCCCGCACCATCGGATGCAGCTCGGGCGCCGCGATATTGCGTGCGGCAAAAAACTGGTTCAGCGCCGGCACCTGGTCCTTCTGGATATTGACGATGAAGCGGTTGGGGGCATCCGGCGGCAGGCTCGCCTGCCACAGCTGCAGCAGTTCGCTGCGGATGATCGTCAGCGTCAGCAGCGCCATGATGCCGATGCCCAGCGCGACCACCTGCAGGATGCTCGCCAGCCGGCGGCGGCGCAGGTTGGCAATGCCGAAACGCCAGGACACGCCGGAACCGCGCAGCCGCGACACCAGCGCGATCACGCCCCAGGCCACGAGCCCGGCCACCAGCATCGCCACGGCGAAACCGGCGAAGACGAGCCCGCCGGTGCGCAGTTCACCCGCCTTCCAGATGATCAGGCCCGCGATGACCGCAGTGCCCAGCGCATAACCGAGCCAGCCGCTGCCGCCGGGCAGGCCGAGGTCACGGCGCAGCACCCGCAGCGGCGACACGCGGCCCAGTGCGATCAGCGGCGGCACGGCGAATCCCAATAACAGCGCGAGCCCGGTGACGAAGCCATGCACCGCCGGTCGCGGCCCTGCCGCCGGCAGTTCGACGGTGACCAGCGAGCCCAGCCACAGCGCCAGCCCCTGCTGCGCCAGCAGTCCGGCAAGGCAGCCGGCAATACTCGCCGCGGCACCCAGCGCGACAAACTGCAGCAAATGCAGCCTCACCACCTTGCCGCGCGAAACACCGAAGCAGCGCATCATCGCGCAGGCATCGAGGTGGCGCTGCAGGTAACGCCGGGCGGCCAGCGCGATCGCCACCGCGGCGAGGATCACGCTCAGCAGCGCGGTCAGGCTGAGGAATTTTTCGGCGCGTTCCAGCGCCGAACGGATTTCGGGGCGCGCGTCCTGGATGGTTTCGACCCGCTGCCCGGGTCCCAGCCGGCTGTCGACCCAGGCGCGGTAACGGTCCACCGCGGCGGCGCTGCCCGCCACCTGCACACGGTAACGAATGCGGCTGCCGACCTGCACCAGGCCGGTGGCCGGCAGGTCGGCCATGTTGAGCATCACCCGCGGCCCGGCGTTGATGAAACCGACCGCGCTGTCCGGTTCCTGGGTGATGATCGCGCCGACCGGCAGGCGGCTCTGCCCCACTTCGACGGTGTCTCCCGCTTTCAGCTGCAGGCGGGTATAGAGTTTTTCGTCGACCCAGACGGTGCCGGCGGCCGGAATCGAAGTCGCACGGCGGTCCGGCGCATAGAGGGCATCGCTGATGCGCAGCTCGCCGCGCTGCGGATATCCCTCGGTGACGGGCTTGATTTCGGACAGCACGTTCTCGCCATTGGCCGCGGCCATGCTCGGGAAACGCAGCATTTCCGTGACCTGCAGGCCGAGGCGCTGCGCCTCGGCGGTGAACTGCGGATCCAGCGGCCGGTCGCCGGAAACCACGAGGTCGGCACCCAGCAGCTGGTTGGCCTGGCGGTTCAAGGCCTGGTTCACGCGGTCGGCGAAAAAACCCACCGTGGTCACGCTGGCGACGGCAACCACCACCGCCACCGCGACCAGCGTCAGTTCGCCGGCGCGCCAGTCGCGCGCGAGCAGGCGCAGCGCAAGTCCGATTTCACCGAAGAGGCGCATTACTGGAGCATCCCGCCGGCCAGCCGCAGCGAACGACCGCAGCGCTGCGACAGGTCCATGTCATGCGTCACCAGCACCAGCGTCGTGCCGCGTTCGCGGTTAAGGTCGAACATCAGCTGGATGATGCCGGCACCGGTATCGGCGTCGAGGTTGCCGGTCGGCTCATCGGCCAGCAGCAGCCGCGGCTGGGTGACAAAGGCGCGGGCGATCGCCACGCGCTGCTGCTCGCCGCCGGAGAGCTGTTTCGGGTAATGGGTCAGCCGCTGGCCGAGACCGACGCGCTCCAGCAGCGACTTCGCCTCCGCCGCCGCATTCGCCGTCCCGGCGAGCTCCAGCGGCAGCATCACGTTTTCCAGCGCCGTCATCGCCGGCAGCAGATTGAAGGACTGGAAAACAAAACCGAGCAATCGCGCGCGCAACGCAGCGCGGCCGTCTTCATCGAGCGCAAACAGATCCTCGCCGTCGATCCGCACCGAACCCGCGCTCGGCGTGTCGAGGCCCGCCAGTAACCCGAGTAGTGTGGACTTGCCGGAACCGGAAGCACCGACCACAGCCACGGCTTCGCCGGCAGCGATGCTGAAACTCACGTCGCGCAAAATGGTCAATTCGGAATCGCCGGTGGTAACCTGCTTCGTCAGGCCCGCCACGCGGACCATCCCGTCATTTTCAGTATTCCGGAGTTCTTCGCTCATGCTGATCCGCTTGTTCCTGTTGTTGACTCTGCTGGCGCCGTCGTTTGCCGGCGCCGCGACCATCCTGGTGTACGGTGACAGCCTGTCCGCCGGTTACGGGCTTGCTCGCGGCGAGGACTGGGCCCAGCTGCTCGCCCAGCGGCTGCGTGAAAAGAAGCTGGATTATACGGTCGCCAATGCCAGTATCAGCGGTGAAACCACGCTCGGTGGCGCAAATCGCATCGAGCAGGCATTGAAGAACCATCGCCCTGCCATTGTGATTCTCGCACTGGGTGCCAACGACGGCCTGCGCGGCTCCGACCTCGATGCCATGCGCCGCAATCTCGAGCGCATCATCGACGCCGCGCAAAAAGCAAAATCGCGGGTGATCATCGTCGGCATGCGCATACCGCCCAATTACGGCCAGCAATACACGGAAAAGTTCCAGACGACCTTCAGTGACATCGCGAAGAAACGCAAGCTGCCGCTGGTGCCCTTCCTGCTTGAAGGATTCGCCGAGAAGCGTGACTACTTCCTGCCGGACAATCTGCACCCGACGGCGGCGGCGCAGCCGCTGATCCTCGACACGGTCTGGAAAACGCTTGAGCCGATATTAAAAAATACCAATAAAATCAAATAATTACAATATTTTTACCTGGGCGGCACCTGCACTCAGCCGGCCAATGACAGCGGCATCGGCAAAACCCTCTGTCCTGAACACCTTGAGCACCGCGTCCGCCACTTCCGGCGCGCAGGCGACCAGCAGACCGCCGGCAGTTTGCGGATCGGTCAGCAACCTGCGCTGTACCGTCACGTCACCAGCCGGCATCAGGACCTGTGTGCCATAGCTGTTCCAGTTGCGTTCGGATGCACCGGTGACATAACCCGCTTCCGCGAGGTGGCGCGCAGCGCTCAGCAGCGGCACCTTCGACCATTCGATTTCGGCGGTCAAACCCGAACCGCGGCAGATCTCGAGCAGGTGGCCAAGCAGGCCGAAGCCGGTGATATCGGTCAGCGCATGCACCTGTGGCATCTCGGCCAGCGCAATGCCCGGCGTATTGAGTTTTGTCGTCGACTCGATCATCTGCGCATAGGCCTTGTCGCGCAGCTCACCTTTTTTCAACGCCGCGCTCATGATGCCCACGCCCAGGCCCTTGCCGAGGATCAGCACGTCGCCCGCGGCGGCGCGGTCATTGCGTTTGACCTTGTCGGGATGGATCAGTCCCAGCGCGACCAGGCCGTAGATCGGTTCCGGCGAATCGATCGAATGGCCGCCGGCAATCGGGATGCCTGCAGCGGCGCAGACCGCATGGCCGCCGGCAGTGATGCGCTGCGCGGCTTCCATCGGCATCTTGCCGACGGGAATGCCCAGCAAGGCCAGCGCAAGGAAGGGCTTGCCGCCCATCGCGTAGACGTCGGATATGGCATTGGTCGCGGCGATGCGCCCGAAATCATAGGGATCATCGACGATCGGCATGAAAAAATCGGTCGTCGCGATGATCGCCTGTTCATCGTTGATGCGATAAACCGCGGCGTCGTCGCTCGACTCCGTGCCGACCAGCAGGTCCTTGAAGGGCTGCGCGGCCGGGGCATTGGCCAGAACTTCGCTCAGCAACGCTGGCGTCAGTTTGCAGCCTCACCCACCGCCGTGGGAGAACTGGGTCAGGCGAAGGGGCGCGGTTTCCGGGGTTTTGTTCATGATGGGCGATCGATTGACGGTACACTGCAGGGCAGCGGTTGGATGATGTTTTTCAGCTTGCTCAGGCCGCCCAAACCTAACACAACGCCCCCGCCTTGACGAGGCGCGGAGACACATCGAATGTCCCTGCACACCGCAACGCTGATCCATCGTGACGACGGCACGCCCTGGTCGCCGGACTACGACGACGTCTACCACAGCGCCGATGGCGGCCTGGCACAGGCGCGGGCGGTGTTCCTTGCCGGCAACGGCCTGCCGCAGCGCTGGGCGGGACGGCGACTGTTCTGCCTGCTCGAAACCGGCTTTGGCATCGGCATCAACTTTCTCGCCAGCTGGCAGGCCTGGCGCGAGGATCCGGCGCGCTGCGGGCGGCTGCATTATTTTTCCGTCGAGAAACATCCCCTCACCGCCGCCGATCTCGCGGCCTGCCATGCGCGGCTGCCGGAGGTGGCTGCGCTGGCGGCGCAACTGCAGGCGCAATGGCCGCAGGCCCTGCCCGGCTGGCACCGGCTGAGTTTTGATGAAGGGCGTGTGCTGCTGACACTGCTGTTTGCCGATGTTGCGCAAGCGCTGCCTGAGATCGATGCCCGCTTCGATGCTTTTTATCTCGACGGCTTTGCCCCGGCGCGTAATCCGCAGATGTGGAACGACGGGATATATCGCCAATGCTCCCGCCTCGCCGCTCCCGGCGCGACACTGGCGACATACACCACGGCGCCGATGGTGCGTGAGGGACTGGCGCAGGCCGATTTCGTCTGCGAACGGTTGCCGGGTTATGGCCGCAAGCGCCACCGCCTGGCTGGCGAATTCCGGCCGCCACACTGGCATCGCCCTGCTGCCATGGCCGCATCAGTGCCGCCCGACACCCCGGTGCTGGTGGTGGGTGCCGGCATGGCCGGAGCAGCCATAGCCGAAACCCTGGCGTTGCGCGGTCATCCGGTCACCGTGCTCGATGCTGCTGCCGGTCCGGCCGGCGGCGCCTCCGGCCTGCCCGCCGCGCTGTTCCATCCGCATCTCTCGCCCGACGACGCAATCCTCTCGCGCCTGGTGCGCAAGGGCCTGCTGTCCGCGCTGGGAAACTGGGATGCGCTGGAACGGCGCGGGCACGTGCTGACGGGTTCGCGCGGAGGCCTCGCCTGGCCGGCCGCCGATGCCGCGGAAGAGCACGCAATGCGGCAGGCCGTCGAACGCCTGCGCTTCCCGGACGGATACATGGCTTTCCTCCCACGCAATGCCTTGAGCGAGAACTGCGGCCTGCCCCTGCGTTTTGGAGGCTGCTGGTTTGCCGGCTGCGGCTGGCTCGACCCGCGTTCCCTGGTCGGCGCACAGTTGGCGACCGCCGGCATCGACACCCGTTTTGGCGTCCGGGTCGAGCGCCTCGACTGCACCAACGGCATCTGGCAGGCCTTCGACGCCGCAGGCAGGCTGCTGGCCGCAGCGCCGCTCGCCGTGCTAGCCAACAGCCATGACAGCGAACGCCTCGTGCCCGGACTCTGCAGCCTGCGGCATATCCGCGGCCAGCTAAGCCGCATCCCCGCGGCGATGCCGTCTCTGCGCTGTGCCATCGCCGGCGCGGCGACGATGGTCAATCTCGGCAACAGCCTCGTCACCGGCAGCACTTTCGACGAGGACGATGAGCAGTCTTCGCCACGCGCGAGCGACCGCGCACGCAACCTCGCCGGACTGCGCGCGCTGTGGCCGGAAAGCCCGGCGCCGGACGATGGCGACTTCGGGCAGGATTTTGTCGGCTTCCGCGCGGCAACGAATGATCATCTGCCGCTGATCGGCGCCCTGCCCGACCTTGCCGTCCTGCGCGCGCAGGGCCTGCAGTGGCGCGGCAGGCCGGTCAGCGAACTGCCGCGCCAGCCCGGCCTCTATGGCGCCTTCGCCTGCGGCTCGCGCGGACTGGTGTGGGCAAGCCTCGCCGCGGAAATCATCGCCTGCAGGATCGGCGGCGAACCGCCGCCGCTGGAAAATGATCTCGCGGCCGCCGTCGATCCCGCGCGCTTCGTCCTGCGCAAGCTGCGCCAGGGCCGGTTGCCCTGATCCGGGAGACCCGCGGCGCATGCAGTACAATCCGCGGCACGTGATGACCTCCTCCAGATCCCCGCAACATTCCCGGCTCAGCGACATCGACGCACAGGACGTGCTGTCGGGTTTCGACACCATCATCGATGTGCGCTCGGAGAGTGAATTCGCCGAGGATCATGTTCCCGGCGCGATCAGCTGCCCGGTGCTGAACGACCGCGAACGCGCCGAAGTCGGTACGCTCTACAAGCAGCAGTCACCCTTCGACGCCAAAAAGATCGGCGCCGCGCTGGTGGCCGCCAACATCAGCCGCCATCTGCAGGCGCATTTCCTCGACAAGCCGCGCGGCTGGCGGCCTCTGGTCTATTGCTGGCGCGGCGGCGAGCGCAGCGGTGCGATGGCCCACATCTTGAGCCGTGTCGGCTGGCAGGTCGGCCGTGTGCAGGGCGGTTACAAGGCCTACCGCCGCACCGTGGTCGCCGAACTGGAGAACCTGCCTGCGCAGTTTGACTGGCGTGTGGTCTGCGGCATGACCGGCACCGGCAAGAGCCGGCTGCTGCGCGCGTTGCAGGAACAGGGCGCGCAGGTGATCGATCTCGAGGAACTGGCCGCGCACCGCGGCTCGGTGCTGGGCAATCTGCCCGGTCAGCCGCAGCCTTCGCAGAAAATGTTCGAAAGCCGGCTGTGGGCGCAATTGAAGGCGTTGTCGCCGGAGCGGCCGGTGTTCGTCGAGTCGGAAAGCAGGAAGATCGGCGCGCTGCGCGTGCCCGAATCACTGATCAGCGCGATGTGGGCCAGCCACTGCGTGGTCATCGAGGCGCCGGTCAGCGTGCGCGTTGCGCTGTTGAAGGATGAATATGCCCATTTCCTCGCCGACACCGCGACCCTCAACACCCAGCTCGACTGCCTGCGGCCGCTGCACGGCAACACCATCATCGACCGTTGGCAGGTGCTGGCGCGCGGCGGCGGCTGGGATGAACTGACCGAGGACCTGCTGCTGCGGCATTACGATCCGGCCTACACGCGGGCCATCGTGGCGCATTATCCGCGCCTGCCGCAGGCGCCGCGGCTGACGCTGCCGGATCACGGCGACGCGGCGATGCAGGCGCTGGCCCGCGCCGTCGCCGGCGAAGCCGCGCAGCAGCCGGCCTGAGTTCAGGCGGCCAGCGTCGTCGCTTCCGCAAGCGCTTCCGGGCGCCTCAGGGCCTGCAGGTGGCCACGCCCGACCCCGGCATATTCAAAACACAGCTCGCGCAGTTGCTGCGGATCGTACTGGTTGCGGCCATCAACAATCAGGCGGCCCCGCATGCGCCGGCCGATTTCGGCGAAATCCGGCGATCGGAAGGGCTTCCACTCGGTGACCAGCAGCAGCGCATCGGCGCCGTCCACGGCATCCAGCGGACTTGCGGAAAGATGCAGCGCACCGGACTCGAACCACTGCTGCGGCCATTCGCGCCGCGCGCGCGGCATCGCCACCGGATCATGCGCACAGACCTGCGCGCCCGCAGCCAGCAGGTCGGTGATGATCGCCAGTGCCGGCGCCTCGCGCAGGTCATCGGTACCGGGTTTGAAGGAGAGGCCCCAGACTGCGAAACGCCGGCCCTGCAGCCGGTGGCCGAAACGGCCGGCGATCACGCCCGACGCCCATTGCTTCTGCGCGTCATTGACCTGCGCCACCGCCGTGAGGATGTCGAGCTCGCTGCGCGCCTGTCTGGCCATGTCGATCAGCGCGCGGACATCCTTCGGAAAACAGGAACCGCCGTAACCGCAGCCCGGGTGCAGGTAGGATTGACCAATGCGCGAGTCGGAACCGATGCCGCGCCGCAGATTCTCGACATCCACGCCGAGCACATCGCAAAGCCGCGCCATTTCGTTCATGAAGGAGATGCGGGTGGCCAGCATCGCATTGGCGGCATATTTGGTGAGTTCTGCATCCCGCAACCCCATCACCAGCAATCTTTCTTGCTCGCGCACGAATGGCGCATAGAGGCCGCGCATCACCCGCTCCGGCAGTGCACACTGCAGGCCGAGCACGACGCGGTCCGGACTCATGAAATCCTGCACCGCGCTGCCTTCGCGCAGGAATTCGGGATTGACCACCACCTCGTGGCCGCCGGCAAGGCCTCGTTGCTTCGCCACGCGGTCGAGGATGGCGCGGATCTGTTCCGCGGTGCCCACCGGCGCCGTTGACTTGTTGACCACGATGCAGCCGGGCGCCATGTGGCGGCCGATGGTTGCGGCGGCTTCCAGGACCTGGCGTGTATTGGCACCGCCGTGCGCCAGCGGCGGCGTGCCGACGGCAATGAACAGCAGATCCGCCGCGGCAATCGCGGGGCCGGGATCGGTTGCAAACAGAAGGCGCTGCAGCTGCGAGTTGCGCTGAACCACCGGTCCCAGTCCGGGCTCGAAGAACGGCAGCAGACCCATCCGCAGTTGCGCGATCCTGTGTGTGTCGCTGTCGATGCAGGTCACCGTGTGGCCGGTTTCGGCAAGACATGCCCCGGTCACCAGCCCGACATAACCGCATCCGATCACCGCAATATTCATGACAGGCTCCGTTATCTGCTTTGACTACGCAATGTTCGCTTCCACAGTTTACGGAAATGCTTCTTCCTCATGAAACTTTCGAGGCAATCCGCGCCGCCTGTTGCATGTCGCGGCGAATTCGTCCAAGATAGCCGCAACTCCACAGCGAACTCGGCAATCCATCAGCGTGCTGGATCAACCTGCACCGGAATTCGAAATTCCCTCCACCGGGGGCAAAACCTTCAGGCTGGGCCCTCCGCCCGGCCAGATCCTGGTGATCTACTTCTACCCGAAGGACAACACCCCGGGTTGCACCACCGAGGGGCAGCAGTTCCGCGACCTGCATCCGCAGTTCGCCAGGGCCGGTTGCGCGGTCTACGGCATTTCCCGCGACAGCCTCAAGTCACACGAGAACTTCAAGACCAAACTCGGCCTGCCCTTCGATCTGCTGAGTGACGCGGACGAGATCGCGTGCAAGGCTTTCGGCGTGATCAAGATGAAAAACATGTACGGCAGGAAGGTGCGCGGCATCGAACGCAGCACCTTCGTCATCGACGCCAAAGGCATCATCCGCCGCGAGTGGCGCGGCGTGAAAGTTCCCGGGCATGCACAGGAGGTGCTGGAATTCGCAAGAACCCTGGCCTGACCTCCCGGGCGCCCGTTTCCGCAGGGGCTGGACTCCCCATGGCCCCTGCTTCACCCCGTCCGCCAGGAGGCACATGATCCAGCGCAAGGCAGCACCCTCTTCCGCCGTCGTCACCCGCATCGCCACTGCCGCGACCAAGCTGTTCGTGCTGGACACCAACGTCCTGATGCACGATCCCACCAGCCTGTTCCGCTTCGAGGAACACGACATCTTCATCCCGATGGCCACGCTCGAGGAGCTGGACAACAACAAGAAAGGCATGTCGGAAGTTTCGCGCAACGCGCGCCAGGCAAGCCGCTACCTCGACGAACTGGTCGGGGCGCTGGAAGGCGACATCACCGGTGGCATCCCGCTCGAGCTGCGCGGCGACAAGGCGGTCTCGGGACGCGCCTTCCTGCAGACCGAGGCGATCAACGCCCAGCTGCCTTCCAGCCTGCCCAGCGGCAAGGCGGACAACCAGATCATCGGCGTGGTCAAGCACCTGCAGGAGGTTCATCCCAAGCGCCAGGTGATCCTGGTGTCGAAGGACATCAACATGCGCATCAAGGCGCGCGCGCTGGGGCTCGCCGCCGAGGATTATTTCAACGACAAGGTGCTGGAAGACACCGACCTGCTCTACACCGGCATCTGCGCGCTGCCGGCCGATTTCTGGGACACCCACGGCAAGAACATGGAATCGTGGCA